>NZ_AZDA01000007.1 GCF_001434575.1 Loigolactobacillus bifermentans DSM 20003
GCCCATGATACCGGGGTGACACTGTACTTGGAGAACTTATGGTGAATAATTCAGGGATTCCGGTCTTTTATGAATGTGGTTCAATTGGTGAAGCCGATATTGGTGTTTTATCAGCATTAGCCGCTGTTGTCATGGGCCAAGGAAAAGTTTGGTACCATCAGCATAAAGTGGCAACTGCCAAAGTCTTTCAGCAATTAAACTTGCAACCAGTGGTTTTAGGGCCTAAGGATGCGTTGGCCATCTTAAGTTCGAATACCTTTGGTGTGGGTCAAGCCATCACCGCTTTAAGCCAGTCGCAGGCCTTATTTAAGTTGGCACAGCTTAGTTTAGGCTTAAGTATGGAAGGGTTTGATAGCAATTTAACCCCGATTTTGCCATTAGCCGTGCATGCAAAGCGTAATTATTATCAGCAAGCTGCTGCAAAAGTGGTCAGTGGTTACCTAGAGAACAGTTACTTATGGCAACCGCATCAGCGTCAACAAATCCAAGACCCCATTAGCTTTCGATCCGCCACGCACATTTTTGGGGCGATCCAACAAAAATTAGATCAAAGTATGCGGGTGATCGATGTGTATTTAAAAGGGTCTGATGACAATCCAGTGGTGGACCCCATCAGTGGTGAAATCGTCTCAACGGGAAATTTTGAAATTTTAGATGTGGCCTTGGCCATTGAAGCGCTGAATTTATCCTTAACGCATTTATCGCGCACGATCTATCAACGGATCAAGCATTTAAATAATGATCAGTTAACCGGCTTACCGCGCTTTTTGATTCAGCAACACGGTGCGCAATTTGGGCTGCAAACGTTGCAGAAAACGGCATTAGACCTGGATATTCGAATTCGCCAAATGGCACAACCTGTTTCAAATGATTTTCTAGGTTTGGCAGGCGATATTGAGGATCATGGGTCAAATTTACCGCTGCTCAGTGAATCATTGATGAAGATCAACCGTTATTTGCGCACGTTGATCGCAATTGAGTTTTACAATGCGGCGCAGGCGGTGTATCTTCGGTTTGGGACGGCTGCAGCGGCACCTTTAGGAGTGCAAACCCAGCGTGTTTATCAGATGATCCGACGTTTGATCCCGCCGATTCAAGATGATCGACCTTACAATCAAGAAATTGAACGTTTGGTAGCGCACTTACCGTCTTTAATTTCACTAGTGGTCTAACTTGACCCCTTTTCAGCGCAAAATGTGAAAATGATTAAAAAATTTGTTGACAGGCATCGTTTAGGAGACTAAACTACAAACAACATTTTAAATACGACAGACGTAACAGATTGTGGAGTCGATGATGAGTTTTAGCAAGCGAGTACCGTAGGGTGAGAAGGTATTAAGACTGGTCATTAAAAGACAATTTGTCAGACTTATTTTTCGAGATAAGTGGGTAGCACCCCATAACGTGTATCGAGCAGCTTGGTTGTTCGAACTAAGGAATTACCGCAACGGTAATTTGAATAAAAGGTGGTACCACGTGAAAACGTCCTTTGATCTTTGATCGAAGGGCGTTTTTTTGTTGTATAAAATGATTTAAACACGGGAGCTGATCAGAATGAAATATGGTGTTATTGGTGCAGGTGCAATGGGGTATCGGTATGGTGTGATGTTACAGGAAAATGCCGGCATGACGGTGGATTTTATTGATACGTGGCAACCGAATATTGATCAGGTTCGAAAACAAGGTGGCGTGTCAGTGGCGCGTGACCATGAAAATCGGCATATTGTGCCAATTAACATTTACACGCCGGAAGAATATACCGGCCATCCAGATGTTTGGATTATTTTTAAAAAGCAAATGCAGTTGGCAGCAGAATTAAAACGGGATCAAGCGGCTGGTTTATTCCACGATGATCAATATGTGTTCTCTGCCATGAACGGTTTAGGCCATTTTGAAAAAATCGCACAGTATTTCCCGAAAGAAAATATCGTCTGTGGGACAGCCATGATCGCCACCCGGTTAGATGGTCCTGCCAACGTTGATTTTATGGGTGCGAAAAATACGGAAGATATGCACATGGCGCGGTATAACAATGCTGAACCAAATTCGCAAGTTCAAGCCATTTTTGACGATTTCACCAAAGCCGGCTTAGGGCCGGCATTTGCGCCAGAGTGGCAAGGGATGTGTATGTCAAAAGTGGTCTTTAATGCGGTGACCAATACGTTATGCACCATGTTTGAAATGCAAATGGGTCAGTTTATTGAATATGAAGGTGTTCGGGCGATGTCTGAACAATTGTTTAACGAAGCCTTTGATGCTTGCGAACGCGCGGGGATTCATTTGATTGAAACACGGCAACAAGAAGTGGACTCTGTAATCACCGTCAGCAAAGCTTACAAATACCATTATCCTTCGATGTACCAGGATTTCTCAAAGGGCCGGCCAACAGAAGTCGATTATATTAACGGGTATATTGCTAAAATTGGCCGTGAACATGATTATGTCTGCCGGACGCATGAGTTTGTTGTGCATGAAGTTCATATGGCTGAAATGATGCGCAAGTATCATCATCCCGCACCACAAGCATAAAATTAAAATCAGATTAGGGTTGACGAGAAAATCTTAATATGGTTTAATCAAACCAATGATTAACAGGAAAGGAACTTTGAACATGACAACACAACTCATCCAGGCTCATACGTACTATTACGGCTATTACTTTAGTTAGCGTCCGCAGCTTTGATGCGGACGCCTGAAAAACGCGTTCGCGTCTAAAGCTCAGCCGCAGTTGTTGTGTGCCAGCTAGACGTGAGAATCTAGCTGGGTCATTCATTCTTCCACACGGATCGAAACCAGCTAGGTCACTTGTCTAGCTGGTTTTTTGTATGCTAGGGGACGCGGAATCAGTTACAGTGAGATCTTGACAGCATAACAAGCAGTTCCAAGGGGGAATATCGAATGAATGAATTAACCAAATCGAAAAAGCACTTATTAGCCATCTGTCTGTACTTAAATTACTTTGCGCATGGTATCGGCCTGATCATCTTAGCGCAAAATATGCAATCATTAGGCCATTTTTGGGGTGTCCCGTTAGCCACGGTTTCTTATGTGGTTTCTGGAATCGGAATCGGTCGGTTACTGGCCTACTTCGTCTTTGGTTATTTGTCGGATCGGTTTGGCCGGAAATTCTTGATTTATGTGGGGATCGGCACGTATTTGGTTTTCTTCCTGGGGATGCCGTTTGTGAAGAGCATTCAGCTGGCTTACCTACTGGCGATTTTGGCTGGGGTAGCCAACTCCGCGTTGGATTCTGGCACTTACCCTACCTTCATGGAAATGGGCGGTAAGGAAAGTGCGTCCAACGTCTTCATCAAAGCCTTCATGTCAATTGGGGAATTTGTGTTGCCCTTGCTGGTAACGATGTTAGAAACACGTGCGTTGTGGTTTGGCTGGTCCTTCATGTTAGCGGTTGTCATTTTAGTCGCCAACTTGATTTTGTTAACGCAAGTGTCCTTTCCAGCCCGGAACCAAGCACATCAGGCGGATGTGGTCGCGGATACGCATTTATCGCAGCACAAACGTTGGGTGGCAACGGTTGCCTTGTCGATTTACGGGTACACCACCATGGCCATCATGATCTTGTTCACCCAATGGATCACCCTATTTGCCACGAAAGAATTAGGGTACAATTCGCTGGTGGCCCATGGCTTGTTGTCACTGTATAGCATTGGCTCCATTTCAGGTGTGCTGGTGGTCTTCGTTTTATTACGGCGGCAAGTCTCTGAAACCGGATTGCTGGTTTTGAACAATATTGCGTCTTTGATTGCTTTGTTGGTGATCTGCTACACGTCGGTTCAGTGGTTGTCTGCTGTAGCGTGCTTCATGTTTGGGTTCACCGCAGCCAGTGGCATGATGCAAGTGGCGTTGAACATTTTCTTACGGTTATACCCAACCCATAAAGGCTTGGTCACAGGGACTTACTTCACTTTTGGGAGTATTGCAACCTTTACAGTCCCAATCGTCACCGGCTGGTTATCGAAACAAAGTATTGGCGCTGCCTTACGGTTTGATATTTTAGTGGGGATCTTAGGCACGGCGATGGTTTTGATCGTCGCTGCTGTTTTAAACCAACGTCATGCTGAAGCAACGGCTGCCGCGTCATTACAAGTGAAAAATTGATTTGGGAAACCTGCCGTTATGGCGGGTTTTTTATTTGGGTCAAGTAAGTTATGATGGATGAAAGAGGTGTTGGTGATGGCAGTACAGCTCAATCCAAAGTTAAAAGCACTATTGTTGGCCAGTCAATTAGGGCTGAATCAACATCACCCATTGGCAGGGTGGCATATGTTAACGATTCTTTATCATGATGGCACCGGTAGTGGCAGTCCGATGACATTAAATTTTTTAGTGACGAAATACAATCAAGCTTATTTAGATGACGATGAAACACCCATTGCTGACCAAGTGTTGAAAAAGATTTTAACGGTTCTTTCTGAGCAGGCAGGTTTGGTGGAAACGTCACCGCGTAAAGTGCGGGAACAAATGCAAAACGGTGGCTATCACCTGCATCAATCGTATGTTTATCGCATTACCAGTAGTGGCATTCAGTACTTAAAAATGATGCAAGATGTGGTAGAAGCTGAAAATACGATCACAGCCAACATTAGTCAAATCGATGAATTTTGCCAATTGGTGCAGCAGTTGGCGCAAAGTGCAGGTAAAACGCAAAATACGCAATTGTTTAATGATTTTGAGCGGATGCGGGTCACTTATAACAATGTGATGAAAGGCATGCACAAGTTAGATGAAGATTTAGATGAATTAGCCAATAATTTAGCCTTTGATCACGGCAGTCAGGCAGCTGAGCAGTTGCAACAAATGCTGAATGAGAAGGCCTTGCCAGCCTTTAATCAATTGATGCAGCAGGAGGCCCCTATTCAGGCGCTGACGCATTTAGCGGATTTTCCCGAGCGCGTTGCCCGCAGTCAACAAGGCCAAGATGACCTGGATGCCAGCCATGCGGTAGGGGATCAGGCGAAAATGACCGTGCGTTTTCAACGGACGCGGGATTACGTACGGGCCCAGTTGGCGCAAATTGAGCTGAGTTTTACCTCCACGGCCAATGCCATGGACACCAGCTTGGATTCGATGTTTATGTTGTTTCAAACGTTGACCGGTGTTAGCGAGCGCTTAAGTCGTGAGTATGAGCGGATTCAATCACAAACCGTGGATATTCAGGCCTTGACGCGGCAGATCGACCAGCTGATGACCCATTATGAAACGGTGCAATTGCCTACCGCACTACCGCGGCATTTAGCGCTGGATCGGCAATTTGAGGATCCGAATGACTTTCTCACGGCGTCGGTGGCCGGGCCGGTGGTTTTTAAAGCCCAGCCCCAGCCACCGCGGAAACTAACTGTAGCGGATAATCCTGAGGTGGTCCAGCATGAAACCGTGGTGGACCAGCGGTTAGCAGGGTATCGTGAATTTTGGCAGTTGGTGAATGCACAACAACAATTAGTGGTGGCACAACCGTTGGAATTTACCACGCAACTGGCGCGCGATGAAGTGATTCGGCTCTACAGTGCCACTGGCTATGATCATTATGAAAGCTTTGCGCCGTTTAGCCGTCCGGTTAAGTCCGTCCAAACGTTGGCAATCGGCCAATTAAAACTGCACTGTCGTGGTGAAGCTTACAGTGTCTTTTTACCCAGTGGCTTTGTGGTTCAATTTGAAAAGTGAGGGAAGTGCAATGCAGACACTTTATTCGTCTGAACAAACGATTGTCAATCAATTGGTCGATACCGGCCTTTTTTCAGCGATGACCAATCCGGCGACTTCGCAGCGGTTACAGCAGGCTCATTTGGCGCTGCAACGGCCGCAAACCCAACGCCGGGTGGTGAACTATTTAACGGCATTATTAGGGGAAGCGCCAGCGGTTTATCAGGGGAATTTACTGTTATTGTTAGGGGCCAATCGCGTTCCTGCCACGCAAGTCCATGTTTTACTGGCAACGCTGAAAGCCGTGATCAATTTACCCGAACTGCAAGCTGCAACCTTGGATCGGGCGATACCGGTGTTAACCATTGTGCGTTTGGTGCATAGTGAAGTCCCCGACTTAGATGAAAAAACGATCCGTCAGGATATTAAACACTTATTTGTAGACCGTTTTGGGCTCTTTAAAGCAGATCAACCGTTGCAGTCTACGGATGAAGGGGCGGTTGAAGTTGAAGAATACTGGGATGTGGCGCCAAGTTTTGTGTATGTGGCCCAGTGTCTTGTTAACGAGCTGTTGCAGCAACGGGATACACCAACGTTAACGGCGCGCCAGCGGGTGAATCGCGGGTTGTTGCGATACCGTTACTTAAGCCCAGCCACAACACCGCAGTTGTGGCCCTTATTACAGGCAAATCAGGTCGAATTAGCTGCTGATTGGGCACCCTTACAACGTTTTGATTTAGAATGTGGGGCTGGCTATGCGTTATTGCTGGATCGACAGCGGCAACCAAGTACGGCGCGGCCATTTGCCGTTGCCATTCAGGTGGCTCAAAAATTAGGCACCGGCCTACCACTGGCCGAATTAAACGCCTTGATCCATCAGGTGGCGCAGCAGCTATTTCCGAAAGTGACCATTAGCGTGAGCGAGGTTAAAAAAGCGTTAACAGATTTTGCGCTTGCAACGCAACGTGACGGTTTTATGCGCGCCACACCGCTTAGTCAGCGCTTTGTCGTGCAAGCAGAAAGTGAAGGGGAATCATGTCATTAAAACCAGTTTGTTTTCATTTACGTAATTTTAATAAGTACCTTTCATTGGACCTCCCTGCCTCAGAAAATGGCAATTTAACCTTGATCGGTGAAAATGCAGTGGGTAAAACCACCTTGGCCAACTGCTTTTTCCCGATGTTAATTGATGGCAGTATTGCCACACCATCTTTTAACCCAGCAAAAGGTACGGAACGGCTGGATAAGCAAAGTAAGCCTAAAAATAGCGCGCAAGATACCCGTCATTTTGAAAATATGCTGTTAAGTTGGGGCCCAGGTGCGATGAAAGTGCGCACGGGTTACGCCTATCTCACGTTGGAATCAGAACAGCGCCAGGTGATTTTAGGGCTAGGCGCGTCGCGTGGTGACCATGAGGCGACATGGTGGTTTGTAGTGCTTCAGCCTAACGTGGCGGCTGGGCTTGATTTAGTGACGACAAAAGACGGTGTTAGCCTGAATCAGGCTGATTTTGAAACTGCTAATCAAGGGTTAGGCGACGCGTTACATGTTTTCAATCAAGCGGTTGGTTATCGTGATTTTGTAGCCAGCCAAGTTTACGGTTTTGCCAGTGGGCAGCAGTTAACCCGGTTGGCCAATGTTTATCGTTTGTTGGCGTCACCGATTTTAACCGGGGGTAACGCGCAATTTACACCAATTTTAGCTGCTTTACGGGCTGCACAAGCAGGCATTGACACACAAGTGATGACCCAAGTGGCGGCTAGCCAGCGTGAGTTAAACCGGCGCAACGGTTTGTTAAAGCGGATCGAAACGGTCCAAAAGCGGTTGGCGAAAATGAAACAAGTGATTTTTTGGTGTAATTTAAACCATTTAGATGAGCTTTATTTAAGTGACTATCAGGCTCAGAATACGCAGTATCAGGCGCTGAGTACCAAACTGGATCAGATGATGACAGCGCAAACCGCCTTGCAACAGCAGCAAACCCTGACGGAAACCAGTTTACAGCAAGCAACGCAGCAATTGGCGCAGTTGCAAGTTGCCAAGCAACAACAAGATCATTTAAAAGAACAGCAACAAGCCTATCAATACCGACTTGAAATGGCTCAAGCCGCAATTGCACGTTTTGAAAAAGCAACCGCAGCTTTAGCTGTAGCACAGCAGAAATTAGAACAAGTTCAAGCGCGCTTAAAACGCTATCAGCAGCAAATCGCAAACTTGTTGGCAACGCGCATTAAGCCGCTGCAAGCTCAAATCAGTGCGCAAACTGCACAGCTACCAGAACTGGCACAGCAGTTGGCGGAAATTGATGATCAAGTGATGGTGACACGTTTAACCGATTATTTAAAGCAGTTACAGCAAGCTTTAACGGATTATCAAGCGTTAAAAGATACCATTGTCCAGCTGGGATTAGACGTTCAGATCGTAGATGAGATGCAAACGGCATTAGCACAACGGATTCAACAGCGGGTACAGGGGCCGTTGGTCAGTCGCATGCGTGAAGGCTTGTTAGCAGACAACAGCCAAGTCCATGCAACTGGTAAAGTGAAAATGAACCAGGCCGCTGCAGCACTGCAACAGCAACAACAGACTTTGTTGGCCGCCCATGCCGATTTAAAGTATTTTTTAGCGGATCAAGCCCAGTTTAAACAACTACAAACGTGGGTCGCGGCTTTAAAAGATGCCTTTGTTCAGCGGACGCAATTGCAAACTACCCTTGAGCAATGTGCCACTAAATTACAATCCGGTCAGGAGCAAGTGGCGCAGATCAAAGATAGCATGGACCCGGATTTTGAGCTTGCTACGACACAAGCGACCATCCAGCAGTTACAGCAGCAATTGGCCCAATTGGTGATCGATCCCCAGTTAACACAGAAATTAACGCAAACCCAGCAACAGGTTACAAAATTGGAACAACAGCGTCAGACGATTTTAGTGAAAGTAGCTGAACAAAAGGGCCAAATCGCTGGGACCATTGCACAATTAAATGCGCTTAAACAAGCTTTGTTTGCACTACAACAACGCCTACAGCCGGCCATTAAATTACTGGCACATTATCAACCTGATGAGGTGGTATTACAAGACTTAGCGCAGTTAAACGCCTTTACCACCAGTCATCGAAGTGCCATTCGGAATCATAAGTACGCGACGATCAGTGTCCGGGTGGGACAATTGATTCGGCGTAATACGGCCCAAGGTCTGGATGAAAATGCCATTGATGATTTGCTCATGGAACGCGGCCGTACGACAGACGCGTTACAAATGCGGCAAGAATCATTGCAAGAACAAGCCGAATTAACCGTGCCCACCTTTGATCTGCAAGATTTACAAACGTTTATGGTAGCGGACCGCCAGCGGATCCAGAAGGCGTTTGATCAGTCTGAAAAAACCAACGAAGCCGCGCAAACAGCGTATTTAGGGGCAGCCGTTGGGACAATTTCAGCGCAATACCGGGTGATTCAAACGTATAATCACATGTTAACCGAAGGCAATCGCGCCCAAGGCATTCAACTGAAAATCGTTTTACAGCCAGACAAAGGCCTTGATCCAGCAGTGATTGAAGAAGCTTGCGATATGACCTTGTTAGAACGACCAACGTTACAACATGAGATTCAACGGCGATTGCAAAATTTAGCACAGGATATGCAAGTGGCTAATGACCCAGCAGCCTTTCAAAACAAAGCTGAAGAATTACTAGATACCCGCTATTGGTCCAACTTCCAAGTGCTGATCAAGCGGCGCTCTAGCGACGCTGAAGATTATGAAGTGGTGGATGATAAGTTTGTGCGCTCAGGGGGTTCAGGTGCGGAAAAGTCCCAAGCCATGATCTTACCGTTACTACTGGTGCCTAAAATGATTTTAAGCCAAACGCAAGTCAAAGATGTGCCTTGTTTGGTGATGTTTGATGAATTCGCCGATAAGTTGGATCCTGAAACGGCTAAGATCTTTGCGAAAACCATTGCCAACTTTGGCTTTAGCTTTATCGCCACCATGCCTGGTGGCACGCAAAATAAATTATTGGCGGATGGTGTTGCGAACATTGCTTATGATGTGCTGCCACCAGCACACGAAGGTGACGGTCGGTTTCACCAAAATGTGGTGCGGCCGGCTTTGATCTGGCAAAAGGAGGCGCCAGTAGATGATTGATTATGGACACGCTTATTGTGAGGCAACTGGCAAACCAGCACCGACTCAGGCCCCGCGTTTAACACCGTTATTTCAACAAATCGCTGCCGGCACGCTGTTGCCACCACGCGGGCAACAGGCCGTTGATTTAGGGCTGACCGCGCATAGTTTGAATGATCCACGGGAAGATCCACCCCTTTATGAGTACTATCAGTGGGTTTTAGCACATTATTTTGCGGAACAACCACCGCATGAATTAACGGCGAAGCTGATTGGCATGGCTTTTACCTGTGCCAATTTATTTCAAACCGATCTGCCACAGCCGTTAACCATCAATCCCTGGCAAGTGGAGTCATTAACGACTTTTCCATTGGCCACGCGGCGGGCCATTGTGGTTGAAAATAATGGCATTTTTATTTGGTTGTTTAAGCGGCACCCTACGTGGCCGTTGATCAATCAGGCCGGCAATGATTTTAATCCAACTTATGTGCAATTGTTGCAAGAATTAGAACAGCGGGGGTTGCAGTTAACGTATTTAGGTGATTTAGACAGTCGTGGCATTCAAATGGCTGATTACCTCTTTCAGCAGCTTCAAAAGACGTCAATTGAACAGTTCACAGCCCTGCAAACCCCGACGCAGGTGGCAACTTGGTTGGCAGTGCATGGTAAGTCAGATTTAAAACGGCAACGGACCCGCCGCTTAACGGTCCAGCAGCCAGTTTTTCAAACGGAAATGGATTCCGTTTGTTTATTGCACCAGTTTGTCGAACAGGAACAGCTGATTGCTGATTATGAGCGCTTAATGCCGGCTTGGTTAGACGAAGCATAGGCTTGTCAAAAAGATTGGCTACTCATCAGGCGCTTTATTTGGTAACTTGTCAGTAAGGAGGAAATGCTGATGATCGGGGAACAGTTGCAACAAGCGCGTCAAGCGCGCCAGCTATCACAAGAACAAGTCGCTGAGCAACTTGCGGTGAGCCGTCAGACGATTTCGAATTGGGAAACTGAAAAAAGTTATCCAGATATTGAACGTGTGCTGCGTTTGGCGGAACTTTATCAGTTGTCACTGGATGAATTGTTACGTCGTGATCCGCAGTTGATCCATGCCTGGCAGGTGGCCAGTGATCAGGTTAAACTTGGGCGTTATTTAGCGGTTTTGCTAGGGCTGAACCTGTTGCTCACATTAGGCATTCTTTACCTGAACGCATTTTTCTGGCTGACAGTGAGTTTGTTTTTAGGGTTGGTGGTTTGTGTGAGTGGTTGTTTTTACGTCTTGATCAAGTTGATTTGAGGTGGCGTCCATGCAAGTTTGGTTGTTATTGGGATTGCTTGTCGCGTTACTCGTTGCGATTTTAATGTTGACGTGGCAGTTACAACAATTGTTAAAAGTCGATGCGATGGCACGTCAGTTACCGCATCCAACGTTTTGGCGCTTGATTGCTGGCGGTACGCAAAATGGCGCCGGTTTGTTAGGCTATTTGATCTTGCGCCGGCGTTGGCCGGTGCAGGCGGTCCTAGACCAACCGCGGAAACGGCAACAGTTAAAAATCAGTGTTTTGGCGGCCTTTGCGGTTGTGGTTGGCTTAGGCGTGGCAGTTTTGGTGGTGTTGTTATTCGGCGCATAAGGTAAAAAGGCAGTGCTTTCAGCCAGCAAGCACTGCCTTTTTTGATGTATATATGTTTACAAACGTAAATCAAAATGTTATATTCTATTTGAGATTACAAATGTAAACTATAAAAATAATCAATCAGGATGGTGATTACAAATGGCTCAAATCAGTGTATTGATCGTTGGAATGGCGGCAATCGGTTTTATTTTATGGTGGTTTTTTGGGCATCACGCCACACAAGCAACGGTTGCACAGGTGACGGATCAGGAACAAAGTGTCGATATTTTAGTGAACGGTGGCTATTCGCCGGAAAAAGTTGTTTTGAAACAGGGGGTGCCTGCAACACTGAATTTCACCCGTCAAGATGCCTCCAGTTGTTTGGATCATGTGGTTTTCCCAGATTTTGGGATCAATCAGGCGTTGCCACGTGGTCAAAAGGTCGCGATTAAAATTGATACTGACCAGGCTGGTGACTATACGTGGGCTTGCGGCATGGACATGTTTCACGGAAAGTTGGTGATCACAAAATGAGTATTACAAAACGCTTTATCATCGCCTTGATTTTTTCATTACCGATGTTGATTCAAATGGTGTTGATGCCTTGGGGCGTGATGTTACCTGGTGGTCACTTCACGCAATTGGGCTTAACAACAGTTGTGATGTTGGTTGCGGCCCGCCCATTTTTACAAAGTGCCTGGGCCTCTTTTAAAAAGCATCATTCGAATATGGATACCTTGGTGGCAATCGGCACTGTCACGGCCTATAGCTATAGCATTTATGCCATGATCACAGGCCAAGCCGTGTTTTTTGAAAGTGCCGCATTAGTCGTGACCTTTGTGTTATTAGGTCAAGTATTTGAAGAACGGATGCGAAGAAATGCTTCTAATGCAGTTGAAAAATTAATGAATTTACAAGCCAAAGATGCTGAAGTGATTCGTGACGGTCAAACCGTGGTGATACCGTTAGCACAAGTCGTTGCTGGCGATGTGATTCGGGTGAAACCAGGCCAGAAAATTGCCGTTGATGGCACGATTATTGAAGGAACATCGACGATCGATGAAGCCATGGTAACCGGAGAAAGTATGCCAGCCGTGAAAAAAGTTGGCGACAAGGTGATTGGCGCAACGATGAACCAGACTGGCACCTTTTTATTTCGCGCTGACAAAGTCGGTAACGATACCATGTTGGCGCAAATTGTCGCCTTGGTTAAAAAGGCGCAAACCAGTCACGCGCCGATTCAAAATTTAACCGATAAAGTCTCTGACATTTTTGTGCCAGTGGTGTTGATCATCTCGATTTTAACGTTTATGGTTTGGTTCTCATTACTAGGCGCTTCCTTAGGGGTGTCGTTGATTTTTGCCGTTTCTGTGTTAGTCATTGCCTGCCCTTGTGCGCTGGGACTGGCTACCCCTACGGCATTAATGGTCGGCACAGGGCGAAGTGCGAAACTAGGCGTACTGATCAAAAACGGTGACGTTTTGGAAGCCGTTAATGATGTTAAAACGGTGGTTTTTGATAAAACCGGGACGATCACCGTTGGCCAACCAGTGGTCACCGATATTGTAGGGGATCAAACAGCGACCCTCAAAATTGCAGCCGCACTGGAAGCGTCTTCTGAGCATCCGTTGGCAACGGCCATTATCAAGCGCGCTGAAGCTGACCAGGTTCAAAGTACAGCGCAGCTTGCAGACTTTAAGGCCATTGAAGGTAAAGGCGTCACTGCAACCTTGGATCAAGCGACGGCCTTTGTGGGGAACGACAAATTATTAGCGGACGCTACGATCAGTGCAACCTTAAAAGCAGAGATGCGGCGTTTACAAAATGAAGCCAAAACGGTGGTGTTAGTCGGGATGAACCAGCAAGTGATTGGTTTGATCGCGATTCAAGACACCCCTAAGGCAACGTCACAGGCTGCTATTCAGGCCTTAAAAGAACGGGGTTTGAAAACAGTGATGTTAACCGGTGATAATCAGCTTGTTGCTCAGGCAATTGCGAAACAAGTGGGCATCGATCAAGTCATTGCAGATGTGTTACCCAGTGATAAGGCGGCACACGTCCAAGCATTACAAAAAAACGGTAAAGTGGCCTTTGTTGGCGATGGGATCAACGATGCGCCTGCTTTAACGGCTGCAGATGTGGGCATTGCCATGGGCTCCGGTACGGATATTGCCATTGATGCAGGGGGCATCGTGCTGGTGAAAAATGATTTACGAGATGTGGTGACCGCGCTGGAATTAAGCCAAAAGACGTTTGATCGGATCAAATTAAATTTATTCTGGGCGTTTGTTTACAACGTATTAGGCATTCCAGTTGCAGCTGGTTTGTTTTATACGCTGGGCATCACGTTAAGTCCTGAATTAGCCGGCTTAGCCATGGCGTTTAGCTCACTTTCTGTGGTCACCAGTTCACTATTGTTAAACCGCACCCGCTTAAAATCGCAGCAGCGAACGGTAGCTGCTTAGATCTAAAAAAACGACCTGGCACATGTGGTGTGTCAGGTCATTTTGCGTTACTTTTTAGATTTCCGTCGGCGCACAAGATCGGATAATTTAACAATATCTTTTGGCGAGGTCACCGTGGTATTTAATTTCAAACTGGGAAAACTTTTAAGCAAGCGGCGCTGAACATAGGTTAAGCGCGGTAATTGTTCCCGTTCATGAGGATGCTCGCGGTAATCTTCCAGCCAGGCCAGTTCTTGTTGGAGCTTGTCGGTAGACGCTTCCAAGCGTGTACGGAGCTCCGATTTTTTACTTTCAATGGCTTCACCAATTCGTTTCGTAGCAGCACCAAAGGCGGCCACATTGGCAACGGTAAAACCAAGGTCGAACGTCATTAAAGCTAACATAGCAATGGCCACAAAATTCCCATAACTTAAAGTTAGGTGTTCGACAATTTGGGCAATAAAAGGGTGAATGACTTTGACAATAAAGACCACCCCGATGCCCCAGAATAGCGAGACTGGAATCGCAACCCGGCCGTTGAGATTCAGGGGCATGTCACTATAATCCCACCACCGCGCGTGAAATAGTTTTTCCATGCCCCAACTGGTGACGTATTCGATGATCGTGATCAAAATGGCCCCAGCAAAATACAAAATCAAAATATTGTGTTCAAATGGTTCAATGGCGGCTAAAACAGCCATCATACTAAAGCCATAAATGGGAATGATCGGGCCAATCAAGAACCCTGAGTTGGTCCAATGATGTTTTTTAACACTGACATAGCCACTTTCCCATAACCAACCAACGACGCCGTAAGCAAAGAAGTAAAGTAGCCAAGTCAGGCATTGCTGTTCAAGATTGAATAAGTGCAGTTGTTGCGCGGTCACCGGCAACGCCCCCTTTTTGACTTTAGTATACCTTAGTTAGCCGGCTAATTGGGCCGCAATTTGCGCTAATAACTGCCGCGGTGTTTGTTTGCCAGCCTTGATCCAGTCTAAAGTTATTTGATAGAGACCGGCGGCCACAAATTGGGTGTAATAGTGCGCATAAGCCCCGGTAAACGGGCGACTTTTTACAAAATCACGGTAGAACTGCGTGACAAAATAAGTGAAGCGCTGGTTTAAAATCGGCTCGGCCCCACTTTTCAGGAGGACTTCAAATAAGTCACTATGTTCATCGACATACTGAAAATAGGCTTGGCTGATAAAAGCAGCCTGTTTATCTGGAAGCTGTGCGAGAAACTGATAAAATGGCTGAATATACGCGTCAAAGTAGTCTTTCAAAACGGCCTCTTTCGACGGATAGTTGCGGTAAAACGCCATTCTGGAGATACCGGCTTTTGCGGCTAAAGCACTGATAGTAATGCTTTGAAAGGTTTGCTGGCGCATTAGGGCAAATAATGCTAATTGTAAACTTTCTTGGCTGAGCTGTTTTTGTTCTTGGCGGTACTGATTTGGCATAACAATTTCCCTCTCTTTGTCACGTAACCCTTGAATAAGCTTGTCTTTTAAGTCACTTCAGCTTAGCATAGGCAGCAATGATGTCACAACTGTAACGTGAAAGGTGAGCGCAACATGACACAGCATTTTGATCAACGAACAACGGCGGCACAAGTGATGCAAGGGATTCAACGCCCCCAACAAGTTGCAGTGGTAACCGGTGGCTATAGTGGGGTGGGCTTGCAGGTGACGAAAGCTTTAATCAAAGCGGACATGCAGGTCATTGTACCTGCGCGCAGACCAGCTGTGGCGCAGCAAATAATGCAACAATTACCGCAAGTTATTGTGTTGCCTTGTGATTTAATGGTAGCCCGGTCAATTAATGACTTTGCGGATCAAGTGTTACAACGTTTTCGACGGATAGACCTATTTATTGGTTGTGCAGGAATTATGTTTGCACCACTACGTCGAGATGCTGCAGGTAACGAATCGCAATTTTCAGTGAATTATTTAGGACACTTCCGATTACTAAAACGACTTTATCCGGCTTTAAGAGCCGGCCACGCGCGGGTCGTATTGGCCACGTCACGGGCACAAAGTTGGAATGGCGTTGATTTTGAAGATCCTAATTTTCAACGGCGGCCCTATGATCCAAAAGTGGCCTATGCACAGTCCAAAACAGCTGATATTTTATTAGCTGTTGAATTGGATCGCTTGGCCCAAAAAGACGGGGTACGTGCTTTTGCTGTTCATCCAGGGTTGATTCCAGGCACCAATTTAGGTCGTTTTATGCAACATTCAGCGCGCTTGCGCAAGCTCAGCGCCTGGCTGCTAAATCATGGTGGCACGACCGTGATCAACGGGCGGCATCGTTTTCAAGCCTGGCGCCATAACCGTTCAGAGTATGATTATTTTAAAACGCCGGCACAAGGTGCGGCCTCAATATTATGGGCAGCAACGAGTCCAACTTTGGCGCAGCACGGAGGGGTATTTATTGAGGATTGCCATGTTGGTCAAGTTGTAACGGCTGAAAGTACTTCTAAATATGGCGTTCGTCCTTGGGCTGTTGATCAGGACTTAGCGCGGCAATTATGGCAGTTAGGGGAACAGCTGAATCAGTTTCAATTTAAAATTCCCTCTAGTCAAACTCACTAAAACCAGTTATGGTAGACGTAAGCGCTATAATGGGAGGTCAGAAAATGAAAGTTTTATGGAATGATCAAGTGGTTGAACGTGACACGGTTAAAATCGATATTGAGGATCGTGGGTATCAGTTTGGCGACGGTTTGTACGAAGCGTTACAAGTTTACAACGGCAAAATGTACATGGTGAAAGAACATTTTGAACGGTTACAACGTTGTGCTAAAAAGATTCGAATGGCGTTACCATATCCAGTTGAAGCCATTATCGCTAATTTGAACAAGTTAATTGCAGCGGAACAGATCCAAAATGGCGTCATGTATCTACAGGTGACCCGTGGAGTAGAACCACGGGATCATAATTTGCCAGAACCAGGGACGATTCCTGGCGTTTTAACCGCCAATGTCACGCCAATTGAGCGGTTGACTCAAATGCAACAGGCTGGTTTAAAAACTGTGGTGGTGCCAGATCAACGGTGGTTGCATTGTGACATTAAGTCCTTAAGCTTATTAGGCAATTTGTTATCTTTAGATGAAGCCCGGACACAAGGCTATGATGATGCGCTGTTACAGCGCGATGGTTACTTTACAGAAGCCTCTGCTTCTAACTTATGGTTTGTGGTGGGGGATACGATCTACACCCATGAGGATGGCAATTTGGTCTTACCAGGGATTACCAAAATCAAAACATTAGCTTTGGCACGCGAACTCGGTTTGAC
Source organism: Loigolactobacillus bifermentans DSM 20003 (assembly GCF_001434575.1). Classification (GTDB taxonomy): domain Bacteria; phylum Bacillota; class Bacilli; order Lactobacillales; family Lactobacillaceae; genus Loigolactobacillus; species Loigolactobacillus bifermentans. The sequence continues at coordinate 17,132 of NZ_AZDA01000007.1, forward strand.
GGTTAAAGAAGAAGCCTTCCCGGTTAGCCGTTTGGCAGAGGCAACTGAATGTTTTGAAACCAATTCAGTTTGGGAAGTGGTGCCTGTGGTAGCCATCAATGGACGCCAGTTAACAGCAGGTGCAGGCCCAATCACAGCACAATTGCAGAAAGCTTATATTGCTGCGGTTAATGACTTTATTGAAGCTTAATCAAAACAGCGCTGAAAATTTTTCAGCGCTGTTTTTTGAGTCCGATTAAAGTTTAAACCCTTGTTGTTCAATTAAGCTTCTAAAATCAGCGCGGTTGGGGTTGTGTACGTCGGCTAAGCGGCTGACCATGTGGCTAAAGCGCTCTTGCCGCGGCTGACCTTTGCGGGTGTTGTAGTAAGCGTAAACGGTTTTGTCATAAGCCGCGATTTGTGCGTCATAGTCAGCCACGTGGTGATAGGTATCCGTCATCACATGAACGGCATGTGGCAAACGAGGCTTTTGTTCAGGTTTATCATTCGGCTCACCAAAGGCAACCCCAAATAATGGGAAGGTGTACTGTGGCAAATGAAGCAGTTTCACCATTGCGGGCACGTCATTTAAGATGGAGCTCATAATCAAGGTACCTAACCCTTCGCTTTCAGCAGCGGCTGCAAAATTTTGTGCCGCTAATGTGGCATCAAAAACGCCAGCTAGAAAATGATCGAAGTCCGCTAAATGTTGGGAATCAGCGGCGTCTTTGGCAAAGGTAATGTTCCGATTTTGATCGGCAATAAAAATCACCAATTCACCGTGGTCGGCTACAAAATCATGGTTGCCAATTTTAGAGATGGCCGCCAGTTGGGCGGGATCTTTAATGCGTAACATCGAATAAGATTGCATAAATTGCGTATTCGCAGCCATTTGGGCCACGTTTAAGAAACGGGTGACTTGTTCATCTGGAATCGGTTTGGTGGTGAATTGCCGAATCGTCCGATGGTTTAAAAGAATTGTTTCAACGTCATTTTGAGCCATGTTCAAAAAACCTCCCTATGATCATGCGTTCAGTTCATAAAACACTTACTTTTTGAAACCGATTGAACACCTCTATCATAAGGCCTTTTACGGTGTTTGAACAGAGGTCAATTGTAAGAGCTGGTCTGTAAGGGCCGTGAGCTCATCACGGCGATGAGAGACTAAAATAACTTGTGTTTGGGGCTGTTCGGCCAGCACTTGTTTCGTTAAAGCAATGGTCTGATGGCGTAATGCATCGTCCAAGCCGGTAAACGGCTCATCGAGCAGCAATAATTGCGGTTGTTGGACCAAGGCACGGCACAGCGCTACGCGCTGACGTTGGCCGCCAGAGAGTTGGTTAACGGGTTGCTGTAAATAAGGCGTTAGGCCTAATTGGGCCACTAAACGTTCCTGCAATGCGTCAGGATAAGGGGGTGGACAGGCCTTTAACTTCTGATAAAAAGTAATATTTTGCCAAGCTGTTAAATTTGGAAACAGCGCCAAACTTTGGAAGACAAAGCCCACTTGTCGTTGGCGTGCCGGTAGGTTGTATTGTTGCTGCTGTGAAAACCAAACTTGATCGTTAAAGGTAATTTCACCAGCATCTGGTGTCAATAGACCAGCAAGCATGCGCAAAACAGTGGTTTTACCAGTTCCGGATGACCCCATTAACCCATAGATCTGTTGGGTAAGGCGGGCTTTAAACTGAATATGGCAATGGGCCATTTGTTTTTCAACGTTGATGGTCAACATAACATCACCTCGTTTGACGGGCGCTGAGAAAATGAATGATCAGTAAGGCAAAAATACCAATGGCAATATCGATAGTACTGAGATAAATTGCGGTGCGGGCGTCGCCGTTTTGAATGGCATAGTAAATCGAGGTGGCAATGGTGTCCGTTTTGCCTTCAATGTAACCGGCGACCATTAATGAAGCACCGAATTCACCTAACCCGCGACAAAAGGTGAGCAGCAGGCCAATGATCAGGCCTTGATAGGCATTGGGGATGATCACATAGCGCATGATTTCCCAGTTAGAGGCCCCCATCACTGTTGCGGCTTCGATCAAGGTTTGGTCAACACTTAGCAGGGCCGCTTTGATGGCCTGATAGATAATGGGAAGCACGACGATCAAAGTTGCCAGCGTAGCACCAGTTAAGGTGAAGATCACACTGTAGCCATGAAAAATCGCCAGTAATTGGCCGAGAATGCCATATTGTCCAAAGGCCTGGAGCAAGAAAAGCCCAATCACCGTTGGCGGTAGCACCAAGGGCAACAGGAATAAACTTTCCAGGAGCCAACCCCAACGTAGGCGGTATTGGAGCAGGTAATAGGCTAACGGTAATGCAATTAAAAAAGTAATCGCAGTAGCGACACTTGCGATTACTAATGAATGGAGCACAGGCAAGAACATTACTTCACCGTGGCCATTTTAAAGTCGGCCGCCTTGAAAACCTTTTGTGCTGTTTTACCCTTTAAATAACGATTAAATTGTTGCACCGCTTTTTTCTCGGTCTTATCTGTAGTGGTAACGCCTACGTAGTAACGGATCGGGGCGTGGGTGCTGGCAGGCACTGTTTTCACAATGCGAACTTTTTTACTGATTTTAGCATCGGTGCGATAAACAAAGCCTAAATCAGCATTGCCAGCGGCAACATAAGCTAAGACCTGGCGAACATCGTTAGCATAAACAAATTTAGATTTTAATGTTTGGTCTAATTTGAGCTTCTGCAAGCTTTCAGTGGCATAACGACCAGCAGGGACCAGTTTTGGTTGCCCAATGGCAATCTTTTTAGCCTGCTTTAAGTCGCTGGTTAAAGAGCCTTTTAAAGGATCCGCCTTTTTATTTTGGACGACAACCAGGTCATTTTTAAGTAACACAAAGCTGTTCGTGGCCTTGTTTTTATCGGTTAAGGCCGTCATATCTGCTTCACTGGCCGTTAAAACACCGTCGATTGGGGCACCTTCTAAAACTTTTTGCTTAATTTGACCAGAACCCGCAAAATCAAACTCTAACTTGATGTTACTGTGCTTTTTTTCGTACTTCTGGCCGATTTCGGTTAAGGTGTCTTTCAAACTGGCAGCGGCTGAATAGTGTAACGTTACCTTATCTGCCGCATACGTAGGTGTCCCGCCAGCGATACCAGCGCCTAATAAACCCAATAATAGTGCTGCAAATGCCCGTTTTTTCATGATCAAACTCCTTCCAAAGGTGACTGAAAGCACAGTCCCTTTGATGTGTAATTGGTTGCTGTAGCATGAGTATACTAGTAATGAGAAAACGGTTTCAACAATTATTTTTTGAGCTGCCGGACATTGTCATAAAATAGGAATATAAATACAATTAAAAGCATTTTTATAGTGTAATTTGCTTAAAACAAACAAAATTTTATGATAAAGTGAGCTTAATTTTTTTGTGGCAAGCTGAATGATTAACAGGATTTTGCTTGATTTAGGTCAATTTAGAATCAAAACGCACTGCCATTTCAGGCAGTGCGTCCAGTCAGCTTTAAGGTTCAGGGGTGGCCGCTAAAGCCTGGGTCAAGAAAGCAATAATGCCACTGATTTCCTTTTCGGCAGATAATAATGCGGTGACGTCTGGGTCAAAGAGATTATTTTCAGTGAAATATGTGGTTACCGCTGTGAAAATAATCAACAATAATTCTGTGTCGGCATCGGTGCTGATCAAGTGGGCCTGGCGTAAGCGTTGGAAATGATCAGGATCGGCTGCCAATAAGAGTTGTGCAAAATAAGCGATTTGCTCGGATTGGATCGCCGTTGTTTGGTTCATTAAAGTCGTTAAGAGTTGCATTTGTTGTGGCTGGCCGTGCATGAGACGCAAAAAGGCAGGCACAATTTGTTCAAGGCTCGCCATCAGTGATGTGGCCGGTGTCAGTGGTTTTAAATACTGCGGCAGGGTATTTTTGAGAAATGGTTTTAAAATGGCGGCAGCGACCATCAATTTTGACGGAAAACGTTTATGCAATTGCCGCTCTGGTATTTTTAAATTTTTAGCAAGTTCATGAAATGTGGTGTCTTGGTAGCCGAAGGTACTAAAAACAGCTAAGCAGGCCCGTAAGCGCAATTGTGGCTCAGGCTGCTGCAGTTGTGCTGGGTCAGCGATCTTTGCGTACGCCAACGCCAAGGTTGATTCAGTTGGCATGATGATCCCCCCTTGTCTTACTTTCCATTTTAGCCATTCTCACTTGGTTTGTGAACCAAAATGAGGGATGTATATTTTTTGAGTTTGAGCCATTAAATCAGTACGATAAAGTTAAAGCGAGTCAGGTTAGCTTATTTTTGTTGTGACAGTTTGATCCTGAGAGGAAGCAGGTGCATCTGATATGACGATTTTACTCTCTATTTTGAGGAGTATTTATTGGAACTTTAGGATTTTTCCGTTTGCGGTGGCCCGGCATTTACCGTTGCTGATCCACTATCGTTACCGGGTAAAGGTCGCGCGCGGAAGTATTCAAATTACCAATCCACAGTTGAAATTTGCAATGTTAAAAATTGGTTTGTTTGGCGCTGAAGAAATTCCCATTCAAGGAATTGGGAGTTTGATCATTAAAAATGGCGGTGAGCTGGTGGTCACCGGGCCAATGTTCATTGGTGCAGGCAGTAGTGTAATCATCGACCACGGGCACTTAACCATTGGGGCCTCTTTTTGGATGAACCGCAATGGTCTGCTGTCGATTTCTCATGCGTCACGGATCGGTGCAGAGAATATTTTTGGGTGGCAGGTGGCGTTGATCGATGGGAATGGCCATCACATTCAATATCGCGATCAACAATTCCCGAAAAAAGGCATCCAGCTAGGGCAGCATAACTGGTTAGCGGCGCAAGTCAGTGTCTTATCTGGGGCGGAGTTAGGGGATCATAATGTGGTAAGTTACGGGTCACTGGTCACCAGCAAACCGTACGTGCATCGTTCGCACCAATTATATGGCGGGGTACCGGCACATCCGATTCGCACGATCGTAACCTGGCACGACTAAAAAAAACGCCTAAAATGGCGTTTTTTTAGTGGCTGCTTATTCAATCGTATCAAAGAAGCTTAATAGCTTGTCCTTGGTTAGTTCTGCTTTGGCTTGACCGCGAACGTCAAATTTGACCTTACCTTGATCCAATACGATCAGGCGGTTACCATATTTCAAGGCGTCATCTAAATGATGGGTGATCATGAGACAGGTTAATTGTTGTTCCGTTACGTGCAGGTTGGTTTGATGCATCAGTTCTTCACTGGTTTTGGGATCCAACGCCGCTGTGTGCTCGTCTAGTAACAGTAAATCAGGGCGTTGTTCCGTGGCCATTAAGAAGCTCAGCGCTTGGCGCTGGCCACCTGACAGGTTTTCAGTAGCGGTGTTCAAGCGTTCGGACAGCCCGTTGTTCATGGTCGCCGTCAGTTCTTTGAAATGCGCCAAATTTGATTTTAGGTGGCGCAAGCGTAACGTGCGTCGTTGCCCACGTTGGCTGGCCAGTAATAAGTTTTCGGCAACGGTCATGCGCGGGGCGGTGCCCATTTTAGGATCCTGGAACACCCGGGCTAAAAAGGCGGTGCGCTTTTCAACCGAAGCATGGGTAATGTCGTGCTCCTTTAAGGTGATCGTGCCGCTGGTAACTGGTAAATCGCCACTAATGGTATTAAAGAGGGTTGATTTACCCGCCCCATTAGAGCCTAAGACGGTGACAAAGTCGCCTTCGTAAACATCTAAGTTCAATTGATTTAAAATCGTCACTTCATTGGGGGTGCCTGCATTAAAGGTGGTCACAATGTTGTGAAGCGCGAGTAACGGTGTTTTAGTCTGCGTCATATTTGGCGACTCCTTTCTGCAAGACATGGTTCAAGTGTAAGGCTTTACTAAACTGCGGTAACATGAGGCAAATGGCCAGGATAATGGCGGATAACAAGTTCATATCGTTGGTGTTGAAGCCTAATTGTAAGACTAATAAGCGCACAAATTGATACAAAATACTGCCTAAGGTTACGGCGACTAAACGTTGGTTCAGGGTTAATTCACCGAACACAACTTCCCCAATAATAATTGAGGCTAAGGCAATGACGATGATCCCGATCCCCATACTGACATCGGCGTAACCGTTGTTTTGGGCGATTAAGGCGCCACCTAAACCAATGATACCGTTGGAGACCATTAAGCCCATAATGGTCATGTTATCGGTGTTGATTCCAATGGAACGGGCCATGACGCGGTTATCACCGGTGACGATAAAGGCTTGGCCTAAGTTGGTTTGCAAGAAAAGCACTAACAAAACGGTGATCACGGCAATCACGATAAAGCCGACGTAGACGCTGTCGAAATATTTTGGTAATGATTCTAAAAAGTGATTGGAGAAAATCGTTGTTTTACCCAATAACGAAACGTTGGAGCTGCCACCCATGATCCGCAAGTTAATGGATAAGCAGGCGGTCATGACTAAGATCCCGGCTAACAAAATTGGCACTTTGCCTTTGGTGTACAGCAGGCCTGTGACTAAACCAGTCACAGCGCCGGCAACAAAGGCTAACGCCGATGCCAAAATGGGGTTCATGCCGTGGGCGATCAAGGTGACGGCCACAGCAGCGCCTAATGGAAACGTGCCTTCAACGGTCATATCAGGGAAATCTAAAATGCGGAAGGTTAAGAACAAGGCGACCCCTAATGTGGCCCATAAGAGCCCTTGCCCGATACTAGAAACGATCATACTCATTTGAAAACTTCCCCCTTTGTTTGTGCTTCTTTTAAGACGCTGTCTGGGAAGGTATAGCCTAATTTTTTGGCTTCACTTAAGTTCACGGTCATCTTCCCTTTGGTAATTAATTTGATGGCATAATTGCTAGTTGCTTTGCCTTTTAAGACCTTGGCTGCCATTTCACCAGATAACTTGCCTAATTCGTATTGGTCAACGGATAAGGTGGCTAAGCCGCCATCTTTTACCATGGTATCAACGGCTGGGATCACTGGGATCTTGGCTTTGTTGGTGACGTTGATCAAGGTCTTCATGGCACTGGCAACGCCGTTATCCTGTGGTGCGTAAACGGCATCCACTTGTGAGGCCATAGTTTCAGAAACTTGTTGCATATCATTGGTGTTGGCTAAGGTATACATCTTGTAAGCCACGCCTTCTTGTTTACAGATCCGAGCGAATTTCTTGGCGTTGTACTCACCACCGTGATCAGAAGTGGTATAAATGATCCCGATGGTTTTGGCCTTGGGGAATAATTGCCGTAACAGGTCTAAATGTGATTTAAGCGGGGATTCACCAGAAGTCCCGGTAACATTGTTGCCTGGTTTTTCATTGCTTTTGATCAAACCACTGCCAGCTGGATCCGTGATTCCGGCTAAGATCACCGGTGTTTTGCCTTTGGCAGCTGTTGACAAGGCCTGCGCGGCTGGGGTGGCAATGGCCACTGTTTCAGCTGCATTTTCATTCATGAATTTTTGACTCATGGTTTTCAAATTACTTTGATCCCCTTGGGCGTTTTGATAATCGATTTTAACGGTTTTGCCGGGGACATAACCGTTTTCCTTTAAACCAGCGACCACGCCGCGATGAATGGCGTCTAAGGCAGGATGGGTTTGTAATTGGAGAATCCCAACGGTTGGGATCTTGTTGGTTTTTGTGGTTTGTGTACCGCCTGTTTTGAAAAATGCAACCCCCAAGAAAACCACTAATGCGGTAATAAATGCAATCATGCGTTTCACTTTGTTCACCTCAACTCAAAATTTTTGAACCTTTTTTGTGGGCAGAATTTGGAAATAAAAAAAGGGCAAACCAGAAAGCTCTGGTTTGCCCTTTACGGAACCGAAGCCTGCTGTGTTAAAACCCATGCAGACTTCTTTGGATGTCAAAGTTAAGCCGGCACAGATACAAACTGTTTGCCAGATTGTATCCGTGTGGCGGAATTACAATCTGATTAGCCGGCTTTGCCATGAACTGTTCAAATTGAATTGCGAAAACTTTGTCATCGTTGGTTCCTCTCTTCCGTAAGTTGTTGCACTAAGTATAGGCCTAATGTGAAAATCGTGTCAAGCAGAATTTTTAAAAATTTGATGAGAGGCACGATCTGGCCGACTAGGTTCAGGATGCTGTTACAAGCCCCTTGGATAGAAGTAATCGGAATTAAGAACAGGGGCCAACATGACCATGAGGTGGCGTGATTGATGAATTGGTCGGTGTCTTTTTAAAAAATCTTGGCTAGCAGTTGACAACTGAAAAGAACCGTGATAGATTAATAGGCAATTAGTAACCGATTAAAAATAAATTACAAAACACTTTGAAAAAGAAAAAGTATTTCTCATTCAATTGTCAGCGAGCTTCGTCAGGTGAAAGGAAGCCAATTGAATCTGAAAGAAGATCATCTTTGAGTGCCGGGATGAACCAAGTAATTTCCGGTGGGTGCGCCCATTATTGCGTCATTGTATCGCTATTTCGGTAGCCGTACAGGGAGAGGCATGTTGCGCGAGCAAGATGCAAACAAAAGGTGGTAACACGAATTTTCGTCCTTTAACTGTCAGAGACAGTTAGGGGACTTTTTTAATCGGTTAAATTTGAGGAAGGAAGTTGAGATTATGAAATTTACAGTTGTTGGTGCAGGTGCGATGGGGTTGCGCTATGGGGTTTTGTTGCAAGAAGCAGGTAACGAGGTTGAATTTGTGGATGGCTGGGCACCACATGTTGAAAAAATGCGCGCGCAAGGCGGCGTTTATGTGAACCGTGACCACCAGAATCAGCATTTAGTCCCGGTCAAAGTCTTTTATCCTGAAGAGTACCAACGCCAAGACCAGGATGTTCTGATCTTCTTCCTCAAGCAAATGCAATTAGCTGATATGTTGAAACGTTGCGAACATTTCTTCAATGACCAACAGTATGTGTTGACTTGCATGAATGGCATGGGCCATGTTGAAAAGTTATTACAATATTTTAAACCCGAAAAAGTCGTTGCAGGCACCGCTTTAGTGGCGACGATTTTAGACAAGCCTGGTCAGGTGGACTTTGTGGGGAAACCAGGGGCCGGCACCATGAATTTAGCCAATTATACAGAAAAGCCAGATGAATTGACCCACCAATTAGTCGCTGAATTAGAAAAGGCCAACTTCCATCCTAATTTAACCACCAACTTTAAAGGCACGTTAATGGCAAAAGTGGTGTTCAATTCGGTGGTCAACACCTTGTGTACCTTGTTTGAGATCACCATGGGCGAATATGCCGGCTACCCTGGTGCTGATGAAATGTCCAAGCAATTGATCGACGAGGCCTATGATGTTTGCGAGCGTGATGGCATTGTGATGTTAAACACCCGGGAACAAGAATTGGCATCGGTTAACTATGTTAGTAAGGTTGCCAATCCATTGCATTACCCATCCATGTACCAAGACATGAGTAAAAATCGGCCCACCGAAGTGGATTATATCAATGGTTATCTGGTGAAGTTAGGTCAAAAATACAATTATAATGCGAAGACCCATGCCTTCTTGACCCATTTGGTCCACTTAGCAGAACATACGCGTCAGGCGCAAGCAACGGACGCACAACCCGCTGCACAAGCTGTTTAAAAGCGTGCAAAAATGTGGGTGGGCCATAATGCGTTTAGGTGACCAGGATTAACGAAAAGTAGCTCCGGACTCTGGTTTTTGAGTCTGGAGCTACTTTGTTGTTAAAGGTCGGAATCTGCATTATGGCGCACGTTAGAGGCCGATTTTGTTCCTTTTTCAGATAAATTTAAAATCGGCCGGGTGCGGTGTGCAAACCAAAATAAGTAATTACGGCTCAGCCTCATTATTTTGAAATCTATTTGGTTAAATATAGGCGCTTGAGATCAGCTACGTCCTGTTTTGAAAAGCCTAGTTCGGTTTGGAGATAACGTTCTGGCGAACCCGATAAAGCCTTGATGGTGGCCAAAACAGCCGCCACGTTAGTCGCCTCCACGCTTAAATGCTGGTTCATTTGATTGGTCATGGCTTCGCTTTCGTTTTCCGCCACGATTTGGGCAATTTCATGCTGGCGGGCGCCAAAGATCTGGTTGGTCAGGAGGTAATCTTGCTGGATCACAGCGGGTAAAACGTCTAACACGGCCAGCACTAAAATCGCGCCAACCCCGGTACGATCTTTGCCTGCCGCACAGTGAAAGACCACACTTTCGTTGTCGCCGGTATTGGCCAGCATATCACTGAAAATTTGCCGCCAAGCTTGTTGGGGATGGGAATCAGCGACCATTTGTTGGTAGGTTTGGGTAAACATGGCAAACGGCGAAGCAGGTAAGTTGATCTGTAAGCCACGCAAGGCATGATCGTCTGTAAATGGGTAAACCGGTGTATTCGTATATTGCGTCACAGCCGGCAATCGATCAGGATAAACACGCGCTTCATGTTCTGAACGCAGGTCAACATCGTAACGCAGGCCATAGTGCTTTAAGGTCACAAGATCAGTTGGCGTTAGCTGATCCAGGCTGCCGGCCCGTAAAATCTTTTGCCATTTGACTTGCTGGCCAGTGGTAGTGGCGTAACCGCCTAATTCGCGAAAATTCACGCCACCTTCTAGTTGTAACACCCGTTGTTTCACATGAAACACCTCTTTCTGTCTAATTATTATACTGGTTTTTAGCGGGAAACGATAGCGAGTAGCTTAGCGAGACCAACAAAAAAGCGCACCTAAACGTACGCTTTAAAAGTGATTTAGTCTTGCTTTGCGATACAGTCACATAAGTAAGCGCCAAATTCTTTGGTACCTAATTCAGTGGCATCAGATAATTGTTGGGCAAAGTCCCAAGTAACATGTTTAGCGGCAACGGCAGTGGCAATCGCAGCGCGAATGCGCTGGGCCACAGGTTGCCAGCCGAGGTAATCAAACAACATAGCACCAGAAAGCAGCAATGAACTAGGATTTAATTTGTTTTGGCCGGCGAAGTCAGGTGCGCTACCGTGGGTGGCTTCAAACACCGCATGGCCTGTATCATAGTTAATGTTGGCGCCAGGGGCAATGCCGATCCCGCCAACTTGTGCGGCTAAGGCATCAGAAATGTAATCCCCATTGAGATTCAAAGTGGCGATCACTTGGTAATCTTCCGGATGTAACAAAATTTGTTGCAGGAAGTTATCTGGTAACCGGTCGTTGACAAAGACTTTAGCCGCCGCTTGGGCTTGGTCGGCTGCGGCGGCACCTTGTTCCTGTGCGATTTGATCGTATTGTAATTGGGTTAATACGTCGGGTTGACTGAAGTGCTTTTCAATGGCGGCGTAGCCCCAGTTTTTAAAGCCACCTTCTGTGAATTTCATAATGTTGCCTTTATGCACTAACGTGACTTTGTGCAAGCCTTGTGCCAGGGCATAGTCCACTGCGGCAATCACCAACCGGGCGGTGCCTTCATCAGAGACAGGTTTGATCCCAAAAGCAGATGTTTCTGGAAAACGGACTTTACTGATTTGTTGGGTTTGGGTTAAAAAGTTTTTAAGTTCAGTTGCTTCAGGTGAATCCGCTTTAAATTCAATCCCGGCATAAATGTCTTCTGTGTTTTCACGAAAAACGGTCATGTCAACCTTTTCTGGGGCCACAACAGGGGCTGGTGTGCCATCAAAATAGCGCACCGGCCGGACGCAGGCGAAAAGATCCAAGGTATGGCGAATGGTCACGTTTAATGACCGAAACCCTTTGCCAATCGGGGTGGTTAAGGGGCCTTTAATACTGACAAGGTGGTCCTTAAGGCTGTCCAAAGTGGCTTTGGGTAAATACTCACCAGTAGCTTCAAATCCCTTTTGGCCGGCTAGGACTTCTACCCATTTGACTTGGCGCTGGGTACCGTACGTTTTGGCAACCGCCGCATCGAACACTGGCTGCGCAGCTTGCCAGATTTCAGGGCCAATGCCATCGCCTTGGATAAACGGAATCTCAGGCTGGTCTGGCACGATTAATTGACGGGTCGTTGCATCAAATTTTAAGTTAGCAGACATAGAAAAGCACTCCTTGATATGATAATATTCTAATATATCTAATTATTTTTTAATGTAACATTTTTTAATATTATGTGCAAGCCGGATTGGGCCGGTGAGCCTACAATGAAGCTGTTAAAGTAGGGATGTGACGCGTATTTATTTTGTAGGAATTGGGACTGTTGTAAATACTGGTGCGATTGTGATCGGCGGGCTGCTAGGCTATTTATTTCAGCGTTTATTAAGTGAAAAGTTGCAACAAACGTTGATGCAAGCCATTGGAGTTGCGGTGCTGTTTATTGGGATCTCAGGGACGTTAAGCCGCATGCTGGTGATCCAGCACGATCAAATCAGTACGCAAGGCATCATGATGGCAACTGTTTCATTGGCAATTGGCGCCATTTTAGGTGAATTAATTGATATTGAAGCGAAGTTTGATCGTCTCGGCCGTTGGCTGCGGCAACGGGTGGGGCAAGGCAATGATTCAAAGTTTATTGATGGCTTTGTTAGCGCCTCGTTAACCACTTGTGTAGGGGCGATGGTGATCATTGGACCGTTGCAAGACGCCTTGGCCCATGATCCCACGATGTTGTTTACCAAAGCGTTATTGGACGCGGTGATCGTTGCCATTTATACGGCAGCTTTTGGATTAGGCGCTACTTTTTGTGCGTTACCTGTGTTTGTGGTGGAAATCGCAGTGACTTTTTTAGCGGTGTTGATCAATGAATTCTTAACCACCCCGATGACCAATGGCATTTCGTTGGTGGGCTCCATGATGATCTTTTGTATTGGGGTCAATTTACTGTTTCCGAAGAAAATTCGGGTAGCTAATTTATTACCGGCCATTGTGGTCGTGGTACTATATGCTGCTGTTTGGCCAAATTAAAACCCAGTCCGCAAATGGACTGGGTTTTTAGTTTGACGTTTTAGGCCCGTTGTTTCGGCAAGCGTAAGCTTAACAGCCAGCCGCATAAGCCGACAATGGCAAACACGAAGAAGGTGGCCCGAAAACCGGCGATCGGTTGTCCAGTGACGGTTTGAACTTGTTGTAAGATCACAGTGGCCATGGCAACCCCTAAGGAGCCTAGCAGCTGCCGGGCCGTGGTGGTGACGGCCGTGCCGTCAGACAATAAGGCTTTGGGCAAGGCGTTAGCACCAGTAGTGACAGCCGGCATCATCACAAAGGCATTGCCTGCTTCAACTACCATGGCCCAAACAATGGCTAGCCACAGTGGCAAGTGACCGGCTAATAAGGTTAAGCCCACAAACCCCACCACGATCAAGCTCATGCCGATCATGACCACCCGCCGGGGGCCAAAGGCGTCGAGCATTTTACCAGCGCGCGGGTTTAACACCGATAAAAGTGCCGCGGCCGGGACTAAGGAAAGACCGGAGATCAAAGGTGATACTTTTAAAATCGTTTGGAAATAAAGCGGCATGATGATCGTTGTGACAATTAACCCAATGTAAGAGATCCCAGTGAGAAAAACAGCTAAGGTGAACTGGGATGTTTGTAAAACCCGCAACTGCAATAACGGTTTTTCCTGATGCCATTGGCGCCGGACAAACCAAACCGCTGCTAAAAGCGCCACAATGGCAATGATGAACAGGCCCAGGGTAAAGTCAGTATGGGTGGCCGTGGATAACACGTAAAGTAAAGCGGGAAAACTAGCCGCCAAAATCACCGACAACCAATCCAGCCGGCTAGGCGTTAACGTCATCACATCACGAATGGTCCGAGTTGAAGCGATGAGCACCCCAATTGAAACCAAAAGGAATAAGGCAAACAACGCCCGCCATGAAAACCAGGTGAGTAAGACGCCGGAGATAATGGGACCAACGGCCAAGGCAGACCCCATGACTAACCCAGCCGTGCCCATCACGGCGCCACGCTGGGTTTGCGGGGTGATCGTGAGCAGCACCGTTTGGAAACTTGGGAAAATGATCCCTACTGCTAAGGCCTCTAATAACCGGCCAACCAATAACAGCCCAAAGCTGGGCGCCCAAATACACAGGGCAGTTCCAACGGCAAATAAGGCCACCACGCCTTGAAATAAGCGTTTGAACCCACAGTTGGTCAATAACCAAGGGGAAACAGGAATCATAAGACTCATGACTAGCATGAAGCCGGTGGTGAGCCAGGCCACAGTGCTAGCACTTTGATGAAACGTGCGCATAAATGCGGGGTAAGCGGTACTTAAGGCAGACTGTGAAATCGACATGGAAAAGGTGCCGGTTAGCAGCGTTGCCACAAAAGCCCGTTGTGAAAAAGATGTTGTTTTCAAGAAAAACTCGCCTCCAAGAATAAGTTAGGGTATCCCAACTTCTAATTTCATGATACCGCTAATGAAGGCAGAACAAAAGCGCCGACTTAGGTCGACGCTTTGCGCAAACTTATTTGATAACGTTACGATTAGGATCCCATAAATTTAACAGTAAGACGAGTACTAATAAAACCACCACCACTGCAAAAACCGCATGCAGCCCTTGTAATAGCACTAAATTGATCGCAGCTTGATGGGCCAGGTGTTGCGTGTGATCCGCGCTAATGGCCTTGTTCAGCTGCTGAAATGGAATCGACCCCCGGTTCAGGTTCAGGCTGAGATTCAAAACGGCACCGTAAATGCCGGCCAATAAGGTTTGTCCCAGGGAACGACCTAAGGTGAACATGGCCGTTGCAGAACCGATCATATTGGTGGGCACCAGATGCTGGCTTAAAATCGTGTTCATGCTGACCACTAAGCCCATGCCAGTCCCATTTAAGGCGGCGATCACATAAAATAAGGCCACGGGAAAATGTAAGTTGGTAAACAGCAGGCCAGCGTAAACCACGGTTAAAATGCTGACCACTAACAAAATCGTGTATTTGGGCACGTAATGCGCCAAAATGTAGCCGACGAAAAATGAGGCTACCAGCCACATAATGGAGCTGGAACTCACTGCCAAACCGGCACTGGTGGCGGGTAAATGGTACAGCGACTGTAACCAAATTGGAAAGTAAGTTTGGTAAGCAATCAAGGCGCCGCTTAATAACATCGCCGTTCCGATTTGAACCGTAAAGGTTTTATTTTGAAACATTTTTGGATCGATCAAGGGTTCCGTGGCGCGGTGCTCGCACCGCCATAAGCCGCTAAACCCAATCACAGCCACGATGAACAGGAATAAGGTGTCCAGGGGCTTATGGTCTAATTGCTGCACGGCAAGGAGTAAACTGACCAACATCACCGCCAGCCACAAAATACCGGCCAGGTCGACTTGCAGTTTCACCTGCGGGCGCTTGGGCTCACGATAACCGATCCAGATCAGCACCAGCACCATTAATCCCAAAGGCACGTTGACGAAGAAAACCCAATGCCAGGACAGGGTATCCACTAAAAAGCCGCCTAATAGTGGCCCAATCAACGCGGATAAGCCCCAAGCGGTATTGTTCAGCGCCATAATTTTAGCGCGTTCTTCATAACTGTAATAGTCTGCAATAATGGTGAAGGTCAGCGGCATAACGGCGCCGGCCCCGATGCCTTGTAACGCGCGGGCCAAGATCAAGATCCCAATGTGGGGGGCCAAGCCACTCAGGCCAGAGCCTAAGGTGAAGATCAAGACACCCCATTGAAAGATTCGCTTACGCCCCAGCACATCCGCCAGTTTGCCGTAGATCGGCGTGGTCACCGCAGTGGTGAGCAGGTACGCGCTCATGATCCAACTTTGAAAGGCCAAGCCATGTAGCTTGCTAATGATGGTGGGTAAGGCGGTGGTGACAATGGTCACTTCGACAGAGGTCATGAAGGTTGCAATGAAAACTGCCGCCATTACCAGTGCCCGTGCCGATTTTTGTTGTGATTGTTTTGTCATAAATGAAACGCACCTTTACTTAAATTTTGTTGCACCCGGTCCAGCTTAAGCCGCCGGTTTTCAAAAGCCAAGCACCAATCGTTAAACCAAACGTTGTAAGGCGGCCTCTAAAAAGCTTAGGAACTTATCAGATTGGTCGGGATGCAGCAAGATTTCTTTAATGGCGGTGTGGCACAGGACTTGAATCGCCCATTGTTGCCCGGTATAAGGGGCCGGGATGCTTGAACCCGCATGGTTTAAGGACAACAGCGCTTCATTTTTGTCAAAATGCAGTTTGACTAAGTCGTAATAACGACTTTTTTCAGCGGTGTCCACAAATAAACGCACAAACTTCATGTAGTCAGCCGCTTGTAAATTATCGTGCATTAACGCACGCAACGGTTCATGAATGGCCATGATGGCCCGGTGATAAACATAATGGTACGCATCGGTTAGGTCCGCAAAATACTTATAAAAGGCGCCACGGGCGATCTGGGCTTCCTTGACGATTCGCGCAACTTGCGCATCAGCCAGTGAGTAGTGTGAAAATTCAGTCAACAGGGCCTGGAAGATTCGCTCTTGCTTGGCATCTGATAAGTTAAGGAAGGTTTGGGTTGGCATAGTTTGACTTGTCACTTCTTTCGATTGAATTCGTTAACACTTATTATAGCAGGCTCGTGAAAAAAAGCGCTAGGGAAGCGAAATTAAGCTTCCCTAGCGCTTTTCAGATCAACTGGCTTTGGTGAGCACCCCATCTTGCATGTGATAAAGCTGGTCGGCGGCTTCAACCAGGCGGGCGTCATGGGTGACCACCACCACGGCCTTCTGGTGCTGCACGGCGAGTGTTTTCAAAAGCTGCGCCACAACTTTGACCCGTTCGCCGTCTAAGGCAGCGGTGGGTTCATCCGCTAAAATAATGGCCGGATCGGGGTATAGCGCCCGCGCAATGGCCACCCGCTGTTGTTGGCCGCCGGACAGTTCGCCAGGGTATTTGTGCAGCAGGTCTTGGATGCCTAATGTGGCCAGGACTTGTTTGAGGGCCTCAGGCTCAAGATTGCCTGTTGGCTTCACTTTCGTCACCAATTTTAATTGATCCGCCACGGTGAGGTAAGGCAGTAGATGGTACGTTTGTAAAATGAAGCCAATTTCGTCTAGCCGCAACGCATCGCGTTCTTTTTTGGAGCGGTCATGGTAGTCGGTGCCATTGACAGTTACCGTGCCACTGGTAGGGGTCAACAAACCACCAGCAATGGTTAAAAACGTACTTTTACCGGAACCAGAAGGCCCCATGATCAAACTTAACGTGCCAGGTTGGGCTGAAAAATTAACATCATGTAACACCTGGACTTCGGCGCTACCGGTTCCAAAGGTTTGGTTAACATGTTTCATTTCAAATGCATTCATCAATTTAGCCTCCGATCACACTAATGGGATCAACGTTTAACACACTTCTGACGGGAATCAAGCCGCCCAATAAGGCCATGATCAGTAGGCCTACGCCGACAGCGCCTAAAATGGTTAGGTCAAATGCCATTGGCACTGCGGCTGGCATTATGATGGCGGTGATGGCCGTTAAGAGCGCGCCAATGGCCAAGCCGCTCAGGACTAACAGCACCGACTGACTGATGGTGGCGCCGACCAAGACTTTGCTGGGAATCCCTTGGACCCGTAGCACCGCATAATTTGGTAATTTTTGCATGGTGAGAATGTACAAGAAAACCGCAATGATAATCAGTGAGATCACCATGAGGAAGCCGATCATCAGCATAAACGTCATATTTTGGGCGGTATAACCAGGTAATTTATTGATGACCTGTTGTTTGCTGTAAACTTTGACGCCTTTTTGGGTGGTTTTGTAGTGGCTGTCTTTTGACACAATAGCGCTACCGACCGGCCCGTTCACCATGTTGCGTAAGGATTGCCAGGTGGTCAGTTGCCCGTAAATAATCGGGGAAATGTTCAGCTTGGCATTTTTGGTAAAGCCTACAATCGTGAACTTTTGAGCCGTATCGTTGAGCTTCAGTTGGCTATTTAAGTGATAGCCAGCGCGTTTTAGGGAATCGTCAGCGACCACTTCATAGGCGTGGCGCACTGGGCGACCACCGGCCAATTTTAGATTTTGTGCGATAAACTGGTGTGACTTTAAGCCAATAAAAGTGGCCGATAACTGTTTGTGGCCACTGGCCTTGGCCACAACCGATGTTTCACCGATCAAGGCTTCTTTTTGCGATAATTTTCCTACTTGTTGCTGAGTTAAAAATGATTGCCGTAAATCCGTATTGGCCGTGCTATTTAAAGCGATTCGCTGTGCGCCCCACTGGTTAATGGCAGCTGTATTTTCGCGGGCCAGGCCTAAAGCAAGACTGGTGAGAATAAAGATCAAATAACTGATCAAGACGATCATGGCAATCATCAAGCCAGAGCGTAGTTTTTCTTTTTTTAATTCTTTTAAGGCTAAAAACATAAGCGACGTCCTTTCTCAATAGTGACACGATGTCATTTGTCTGGTTAAAAATGAGTATAGCATAAAGTGACACTGTGTCAACTGGGAATTAAAAAAAACGGCAGTTATCTGTCGTTTCAGATAACCGCCGCTGAATTTGCAAATTTAATTAAATTTTTTGTGAAATATCTGTTACAGAGATTTCAAGCACCCGGGTTACCCAGGGGAAATCAGCCTTCATTTGATCGAATACAGGCCCGTTATCGATGAATTTACCCGTGCCAGTCACATGGAAGCCGGCGCCGGGGCCAACTGTGCCTTCGACTTCTTTGCTGCCCATGGTGAGCTTCAAATGATTGTCTTGTGCAACGACTTCTTCAACACTGTGCATACCAGCTGCTGGAATATAAATTTTGTCATTGGCTTTATCCAAGCGTAAGTAGGACATCCAAGTGTTGGTTACAGCAGTTGGAACAGGCGCTAATGTAATGATTGCAACGGCACCTTCATGTTGTAAAACGTCTAAAAATTTCTCGTTATCAATTGCCAAGTGGGCCACCTCAATTTTCATTTTATATTCTAAATTCATATTGAATTATACCTCAAACGTGTGTTCGTTCAAAGCGAAATGACCTTTTATTTTTCAAAACATTTGATTGAAAATAAATTTAGCGAAAAAGTAACGGTGGGCTTGTTGCAAGCAGACGCTTATAGTTCATTTTGTGATTGACAAATGTAAACACTTGCGCAATAATCAAACTAATTTAATAATCTGAGTAAAAAATGAAAAGATGAGTAAGCTAATTTAGCGGCATAGCGAGTTACGGTTGGTGCAAGGTAACACGACTAAATAGTTGAAGATGGTCTTTTGATAATCGTTGCATCAGTGAGCGGGGAACCGTTAGCGGATGCCGGGGGTGCCCGTTAACGCTGTCGTATCAACAAAGATACGATGTAAGTTGTAATTTGTAAAAATTATGAGAAAACAGGTGGTACCGCGAAATAGCTTTCGTCCTGATTAGGATGCAAGCTATTTTTTTATTTAAAAAAAGTGTTGACTTTCGATCGCAATGGCACTAAGATACTAATCAATCAAAACAATTAAAAGCAAATGAAAAGATGAGTAACCGAATTTATTATTCCCAGAGAGTTATCGCAAGGTGCAAGATAACAATAATCAGTCGGTGAAAATGGTCTTGGATGCAATCTAGGCTTAAGCCAGTCGAATACCTAGCGGGTACGCCCGATAACGCGTTAGGGTATGCACAGTGCGCGCACTGTAAGTACCTGAAGAGGAATGGTTCGTGAGAATTGTTTAAATCAAGGTGGTAACGCGGAAAAGCACTTTCGCCCTTGTCTAGTGATAGATGGGGTCGAAAGTGCTTTTTTTGATTCAAAAAGGAAGAGTGATTAAAATGGCATATTCACGTAAGGAAGTTTTAAAAGCATTTCATAACGAAGATGAAATAACAATTCCAGTAGCATTTTGGCGCCATTTTGCAGCAAGTGAATTTATTGACGGTTTACAGCATCCTGAGGTGTTTGACCTTAATTTAAATGGTCATCAAAAATTTATTGAAGCCACTGAACCTGATTTTGTCAAAACGATGTCAGATGGCTACTTTGCTTATCCGTTTTTAAATGTTGATGATCCGAAACAATTATCAGACTTGGCACAACTTGATAATTTGCCAATTGATCATCCTTGGTTAACAGGCCAAAAAGCATTAGCAGCTGGTCAAAAAAAATTAGCAGGTGATCGTCCAACATTTTATACAGTTTTTTCACCGCTTATTATTTTGAAATGGGCCTTAATCAACCATGATACAGAACCATTATTACGCTCTGATCGGCGCCTAGCTGACTTGTATCAAGCAAATCCTAAATTGATCAAAACAGTGCTTTTTAAAATTGCTGATGATTTAAAACAATTGATTCCAATTCTGCTGGAAAGTGGTATTGATGGTATTTACTACAGCACCCAATCTATTCAGGATAGTCGTGTTGATAATCGTGACTTTTTCGATGAAGTGATGGCACCAGTTGATATTGATATTCAAAATGAAATTAATCGTTATTTCAATTTGAATATTTTGCATATTTGTGGTTTTGCTGGTGCAACTAATCATTTGGATTGGTTTACAGATTATCCACTTCAAGTGATCAATTGGGCAACAGATGTAGATGGTTACAGTTTGGCTGAAGGTAAAGCGTTGTTTGGTGGCCGTCCGGTTTTAGGTGGTTTTAATAATGCAACCGATGGTGTTTTATATTCTGGTACAAAAGCTGAGATTCAGGCAGAAGCAAAACGAATCGTCACTGAAGCAGGTCGTAAGGGCGTTATTATTGGTGCTGATTGCACAATTCCGCGCGATACACCAATTGAACATGTACGTTGGGCGATTGAGGCGATTCATCAATTATAAGAAAGGTGGGTTCCGAATGTTACTAGAGCTTAAGCAGTTAAAAAAACAATTTAAAGAGAATCATGTGTTAAAAGGAATCGACCTTTCAGTTAATAAAGGAGAAGTAATTGTTATTATTGGGCCTTCAGGCTCAGGAAAAACAACTTTATTACGAAATATTAACTTTCTTGAAACTGCAGACTCCGGTACGATGGCATTTCGTGATCAACAAATTGATTTATCAAGACCAACGAAGGAACAAATTTTATGGGTTCGGCGTCATACGGCAATGGTTTTCCAAAATTATAATCTTTTTAAAAATAAAACAGCTTTAGAAAATATTTCAGAGGGTTTGGTTTTTGGACAAGGTAAAAGTAAATTGGAGGCTGATGAACTTGCAGAAAAGGCGCTTGATCAGGTTGGACTATTAGATAAAAAAGGATTTTATCCATCGCAGTTATCTGGTGGACAACAACAGCGAATAGGGATTGCGCGTGCCACTGTTTTAAATCCAGATATTGTTTTATTTGATGAACCGACCTCTGCTTTGGATCCTGAGTTAGTAGGAACCGTTTTACACGATATGAAGCAGCTAGCTGATCAAGGTCAGACTATGATTGTGGTCACACATCAAATGTCTTTTGCGCGTAACGTTGCCAGTCGAGTTGCATTTTTTGCAGATGGCGAGATTCTTGAAACCGGCCGACCAGATGAAATTTTTGATCATCCACAACACGAACGTACGCAACAATTCTTATCTGCAATTGCAGAAGACTATTAATTGAGGAGGGGGATTTTATGAAACTTAGTAAAGTCATTACCTCACTATTACAAGGTTTACCAACAACTTTGATTTTACTGGTACTATCATTTATTTTTGCTAGTTTAATTGGTTTAGGACTTGCTTGGCTTTATTTAAGAAAGAATATTCTTGCAAGTGGTGTTGCGAAAGGCTATTTAGGATTAGTACGTGGTACACCACCATTATTGATGTTATTACTGGCTTACTATGGCTTGCCAAAATTATTTCAATTAGTAGGAATTAATATTAATGATTGGGCAAAGCTGATTTTTGGGATTGCCGGTTTATCAATTGGTTGGAGTGCATATCTTGCTGAAGCATTTCGTTCCGCCTATTTATCAGTTGATAGAGGCCAATATGAAGCAGCTTTAGCTGTTGGTATGGATGACAAACGCGCTTTTCAACGTATTTTAATGCCACAAACATTTTTGATTGCTTTACCTAATATTGAGAACTTGTTGATTGGTTTAGTAAAAGCAACATCGTTGGTTTATGTTATTGGGATTGTTGATATGTACAGCGCTGCAACAGATTTATCAAATCAAAATCAAGGGGTTTATCAACTTGAAATATTTGTCATTTTAGCTTTGATTTATTGGATTGTCGTCCTGATCATTGAGTGGGGTTTTCGGCATTTTCGGAAACACTATCAGTACGTGACTGTTTAAGGAGGTGCCTATATGTTTGATCGTAAATTTGCAATTAGTTCATTTCCACAAATTTTAGCTGTGGCACCAACGACAATTTATTTGGCACTTGTGGCAACTTTAATTGGATTTATTGCAGCAGTATTAGCAGTTATTGTACGTGAGCGCAAAATAAAAATTTTAGATCCCATTGTGGCAACACTTGTTTCGTTTATTCGTGGCACACCAATTATTGTGCAAATGTATGTTGTCTACTATGGTTTACCGCAATTATTATACGCACTGAAAGAGTTGGGATTTAATACAAATCCAAATGGTTTGCCTGCAATTGTAATTGCAATTGCAGCCTATTCATTAAATGCAGCAGCTAATATTTCTGAGAGTATTCGCTCGGCTTATCATTCTGTTGATCCGCGTCAGTACGAGGCAGCTATTTCTGTTGGGATGAGACCTAGCCGAGCTCTTACACGAATTGTTGTACCACAACTTGTGGCAAACTTTATTCCTAATTTTTCAAATCTGTTTTTAGATTTAATTAAAGATACAGCACTTGTTTATAACATTGGTATCGTTGAAATCATGGCGAAAGCCAATATTATTTCATCAATTGGATTTAAGTATATTGAAACATATTTAGATGCGTTGGTTATTTACATCATCATCTGTTGGATTTTTGCTAAGTTATTTCAAATTGGCGAAATTATCGTTCGGCACCGCGTTTTTCATACACAAGAAATTATTTAAAAGGGGATTGTCTATTATGAAGTTAAAAAATGTTTTAAAAGGTTTAACACTTGTTTCAGCACTTGGGGGTGCATTTTTAGTAACTGCCGGTCAGCAGACAACAGTACATGCTGCAACAACAATTAATGTTGCAGCACCTAATAATAATCGGCCATACACTTATCCGAAGGGTTCCGGTATTGGGGGCTATTATGGTGCATTGCTAAAGCGAATTGATAAAGACTTGCCACAATATAAGTTTAAAGAAACAACAACTTCTCAAAATTCTGTCTTTGTTGGGTTACAATCTGGTAAATATGATTTAGCTGCTTCAAATTGGTGGTATTCTAAAGATCGTTTTAAGACTTACTATCACACAACTTCCAATGGGTTAGATGATTTACGCTTAATTAACAAAAAGGGTGGCAAACAAGCGAACTCTTTAGCTGATATTGCAAAAAAGAATTTGAAGTTGGTACCAATTTCAACAGATGATGCACGTTATAACGTTATCGAAACTTATAATAAAGAAAATTCAAAGAATAAAATCGATTTACAAGGAATTGGCGATCAATCTGCAGGGGATGCTTTAAAGGAAGTTTCAACAGGTAAGTATGATGTTGCGATTTATCCTTATGCAGCTTATAAACCAGTTGCGAATACTAAAGAAGGTAAAAAGTTATCACCATCTAAGTCGATAGGTTTGGAAAACAGTTACTTCTTATTGAACAAGAGTAGCCAAAATAAAAAGCTTGTAACAGCAATCAATAAAGATTTAAAGAAGCTAAAAGCAAATGGTTATTTGGAAAAAATCACCAAGCAGTACTTATATGAAGATACTTTTAAATTACCAAATGCCAACAAAACATTTAATGCTGATCCAACAAAATAATGTGAGAAAGTAGCTGATGGGAAATGATTGGTGACGGAAAAATAGGTGATATTGAACAAATTAGGGCAACTAATCAACCTACATTAACTGATGATGTCACATTAGCCTTACGTGCGATTACAGAAAAACGTGCAACGACAATGACGCATATGATTGATAAAGCAAAAGAAGACGATCAGTTTGCACGAGATGCAGTTTGGCAGTATGGATTGGATAATGGTGAAGATTTTAAAGGTATTATGATTAATCCAGATGATATTCGGGAATTTGCTGATAAGTTTACGAATACATTAGAAGCCAATGTTTATGAAATGGAAACTGTTAATGTGACCGATGATGAATTTGAGGTACACTTTCATTATTGTCCCTATGTGGCACGTTGGTTACGTATGGGGAAAAATCCAGTTGAACTTAGTCATTTATGCGATACTTGCATGTTAGGCGATCAAGCAACTGCTTCAGTATTTAATAAGATTGATTTTCATTTAGGCGATACAATTGCGAAGGGAAACTCCTATTGTAAGCTACGCTATACAAGACATCAGGAGTAAATAGCGTCAAAAGGATTCAGGAATTGATAATTGAATTTCTGGATCCTTTTTATATTGGTAAAACCCAATTAAATGCGCTTTTCTTGTGGCTCCACCAACTTACCAATAATCTATTCAATCCAGCTATTATGAATGTGCTTTAAAAGAAGCACCTGCTTTGTGGTAAAATAAGATGATGTGCTACTTTAGTCGGATTGACAGTTCACATTAAATTAGTAACAATAGAAGGAAACACAGGATTTATATGAACGGAGGTTGTGAGCATGGAATTTGGCACCATTTTGGTCAGCGTTGCATTATTAGCTGGACTGCTTTACTGGTTTAGTGATGTGATCGCGACAGGACTAATTGCGGGGCTCATATTTCTAGGCGAGGCCTTGTTAACCGTGATGGGGATCATTTTAACAGTGGGATTGCAGTTAGCGATTCGCATTAATCTGTTATTCGGCAAGGCCAAACATCTACTTCAGCATGCACGGGTTTATTAAAAAACAGTCAATTATTTGTGAAAACTCAGATTGAGATCAGGGCAAACCCTAATTTTGCGTTGATCTCTTTTTAGTTACCATGACGATGTTAAAAATAAAGTAAACAAATCACGAAACATAAGCCGATTTAACGGGAATGCTAGCCAATTATTAATTCCTGTTAAATCGGTTTTTATGTTACATTGATAAAACGCTTCCACAGTGTTTTATCCTAAAAGAGCCTTGCATTCTAATAAATAGATTATTAGAATGAGGAAAAGATTAAATTATTCTAATTTTATCCTCATAAGGTGGGAATGTGCATGATTGATGTCAAAAAAACACTTTATAGCTCAGCTTTCGAACATGCTGCATGTGGGATGGGCTTTATTACACAAATCGATGGGCACGCCAGCCATGAGTTGGTCGAGCGTGCTTTGATCATGTTGGAACGCATGAATCACCGTGGTGGGACGGGTTCTGAACCAGAAACAGGCGATGGCGCTGGGATTTTAATGGCGCTACCAGATGCCTTTTTCCAGGCCTACGCACAAACGGCAGATTTTGAGCTACCAACAGCCGGTAACTATGCCGTCGGGATGTTCTTCCTCCCGCAAACGGCAACCGACAAAAACGCGCTGTTAGACGCGCTGACACAAGATATTCAACGAGCCGGCTTTAATGTATTGGCCACTCGGGATGTCCCTTATATTTACGAAAATTGTGGGCCAACTGCCCAAAAGATGATGCCTGGTTTCGCACAAGTGATCTTACAACGCCCAAATGACGTGCCAGCAGGGCGCCCCTTTGAAGATGCGTTGTATCATTTGCGCCGGCATTTGGAACGCGCTTTTGCAGAAAACCAGTTTGCCATTGTTAGTTTGTCCAGCCAAACCCTGTGTTACAAGGGGATGTTACATGCGTATCAGGTAGGGCAATTCTATCCGGATCTTCATGACCCGAATATGGCCACGGCGATTGCTTTGATCCATTCACGGTTTTCAACCAATACCTTCCCCAGCTGGGATCGGGCGCAACCTTTCCGCTTCTTAGCGCATAACGGTGAGATCAACACCTTAAAAGGCGCTGAAAACTGGATGGCCAGCCACAACGTTGAAGTTTACGACGAAGATGATTCTGACTCGGCCAAACTTGAAAACTGCATGGAATATTTGTACCGTAACGGGCGGGATATTCCACAAGCACTTTTAATGATGGTGCCAGAGGCTTGGGGCAAAGCAACTGGCTTATCGAACGAACAACGGGCCTTTGACGAATACAACGCCAGCTTTATGGCCCCTTGGGATGGCCCAGCGGCGCTATGCTTCACCGATGGGGTAAAAGTCGGGGCCGCCTTAGACCGCAATGGCTTACGACCTTCCCGTTATCTATTAACGAAAGACAATGTGATGGTGGTCGCTTCTGAATCTGGTGTTTATGATGTGGCCTCAGAGAATTTGGTGAAAAAAGGGATTTTAGGCCCCGCCGATATGATCCTCGTTGATACGGAAGCTGGGAAGTTCTACACCACCACTGAATTAAAAGACTACTACGCCAAGCAACACCCTTACCAAGAATGGCTGGCGGACAACCAATTAACCTTGGATAAGTTGCCGGCGGTTGATGTTACCGAAAACTTATCGGATACCGCTTTACGCCGGTTATGGCGACGACATGGCTATACGGAAGATATTATTCGCGATGCGATTATTCCAATGGCCCAAAAAGGGGAAGACCCAATTATTTCCATGGGCTTCGATTCGCCGTTAGCCGTTTTAAGTAACAAACCTCAATCCTTATTCACTTATTTCAAACAACAATTTGCCCAGGTCACCAATCCCCCGATTGATGCCATTCGGGAAAAATTGGTGATCGGGACAGAAATGTTCATTGGCCGGGACGCCGATGTCAAACAAGACGTGGCCGCCAATGCTAAGAAGATCAAGCTTGAAACGCCAATGCTCAGTTCACATAACTTTGAAAAACTGCGCCGGCTGGACACGCCAGACTTTAAGACGGCTGAATTATCGATTTGTTATGACAAAGTTCGCCGGGCCCATCGTTTGGAACAGGCGTTAGACGATTTATTTAAACAGGCTGAAACAGCCGTTGACGCTGGGGCGACGTTACTGGTGTTAACCGATCGCGGGGCCACGGAAGATAAGTTGATCATCCCAGTTTTGTTAGCCGTTGCAGGGTTAAACAACTATTTGGTCCGGAAAGGCAAGCGCGGCCTGGCGTCGATTATTGTCGATACCGGGGAAGCCTGTGAAGTCCATCATTACGCGGCTTTGATCGGTTATGGCGCTTCTGCCATTCACCCTTATGGGGCGTACGCCACGTTACGGGCCTATGACTTAGCGGATCAAGTGGAAACGTACCGCTCGGCCTGTGAAAAAGGCATCATCAAAGTCATGAGCCGCATGGGGATCTCCACCATTGCCGGTTATCATGGCGCCCAATTATTTGAAGCGGTGGGGTTATCACAAGCCGTTGTGGATGAATACTTTACCGGCACCCAAAGTCGTATTGGCGGGTTAAGCTTGGATCAAATTGAACAAGAATACTTAAACCGCTATGAACGGACTTATGGCGCTGCCGCTGGCGATGATTTGCCAGCGGGTGGGAGCTTTAAGTTCCGTGCCGAAGGCGAACATCATTTGTACAATCCCATGACGATCTACAAGTTCCAACAAGCGGTTCGGCGTGGTGATTACAAGCTGTACCAAGATTATGCCAAAGAAATGCGCGCCGAAGAACTGAACACTCCGACGACGCTGCGGGCCATGTGGGACATCAAACCCGGCCAAGCCGTGCCATTAAGCGAAGTTGAACCGGTGACCAGCATTGTGAAACGCTTTAAGTCTGGGGCCATGAGTTACGGGTCACTTTCGGAAGAAGCCCATGAAACCATTGCCGAAGCCATGAACCGTTTAGGCGGGAAGAGCAACTCAGGTGAAGGCGGCGAACCACGGTATCGCTTTAAGCCGAAAAATGGCAAGAATTTAAACAGTAAGATCAAGCAAGTGGCCTCCGGTCGTTTTGGGGTGAATACAGAGTACTTAATGAGTGCGGAAGAGATTCAGATCAAAATGGCACAAGGCGCCAAGCCAGGTGAAGGGGGCCAATTACCAGGTACTAAGAACTTCCCTTGGGTAGCTGAGATCCGGGGTTCTGTGCCAGGTGTGCGGTTGATCTCCCCGCCACCGCATCATGATATTTACTCCATTGAAGATTTGAAACAATTGATCTTTGATTTGAAGCAAGTCAATCCGCAAGCCTTGATTACCGTGAAATTGGTATCCTCAACTGGCGTTGGGACCATTGCCACTGGGGTTGTCAAAGCCGGTGCCGATAAAGTTGTGATCTGTGGTTATGACGGTGGGACAGGTGCTGCCCCACGGAACTCCGTGCGAGATGCCGGGTTGCCTTGGGAAATGGGCTTAGCCGAAGCGCACCAAACCTTGGCACTGAACCATTTGCGCCAACGGGCCACTTTGGAAACGGACGGAAAATTAATGACCGGGCGGGATATTGCCGTTGCCATTATGTTAGGCGCTGAAGAATTTAGTTTTGCCCAGCTGGTATTGGCGTCAATTGGCTGTATTATGATGCGGGTCTGCAGTTTGAACACGTGTCCAACTGGGATCGCCACGCAAAATCCGGCTTTACGGAAGTTCTTCATTGGCACGCCTGAAAATGTTGAAAATTGTATGCACTATTTGGCCCAAGATCTCCGTGAAGAAATGGCCCGTTTAGGCTACCGGACGGTTGATGAAATGGTGGGGCATACGGAACACTTAGCCCCACGGTTTGTGGCCAAAGGCAAAGCCAAGTCGCTGGACTTTTCACGGATGTTAAGCACATCCATTGGCATTGAACGCAAGTCAACGGATCCATTTGCGGCGAAAGAAGACTGGCCTGATTTGAATCAGTTTGCCACCGCTGCGATTCAACAAAAGCAACCGGTTGTGATCAAAGCCCCAATCAACAACGTGATGCGCGCGGTTGGGAGCCGCATGGCCGGCTGGATCGCCGCTCGTTTTGGCAACAATACCTTGCCAGCCGACCAATTGACCTATGAATATACTGGGGTCGCCGGTCAAAGTTTTGGGGCCTTTATTACCCAAGGGCTGACTTTGAAATTAATTGGTGAAGCCAACGACTACGTTGGGAAAGGCTTAAGCGGTGGGCGCTTGATCGTCCAAGCACCAGAAACCGCCGAACAACTGTATAGTGCCGCCCCAATTGTCGGGAATGTAGCTTGTTTCGGGGCCACTTCTGGCGAGGCCTTCTTTAACGGTCGTGCCGGGGAACGGTTCTGCGTTCGGAATTCAGGCGCCCACGTGGTGGTTGAAGGTATCGGTGACCATGGCTGCGAATACATGACGGATGGTATCGCCGTGATCTTAGGCAGTACGGGCCGTAACTTTGGCGCCGGCATGTCTGGCGGGGTGGCGTACGTTTACGACCCAGCTGGCGATTTTGCACAACATTGTAACCCAGAAATGGTTGAATTATTTGGCATCAATGAAAAAGGTGACGACAGCATTTTGAAGCAATTGGTTGAAAAGCAGGCTTACTATGCTAACTCACGTAAGGCCAAAGCACTGTTAGCCGATTGGGACAATGCCCAATCACAATTCGTTAAGGTTTATCCGAAAGAATATCGTCGGATGAACGAAATTATGGCGAACCTTTCTAGTGAAGGGGTACCTGCCGCACAACTTGAAGAGAAAGCATTTGAAGTGGTTATGGGACCACAACCAACTGTTAAATAAGGGGGCTTTTCCATGGCAGATCCATTTGGTTTTATGAAATATACACGAATCGATAATCCCATGCGCCCAATTTATCAGCGGGTCAAGGATTTCGAAGAATCAGAAGACACGTTAAGTGATGAAGAACGGCGGAAACAAGCCGCACGTTGTATGAACTGTGGGGTGCCGCATTGTCACTCAGGCTTCTTTTATGGTGGCGGCCGGGCCGTTGGGGGCTGTCCCAATGACAATTTAATTCCCGAATGGAATGATTTGATCTACCGTTCAGAAGACAAACGGGCGTTTGAACGCTTAACCTTAACCAACTATATGCCTGATTTTACCGGTCATGTGTGTCCCGCCCCTTGCGAGATTTCTTGTAATGAGGCCTTACACAACAAGGGCATCACCATTCGGAACAATGAACGTTTCATCATTGACCAAGGCTTTAAGTATGGCTGGGTTGAGGCCAGTGGTCGGCCAACCAAGCGCAACGACATTGAAGTGGCGGTTGTGGGTTCAGGCCCGGCTGGGTTAGCAGCGGCTTGGCGGTTGAACCAATTAGGCTATCGCGTCACCGTTTTTGAGCGGGATGATCGACCTGGTGGCTTAGTCATGTACGGGATTCCCAACATGAAGTTACCCAAAGAAGACGTTGCCCGGCGCATTGCCGTGATGGAAAAAGTCGGCATTAAATTCCAAGTCAACACCACTGTTGGCGTGGATGTGACGGCGGACGAATTGAAACAACGTTTTGCCCGGGTGATCTTAGCGATTGGTGCCCGCCAAGCCCGTGATCTCCAGGCGCCTGGCCGTGACTTAAACGGCGTTTACCAAGCCGTTGACTTCTTAACCAAGGCCACCAAAGCCGTCATTGCAGAAGGCACCGCAGCCAACCAAAAACTGGCTGGTAAAAAAGTGGTTGTCATCGGTGGGGGGGATACTGGGAACGACTGTATCGCCACTGCCGTCCGCTTAGGCGCCGCTGACGTGCGGCAGTTGGAAATCACACCGGCTGCCCCAACTGAACGCCCAGACAACAACCCTTGGCCTGAATGGCCGCGGATCCGCAAGTCTGGCTACGGTCAAGCAGAAGCCCAAGAACTATTTGGCGGGGTGCTCACCCAATACGAAACCACTGCGGTGGGCTTTAAAGGTGCAGCTGGGCAGTTACAAACCTTAGTCACCAGCAAAGTGGATCACTTTAAGCCCGTGGCAGGCACGGAACAAGAAGTTCCTGCTGACCTGGTGCTGTTGGCCATGGGCTTTACAGGCGCCGATACCAGCGTTTTTGATGCCTTTGGCGTCCATGAAGTTTATGACGATTATCGCACCGACAATGATCAAGTGTACGTCGCCGGCGATGCGCGCCGCGGCCCCAGCTTAGTGATTTGGGGCATTCGTGAAGGCCGTAAAGCAGCCGAAGCCGTGAACCAATCCTTACAAGCTTTAGCCACTGTACAAGCAGAATAGCGTCATTAAGCGAATCAAGCGCCGTTTCAAGCGCGCTTGGTTCGCTTTTTTTAATGTTACCGATCATCAAATGACAGTTTGTGGTGGCGCCTGCAAGCGCTTGATTCTATAATGGACTTAAATTGAAACGGAAAGTAGGCGTTGGCATGTTAAAACGTGAAGGGCACAGTCATACTGAATTTTGTCAGCACGGAAGCGGCGATGATGTGGAGGAAATGATCCAAAAGGCGATTCGTTTAGGCTTTCAGGAATACAGCATTACCGAGCACGCCCCGTTACCGCCGGCTTTTAAACAGGATTATGCCGGCACGTTAACGGGCTTTACCGAAGCCGCCATGGCGTTAAGTGATGTGCCGGCTTATTTTAAAAAATGCCAGCAAATGCAGGCCAAGTATCGGGATCAATTGAACATCAAAATTGGGTTTGAAGTGGATTTTCTACCCACACAACTAGACTGGTTACGCGACTTCTGGGCGGAATATGGTCCCCAAACCACTGATAATATTTTGTCCGTCCATTTTATGCAAGGTGTTGGCGGCAAATACTGGTCGGTAGACGATACGTTAACCGATTTTGAAACCGGCTTGTTGCCAATGGGGCAAGGGGACGGCCAATGCTTATACAGCTTGTACTTAGATGCCTTACAAACCGCTGTTAGTACGCCGTTAGGCCCGCATAGCCCTTGTCGCTTAGGTCATATGACCTTGATCAAAAAGTTTCAGGATTACTTCAAATTGCCGGCGCGCTTTAACGAAGCCAACCTGATCAAAGTTCGGCAATTATTTGATACCTTACAAGCCCATCATTTTGCGCTGGATCTCAATGTAGCCGGTTTGTACAAACCCTATTGCAATGAGGTTTACCCGTATCCCGAATTAATGTACTTGGCCCAAGATTATGAAATTCCCATGGTGTACGGCTCGGATGCCCACAGTATTGCAGAAGTGGGTCATGGTTACCATCAAATTGAAAACTTTTTGAAGTAGTTTTGTTGAAATCAGTTTGTTTAATGACGCAAACTGGTTTTTTTGCGCGTTAAAGGCTAGCCATGACGGCATTGGTTCAGATTTTTGACGCCGGCGCCTGATTTTATTTGAAATAAACCCTTGACTTTTTAACGAGAGATTCTTATTATGAAAGCAACATTAAAAAATCTTAATTAAATGAAGTTGTGATTAGAACAAGTAAACGTGATAAGTTGCAAAGAGAGTGCCGTTGCTGAGAAGGTATCAATTTGTCCGTTGAACACACGTCTATGAACTTGCCAGTTGAATCAAGTAGGCTGACACGCAGCAAGTGCGTTATCATAGTTGCTTTTCTCTGTTCTCGTAAGACGACTAGAGTACAGCAACGTGAGGTTGTTATCGTGAGGTAACAACAAATTGAGGTGGAATCACGATTATTTAGTCAATCGTCCTCGAGGTCCTGTTATTTGGCAGGGCTTCGGGGATTTTTTTTTACAGGTTTTTGGATGAGAAAGAGGGTAACTGAATGTCTAATCGTAAATTGCCAATTGGCACGCGTGATGAATTTGGCAGCGTCGCGCAACAAAAAGAACAAATCATTGAACAGATTCAGCGTTATTTCCGGCAACGAGGCTTCCAAAAAATCAACACGCCGTTGTTGGAATACCGCGAAGTCTTTAAACCACTGGCACCGCAAGCCTATCAACCTTATCAGTTATTAGATGAGCGGGGGGACACCTTGGTCTTGCGGCCCGATCTGACCTTGCCGGTAGCGCGGGTCATGAGCACCACGGGGATCGAGATTCCTATGAAATGGTATTACAGCGGTGATATTTTCCGGGTGAAAAAGCGTTTATCCGGGAGTTATAACCAGATCACCCAAGCGGGTATTGAGATCATCGGGTACGCGTCACTAAAGGCGGAATGGGAATGTTTAACCGCTGCTAGCCAGCTGGTTCAAGCCATGGGCATTGATGATATGACGGTTGAATTAAGCCACGCCCAGTTTGTACCGCGGGTGTTAGCGGCGTTGCCCTTAAACGAGTTGGCGAAACGCAATTTGGAAACGGCACTTTACGACAAAGATCTAGAACGGTACCAGCAACAAATTGCGCCGTTAAAGGCGGATCCATTTTACCCATTCTTACAAAATTGGCCGTGGTTGTTCGGCGATTTTAAAGCCGTGTTAGCTGCGTTAGACCAGCTGCCGGCGGTGCCGCAATTACAATCGATCATTGCGGATTTAAAAGCCACGCAACAGTTTATGCAAGCGCAGTTCCCAGCCCAAGCCGTGACCTTAGACTTAAGCATTCAACCACCACAGGAATATTACACCGGCATGGTGTTCCACGGCTTTAGCCAGGCCAATGCCAGCTTCCTCTTTAGTGGTGGCCGCTATGATCAACTGCTGGCCAGCTTCCAACAAACCATGCAACCAGCGGTGGGCTTGGCCTTTGACGTGGATGCCTTGGTGGAACGGTTACCAGAATTAACCACGGCGCCGGCCACCCTGATCTACTTTGAACCTAGTCAGTGGGCAGCCGCAACTGCGAAGCAAAAAGAATTGCCCAACAGTAGCTTATGCTTAGCGGATTCCGCAGCGGCGGCGCAACGGATTGCCACGCAAAAAGGCGCCCAATTAATCGATCTTAGTCAGGAGGCTGCGAAATGAGTTTAAAAATTGCCTTAACCAAAGGCCGCACCGAAAAACAAGTGGTGCCATTACTAGAAGCAGGCGGGATTGATTGTACCGCCATTCGCAACAAAGGTCGGCGCTTGATTTTCAACGAATTGCCTGATTTTCATTTTATTCTGGCAAAGGGGCCCGATGTCCTGACGTACTTAAATAACGGGGCCGTTGATGTGGGCATTGTGGGGTCCGATATTTTAGTCGAACAGCGCAACCCACAATATGACATGTTGGACCTAGGGGTTGGCAAATGTCGCTTTGTCATGGCGTCGACGCCAGATTTCAACCCCAATCAAACTAAGCGCAAGATCATTGCCACCAAGTACCCCAACATTACCCAAGATTATTTTGAAAAAATCGGGGAAGACGTGGAAATTATCCGGATCGAAGGTTCGGTTGAATTGGCGCCGTTAGTGGGCTTGGCCGATGCCATTGTGGATATTGTGGAAACCGGAACGACGTTAAAAGAAAATAATTTACGTGTTTATGCAGAATTACAACCTGTCTCAACGCAATTGGTGGTTAACCGCATCGCGTTAAAACAAAAACGGGATGCCGTTTACGACTTAATTCAACGGTTACAACAGGCTAAACAAGTGGAGGCTTAATGATGATTCAAATTTTAAATGACGATTTTAAAACATTACAACAACAAGTGACCAAGCGCCAACAACAAACAGCCAATAAACCAGAAATTGAAGCTGCCGTTGCCGATATTTTAGCCGCTGTCCGTGAACGTGGAGATGCAGCCGTTAAAGAATATGAAGCCAAGTTTGATCAGGTTGAATTGGACGACTTAAAAGTACCACAAGCCACCATTGATGCGGCTTACGAGGCTTGTGAACCAAAATTATTAGACGCTTTGAAGTTGGCCAAACGCAACATTACGTCTTACCACGAAAAAGAAATCACCCACGGTTTTATTGATGCCGAACAACCAGGTGTGATTCGTGGCCAAAAGGTGTTGCCATTAGCTGCCGTTGGGTTATACGTCCCTGGTGGCACCGCTGCTTATCCGTCAACGATTTTAATGAGTGCCATTCCGGCTAAATTAGCCGGTGTGGATCAAGTAGTGATGGTCACCCCACCACAGCCTAAAGGGATTAACCCCGCTGTTTTAACGGCTGCTAAGTTGGCCGGCGTGGATGCCATTTATCAAGTGGGTGGCGCTCAAGCCATTGCGGCGTTGGCTTACGGTACCGAACAAATTCCGCAAGTTGATAAGATCATGGGGCCAGGGAACATTTTTGTGGCCACGGCTAAAAAACAAGTTTTTGGCCAAGTTGATATTGATATGATCGCCGGCCCTTCTGAAATTGGGATCATCGCTGACGCTGGGGCAGAACCCGATCAAGTGGCAGCTGATTTATTATCCCAAGCAGAACACGATCGGTTAGCCCGGCCCATGTTGGTGACAGATAGCCAAGCGTTGGCTACCAAGGTCGCAGCGGCCATTGAAAAACGGCTCCAAACTTTACCCCGTGAGGAAATTGCCCGGGCGTCCGTTGATGATCAAGGCTTTATTGCCGTTGTGGCAAACTTGGACCAAGCCTTCACCTTAATGAACCAAATTGCACCTGAGCATTTGGAAATTCAATTACCAGAACCGATGACTTATTTGAACCAAATTCGGAATGCGGGCTCAGTGTTCTTAGGTCGGGAAGCATCCGAACCTTTAGGCGATTACGTAGCCGGGCCAAACCACATTTTACCAACCGCTGGCAGTGCCCGCTTCTTCTCACCATTAGGCGTGGAAGCCTTTGTGAAACGGACCCAATTCGTGCAATACACCAAAGATGCCTTAAGCAACGAAAAAGATGCCATTACCACATTAGCTCGTGTTGAAGGCTTAGAAGGCCACGCCCGGGCAATCGAAAGTCGGTTTGAAGATTAAGAAAGAAGGATAATAGAATGCGCAAAGCAAGCATGACACGTAATACGCAAGAAACAACGATTTCAGTAAGCTTGGATCTTGATCAAGCCCAACCGATTGAAATTGATACGGGAATCGGCTTTTTCGACCACATGTTAACCGCTTTTGCCAAACACGGTCGCTTTGGGCTGACCGTCAAGGCGGATGGTGATCTGAACGTTGATCCGCATCATACCACTGAAGATGTGGGCATTGTGCTCGGGCAATGTTTTAAAGAAGCCTTAGGCGACAAAGCGGGAATCGAACGCTTTGGCACCGCCTTTGTCCCATTAGATGAAACCTTATCCCGGGTGGTGATCGACTTATCCGGTCGTTCGTACTTGGTATTCGATGCCGAACTGACCAATCCACGGTTAGGGGACTATGACACAGAAGTAACGGAAGACTTTTTCCAAGCCTTTGCCTTTAATGCGGAATTAAATTGTCACGCCAAAGTGTTATACGGGCGCAATACCCATCATAAAGTTGAAACGTTATTTAAGGCGTTAGGGCGGGCCATGCGCGCTGCTGTAACGTTAAATCCAGAGATCAAAGGCATTCCATCGACGAAGGGTGTGATTTAAATGATCGTTGTCGTTGATTATGACACGGGGAACACGATGAATGTGAAAAAGGCCTTGGACTACTTGGCGATTCCCAATCAATTATCCGCTGATCCGGCCACAATTGCGGCAGCTGATGGCTTGATTTTACCTGGCGTCGGCGCCTTTCAAAAGGCTATGGCGGCTTTAGCGGAACGCAACTTAGTGCCGGTACTCCAACAGGCGGCTGCAAGTGGCAAGCCCATGTTAGGTATTTGCTTAGGCATGCAGCTTTTGTTTGAAACGGGCTATGAATTTGGGGCGGCCCCTGGCTTAGGCATTTTACCAGGAGAGGTTGTGCCGATTCCAGCCAAACAAGGCTTTAAGGTGCCACACATGGGTTGGAACCAAAATCAAGCCCAACGCTCGAACCGGTTTGGCCAAGTTTTTGATGGTGAATCGACTTATTTTGTGCATTCATTTTACGTTCAAACAGCGGCGCGGAACATTGTGGCCACTGCCGATTATAGTGTGAGCATTCCCAGCATTGTCCAACAAAATAATGTGGTGGGCATGCAATTTCACCCTGAAAAAAGTGGCAAGGTGGGTCTTGCCGGTTTAAACGCCTTTAAGGAGATGGTAGCTGATGAACATTTTTCCCGCAATTGATTTATTAAATGGCCAAAGCGTTCGCCTGTACCAAGGCGATTATCAACAAGTCAGTACCGTGAACCCTGATCCCGTAGCTCAGGCCAAAGCGGTGGCCGCCGCTGGTTTACGCCGGTTGCACGTGGTGGACCTGGATGGTGCAAAAGCAGGTAAACCACAGAACAAAGCGGTTGTTGCTAAGTTACGTCAAAGCACAGATTTATTTCTAGAAATTGGTGGTGGCATTCGCACGCTAACTGAAATTGAAGCTTATTTGGAACTCGGCGTTGATCGGGTGATTCTCGGTTCAGTGGCGTTAAAGGACCCGCAACTGGTTGCCACAGCCGTTGAAAAATTCGGTAGTGCCAAAATTGTAGTGGGCATCGATGGTCAAAATGGTCAAGTCGCCACAGAAGGTTGGCTGGATCAAAGCCAAGTGAACATGTCGGATTTAATGGCGGCCATGTTAAAAGTTGGCGTTACCCAATTTATCGTCACGGATATTGCCCGCGATGGGACCTTAACCGGCCCTAACGTGGCACTATTACAGGATCTTCAAGAAACCTTCCCAGCAGCAACGGTGGTGGCTTCTGGTGGGATGCATGATGCCGGCGACTTAGCCGCCTTGCAACAAGCGGGGTTAACCGATGTGATCGTTGGGAAAGCCTTACAAAAAGGCACCCTCACCTTAGCGGAATTAGCAGCGGTTGATGAACCCTTGAAAGGAGGACACTAACATGTTAGCAAAACGGATCGTACCTTGTTTGGATGTGGATCATGGTCGCGTTAAAAAAGGCGTTAATTTTGTGGATTTAACGGATGTTGGCGACCCCACTGAAATTGCGGCTGCTTATGAAGCACAAGGCGCCGATGAATTGGTTTTTCTCGATATTACCGCCACCAACGAAAAGCGGTCAGCTATGGTGGATACCATTCGCAAAGTGGCCAGCCAAGTTTTCATGCCATTGACTGTTGGCGGCGGCATTAAAACGGTTGATGATATGCAGGCCTTGCTAAAAGCTGGTGCCGATAAAGTGTCTTTAAATTCATCTGCTGTTCGGGAGCCTGAATTGATTACGGCTGGGGCTGAGAAGTTTGGCAGCCAGTGTATGGTGGTGGCGATTGATACCCGCTGGCAGGCTGACCAAAATCGGTTTCAAGTGGTGGTCAATGGTGGCCGTGAACCCGTTGATCTGGATGCCGTTGAATGGGCTAAAACAGCGGTGGCTAAAGGGGCCGGGGAATTGTTGGTGACCTCCATGGATAAGGATGGCACCAAGTCAGGCTTTGATTTAAAGCTCTATCAAACCTTAACCGCAGCGGTGGACGTGCCGATCATTGCTTCTGGTGGTTGTGGCGCCTTAGATGATTTTGTGGATCTGTTCCAAGACACCACCGTGGATGCAGCCTTAGCGGCTTCTGTATTTCACTTTGGTGAACTGACCATTGCAGATGTGAAACAACGTTTACGAGAAGCCGAGGTGACCGTGCGATGAGTGCCATTGCGTTGGATTTTTCCAAGATTCCAGGTGGCTTGTTGACCACGGTGGTGCAAGATGCCGCGACCAAACAAGTCTTAATGGTGGCGTATATGAATGCTGAAAGTTGGGCCAAAACCGAAGCCACCGGTGAAACTTGGTTTTGGTCTCGAAGCCGCCAGGAACTTTGGCACAAAGGGGGCACCAGTGGCAATATTCAAACCGTTCAAAAAGTTTGGGTCGACTGTGATGCGGATACCTTATTGCTTGAAGTGACCCCAGCTGGCCCCGC
Organism: Loigolactobacillus bifermentans DSM 20003; assembly: GCF_001434575.1. Lineage (GTDB taxonomy): Bacteria > Bacillota > Bacilli > Lactobacillales > Lactobacillaceae > Loigolactobacillus > Loigolactobacillus bifermentans. The sequence continues at coordinate 55,536 of NZ_AZDA01000007.1, forward strand.
GTGTCACACAGGCCATACCTCTTGCTTCTACCGCCCAATGAATAAGGATTAAGCGCCGTTTCAAGCGCGCTTGAAATGATAAAGGAGTGCTGATTTTTGCTTAAAAAAACGATTGAAAGTTTAAACCCATATGTTCCAGAAGTGCCCTTAGCAGATTTGGAAAAGCAATTAGGTGTTCCTAAAATTGTCCGTATGTCGGCAAACGAGAACCCCTTTGGTACCTCCGATAACGTGCGCCAAGCTGTGCTGAACTGGAATTTCAATCAGGCGCGGGATTATCCAGATGGGGATGCCGAACAGTTGCGCCAAGCCGTGGCTAAGTTTGTCCAAGTTGATCCTGATCAATTGTTGTTTGGCTGTGGCTTGGATGAAGTCATTGAGTTAGTGGCGCGGACGTTTATTGAGCCTGGCGACGAAGTTTTGGAACCTTGGCCAACGTTTTCGGAGTATAAATTACATGCAGAAATTGAAGACGCTAAAATTGTTGATGTGCCAGTGAATGAAACAACCGGGCAGTTTGATTTAGACGCCTTAGCAGCGGCGATCACACCAAAAACAAAGCTGATTTGGCTGTGCAATCCGAATAATCCAACGGGCACTTATTTACAACCAGAAGCGATTCGTGACTTTTTGAAAAAAGTACCGGCCAACGTTTTGGTGTTATTAGATGAAGCCTATATGGAATTTGTCACCGAAGTGGCGCAACCGTCTGCCTTGCCTTTATTGAAAGAATTCGATAATTTAGTGCTCATGCGGACCTTCTCTAAGATTTATGGTTTAGCTAGTTTCCGTGTTGGTTATGCTGTGATTCCCAAGGCATTGATCAGCAGCATGCAGTCCGTGCGCTTGCCGTATAACTTAAACACTTTGTCGCAAGTGGCGGCGTTAGCAGCGTTACAGGACCAGGATTTTGTGACGCAAACGCGTCAGCGCGTGGCCACAGCCCGTCAGGCTTGGGAAACCTTTTTAACTCAACAAGGCCTGACCTATTATCATTCACAAGCTAACTTTGTCTTTTTCAATGCGCCGCAAGCGGAACAGTTAAAGGATTATTTGTTGCAAAACGGTTACCTGGTGCGCAGCGGCTTACGTCCAGACTGGCTGCGGATCACCTATGGATCGACTGAACAAAATCAAGCGGTCCAAAAGTTGATTCAAACCTTTTACGCGAATTAAGGACAATCAAAAAGTGCGTTTCGAGTGATCGAAGCGCACTTTTTGTGTGAGTGATTTGAATCCTTATTCTGTAATAGAAGCACTGGTTTTTGCAAAGGCTGCCCGGATCTTGAAGGAAACCCCTAACGCGATCAATTCTAAAATACCGAACACAATCAAGGTTGACTGGTAGCTGTGGGTGATCTCATGGGAAAGTGATAAGACGATTGGCCCAACTAAGCCCGCCACGCCCCAAGCGGTTAAAACATAACCATGAATGGCGCCAAGTTCAAGCGTGCCGAAAATATCGCTGAGGTACGCCGGAATCACTGAGAAGCCGGCACCGTAACCGGATAAGATCAAGCAAAACGCCACGGTGAATAGAAATTGTGAGCGAATGGCTAAAAGGCCAAATAACAGAACCACCATCATGATAAAGACCGTACTAAAGGTATTCGGACGGCCGAGATAATCAGACGCTGAGGCCCACAATAAACGGCCTAACCCATTGAAAACCCCAATAATACCTACCATTAAAGCCGCTTTTGCCACACTCATGTGGGTCAGCGTTTGGGCCATAGGGGACGCCGCAGAGACCAAGCCAATGCCGCAGGTGATGTTAATGAATAACATCAGCCACAACAACCGAAATTCACGGGTTTTAACCGCTTGATTGGCAGTTAGTTGTTGCCCGGCCATGAGGCTGACACCGGCTGGCTGTGCGGTTTTAACGATTGTTTGCGCCACATGCTTGGGTGGCCGAATGAATTGGGCCGCGATCAGCATGACAACGAAGTAAACCGCCCCTAAAATATAAAACGTCCGTTCAACGCCCACCTGATTCATTAAGCTGTGAGCAACAGGGCTGGTGAGCATGGCTGCGAAACCAAAGCCCATAATGGCACAGCCGGTGGCCATCCCGCGATGCTTCGGGAACCATTTGATAATGGTTGAAACAGGGGTGACATAACCGGAGCCCAAGCCTAACCCACCGATCACACCGTAAGCCAAGTAAAGCAACCATAATTGCTGCGTGTGAATGGCAACGCCAGTCAACGCCATCCCTGAACCGTAACAAATGCTGGAAATGGTGCCGGTGACATTTGGTCCAAAACGTTCAACTAAACGGCCCATAAACGCCGCTGACATCCCTAAGCAGAAAATGGCGAGACTAAAGGCAAACGTAATGGCCGCTTCGGACCAATTCGTTTTCGCCTGAATGGGCTGTGTATAAACACTCCAAGCGTAAACGGACCCGATCATTAAATGTAAAATAACGCCTGAAGTTGCAACAACGTAACGATTGACTTTCAAATTAACCCAACCTTTCCGAATAACCGAATATTATAGCAATCAAACTATCTTTCGTGCGTAGATTCAGTTTACCGGCTGATCTCAAAAAAGTGCAATCTCTTGCGCTGAATTTCCGGTACAGGTGGCAAGGGCATGATTGGTGTAAGCGTTCTTGGTAAAACAATATTGTACACTGACAAACGGCTTTTGCCTAACAATGCTGCGCTACTTAAAGGTAAACCAACGATCGTCAGACAAGTCAGGTGAGCTTGAAAGCGAGCCGTATTTTACCGTTTAATGGAATGGCAAAATAAGGCCCCAGTGAAGTGAATTGATGTGCTATAATGCGACTGAAGTGGTGCTTAATCAGTTGGTGGAGGGATGGGCAATGTCGATTTTTTATCAAGTTTTAGCAGGTTTTTTAGGGACGGTGGCCTTTGCCGTTTTATTTGAGGCCCCACCAAAGCATTATCTTTATTGTGGCGCGATCGGTGCCGTCGGTTGGTTGGTGTACTTGATCATGTTTCGCTTGTGTCACCTATCTTCAGTTTGGGCGACTTTTCTAGCGTCTTTGGTGCTGATCTATTTATCACGGGAAGCTGCCTATGCACTGCGCGCACCGGTGACGATTTTTTTGATCTGCGGTATTTTTTGTTTGGTGCCGGGCATCGGAATTTATAATTTTACATACGCTTTTTTCTTAGGGGACTCCTATCATGCAGCCCAATTGGGAATTCACGTTTTAAAAATTGCAATTGCGATTTCTTTGGGAATTAGTGCTGGCTATGAATTGTCGCCCAAGTGTTTCTTTGCTTATCGTAAACATCAGCGCATGCGTCAAGCAGAATAACGCTTGTGTTTGATTAAACAAGTCTCATTTTAGCTTTTCAGATGGGCTTTTTTATTGTATTATGATGACAGCGGTTACATATTACTTGACTTATTCATTTTAAGGAAAAAAAGGTTTTTCCTTGTTTTTTTTGTTCATGTAAGTGAAAATATGAACATAAGGGAAATTATGGAAAAAATTTTTTGAAATGTTAGAAACGCTTGTTAGTCAATTGTTGAGCAAGAAAGATACTATCATTTAGGAGGCCATGTTTCTGTCGTGATGGTTTTCATCCGACAGAATGGACATCCTCCGGAAATAAGATTTTTGCGAAGCAAAATAGACAATAAAGAATTTAGGAGGGCCATGTTTTATGAAAATCGAAGAAGGCTACATGCCATATTTAGGACACAAAACATACTACCGAATTGTCGGTGAAGCCAATGCCAATAAGGCGCCGTTGCTATTGTTGCATGGTGGACCAGGATCAACGCATAATTATTTTGAAGTGTTGGATCAACTTGCAGCAACTGGCCGTCAGCTGATCATGTATGACCAAATCGGTTGCGGCAAGTCCTTTGTGCCGGACAGTCCGGAACTTTGGACGAAAGAAACTTGGGCCAATGAATTAATCGAATTGCGCAAATACTTAGGGTTAGACGAAGTTCACTTATTAGGTCAATCTTGGGGTGGCATGCTGGAATTCATCTATATGTGCGATTATCAGCCGAAAGGCGTGAAGAGCATGGTGTTGGCCAGCACCTTACCTTCCAACGCACTATGGGCGCAGGAAGCGCATCGGATGATCAGTTTTATGACACCAGAAGAACAAGCCGCGATTGCGCAGGCTGAGGCCACTGGCAATTATGATGATCCGGCGTACTTAGCAGCCAACGACCGTTATATGTTATTACATTGTGAAGATGTTCCGAATGAAGATTCGCCAGAACCATTACGGCGGCCTAAAATCAAAGGGACTGAAGCGTACGTGACCGCTTGGGGCCCCAACGAATACAATCCATTAGGGACGTTAAAAGATTATGAATACCGAGCTCAAATGAAGGACATTCAAGTCCCGACCTTGATCACCAGTGGGGTAAACGATTTGTGCACGCCATTAGTCGCTAAAACCATGTATGATGGGATTCCAAATTCAAAATGGGAATTATTTGCACATAGTCGTCATATGGCTTTCGTGGAAGAAAACGAAAAGTACATGCGTATTTTAAATGACTGGCTCAATGCAAATGATTAACTGATATAAAATCCAGGTGAGCATTAGGCAAGACAACGTGAATAGAAAGAGGGATACATTATGGACGCATCCACAACGAAGAAAAAGAAACCATTTGGCTTTTATGTCTGTTCGCTGGGCTTTACGTTTGAACGGGCCGCCTTCTACACTGTGAAGTACATGTTGGCAATTTGGATCGCAACATCGGTTGGGAAAGGCGGATTAGGCCTCAGCGATGTACAAGCCGGTTCAATGGCGGCAACGTTCGTAGCCATGACCTATATCGCACCAGTGGTTGGGGGTTATATCGCCGATTATTGGATCAGCCCCAGGCTCTGTGTGGCAGTTGGGATGATTTTAATGGCGCTTGGCTATCTCTGTACGTGGCAAGCCCATTCACTGCCGTTGGTTTGGGCGATGATCATTTTAGTTTCCGTGGGGACTGGGCTTTTTAAAGGTAACTTATCCGGGGTCAACGGGTTGCTGTTTAAGGATGAAAAAGACTTAAACGAAGCCTTTTCAGTCCAATATTCCTTTGTCAACATGGGTTCTTTTATTGGGACAACGTTTATTGTCTTATTGATCGCCTCACAAGGCTTTAACTTTGTTTTCTTAATTTGTAGTATTCTGATGTTTATCGATGCCATTTGGTTTATTTTCAACAGCCGTTCCTTAGGGGAAGCAGGGAAAAAGCCTTTTAAAGTGGATCAACGTCAATTTACATCTGAAGCCACTAAAAGTAGTTCAGATGAAACCACTGATGATGCCAAAACAAAACCATTAACAGCCGGCGATAAAAAGCGGGTGGTGGCCATTGTTCTCGTAACGCTATTATCAATTATTTTCTGGATGGCTTGGTATATGGCTTACATGCCCGTTTATTACTATTTTGGCTATGGGGATGGTGCCGATTTCTTAAATCGCGCCAGCTGGGTAATTGGCAGCTTCAAAGTACCCACCTCTTACTTTGACTCGGTTAACGCCTTGGTTTGTATTGCCTTAGGGCCAGTGATTGGGAAACTGTGGACCAAATTGGCAGCGCGGCCAAAAGGCGATATGAGTATGTTTAAAAAGACGGCCTTAGGCATTATCTTCATGGGCTTGGCTTATGTGGTCATGGTGTTCTCTGACATGATCGGGAATGGGCATGCTTCCTTGTTCTGGATCGCGTTGGTGAGTGTCTTAATGTCCATTGGTGAAATGATCTTCTCGCCAATGGGGAACTCCTTCATTACAAAATTGGCACCTGCTAAGTTAATGGTTGGTCCCCTGTCAATAAAATAGACAATTTAAATAGAGACTTTTTTGTCCTATGC
>NZ_AZDA01000068.1 GCF_001434575.1 Loigolactobacillus bifermentans DSM 20003
GCTGCAGTGGTTGAAGTTCCAGATTCAATTCATGGTGGATCTTCATAACACCGTATCGCTGCTTAAATTCCGCAAAGATCCGCAGAATCCGTTGTTTCAAGCCCGCATCTTCGGCCCGGCGTTTTGAAGGTTTGGGGGATCGATAACGATAATACTGAGCTCTGGAAACACCGAGGATTCGGCACATCTTGGTTACCTGGTGGTGATGGCTTTCTTGGTGAATGTAATCAAAGATATTGGTTACTTCTGCGCAAGGAAGCCCAGGGCTTTTTTTAGGATTTCGTTCTCC
>NZ_AZDA01000069.1 GCF_001434575.1 Loigolactobacillus bifermentans DSM 20003
TTAAAATCGAAACCTTTTGTGAACTAGGGCTGTCCAATATCCAAATGGGCGTTCGGATTAATTTTACAATCTACCATAAGCCTACCGATTTTTTAATATTATTTTATTCATCAATTTCCGGCGCCGACCCAAGCTCTGCCTGAATCATCCAGATTTTCTTCTCAATTGCGGTTTTGAGACCAATGAAAATATCTTGGGTACTGAAGTCTTTTTCAACATCGGATACTTCAATGCCGTGTTGGTAAAGGTCTTCCAAGTAACGATAGCCATCAACTAAGTGTGCGAGGCGTTCTGGGGTTGTTTTGTTCCATTCACCAGGCCAGTCTTGAATCTTAGTGTTTTCGGCCATTTCTTTTAAGGTCGAGTAAGGACTGCCATCAAGCGCAATCAGCCGTTCAGAAATGACATCGAGTTGGCTGTCAATTTCTTCCATGAACTCATCCATCAAGGGGTGCAACTTCAAAAAGTTGGGTCCACGCATGTACCAATGCGTCTGATGGATAATCATTGACATCTGGCTCAAATCGGCAACGAGTTGATTTAATACTGCTTTGGTTTTCGTATATTTCATTAGATTGATCTCCTTTAGATATGGTTATTATAACATAGTGGTAGCTTAATCTGAAACGTTATACACTGGCAAATTAAGTTATTTATAGCCCGTAGAATTAAGTCGTTTTGAAAAGATGGAGACGTTATATGGTAGATTGTAAAATTATTTACGTTCTAAGATGACTAATATAGATAATTTGGCTAATTATCCATGTAATTTTTGTTGCAACGTATCACCAATGCCATCTACCTTCTTAGCAGCCAAGACGGTGCCACCGATGAGGACACCACCTACAATGAGCGTAGAAGCGATCATAAACTTAAATACACTTTTCAAGACGTCCATAAAATTCTCCCTTACTTTTTACTGGTTCGACCAACAACTAATGAAACAATCAGAACTAAAATAATTGCCCCGATGATCGATGGTATCAATGCCATGCCAGCTAACGAAGGGCCCCAAGTGCCAAGGAGCCCTTGGCCAATCCATGCACCAATCAAACCAGCTACGATGTTTGCAATCCAGCCCATAGCAGCACCACGGTTAGTGATTGCGCCAGCAATGGCACCAATGATTGCCCCGACGATTAATGACCAAATAAGTCCCATATTTACTCACCCCCTTAGTTAACACGACTAGATTTATTGTCAGACGTTACTTTATCAACGCTGTCACTTAATGTTTCCTTCGATTTCTTTGCGCCCTTACTGACGGCTTCCTTCGTTTTGTCTGTAGCATCGCTCACGCGATCTTGCAGAGAAGTCGAATCTTTTTCATGTTGCTCCTTTGTCTTGACATCAACAACATTCACATTTACCTCAATTACTTCTAAGTCGGTCATATTCTTTACTTCCCGAACGATAACATTTTTGATCTTGTCATACAGTTTAGAAATATCAATGCCGTATTCAGCAACAATGTCGAGATCCACTGCAACCTGCTTTTTTCCAACCTCTACATCAATTCCTGATGTGACATCGGAAGTATTAACTAGTTTTTCAGCAACATTTGCGAAAAAGCCGCCATCTACGGTTAATAAGCCATCTACTTCAGAAAGTGCAATACCAATTATTTTTTGAATAACCTTATCATCAAATGTTAAATTGCCTTTAATACCAGACTTTTCGTTAGTTGTTGTTTTTTCACTTGGCGTTCCGTTCTGCATAATTTTTCCTCCTTATAATTCAAACAGTTATTTAAAAACATTTGTTAAGATACCAGTTTTTTGAATATAATAACCCGCGGTAATCCCGATTACCATAAAAATCAAAACAAAAAGCGTCTTGAAAAATCCAAAAGTGATGATAAGGACCGCTAAGAGCAATCCTATAATTCCACCAATTAGTGGCCAAAAATAGGCTTTAATGAGTTCGGTCACGTTATCACCTCCTAGACAACTCGAGATTGATGCACATTAGCGTCCGACTCATTGAAATCAACGAGTCGGATTTTTATTTTTTTCTGTTCAGAAATTCCAAGACAAATACGCAAATCTTTTTTTAATTGATTGAGAAAATTTGCAGTCTGTTTCTTGGCATTGACTGAATTTAGTAGATCACCCGATATTTTAAGTGTGATCCTTTTTCGTGATAACTTAGCTGATACCTTGGGGTTACCAATAAAGGGTTCATGTTGAAGTGCTGAAAGAGCAAAATGCTCAATAGCTTTCTTACTGATGGTAACTTGACCATCAGACTTTTGATGAAGATATAATGACTGTGACCGTGGCCAAAAAAGTGTGATAATCAATAAAACAATTAACACCGCCGCCAGAATTATCCCACTCCAAAAAAGGTATATCGGTTCGTACTGATCCAACCAATCAAACTTTAATTGCATGGGTGTGCTAGTGCCAATGGCCGTTGACCAATTTTTAAAGACAAGAACTATGGACAAAGGAAATGCAAGGATAATAACAACTACTATTAAAGCCTTAAATATAAATCGCAAATCATCACCACCTTTACCATCATTATAGCAGGACAGGTAGTGATGATGAAATTATATGCACTTATAAGAAACCAATTAAAATTTTTATTTGACTAAACCAATCTGGCCACTAGGGTATACCCTAGTGGCCTTTTTTGTTTCTGTGCTATACTAGGCATTAAAAGTGTTCATTAGGACTGTCCAAAAGGAGGGCTAAAAATGGCTAAAATTGGTTATGCGCGTGTGAGTTCCAAGGAGCAACATTTAGATCGACAGTTAGCGGCTTTAAAAGGCGTTGATAAACTATTTACAGATAAGTTAAGTGGGGCTAACACCAAGCGACCTGAACTGCAAAAAATGCTGGCCTATATCCGTGAAGGCGATATTGTCCTGGTTACTGAATTAGACCGCTTGGGCCGAAACAACCAGGACTTAACTAAGATTATGAACACCATTCAGAACAAAGGTGCCACCCTAGATGTGTTGAATTTGCCGTCCATGACGGGGATTGCGGATCCTAACTTGCGTCAACTAATGACTAACTTAATCATTGAACTGTATAAGTATCAGGCCGAAAGTGAACGGAAGCGGATTATTGAGCGTCAACAACAGGGGATTTTCCTGGCCAAACAGCAGGGGAAATATCATGGGCGCAAACCCCAATATACCGAAGATGATCCCCGCTTACTACATGCTTTTAAGCTTTATCAGACGGGCATGAGTGATGTAGACGTCGCCCGTAATACCGGTATTAAGCGAACCACTTTTATCAGATATCGCAAGAAGTGCAATATAAAAAGATGAGATTTACATGCGATAATTACGTTATACTAGTTTAGAGAGGGCGACATAATGATCATTCAAACAAAGGGACTTACTAAAACTTATCAATCAAAAGTGGTGGTTGACCATATTGATTTAGCAATCAAAGAAGGAAGCTTAACTGCTCTACTAGGACCCAATGGCGCTGGTAAAACAACCGCTATATCGATGCTCACAAAGATCTTAAATCCAACCAGTGGAATGATCAAGATGAAACCAGACATAAAGATTAGCATGGTATTTCAACAGAGTATTTTAGATAATGATTTGACAGTTATGGAAAATTTGAGTATTCGAAATAAACTTTATAAAGAAGCCAAATCTAATCATATTGATGCTTTGATTCAGAAAATCGGGTTAACTGAATTTATTAATCAAAAATACGGCCGACTTTCTGGTGGGCAACGGCGACGAGTTGATATAGCAAGAGCTCTACTTAATCAACCTGATATTATTTTTTTGGATGAGCCAACTACGGGTTTGGATATCCAAACCCGCTCGGCAATTTGGAAATTGTTGCATTCATTGCAAAGTCAAAATAATTTAACCATTATTTTGACGACACACTATCTTGAAGAAGCAGATAATGCAGATGAGGTTTATATTATTGATTATGGCAAAATAATTACCAGCGGATCCGCTGATGAAATTAAAACACAAAACTCTAGCAGTAAACTCGTGATTGTTTCTGAACAAGCTGATCAATTAATGGCATTGATACCAAGTAAAATAATTCATACGCAGATTAATCATAAAACCATTTGTTTAAAGGCTAATTCTGACGAAGCACTCTCATTATTATTAAAGTTTCGTAGTTTCATTAAAACGTTCACTTATCAAGAGGGGACGATGGATGATGCTTTTTTGTCATTAACCGGAAGGAAGATGCGTTGATATGATTACTTTAACAAGGAGAAATCTACTGTTGTATTTCCGCAATCGCCCCGGAGTATTCTTTTCATTATTGGGAGCAATGATTTCATTTCTCTTATATATTGTCTTTCTAAAAAAGTCAATGATAAGTAGCTGGAAAACTGTCCCTAGTTCTCACCAATTACTTGATTTTTGGTTGATTGGAGGGACTTTATCAGTGACTGCCATCACAACCACCCTTACCTCACTTGGACAATTAGTAAAAGATAAAGAACGCAAGGTTATTAAAGATTTTTATTTAACAGACCTTTCTCATTTTGAAATCACCATGAGCTATATGTTAAGTGCCGCTTTGATTGGCTTTATTATGCAAATAGTTATGTTCGCACTGATGATAGGATACTTTTCAATCACAGATAACTTGACCATGCCATGGGAGTCGCTACCAGCTGTAATTTGCGTTGCTCTTTTTAGCTCTTTACTAGCAGTTGTAATTAATATGCTGTTTATCCAGTTTATTAGTCGCTTTGATTCCTTGAACGCTATAGGAACAATTGTTGGCACGGCCTCTGGCTTTTTAGTGGGTACCTATATTCCAATTGGTATTCTTCCTAACTTTGCGCAGTTACTTATCAAATTAACTCCGGGTGCATATGTAGCAGCCATTTATCGACAAATACTTATGGCAGATAAATTAAAAACCGCTTTTCATGGTCAGCAAAGCCATTTTGAAAAAACGATGGGGATTAAGTTAGAGTGGCATCATTTATTAACTGGAATGCAAACGACTGTGCTCCTTACCATAGTTTTTTTATTAGGAATAGCAGTTTTACTAATTGTTGACTTAATTCGAAGCAAGGAAAATGTGAGAACGGTTGATTGAGATAGCAAATATGATGAAACAAGTAGACCAATGCTTTGTGATTATTTAATTAAGCATTTCAAGTGAATTACGAGGGCTCAATAATGCCTATAAAAATCTGATTAAATTGGAATCTACCTTGATTGCGTCAACACGCAGTCGCATTGCGATATTTGCCTAGCCAATAAACTATGCTGGATAAAATTGATTTTGGATAAGGTAGATTGCAAATTTAATCCGAATTTTTTGACAAATTAGTCAGCATCACTTGGTAAGGTGTTTGCCAGTTAAGTACTTTAAGGGGGCGCTGGTTAATTTCGAGTAACGTCGTTGTTAAATCTTGAGCACTAATGTGCTCAAAACAAGTCCCCTTAGGGTAAAAATAACGTAAGTTCCGATTGAATCGTTCATTACTGCCGCGTTCAGCGGGCGTGTAAGCATGGCAGTAATAGGTATGAATACCGTATTGTGGTTCAAATGACACTAGATTGCTAAACTCAGTTCCACGATCGACAGTAAAGGTGTGTACCGGTCCCTTAAAAGTTGTTAGAAACATAGTTAGGGCTTCAAGTTATGATCACAAAATCTGAGACACCCATATCTAAACAAATGGAAACTCGTCCTTATATTTAGAAATATATCTAAATAGATTACGTTAAAAAACGCCGACCTGCGCCGACGTTGGTTTAAATCGCTAATTGTTGCCAAACTTTCATCATTTCTAACTTACGGGTTGAACGTGGCAAAAAGCGACGAATTTCTTCATTGTTGTAACCCACTTGCAACCGTTTGTCATCAAACATAATCGGCCGTTTTAATAAATCGAGATGCTTAGAAACTAATTGAATCAATTGACTTGTTGAAATATCATCTAAATTTAAATGAAGTTGTTTGAAAACTTTTGCGCGTGTGGAAATAATATCCTCAAAACCATTCTCGGTCAGACGTAGTAAACGCTTAACCTCGTCTGGTGTTAATGGTCGAGCAATGATGTTGCGTTCCTTAAAGGGAATATTGTGATTGATAAGCCACTCCCGCGCTTTACGGCTTGAAGCATTACTCGGTGCTGTATAAAGTTGAACGGTCATTAAAAACGCCCCCTTGTCTTTAAGTTCTTAAAGACGTGTTTCCTTATCCCTATTCAATGACGTATATTATATGCATAATCTATGGGTACTATACGCAAGGTGCCTACGGCACAAAAATGGTTAGTCTTCAGCGCATATCCCTATGCTACGGCTAAGCAGTGACAAGTCAAATTCATGTTCCTTCAGCATTTCTTCTTTAAATCTCATAGCCATTTCACATTCAAATTCATCAAAGTATCGAGGATTCTCAGCCAAAAATTGATCGGCAAGTTGACCAACTGACGTACTGATTACTTTTTCAATATCAACATCTGGAAAATACTCATATTCGGTGTCCCAGTTATCCAGGGTTAATTCCAAAATGCCAACAGTATCATGATCTGGGAAAAGCTGTTGCAAATAATTACCAGGTCTACCCGTAATTGGATCAAATTCATGTGGAACAGTACAGGTCTTGGCTTTAAAAATATGATATTCCCGGCCATTAAAAATAATTGAGCACGCAACCCTTGTATCTTGACTACCTAAATCCTCAACAATTAGTTTCAAGTCAATGCTGCTACCTGGTATTAAAGCCTGAATTTGATATTGCCTGTTAATTACCATACTTATCCCCCCGTTATAAATATTCGCTAACACAACAATGAAACTAGCTCTTTAAAAGTATCCGCTTTCATTATATCGAACAAACGTTTTTGTTTCAAAAAATTCTATAAAAAAATATGGAAAAAGATACTTTATAGTTTATTTTTTATCGTATATTCTCCGTTGTAATTAAAATTCTTTTTAAGAAAACAAGCTAATACTAAAATACTTAGTCCTGGACTAATAGCATTGATACATGCAGTTCCAAAAGAAAATAGACCAATTCCATAATGACCATTGTACATTTCATGATGTAACTAGGTTTACAGATTTTTATTAGAGTAGACTATCCAACTGCCCAAGCCTATTTGAACCAGCAGATGTACCTTAAAGTCAGCAAAAGATATTTAACGGGGCTAAAGATAAAATAGTGACTGTAAAAATCTATAAAGCGTTCCCCTTGAGTTTGGATTTATTCCAACTCAAGGGGGGCGCTTTATATCAATACACCCTTAACTTCTTTTCTGATAAGTTCCAGTATATCAGAAATTTAAAATTACTAGCTATATGGGATCATATTAGGAAACTATATGCTGACAACCAGGACGAATGCTTCTTAGTAGCCCGTTACGCTTATATATGATATTCTTAATTAAGAAAGCGGTACCAAAGAAAGGAGAACCTTATGACATATACATTGCCAGAACTTCCCTATGCTTATGATGCTTTAGAACCTTATATTGATAAAGAAACAATGAAGATACACCACGATAAACATCATCAAACTTATATCAATAAATTGAACGCAGGATTAAAGGACAACGAGCAATTAGCAAGCATGCCAATTGAACAGCTGTTACAGAATTTAAGTGATTTACCTGAAGACGTTCAAACCATCGTCCGTAACAATGGTGGGGGACATTATAACCATTCTATTTTTTGGAAGATGCTTACGCCAAACTTTGATTCTCAACCTTCAGAAGTATTACTTGCGTCAATTAACGAAGCTTTTGGTTCTTATGATCAATTTAAACAAGCATTTACTGACGCGGCGCTTTCTATATTTGGATCAGGATGGACTTGGTTAGTTAAGGGCAACGATGATTTACTTAATATTGTGACCACTAAAAATCAAAACTCTCCGCAAGCAAATCAGCAACTTCCCTTATTGGGATTAGATGTTTGGGAACATGCTTATTATATTAAATATCAAAATCGTCGTCCAGAATATGTCGATGCTTTTTGGCACATTGTTAATTGGGACGAGGTCAGTAAACGAATGTCTGATTGATAAACCATTAACTGCAATGGTAAAATCTAAGACTCAGAACTAGTCTCAACATTTTATTTATAGAAAGCAATTAGGACTCTGGGGAACCTCACAAAACAATAATAAAGGGCAGAGTGACTAAGTTTTAAATAGTTGCTCCGTCTCTTTTTAATGCCAGATTGCGAATCTCTTGTAGGAAGAGAATACCATAAATGATTAAGCTGGAAAACGCCTTATGAAGTATTTTATCAGCAGGCGTTGCACTTAATTTGGCAATTCGCCTTCAAAATAAATTTAGCTGTTCATCACAAAAAATCTAAGAATAGATCAATTGCTGTCAGCAATATTATATAGCTATTATTTGTTTTCAAATTTATCTGTCCAATAAGATATAGGGATAAACAGAACAAGAAATATAGAGGCAAATTACAAGTTTAATCCGAACAAGCCCGGAAACTTTCAATGGCAGTCTGTTGATGATGGATTTTTAATGGTCGTTGATTAATAAGCTCAAGTGCTGCTAGGATTTCATCAGTCGTTATCTGGTCAAAGTTAGTCTTTTTCGGGAAAAACCAACGTAACCGTCGATTGAAATATTCATTGGATCCCCGTTCCCATGGTGAATACGGGTGACAAAAATAAACTTTAATCTGATAGTCTTGTTCTATGGATCGATAATCGGCAAACTTGGATTGAAGTCAATATTTGAGACAGGTTTTAAGAGACATTCAGAACCGCGTTTAC
>NZ_AZDA01000070.1 GCF_001434575.1 Loigolactobacillus bifermentans DSM 20003
ATGACCTATATTCAAACGAAGCGTAATGGCTGGTGTTACTTATCAACCATCATGGACCTGCACTCACGACGGATTATCGGCTATTCGTTCTCAAAAAAGATGGCTACTGATTTAGTCTTAAAGACCCTTGAAAGCGCGGTTAAAAATCGAACCATTACTGGGGACCTGATTATCCATACGGATTTAGGATCACAGTATACCAGCGATGATTACAATCAACGTTTAACTGAGCTACATATCCGCCACTCATACAGCCGTAAGGGTTGTCCGTATGATAATGCGCCAATGGAATCCTTTCACGCTTCCCTCAAAAAGGAATGTGTTTATCCAGTGCCGGTCTTTGAAGATTATGAAACTGCCGCTGCCGTCCTTTTTGAATATGTGCATGCTTTCTACAATAGGAAGAGAATTCATAGTTCACTGGGCTACCAGACCCCCTTACAA
>NZ_AZDA01000071.1 GCF_001434575.1 Loigolactobacillus bifermentans DSM 20003
CCATGATACCGGGGTGACACTGTACTTGGAGAACTTATGGTGAATAATTCAGGTTTCATTATGATTATTCAATTCAACTAAATGATTGGTCTTTAGATAAACCACCCATTCACACAAATTGGTCACGTAATCACCGATGCGTTCTAAGTAGGTGGCCACTAACAAATAATCGGTGGCCCCAATCACGGTTTCTGGATGTTGTTGCATTTCCTGAATGCAATTTTGATAGATCACTTGAAACGCCTGGTTGACTTGTTCATCTTTTGTCGCAATCACCCGCGCCTGTGGCTCATCTTCTTGAACATAAGCCGTTAAGGCTGCTGTTAGCATGCCACGGGCTGTGGTGGCCATTTCTGCCAAAGCTTGTTCGATGGCCGGCACCCGCGTTTGCCCTTTGACCCGAATCGTCGACTTGGCAATACTGACGGCATGATCGCCCATGCGTTCCAAATCACTGCTGGCTTTAATAATCGTCATGATCACCCGTAGATCTGTGGTCACTGGCTGCTGCAAGGCAATCAGCTCAAAACTTTTTTCTTCTAGTGTGAGTTCACTTTGATTGATGCGTTGATCCTGCTCGATCACTTGTTGTGCTAATGCCCGATCATGATTGACAAAAGCCTGAACGGCTTGCGCCACGGCCTGATTGACCAACAACCCCATTTCTGTAAAATGCGTATGGAGTTCGTTCAGTTCTGCTGTAAAAACTTCGCGCATAAGATCCTCCCCTAAATTAACTGACTGAAAACCAATTTAGCCAAACCGACCTGAAATATAATCGTTACTGGCCGTCGTTTTTGGCTGCGTGAAAAACTGCTTGGTCGGCGCGGTTTCAATGAGCTTTCCGTCTAAGAAAAAAGCAGTTTTATCAGCGATCCGTGCCGCTTGCTGTAAATTATGCGTCACCATGATCATGGTATACCGATCTTTTAAATCCAGCAACATTTGCTCGATTTGGCCAGTGGAAATTGGGTCCAACGCACTGGTAGGCTCATCTAATAAGATCACATCAGGTGCGACTGCCAGTACCCGTGCAATACACACCCGTTGCTGTTGGCCGCCTGACAATGCCAAGGCGCTTTGATGCAACACATCCTTAGTTTCTTCCCAAACAGCAGCGGCTTTCAGGCTCTTCTCCACGGTTTCATCAAGGACCGTTTTATCCTTGACGCCAGCAATACGTAACCCGTACACGACATTTTCATACACTGATAACGGAAAGGGATTCGGCTGTTGAAACACCATCCCAACTTTTTGACGTAAGGCAACTAAGTCGGTGTTAGGGGCGTACACATCTTGCCCAGCCACCTTGATGTCGCCGGTGATACGAACCGTTTCAATTAAATCATTCATCCGATTTAGCAATCGTAAATAAGTTGATTTCCCACAACCAGAAGGCCCAATTAAAGCCGTGATCTCATGTTGCTCAAAATTCAGGTCGATGCCTTTCAATGCTTCAAATTGACCGTAGTATAAATGCACGGCCTTGGTTTCAATATATGCCGTCATGCCGACTCCCTTCCGCTAGCCAAAATAGCCAGCCACATAATCGTTCCTGAATTATTCACCATAAGTTCTCCAAGTACAGTGTCACCCCGGTATCATGGGC
>NZ_AZDA01000072.1:0-7396 GCF_001434575.1 Loigolactobacillus bifermentans DSM 20003
GCTGAAGCCCATGCTTCAAACGAACATACTTGGAAGACAGACTTAGTTCGCTGTGCCGCTTTCTACGCTGCCTTACCAACGATCTATACCAAGAACACAAAATAGTATTTTAGATTTTCTCCTTTAGAAAAGTAACATTAAGCCGTATACTATTAATTAAACAAATGCGTAATGGTGTTTGCGCGAATTGCTGAAAGGCTAATGACACCTAGGGATCGCGCCCTAGGTGTCTTTTTGTTCAACTGTTGTTAAACGCTAGATTTTCTAGGGAGGCGTCCTACGGCAACAGTGGGGCTGGAACGCTGTGGGCACGACTTTGAACCCGAAAAATCACCGGTTTCAAAGCTCGACCTTGTCCTAACCGGCAAAGCCGCTAAGGACAATTTCACTGCTGAGCCCACTGTTGCCTCCGGACTTTGGATCGTGCTGATAGTGTTTGATACACTAATTGGCTAAAACTGTACGCGTACCCCGCTGTGATGTAGCGTCACCACATATCAGGCAGTACGTAGCAGTTGCGTTAACCAACTTTTGTATAGGTAAGCATGCCATAACACCACTTTAATTTAGCAAATATCAACCTGGAATTTAGCCTAAACAACCTATTTACTAGCGAAGACGAGTCTAAGGCCGGAAGCGAAAGTGTGCTAGGCCGCGACAGTGATACTTAGCGGTTTACCGCTTAGTAGTCACGCGAATCGGAGAAGATCCACTTTAGCGAATTTTGCTAAAGTTAGCTTCGGAGTGAGCCGCAGCGTTCCAGCCACTTTCGCTGGAGGCCGCCTTTTTACCACAAACACCACCCACATTTTCAAGGAGTGATTTTCATTGAACGAATTATTGATCGGCCTGTTTGCCTTGATTGGCGGCAGTGCCCGTTATGGCATTGATCAATTGCTAGGTAGCCCAACGTTTCCCTGGGTGACCTTGTTGATCAACTTAACCGGTAGCTTTTTACTGGCCTGGATTTCCTCAACCTTAGGCCATTTTGCCCATATTCCCGGTTCTCTAACGTTAGGCTTGGGCACTGGCATGATCGGCGCCTACACTACCTTTTCCACCTTCACCTTAGAACTGTGGCATTTGTGGCAACACGGCCAGTGGGTGCTGGTTGGCGGCTATGCGCTGGGAAGCCTGATTCTCGGTCCAATTTGCGCCTTGGCGGGTATTTACGCCAGCCATTGGTTTGTGAAACGGGCGCAACAGAAAGGTCAGGTGTTGCAATAATGACGTACTTATTAGTCAGTTTAGGTGCAGCTGGCGGGGCCATTTTGCGCTACGATGGCACCAAATTGATCAAAAACCATTGGCAAACAGCCTTCCCACTAGCCACTTTCTTAATTAACGTGCTGGGGGCCTTTCTATTAGGGTTAGTCGCCGCCACTTATGCGACTTCTGGTAGTGGCTACGCCTTGTTAGGCACTGGCCTGTGCGGCGGCTTTACCACCTTTTCCACCATGAGCTTTGAAACGGCCAAGCTGTTGCAAGGTAAGCGCTGGGGGATGGCCATTGGCTACCTGGCGTTGTCCTTAGTGGTTGGGTTAGCTGCTGTAGCACTGGGATTAACGTTAGCAAACTAAATAATATTTAGTTGACAAAAATATAATTAAGCAGTATATTAAAGTTAACAAAACAGAACAGGCGATGACGTTCGCCTTCGAAAACCACATTTGTGATTGATGACGTCTACTTTTTGCGATAATACGCGAGAAGTAGACGTCATTTTTTTGTTTTTCAAGGGGTTGCGGTCAACGCCGACTGGGTTGTACTTATTTTTATTTTAGAAAGGTTGTTGTGATCATGTTACAAATTAAAAATAATACCAAATTAAAAGGAATGAGCCTCGCGATTGCCGGGCCACTGCTATGGGGCTTTTCGGGAATTGTGGCGCAATTTCTTTTTACCACCTACCAGCTTTCACCTAAGTGGCTGGTTTGTGTGCGGATGTTTGGCGCAGGCTTATTACTCTTAATTTTCGGTTACGGCACCATTGGCCGCCAGATTTTTAACCCTTGGCGGCAGCGCGCAACGGCCCTTAAATTGGTTTTATTTAGCTTTTTAGGCATGCTGCCCGCCCAACTCACCTATTTCATGGCAATCCATTATAGCAATGCCGCAACGGCAACGGTACTGCAATTTTTAAGCCCCGTTTTGATCATCCTCTATCTCGCGCTTACCCAATGGCGGCTACCACGAATCGCTGACTTGATTGCCATTTTCTGTGCACTTAGTGGGACCTTTTTACTCGTAACAGGCGGCCACTTTAGCCACCTGAATATCTCGGTTTTAGGCTTAAGTTGGGGCTTACTGACGGCTTTAAGCACTGCAATCTATACGTTGGCACCGCGACGCATGTTAACTGAATTTGGTTCCGTCACAATCGTTGGCTGGGCCATGTTACTGGGGAGTTTCGGGATGCTGCCCTTTGTGCGCCAAACGCCTTTTGCCCAAACTGCGCTTAATGGCCTAGGCTGGCTGGCCATTCTTTTCGTCATCATCTTCGGCACTTTGTTTGCTTATTTATTCGTTCTAAAAAGTTTAGAATACGTGGCACCAACTGTGACCAGTCTATTAGGGGCATTTGAACCGTTAACTTCCACAATCTTAACCGTGTTGTTTTTCCATATTGCCTTTGGACTGTCGGCCTTAATTGGGACCGCGCTGATCATTGCCACCACATTGATCCAAGCTTTAGTGCCGGCTAAAAAATAAGGCGCCTTGTGCTGTTCTTGATAGTAAATTTATGACCAACCGAATTGTTATTTAATCACTACTAAAAAGCGCAAACTACAAGTTTACACTTTTACCAGTCCATTAGCTAATGTTCCTGTTCTAATTTCTGTTTTAAAGCCGCCGTTAAAACCGCGCTAAAATTAATGCCTTCGGCTTCGGCTTGCTTGGCAATATCAGCTGGAATCCGCGTGTTTTTTTTAACCGATACCACTTGGACTTGAGTCTGAGCTGCTTCTAGATCCACTGCAACCGTTGTCACCAGCTTGCCTGGATTGGCTGCTTCAATGTCACGTTGTGCGGTAACAGCTGGCAGGGTTGTTTGATCGTAAAGCATCAGGCCTAACGCCGTTTGCGCGTTGAAAATTGCTGCGGCAAAACTGTCGCCATCTGTAATCGCCCCAGGGACATCCGGAAAGGTCACCGTGTAATGGCCTGGTTCATTTAAAATATCGTCAAAAACTGCTGAATAGCTGACTAATCTCATTTTAAAAACCTCCTAAGTTCTCTAAGGACTATTTTGCTATCGCAAAAATCTTATTTTCGGAGGATGACCATTCTGGCGGACGAAAACCATCACGACAGAAACATGGCACCTCCTAAGTTCTCTAAGGACTATTTTGCTATCGCAAAAATCTTATTTTCGGAGGATGACCATTCCTACGGGCGCAACCACCCTCGGAGGAATCATGGCCTTCCTAAGTTCTCTAAGGACTATTTCAACCCGGCTTGTCGCCTAATGGCCGCAACCGTTCCCGGTTTTAGCGTATCGCTTAATCTAGAGTCGTTCATCGTCACATCATGACCCTTGCCATCTGTTAACCGGTGATGGTCACCTGTGATCCTTGTTTCGTAAAAACCAGCTGTTTGCAGTTCGGTTAGCAGTTGTCGCGCCTTGATCTCACTCAATCTGTTTCCCGCCTTTCAGTTGTATTGTACGCCTTTAATGCGCACAATACGATTATTTAGCCGCTTATTCATAAGTTACGTAAAACGCCCCCTCCATTTGTTATAATGAACGCAAAAAGGCGGCGGAAAATCATGACCCCAAAACAAACGCAAGTCATCCTCATCGGCTGCACCATCATTGCTAGTTTCACCTTACTGATCAGTCTCGGCATTGCACATCATTACCATGAATCGTTTTGGAACAACGGCACGTTGGCTAGCGCCGCAGCGTTAGCCTTGATCGGTGGCAGTTATGATCAAAAAAACTGATTTCAGCTACGCCACTTGTCTGTGGTTTTCACAGGCAAGTGGCTTTTTTATGCGCACCCAAGTCGCCGTTCTAAATAATACACAATAATTATTTTCTTAAAAAAGCTAATGTCAGTTTTCGTAAATTTAATGCTATAAAAATTGAACAACCGCTTTAATATCAGTGCTTATTACGATTATATCCCGTTTTGCATTATCATTAAGAAAACGCTATATTTCGTTTATAGATAATTAGATTTTAATTTTATAACATTTAGTGGTCACACGAGGAGGCGCCATGAAAAACGCACGACTATTACAGGCATTAGTCACGCCAACACAACATTATAAAATGTACAAATCTGGCCGGCACTGGTTGTTAATGGGGTTAACTACAGTAACGCTGGGGCTGGCTAGCTGTCTCACTACACAAGTGTCAGCCGCTGACACAACAACTGCTCAAACCACCGCCACAACACCGACTACCACTGAAACGCCGACCACCGCTGCCCAAGCAAGCGCACCAACATCAACAGCGGCGACTGAAGCCACAACACCCGATTCGGTGGCGCCTGTCACATCAGGTTCAGCAGCACCAGCGGCCACGCCTGCCACTGCAGCCACAACACCCGATCCAGTTGCACCTGTCGCATCAAATCCAGCGACACCAACTACAACGGATGCCACAGCTAATCCAACACCAACGCCTGCCGTGCCTGACGCAACGGCCACGCCTGAACCCCCGGTCACTGCCACAACAACGGTTGAAACGACCTATCACTTCATTCCAGCCACCGGTTCGATCACGTCGCCCAATGTGCTCACTGGTGCTTATACGAATGCCACAACAGGGGAACACTACACCGTCATTGATCGCACGGTTACCAACACGATTGATGAAAATGGCACTTGGACCAATATCACGGGCTTAACGGATGACAATTCAACCCAACTACTTGACCCGCCTTCACTTGAGGCCTATGGTTACACCGCTTCTGGTGAAATTGCTGTTGACGTCGATAGTGTGATATACAGTGCAGCGACAGAGCATTATGGCAGTGATGGCAATCTTTATTACGGCGATCAACCCGGCAGCTGGCCTGCCATTTCTGATCTAGAACGGGTTGACGGTCAAGGCCCGGCAGCTTTGGCACACACCCTGAACGATCTCAACGCTTGGCAGTGGCCTTCAGCTACTGACAAGCAACGGCCGGCGACTGAATTTTGGTTCTATGTTTTTTACCAACCAAATGAAGAAACCTTATTGATCAACTACACGGATAGCGAGACTGGCGAAGTGCTGAAAACGTATGATGTTCCCACCCGCGTTGATTCGGTTGTTGCCACCGAACTCTATTCACCACAGGCTCATTATTATGTCACTAATTTTTCACCAATTGTCAGAATCACAAACAATGGTTTAGCAGCACAGGTGGTGAACATCCCGGTTACGCAAAATAGCCAAACGATCACCCGCCGTTATACGGACGCTGCTGGTCACGCGCTTTTACCCACTGAAACGCACACTGGCGCCCCGTTTACCACGCTTAATTTAGCCGGTGATACGTATTTACAGGATTATCCTAATAGCCCTTATCATTTGAATATTGCTGCCTCAACGATTTCATTTACCAGCAACGCCTTTGTCGGTCTTGTGGCACAGCCAGCTGAAAGCTTTTCATACGATCATCTTTCTGATTTTCTGAGTTTCGCTGACGACGGTACGGCTAGTTTTCCAGGGATCACCGATCAGGTCACGGCCAACACGATCGATATTCCCTTTGGGCCAGATGGGATCACGATTCCATTATCCCTGTTTAGCCCTGAACATGTGGCAAGTGCCACCCCAACCGCTCAGGATCAAGCGGCTTTGCGTTTGGAAATTGCATCGGCGACCAACGATTACCAAGCACTATTGACAAAATGGCTAACCAGCGACGAAGCTGGCTTGACAGCTGCGGATCAGGCATTTGTGACGGCTAAAACCACTGCTTTTACAAATAACGCTGCGCAATTGGATTGGAGCGATTCTGACGCCATTACCTTGTTTTTATGGGACGCCTACAATTGGCTGTTCGCTATGAATACCTACAACAATATTACGGTGAACTACGTTTATGAGGTTGACCCCATTGGTGACCCCACCACCGATCCGCAAACCAGAACACAATCTGACCTTGATCTAACGGTTACACCGAAAGACTATTACGACAACACCAAGCCAGGTCAAGTCGACGCTGGCGTGCTGGTCAAAACCAAAGTCCAAGTCCCAGACGCCGTTTCCGTCACCCCAGCCGATTACTACGACAACACCCAACCAGGTCAAGTCGCTGACGGCGTGCTAGTCAAAGCCAAGGTGCAAGTGCCAGACGCTATTTCGGTGACACCAGCGGACTACTACGACAACACCCAACCAGGCCAAGTCGCTGACGGTGTGCTAGTCAAAACCAAGGTGCAAGTGCCAGATGCGGTTTCGGTGACCCCAACCGATTACTATAACAACGTCCAAGCAGACCAAATCGCTGACGGTGTGCTAGTCAAAACCAAGGTCCAAGTGCCGGCCGCCGTTTCGGTGACCCCAGCCGATTATTACGACAACACCCAAGCAGGTCAAGTCGCTGACGGCGTGCTAGTCAAAACCAAAGTCCAAGTGCCGGCCGCGGTCTCCGTCACCCCAGCGGACTACTATAACACCACCAAAACACAGGCACCTGACACAGACACCAATCACCATGAGGCTTCAAGCACGACGCCGACAACCGGCCAAACTACCACGCCACGCAACAGCACCCCTGCGCCTGCAACGGCGGCAAGCACAAGCCAACCTGCAACCACCGTTCCCGCTACAACTGCGCCAACAGCCACGGTAACGCCAGCTCACACTGCGGCGCAACCCACTGCCACACCGGCAGCAACGGCACAAGCCACCACTCTACCTCAAACAGGTGCCGCTGATGAGACTGCCTTACTTGTTTTAGGCGGCTTAACGATTCTCGGCTCCATTGGCTTATTAGGGGCCACCAAAATGCGCAAACGGCATGATGGTTCTTACGACTTATAAGCCTCATTCAATTGGCGCTTCCAAGCGCACAGCTGCAATTTCGTCAGATCCCCCCGATCTGGCACCATCCAATTGCAGCTGTCCTTGATCCTAATCGTTTTATTGAAACACCTACGTTCCCTGCGTGGGTGTTTTTGTGTGGTTTGCGGTAACATCGACCCTGTTTTCCAGCAATTTGAATTTTTTCACTTAAAGCAGATTAAACGATTGAAATCGGTACGGTGTTTGTCTTATACTGAAGACAGCAAAAAAGGCCAACGTGATTCCACCACGTTGACCCGCACGGCTTGCAAAGCGATTTGCTAAAGCACCACAACTAGATTTGTTTTATTTTAAAAGCTTTAAAACAAAATTCGATCCAATTGCTATGGCAGTAGCGACTGGATCTCTTTTTTTGACCTAATCGTG
>NZ_AZDA01000072.1:7406-10661 GCF_001434575.1 Loigolactobacillus bifermentans DSM 20003
TCCGACTATCTGTTAGGTGCCACCAAAATATATAAGCGGCGTGATCGTTCCTACGACCTAAACGACATTCAATTAGCACTACTAATTGTAGTTATCCTTGATAGCTTACCAAAGCGCTTATGTTCTCTGTACAGTTGATTTTAAATAATTCAAATGATTTATAGCTAAAATAGCCATATTTTGTATAAAATATACAAAATATGGCTATTTTAGTGTTTATCTGCTAAACTAACAGTAGTATTCCTTTTAAATAAAATACGAGTTTACAGCTATTGTAAACACAAACTGATAAGGAGGAGTTTTGAATGACCAAATTATCAAAAATTATCATCGACAACCTTAAAAACGTTCAACATGGCGAAATGTCTTTTAAAAATAAACACGATTATTTAAATGTCGTGGGCATTTATGGTCAAAATGGCTCTGGTAAAACGACCTTGATCGATGCTGTTGGTATTTTACAAACCTTAATTTTAGGTTATGAATTAGACCACAGCATCACTGATTACTTAAATGATGACCCAGCGACGCTAACGCTGGTATCTGAAAGTGAGCAGCACGCCTTTACTTACGAAGTTACCCTTAAAAAGGTGGCTCAATCCGTGCGCGTGATTGGTGAAAGCTTAAGCCAGGCCAAATTGCCTAACTATACTTACCACAAAACGGTTTTCTCGTACCAAGTTGATGACACACGGCCACAAGTGGTGATCAAACCTGAAAAAGGTAACTTTGCAAGCCTAACATTACCTTTATTGGCTTCAGTTAAAGGTAATCGCTCTTTTATTTTTGGCACTGTTTTTCAAGAATGGCGCCAACAAAATAAAACCTTGAAAAAATACCACGCTTTGTTAACGACCTATCGTTTTATTCGGAAGACAGCTATCAATATTACGATTCATACTGAAGTGATGAACGGTTATTTAGCCTCAGGCAACTTCATGCCCTTATCTTTTGCACTGAATCAAAAGAACGGGCGGCACGCTTTTGGAACGCTACCGATTCAACTTGACCAAGTGTCTGAATTAAGCCAACCTATGTTTCAATATTCCACTGCCAAAACTGAACTGATTAAAAATGTGATTGCAAAAATCAGCGCAGTGATCACGCAAATTGTCCCTGGCCTAGCTTTAAAAGCCATTACCCGTGCCCAAACGGCGAAAGACGGTACGACTGAAGAATTCAGCATTGAGCTGTTAACCATTCGTGACGGTAAACAAATCCCATTACGGGCAGAATCATTAGGCGTGCAAAAATTGGTTTCCGTTTTGGCCTTATTGATTGAAGTCTATAACAACCCTAACCAAATTGTTTTGATTGACGAATTAGATTCCGGCATCTTTGAATTTCTGTTAGGTGAATTAGTCAAAATCATGTCGGATGGTGCTAAAGGCCAATTGATTTTTACGTCACACAATTTGCGCGTCCTAGAGACCTTGCCAGATACCAAAATTTATTTTTCCACCGATGACCCACACAACCGCTATCTGCAACTGGAAGGCACCCGTGAGTCCAATAACCTGCGTAACATCTATCTTAGAAAGATTCAAACCAATGATACGCAACCTAATCTTTACGAAAAAACAGATTCCTCCCGAATTCGGTTTGCCTTTGAAGATGCGGCCCTTACTGATACGGATCAAACGAAAAATCCCTATATCAATTATACTTTCGGATTGTAGGTGACGTGCGTGGCAAAAAAAATCGTTTAAAACAGATTAAACGATTGAAATCGGTACGGTGTTTGTCTTATACTGAAGACAGCAAAAAAGCCAATGTGCTTTCCTCACATTGACTACACGGCTTGCAAAGCGATTTGCTAAAGCACCACAACTAGATTTACTTTATTTTAATGGTACAAATGTTTCGATCCAATTGCTATGGCAGTAGCGACTGGATCTCTTTTTTTGACCTAATCGTGTTCGTCACTGCTAAACATGTAAAATGTCATTGCAGTAAACCAACACAGGCCAACGAGGACTTGACTAGTTGGCAGTTTCACTGCAATCGTCGTAAAAGCGCTGGCGAATGCAGCATAGAAACCCAACCGAGTCTTGTTGAACAAGGAAGAAGCCTCCTCACAGAGAGGAGCATGTTCGGGAAAATTGAGATCCAATTTAGTTGAATAGGCGCCACCTCCACTATTTCTAGTCGTGGTGGCCTAAACGTTATCGCTTCATGCAACTTCATTATAGCATGCTGGATCACAATAAAACAAAAACCTCTTTTTAATTTTTATCCTGTCCGACTTGCTTCACCATTTGTAATGACAAGCAGTCAAACGATTGAAATCAATACGGTGTTTGTCTTATACTGAAGGCAGCAAAAAAGGCCAACGTGTTTCCCCACGTTGACCCGCACGGCTTGCAAAGCGATTTGCTAAAGCACCACAACTAGATTTTTATATTTGAATAGTTACAAATACTTCGATCCAATTGCTATTGCCGTAGCGATTGGATCTCTTTTTTTGACCTAATCATATTCGTCACTGCCCGACTATCTGTCGTGATTTGCCAAAAATTGAAACCGACACGCGCCCTATTTAACCCGCTTGAAAAGCAACTGTCATTGAAGTGGCCAGTTGCTTTTTTTAGTGCTAAAAAACAATATTGTACACAAAAACGCACTTTCACAAGCCCAGCCTGACGGCAAAAGCGCGGTAAATCAAGGTTCTAATTTTTTTTGAGATTTACTGCTAAATATTTTTTAGTTTAGCTTTTTAAATTTTAGATTCGTGCTATAATAGGCTTTGCAAACGAAAATGTTAGCGCTATTACTGGTGAATAGCCTGACGTGAAAGATTACCAACAATTGACACCTAAAAAAGTTTAAGCGAGGTTTTTTGAACATGGCAGAATTTAAAACATTAGTCAATGAGATCAAAAATTTAGACACTGAAAAAATGTATGGTGGTGACTTCTTCCAAACTTGGGAAAAGAGCCAAGATGAATTAACGGCAACTTTGAAAACAGCTGATGCATTGCGTGATTTACGTGAACGCAACATTTCAACCAAAGTTTTCGATTCCGGTTTAGGCATCTCCATCTTCCGTGATAACTCAACGCGGACGCGTTTTTCATTTACCAGTGCCTGCAACATGTTAGGCTTGGAAATCCAAGATTTGGATGAAAAGAAGTCACAAATCGCCCATGGTGAAACTGTCCGTGAAACTGCAACCATGATTTCCTTCATGGCTGACGTTATCGGGATCCGTGACGATATGTACATCGGCAAAGGGAACAAGTACATGCATGATGT
>NZ_AZDA01000008.1 GCF_001434575.1 Loigolactobacillus bifermentans DSM 20003
GCAGAAAAAGAACCTCCGATTTGGTATAGTTGATTCACCACAAGTCAGCTATCCACCAAAAGAAAGAGGTCCTTCTCATGGCAACTTTACCGGAAAAACGAGTTAATTTCAATCCTAAATTACATATTTCGCACACTGGTGGTGAACTTTCCACTGATGCTGGGCTAGTGTTGGTCAAAGAATTAATGGCGCAACTCAATTTCACGACCTTAGCGTATCAATTAGTCCATTTTGATGACCAGCGCCATTACGCTCGTTACAGCAACGTTAGTCTACTAGAACAGGTCGTGCTGCAGTTGATCGCCGGTTACCCGGCCGATCTAGCTGCCACCAATTTGCGCAATGACCCCACATTTAAATTACTATTGGCACAACCGCAATTGGCCTCACAACCGTCATTATCCCGTTTTTGGCAACGCTGTGACGAGCAGACCATCACCTCATTACAAACGTTGAATCAAGCATTGCTTGACCAAGCGTGGACTGGCGCCAAGCAACAACAGCTGATCCTCGATATTGACTCGACTCACGCCGATACTCATGGTCATCAGGAAAAAACGGCCTTTAATGCGCATTACGGTACCACGGGTTACCATCCGCTGGTCGCTTTTGACGGGCAAACGGGCCACTGTTTAAAGGCTCAATTGCGCCCAGGTAATGTTTATACCAGTACGGATATTGCCCCCTTTATCACGCCACTACTACAGCACTATCATCAAGTCAAACCGAACGCTGATATCTTGGTCCGCGGGGATAGTGGCTTTGCGACTCCAGAATTATACGAAACTTGTGAAGCCAACGACACTTTTTACTTGATCCGCCTGAAAGCCAATCGGCGGCTGAACCAACTGGCTGAACGTTTTGTTCAGATCAGTGATGAGCAGAATTGGACTGAGACCGAGGTCCATTATTATCGCGCGTCTTATCAAGCCCGATCATGGCCTAAGCCGCGCCAGATCTATATTAAATCAACTCGACCAGCTGGTGAATTGTTATTTCAACATGAATACCTTGTGTCCAATTTAACGAGTTTTGTCGCCGAAGATGCGTTTCAAGCCTATCATCAACGGGGCCAAATGGAAAATTATATCAAGGAAGCCAAGGCTGGCTTTTACCTGGATAAAATGACTAGCTCGCAATTTATACCAAATTATGCCCGCATGATGCTCAGTGTCCTCGCTTATAATTTAGTCAGCTTGATGCGCCAATTGTTGCCTGTACAACATCAGCGATTACAGGTTACAACCTTGCGCTTATGGCTGTTTAAAGTAGCGGGTAAGCTGGTGACCAGCGGCCGGCAACTTTATCTAAAATTAAGCCGCCACCACGTCTATCAGGATTTGTTTTATCAACTGTTAGCTCGAATCCAAGCGCTACAGTGGGGCTAAACTGGTGCAATAAATCAAAAAAAGTCGGTTCGGCCAAGGGGCAAGTATGCTCAAAATTGAGGATCAAAAATTTATCCAGCCCCATAATTTGGTAGCCTTTAGCAAAAACAGTACATCTTGGTTTGACTACACCATAGCAGCACGAGAATTGGTCCAAAATTGTGCGGTATGCCGATATTAAACCTCGTATGAATAATTCGGG
>NZ_AZDA01000073.1 GCF_001434575.1 Loigolactobacillus bifermentans DSM 20003
CGGTTTTTAAAACAAGAAAATAAAATAGAGTATTCAGTTTTCAAAGTACAAAGTTACGACAACTTACGTTGTCAATGGAGGATAACGGGATCGAACCGATGACCTCCTGCGTGCAAAGCAGGCGCTCTCCCATCTGAGCTAATCCCCCATGTTGTTATAGAAATGGGCCTAAATGGACTTGAACCATCGACCTCACGCTTATCAGGCGTGCGCTCTAACCAGCTGAGCTATAGGCCCAAAAGCCTTCCATATCAACTATAAAGTTGTGAGAGTAAACCTCTCAAAACTGAGCAAAGTTTCGATTAATGTGTAGTTTTCCGTA
>NZ_AZDA01000074.1 GCF_001434575.1 Loigolactobacillus bifermentans DSM 20003
TGGTCCAAAATTGTGCGGTATGCCGATATTAAACCTCGTATGAATAATTCGGGTAATAAATATTACGCCTACGCGTTAGCACCATTTCACTTAACTTACCCACAGTTTATTGTGATGCTCACGTTATGGGAACATCAAACGTTAACCGTTAACGACTTAGGCCATTACTTATTTTTAGACAGTGGCACCTTAACGCCACTATTAAAGCGTTTGGAAAAAGACGGCTGGGTGACACGTCAACGGGATAAAGTCGATGAACGCCGGGTACTCGTATCCTTAACCCCTAAGGCCAATGAACAGCGCGATGCTGTTTACAAGCATGTCAACGGCTGCGTGTCACACCTTGACTTTACCCCTGAACGCTATGATACCTTACGTAGCGAAATGCTAGAGGTAACCGACCATCTCACAAAGTTCACACAAGAAGCCAAACAACTGGACCTTTAAACTTTGGTCAAAGTCGAGTAAACTAACGATAAGGTTTTTTGATTTTATTTAAAAACGAGGTGCAACATGGCAACAAAAAGTATCAGCGAATTAGCCGATTTTTTATCTGCTAACAGCGACAACATCAGAGCCGGTGAAGCGGCTTTTAATGCAGTTGAATTTTACGCCGCAATTGATAGCCTAGGCGTGCTGGCACAGCCCGTTCAAAGTTATCTCACCCAAACTGAAGATCACTACTATGAAAGTGAATCCGATCATTTGTTAACCTTACAAGGTGGGCCAGCACCCCTAAGTACGTTAACCGATCGCATTATTGTCACACATACTGACGGTGCACTTCACGATGGTGACTTAAACTTTAACTACGCCCATGAAAACACCGATCAAAACGGCTATGATGTCCAAACCGATCTACACTTGTTAGCTTACGGCTTAGAAGTGATCGGTGCCACAGACGCATTGGACCATGCTAAAACACAGGCAACGCTGGCCAAAGACGCCACGCTGAGCCTTGGTTTAGCCGTCAATGCCATTCAAAGTTGGTTAAGCCAACGCTAAAATGAGGTTTTCGCCTCATTTTTTTTATACTTTTTAGCATCCTGGTACCATTTTCATGGCCCGAATGCTTTTAACTAAGGTATAATACAGTTAACGCTACTCTTAGAAAGGTGGGCTTTGTATGTTACAAGAATATCAAAATATTTTGGTACCAATCGATGGCTCTCGTGAAGCTGAACTTGCTTTGACCAAGGCCGTTGAAGTTGCAAAGCGTAACAGTGCTCATTTAGATTTATTAAACATTCTTGATACGAAACAATATAGTTATAACTTCGCTGGCTTGATCGATGGCGACGTCATCTATAAAATGTCTTCCGATGCGCAAGACTATCTCAACGGTCTCGTTGACAAGATCAAACAAGAAGCTTCATTTGAAGCGGTTGACATTCACGTGCGGTTTGGCAATCCGAAAACGATTATTGCACGGGATTTCCCACAAGAACACAAAAACGACTTGATCATGATCGGGGCCACCGGCTTAAGCGCGGTGGGCCGTTTCCTAGTCGGTTCTGTTACAGAATACGTTAACCGTAATGCCATTACCGATGTTTTGGTCGTTAAAACTAAGGCCGATAATCGCACGGCTTTAGAATCAAAGTAAGCATTCGCCAA
>NZ_AZDA01000075.1 GCF_001434575.1 Loigolactobacillus bifermentans DSM 20003
GAGGACTTAACCAAGTCAGAACCGTAAGGTTCAGCGTGGTGGGTTTTGAAGAACAACATAACAATAAAATAGAGATTCAGTTTTGAGAGCACAAAGTTCTCAGATAGTGGTGTGGTGATGATGGCAAGAAGGATACACCTGTTCCCATGTCGAACACAGAAGTTAAGCTTCTTTACGCCGAGAGTAGTTGGGGGAGCACCCCCTGCGAGGGTAGGAAGTTGCCACGC
>NZ_AZDA01000009.1 GCF_001434575.1 Loigolactobacillus bifermentans DSM 20003
CAACTAGCACTTACCTTAACCAAGTTAGAAAATCAAAATACCGCTATATCTAAACTGTCAATAGCTTCTCAAAAAATTAATTTGGGTAATCAGAAAATAGGCCAGGGTCAGAAAAAATTGTTAGTAGGTCTCAAACAATTGGCACAAAAAGAAGATTTAACGACAGCTTTGAGAAAAATTAAGCATACTAAGAATCGACAGATCAGCCAGGCCTTCAGTCATACCTACTTAGTAGGAGCGGTGATTGTTTTGATTCTGTCACCAATTGATTTGTTGACAGATCGTAAGCCATTAAAAAGTTGAACTGGGAGCTAGCCATTAACTTTAATACGGATTACTAGCTAAATCTAAAAGGGGCCTCGTATTCGAAGCCCCTTTTGGTATGGTGTAAACAGTTTTAAAATATATTGTTTTTAACTAATTTAAATCGTCGCTGTTGCGTGCGTTTACTAATCCCCGTCTTTCGTTCAATCATTTTATAGGTCATGCCTTGTTTTCGTAACTCGTAGGCAAATCTAATTTGTTCCTCAGAATACGTTTTCGGTCGCCCTTCCCGAAACAACGGATCATGTTGCTTGGCATACACTTTACCTTCTTGTGTGCGCGTGACAATCATATCGCGTTCAAACTGCGCAAAGGCGCTAAATATTGTAAAGACTAGTTGGCCAGTCGGCGTATTGTCAATTAAGCCCATATTCAAAATGTTAACTTTGACATTTTCTTTAAACAACTCTTGGATAATGGCTAAGGCCTCGCGTGTGTTCCGCGCAAACCGATCCAACTTAGTGACAATCAAAGTATCGCCTGTTTTTAGAACGCGCAACAGTTTTTGAAACTCCGGTCGTTCGGTAGTTGTGCCGGTAAACTTTTCTTGAAAGATTTTTTCTGCTCCTGCCAATTTTAGTAACTCAATTTGATTTGCTAATTTTTGATCAGTGGTACTGACCCGCGCATAGCCATATTTCATATTTTTATCTCCTTACTTATGTCATTAAGTAATGACACGGTTCTAACCCTTTAATTATAAAGTATCAAAAAAGAGGCCACAACTGTTAAGTTATGGCCTACGTTTAAGAAATAGTTCAAATCAAAATGATAAGCAATGATCAATTTGATAAGTTTGACATCAATTGTATGTTATAATGGTGTTAAATAAAGAAAGGCGGGGATAAATATGGCAACGAGTGCAACCACTATTCGTCTTGATAATGAGCTTAAAGAAAAATTGACAAAAGAATTAAGTGCTACCGGTTTAAGTATTAACGCTTACTTTAACATGGCAGCAAGACAGTTAATCCTTCAAAAGAAGATCCCGTTTGAGGTTTTGACTGAAACAGACGAACCGACAGAGGAAACTAGACGTGCCTTAGTGGCAGCAGAGGCTAAAGAGTTGGGGATCATTCCAGATGATGTCCCAGAATTTGATAATACACAAGATCTAAAGGATTTTTTGGATAATTAAGTATGTATAAACTTAAACCTGAACCACAATTCAAAAAAGATTATCGCCAACTTAAACGGGTACACCCTGAGTTGATCACTGATTTAATGCAAGCCTTAGAACAACTTCAAATAAACGGTATCGTTAATCAGGAGTATCAACCACATGTGCTTAAAAATCGGGGCGGTAATTATAATGGACACTATGAATTTCATTTATTAGACGGGAAAGTGGATATTCTGGTCATTTATATGCCCCATAAGACTAATCCAGTGATCCGTTTAGTTCGAATCGGTGGACACGACGAACTGTTCCATGGCAGTTTAAACTAAACATCAAAAAACTAGCGAATTCCCCCCTGAGTGTGGGGGATTCGCTAGTTTTTATATTACGACCCTGTTAAGCTTGAACGGTTTAAACAAAGTAACAGAAAACATTAGCCATGTATTTTTCTATAGCACGTGGTTGTCATTCCCGAAGTTCTTTTAAAAACCTTCATAAAATAACTGGGGCTGTTAAATGCTGAAGTAAACACTGTTGAAATGGCAAGTTCTAACTCTACTATTACATTAACAGTGTATTCTTATGCAGTTGTTGATCGGCAAGAACAAATCGCAAAACAATTTGATGATACCAATAACATTATTGTAACTGGGAAACGCTAACTTTTACAAATCAGCAAGCTTCTTGATACTAGTGCATTTAGCACTTTTATATGTAAAAAGTCACTGTATTCCCAGATAACGGGAACAAATTCAGTTAGTTTGTTAAAACGTCACACTCTTACTTAATGATCAACACATCACAGTCAGAATGTTGAATCACATACCCACTGTGTGAGCCTTGAAGCATCTTGCCGACCATGTTGCTACCGGTGTTCCCGAGGACGATCAAATCGATCTTGTACTTGTCGGGCACGTCCTTTGCCAACAAGGTTTTGATATTGCCGATCAGGACTTTTCCTGTGACGTTAATATGTTGATTCACAGCTTCCCTCACATAAGGGTTTAACTTGGCTGAGACCTGCACTAAACGGTCGCGATAGAAATCTTCGTTAACCCCAAATGACGAGTCCATGCCACGGTCACGATTGACGATCCAGACAATGTAGAGTGATGCTGACAGTACTTGTGCGAGGGAACAGGCAATTTTGAATGCGCGGTCCGACTGGTCAGAGCCATCAAGGCCAATCAATATTCGAGAATATGGTTTCATAGTAGTACCCCCTAATACTTAGAATTGATAGTAGCATGTTTGCGGCCATAACCGAAGTAGAAGCACAATCCGATAATCAACCAAATGACGAACCGAAGCCAAGTTTCCCAGTTCAGGCCAGCAATCAGTACTAGGCAAAAAATAATGGCGATGATTGGGGTAAATGGCACGCCGGGTACCTTGAAACCGCGATGCAGCCCTGGTTGCGAATGGCGCATCCAAAGGACACCAGCAGAAACAAGAATAAAGGCGGTCAGTGTCCCAATATTGACCAGTTCAGAGAGAATGTTCAGGTTAATGAAACCACCAGCAATAGCGGTGATGATACCGAAGAACCAAGTGCCTTTGAATGGCGTTTGGTGTTTCTTATCAACGTCACCAAAAAACTTTGGGAAGAGGCCGTCACGCGACATTGAGTAACTGATTCTTGATTGGCCATACAACTGCACCAAGATAACGGTGGTCATTCCAAGAATGGCACCGATGCTGACGATAATGGACAACCATGTTTGCCCAGTTTTTGCCAAGACGGCTACAACTGGGGCGTTTAGTTATTTAGAGAATAACTTGAACGGTACGACCCCGGTCATGATTAACGTCATGATGATGTACAAAATAGTAGAAATCACAAGTGAAAGTAAAATGCCTCTTGGCAGTGTTTTACTTGGGTTGATCGTTTCCTCAGCACTGGATGAAACAGCGTCAAAACCAATGAATGAGAAGAAAACGATCGAGGCGGCAGGAATGATCCCGGTAGCGGTACCATTATGACAAGAATACAGACCAAAGGGATTAAATGGGTGCCAATTTTGTGGTTTGATGAACCAAACGGTACAAATGATGAACAAGACAATAACGGCTAATTTGATAATAACCATTGTATCGTTTGTCCGTTTCGTTTGCGTAATTCCGTTGGAAATAATCCAGGTGATTACCAGCACAATGATGAAAGCTGGCAAATTAAACACGGTAGTAACCCCAGGAGTCGTACCAGCTGCTGCGGTTAGAATCGTGGGAATATGAATGCCTAGATTATCTAGCAGATTGACAAAATAACCCGACCAGCCGGCCGAAACGGTCGCAGCACTCA
This sequence comes from Loigolactobacillus bifermentans DSM 20003, assembly GCF_001434575.1. Taxonomy (GTDB): domain Bacteria; phylum Bacillota; class Bacilli; order Lactobacillales; family Lactobacillaceae; genus Loigolactobacillus; species Loigolactobacillus bifermentans. The sequence goes on from NZ_AZDA01000009.1 coordinate 3,747, forward strand.
AGGCATATTCAAGAATTAGATCCCAACCAATGATAAAGGCAATAATTTCACCAAAGGCAACGTATGCATAAGTATAAGCCGAGCCGGCAACTGGTGCTATTGACGCAAACTCAGCATAACAAAGTGCAGCAAAGCCACAACAGATGGCAGCAATCAAGAAAGACACGGACAATGCTGGACCAGCAGTTAGCGCCCCTTTCCCCGTTAAAACGAAAATCCCAGTCCCAATGATGGCCCCAATTCCTAAAAAGGTGAGGTCCCAGGTTCGTAATGTTCGTTTCAGGGGAGAAACATTTTTCTTCAAGTCATCAATACTTTTTTCCTAAATAATGATGGCATTTAATCACTTTCTCTCATTTAGATGTCATCATTTTATTGCTAATTGATTTATATGTAAATGAATGTTTCATGAAAATGTTTCATGAAAAACTAGTCATTACTAAAGCAAAAGGCAATGAGGCCATTTAAGCAATATGTTATTGTCTCTAATTGGATTTTATAAGGCGTTGCCAAAAAAATTAATTTCGAGTCATACTGCCTGTTAGAAGCTTATATCAAAAGGTTGATACGAATTCAGATTTTTAAGTATAAAGCGTTGAGACTATTGTCTTAACTGAACCTCATGCCACAGTGGTTGACCAGATTGGTAATTAAAACCCTTAATTTACCAGCCATTTAGTTTTGTTAGTTTCGTTAATAAACCTCTTATTGGGTGTTCTCTTATGCCATATTAGTCGACGAGGGATCCTTGATAACCCAAATGTTACCATTTCATCTGATACAGACGATTAAAAGTTAAAAAAACGCCCGGAATATTGTCCCAGACGATAAGTAATTTTGAATAGGGAAATCTTCTATTTCGAGACACTAACAGTTAGTCAGCGGTGCTCATATATTTTTATAGGATTGCGCTTTGGGTACACAAGCTGACATCATTGGCTATGCGTTTTTCTATAGCGCGTGGTTGTCATTCCCGAAGTTCTTTTAAAAACCTTCATAAAATAACTTGGGCTGTTAAATGCCAACACATAAGCAATTTCAGAAATGCTTATGTGACTATTTGTCAGCATATATTTAGCAGCATCAACCTTATGGCTATTAATATATGCGCCGACAGTGACATTGTATTTTTCCTTAAATAGATGGGCTAGTGAACTATCAGAACATTCAAATTTTTTGGCCAGAAGTGCTAATGATAACTTTTGATTAACGTGATTTTGAATGTATAAGGCAACTTGTTCAGCTAGGGATAGAGCTGTCTCGGATCTGATCTGATCCAAGCGTTTAAAGCATTCAATTGCGAGTAACTTCATCCAAATAGTGAATGGCGGTTGATCTTTTTTAAATTCAATTGTGCCTAAGATATCATCTTGTACTTTGAGAGCATCTTCTACTTTTACTTGGCCACTCTTAATGACGGTGTCGATTAACAAAGCAACAAATCGGATTAAAATATCTTTTTCACCACGGACGTAATTATTTGTTTCAAAGGTCTCTCCCATATGCTTAGTTAAAGTTGGGGTATTAAGTGCCTCGTTAAACCGGTTAAAATCAAAATCTTTAATAGCTCTTAAAATTAACTGCTCATTTGCATAATAAGTTCCGATTTCATTATTAGTTGGAAAACTAACGCGTTGAATGTCTGTCGGGACTTTCTTGATGTGAGTTTTCCACTGAGGATTTCTATGATGAGTCATTAATTGATAAGCTAGCGCGCTTAGCGAATGAATATTAGTTATAAATTTAGTGATGTCTCGATAATTAACCGGAATATTGGTGGTGTTAATATGTGGAATCACGATCAGTGTCTGATTATGATCAATAGGAATCATAACAACGTAGAAGTTATTTAAATCAATAATGGTCAGAAAATTAGGAACACGTAGTTTAAGCGCTTCCTGGACTAAGGGTTTCATATTATAGGCATTGTTATCAGAGATTAAAGCAATATTATTGCCTTTACAAAGGTAGAAATCTGCTGAGACAACATTACCAAGTAGCTGAAAAATTGACTGATTCATGGTACCTCTCCTGGCCATTTACAAAAAAGTGCTTTAATTTGCAGAATTAGACGTATAAATCTATGCTCTCATTATTATATAATTACAGCTAGTTTTGTCAAATATAATTTTGGAAGAGTGGTGTCTTAAATGGAAGAAAGAAAATTACATTATAAGATGTATAAAGACGGCAAAAAATTTGTTTTTGCCGCAATTGCGACACTTTCTTTTCTTGTCGCCGGTGGGGTATCAACGGTAGAGGTTCATGCTGATACTGTCTCAGAAAATACTAGTGTCGCTACTGCAAGCAGCACTAGTGATATAAAGAGTGCAGCGCCATCAACAGCTACTACAGCAGCAAGCAGTGCCAGTGACACGAAGAGCGCAGCTTCATCAACTGCTGCAACAGCAACAAGCAGCACTAGTGACACGAAGAGTGCAGCGCCATCAACAGTTACTACAGCAGCAAGTAGCTCCAGTGACACGAAGAGTGTGGTCCCATCAACAGCCACTACAGCAGCAAGCAGTGCCAGTGACACGAAGAGTGCAGCTACATCAACTGCTGCAACAGCAGCAAGTAGCTCTAGTGACACGAAGAGTGCAGTTACATCAACTGCTGATACTGTTGCAAGCAGCTCCAGTGATACGAAAAGCGCAGCTACATCAACTGCTGCAACAGCAGCAAGTAGCTCCAGTGACACGAAGAGTGTGGTCCCATCAACAGCTACTACAGCAGTAAGCAGCACTAGTGACACGAAGAACCCGGCTTCTTCAACCAATACTACGCGGCAAGCAGTGCAGGTTTCGTATAAGGACATCATTAATAAGCTAGATGCAGCTACGGGAACTGCAAGTACTGAGGTCACTAAGGATAACTTCTTACAGTATTTTGATTTGAATGGTTCAGCAACGTATGATCAAAGTACAGGAATAGTAACTCTCACACCAGATGATAACAATCAAGTTGGTAACTTTGCACTAAAATCTAAAATTGACACTAACAGTAGTTTTACTTTAACTGGTCAGGTTAATTTAGGTTCCGACCCAAATGGTGCCGACGGAATTAGTTTTGCTTTCCATAACGGGAATACCACTGACCTAGGGAACTCTGGTGGGAACTTGGGTATTGGGGGACTTTTAGATGTCTTAGGCTTTAAGCTAGATACTTGGGGTAATGGTTATAGGGCTCCAAGTTCCGATAAAGATGGAAGCCAAATTGATCCCACTAATTCTAATGACTTTGGCTGGAACGGCGATTCAATGAGTGCACCATATGGAACATTTGTTACAACTAGTGATGAACAAATTAAATCACAAGATGGAACTTATGTTCAGCGATGGTGGGCGAAAGATGTTGCTGGGTCAGCACAATCTTTAAGTGAATCTGATATAGATGGTCAGTTCCATGATTTCATTGTCCACTACGATGGGACTACTAGAACTATCACGGTGTCCTATACGCAAACCGACGGAACCGTTTTGACGTGGTCTCAACAAGTTGCTGATTCATATCAAGCGATAGCCTTCATTGTGAGTGCCTCGACTGGCGGTGCTAAAAACTTACAACAATTTAAGCTTACCAGTTTTGAATTCACCCAAGCAGCAACGGTTAACGTTAAGTATGTTGATACCGATGGCAATCAGATAGGGCAAAGCGAAGTTTCATATCCCAATGGGGTAGCGGTTAATGGTACTTACAGTACTACGCAATTAGACATTCCTGGTTACACATTTATTAAAATGGGAGATGGTAGTTTATCAGCCTCGGGAACGTTAACGCAAGCAGGAGATAACGGAACGGTTACCTACGTTTACACCAAAGATCCAGTAGCTGGTGGTAATGTCACGGCGAAGTATGTCGATGAAAACGGGAATCCAATTGCCGACAACGTCGTTTC
>NZ_AZDA01000076.1 GCF_001434575.1 Loigolactobacillus bifermentans DSM 20003
TTTACGCCGAGAGTAGTTGGGGGAGCACCCCCTGCGAGGGTAGGAAGTTGCCACGCCATTTTTATATTGGAGGTTTAGCTCAGCTGGGAGAGCACCTGCCTTACAAGCAGGGGGTCACAGGTTCGATCCCTGTAATCTCCATTTTGAGCCGTTAGCTCAGTTGGTAGAGCATCTGACTTTTAATCAGAGGGTCAACAGTTCGAACCTGTTACGGCTCATTCCCAAAAGTTTTGCGGGTGTGGCGGAATTGGCAGACGCACTAGATTTAGGATCTAGCGCCGTGAGGCGTGGGGGTTCGAGTCCCTTCACCCGCACTCGTCTTATATTTGGCATTTAGTATCATGCCGACTTAGCTCAGTTGGTAGAGCATCTGATTTGTAATCAGAGGGTCGGGCGTTCGAATCGTCTAGTCGGCATTTTCCAAAGTTAATATGCGGAAGTAGTTCAGTGGTAGAACATCACCTTGCCATGGTGGGGGTCGCGAGTTCGAATCTCGTCTTCCGCTTATACCGAAAGGTATAAAGCCAGTTTTTATATGCCGGGGTGGCGGAACTGGCAGACGCACAGGACTTAAAATCCTGCGGTGAGTGATCACCGTACCGGTTCGATTCCGGTCCTCGGCATTATGCACCCATAGCGCAATTGGATAGAGTGTCTGACTACGAATCAGAAGGTTGTAGGTTCGACTCCTACTGGGTGCATTGATCA
>NZ_AZDA01000077.1 GCF_001434575.1 Loigolactobacillus bifermentans DSM 20003
CAATAAATCATCACGAATATTCATTAAACGTTCGTTTAATTCACTGCCTTTGAAAATCGTTTGTTCACTATTAGTTTCTTTAATCAATTCCCGTCGTTCAGCCGCAGTTGTCTGTTCAAAATCAAGCTCTGGATAAAGTTTTTTAGTTGTGCGATCAACTACTTTATTTAAGAGTTCGTCTGCTTTTTTTAGTGAACTTTCTTGTTGGTTAATCGTCAATAATTGCTTAGTGACATCTTCACCAACAGCGTGCTTAATTAAGATACTGTTTTTCCAATTAAATAGCATGCGCCGCTTATCATCTAAACTTTCCAAACTAATATAAGTTTTCAGTTCGTGGCTTAACTCTTTGACCACTTTTTTCTCGTTAAACGAGAAGTGTTTACTTAGGCTATCCAAGTGGCCTCGATTAACTACTTTCTCCTGCATATTTTTATAGCCATCTTTGGACTTACGATAGTTCTTAACTTGTTGATTAAATGCCTTTCTTTCATGCCGTTTGCTATTGATTCCCTCGTGTTGCATTGGTGTGTCAGCTATTCCCTGTTCCACAAATGATTTTTCACTGATCCGATCAGGAATGTTTTTTTGCTCCAAAGCCTGATTTACACTTGCCGCCCAATTGTGCCGCCATTCAGTTATTTTTTCTTTTTTATCCCAATCAACCAACCAAATTTTTCGGTTTCTCACATTCCCTGCAGGGGTCTTAGTTTTATTACCATGACTATCTAAAATGTATTCGGTTTTTGTTTTCTGTCCCCAAGTACCATCGGGGTTAAATGGGCGATTGGTTAACATCACGTGTGCGTGTGGATTATCTTGGTGATCACGATGAATCGCTACATCGGCTACCATGCCTTGATCAACAAAGTTTTCTTGCACGTATTTAGTTAATAATGTTTTTTGTTCATCTACACTTAACTCAATTGGTAAAGCCACGTTAAACTCTTTTGCATACCGTGAGTTTGATTTACGATCTTTCTTTTCAACTTCATTCCATAATTGTTCTCGATTACTGGCCCATGCTGGTGCATTTTTGGGTATTAAAATAAAGCTTTCTGGCATAACCGATCGGGTATAAAAATAGTGGCGGCATTCTTTATCATCAAATAATTTTTCACCGCTTCGATAAGCAGCACTGGCAATGGCACTTCGTCCTTTACCGGCACTAATATTACTAAAACTCATATGAAAGATTGCCATATCAGTCACCTTCTCACTTTGGTTCTATGGGTTTGACTTTGTTGTCGCCATCGGCGACTTATAATACAGGTTTTAATGGGTTTAGCACAACGTTATCTTTGATGACGTGTAAGTGCGCATTTACCTAGTTTCACTCAGTCTGCTGATTCTACTGAATTTACTTTTAGTGTATGCCTTCCGCTTCGCTATTTCAACTTTTATACTTTGACTTAACGTTTCCTATATGATATAGTTTCGGTGATTATTTCTAA
>NZ_AZDA01000078.1 GCF_001434575.1 Loigolactobacillus bifermentans DSM 20003
TTGGTCCAAAATTGTGCGGTATGCCGATATTAAACCTCGTATGAATAATTCGGGTGTCGGTTTTCCTGCATTTTTTGTTAGCATGAATGGCTAGATCAATTGTTTTATCAAATGCTGAGACATATTTAATGATACCGCTATTGCGTTTGATTTTAGCCACCATTTCATCAATGTCTTTTAAAACCTTAGAATAAGAGCAACGGTAGATATGGTCGACAATATTGTATTTCCCGGTGTGTCGCTTATGGATTGATTTTTGGCGCATTGGTAAATCATCAACTTCGCTGCGATTGACGATGGCCCACGTGATAACCTCCTAGTCGTTGGACTGTGCGTATATTTCTGCTGTGTGCATGAATTCGATTGCGAGATGGTATGCGTGGCCGTTGATAATCTCATCAGGGGTCGTTTCCGGCATGATGACAGATAACTTGAGTTCAATCCCATTTTCCAGTGGTTTGTACTGATGATACGGAATGGTGTACAGCGGTGTGCCATCCATCAGGGTTGGTTGCCCTGTAGTGGCGACTGGATACGCTGGATCACGAGGAACCGGTAGTGCATCTGTAGATAGTGGTGTGATCAGTTGCGGATAAGGTGCGCCATACATGCCGAACGTCTCCATGCCGTAGAGGCCGTCGTCACTAGCAGTTACGAAGAAATGTTCTGGATTCATCTGCAAGGCCATTTCAGAGGCTTCATTAGCGATGCGGCGCATTTTGTCTTCCGGCGTTTCGTCCTTGACTGTTTTTTGTGGGCGGCCATTGATAATCAAGTCTGGGTCAACGCCCAATACTTTCATGTAGGTTTGGCTCATCTTGAACGGACTTTTTGCAAGGTTAAAACCCTTGCAAATTTTTTTCCACATGTCTTCCATCATCTTGATTTGCGGACGATACATGGCCTGAATCTCAGTTGCAGAATATTGGGCACGAGTTTCAATGTTTACGTCACGCGCAGTCTTAACGCCTAGTAAGTTAATATCAGCGTGGGTCAATTGGTGCTCATCCTGTTGAACATCAGCGCCGAGTGATTTCATTTCGTGAAGCACATGCTGGGTACGCTCAAATTCGAGTGCGTTTAACACCTGGGTTCCGACCTGATGGTTGTCGATGATACATTCAACAGATAACTTAGTCATTTCGACAGCTCACTTTCATTTTTGACTTGAGAATACAAAAGGTATTGGTATGATAAATACGACACCGTGTCGTCTTATTTCAAATGTTAATGGGGAAAATCAAATTCATCAAGCGACAATATTGATCAGAATGTCGTGTGAAAGGAGCTATCATGCATAAACAACCGGACAAAGTGGCACAAACCAAGAAAAAAATAGAAAATGCTTTTATCAGTTTCTATGGGAACACTGATATTGAAAAAATCTCCATCAAGGCGATCACCAGTGAAGCTCAAGTGCACCGAAGCACGTTCTATCTTTATTATCAGGATATTTATGATTTACTTTCGTCAATCGAACAAGCGCAGCTACTATCATTTCGGGTGTATGTTGAAAAGCAATTACCACTTGAATCTGTTGAGGTCGGGTTACGAAAACTAGTTGCGTATTTCAGTTCAAATGGTGAGCTATTGTATCTGCTAATGAGCAAAGGGCGTAATGGTGAGTTCAGAGAACAACTGGGCAATGTGATTCAAGACATGGTTCAAGAAGTTATGGGAATCAAACAGTCTGACGGTGACCTTGAGTTGACCATGAGTTATATTGCCAATACCTTCATGTTTTTTGAATCATATTGCTTTGAACGTCAGGCATCTGTTGAGGCGTATTATCCAAAAATTACGGAGTTGCTTCATCATGGTGTCGTCAGTGCATTGCAACCATACGTTACGTCAAGCAATGATCTCTTGAGCAAGTTATAATTTCTTGGTGTTAAGCACGCCATTGCGGAGATAGCTGGCAGCAATCCGCGCAAGTTCTTGAGGCGTTTCTCTGGTATCGCGCTCGAACCACGCAATCAAGAGGTTATACATAGCGCCGGTGACAAAGTATAGGCGGTAGATTGCAGGATCCGCTAGTGACATATCACCAGCTACATCGAAAATACTGTCAAGTAAGAAGGCCTGGAGGACTTGTGAAAAACCGCCATGATATAGCAACAAGAACCGGTCTTTTTCAGGACGTATTGTCTGGAGTGTGGCAGTGAATCCCTGTAACGTATTTTCATAGGACAAGGTATCATCTGCAACTGGAATGGTGCTTTCGCGAAGCGCGTTCAAGTAGCATTCCACGATATCGGTTTGGTTGAAGAAATTGCGATAGTAGGTGGTGCGAGCAACGCCAGAGCGCTTGATGATGTCAGACGGGCGAATCTCCGACCTAGATTTTTCTGCCAGTAACTCAAAGAAGGCGTTGATGATTTGTCGCTTGACACGTTGGTTTTCCTGTTTGCCATAGTTCATATTAATCACTGCTATACAAAATGTAGAATTATGTCATCCAACATAATGAGAAAGAAATATAGTTTTTCCTTTCCGAATTTCGTTTACTTCCGTCATCATTAGTATTCCGATAGCCGAAAAACGGGTAATCGCAGGGACTAACTCTTGAAGTTTAAGGGCATAGCCTGCCCCTTTTTAATTATGGTAGATTGTAAAATTTAAGTTGAACATATTAGTGGACAGAAAAACCCATAAAG
>NZ_AZDA01000079.1 GCF_001434575.1 Loigolactobacillus bifermentans DSM 20003
AGCCATGATTGCTTAATTCAAAATCTAAATTGTCTAACTTTTCTATTGCACTTCATGAAGAGGCAGACGCTTTTACGTCACAACTTTAATTTTAATGGTTTACATGAATGAATCGCTTATGCGGATGTAGGTAAAGGCCTAATTCGTTCATAACAATCAAGATCAACGTTGCCATTACCAGACCCACCCCAACTAGAATCATTGGTGAGCTCACTGTTAGAATAAAGTAAAGGCAGGTTAGGATAACGACAATTTGTAACAGCAGCAAGGAGCTTTGTATGTGCGGCGGTTTGGGCTGATCAGATTTCATTGCATTCATTCCTTTTCATTTGAGATACCTGTATTCTAGCATAGAAATTTGGGAAAGCCAATTTTAAAGCTGTCACTTTTAAGCCATTGATCGATATTAATTCAAAAAATAGTCGCGAGATTGTTCTAAATTATGCGTTAGAAACGGCGCACCAGCACGGCTTTAAATGATTGATAAAGATTTTTTTAATTGGACGACTGAAGGTCTCAATTTAAAATTGGACAGGCAAATTTCAATATAAAGATTGCGCCGCCTGCCGTTTCTTGTTAGGCTTAAGGTATTCAATTGGTATAGGTTTGCAAACAAGGAGGCTGCCCCATGACAACTAAAACTGAGTTACAACAGCATTTAGCACTGGTTGATTCAAAAGCTTTTTGTTCAAGCATGTTGGTCCACGACACATTTCGTGCCTGCTTACACCGTAGCGCCGTTAATTTAGGCTTTATCGAACAAGATCGACTGACGCCTGCGGGCCATCAATATTTAAAAAAGAACATTCAGCCTTTGTAATGACTAACGATTGGCAAGCGCCAATCGTTTTTTCATGCTTGCCACCACAATTTGATCAAGGCTTGTGTGCCAGCATCCCCTAACTGTTTGTCATCAACCAGTTGGGTATATAACTGTTTGGCTTGTGCGGTGGCTGGTAAATCAAGCTGCATCCGCTGAGCTTCTTGTAAGGCGATCCGTAAATCCTTGAGAAAATGCTTCGCGAAAAACCCCGGCGTATAATCCTGTTTTAAAATCCGTGGGCCATAGTTGCTTAAACTCCAGTTGGCCGCCGCGCCTGCCCCAACAGTTTTTAACACAGCCGCTAAGTCAAGCTGCGCAGCCTGTGCATAAACCAGCATTTCCGTTAACCCTGTCATGGTGCCCGCAATCATAATTTGATTGGCCATTTTTGTATGTTGGCCTGCACCGTAATCACCAAACCGGACGATTTGTTGGCCAAAAACGTCAAAAATTGGTTGCATCGCTGTAAAAACAGCTTCCGGTCCGCCAACCATCACGGTTAACGTGCCTTTTTGGGCGCCAATATCCCCGCCAGAAACCGGCGCATCTAACACTGATAACTGTTGCTGTTCACCAGCTGTCCCAATTTTAACGGCCAAACTAGGCGTGCTGGTGGTCATATCGATCAACGTGGTCCCTGGCGTTGCCCCAGCCAACAACCCTGTTTCGGCATCAAAATAAACCGTTTCAACATCGTTGGGATAACCCACCATGGTGAAAATCACATCATTATCTGCGGCTAATTTCCGTGGCGTGGCCGCCCAAGTTGCGCCGGCCTGTAAAACCGTTGCCGCATGTGCTTTGGTTCGATTATAGACTTGTACCGGATAACCTGCTTTTAACAAATTCTGAATCAAGCCTGTGCCCATGACACCCGTGCCAATAAACCCGATTTTTTGCATTTTGATCACCTTTATCCTTGATAGAGTTCAGGGCGCCGATCCGCAAAAACCGGCATCCCACCACGTACTGTTACCACTTGTTGCAAATCTAATGTTGCCGTTGTAAAACCCGGTTGGGCGGCTAATTGCGTCACGACTTGCCCTAACGGATCGTAAACCAGCGAATGACCACCAAATTGATCATTGGGGTTTTCGCCAACACAATTAACCGCCACCACAAACGCCTGATTTTCAATTGCTCTGGCGGCTAACAACTGCTGCCACTGCTGAATGCGTTGGGTTGGCCACTCTGCCACCACAAACAATACTTGTGCCCCGGTAGCCATTTCACAACGAATCCATTCTGGAAAACGCAAATCGTAACAAATAATGCCGGCAGCTGGTACAGCTTGTAGTTGAAATAGGTTCGGCCGCCGCCCGGCCGTTAAATACTGGTCCTCCGCCATTAAACCGAATAAGTGTACTTTGTCATATTGGCTTAAAAGCTGCCCTGTGGCGTCAAAGGTATACATGGTGTTATAATCATCACCATCCCGCCGGGTCGCCACCGAACCACCCACAATGGCAATTTGATAACGCTGCGCCAAGCTTGCTAAAAAAGCTTGGGTAGCTTGACCATTCACATCACTATTTTGCTGTAAGTTTTGAAAGGCATACCCGGTACGCCACATTTCTGGTAACACCACCACCTGACACTTTGCTTGTGCCGCTTGCGCCACGACTTGTGTGACTTGTTGCTCATTTGCCGCAATCGCATCGTACTGCACAGCTAATTGAGCTAAGCCTACTTTTAACACCTGCGCACATCTCCTTTCATGCCAACTGCAACATTTATTTTTTAAGCGTAAGCAGTTTCACAAAATTTGTCAACGTAAGCAATTTCTTTCACTGAAAAAGCATGCTACACTGAAAGCAACTTAATCATAGGGAGTCTGACAGCATGTCAAAAACAACTACGCTACTTGTTACCCTGCTTTCTGCTGGGTTATTACTCACCAGCTGTGGCAAGCAAGATCAAACCAAACTCACGGCCTCTGAATCCTCTAGCTTGGCGGCCACGAAGAAAATGTCCCACTACACCTTACAGCAAAAATTCGTTGCCATTACAGATGCGACAATGGGACCTGTGCAGCTGGTCAACAAGCAATCCAGTAGTGCCAATGCACAGTTGAATACTAAAATTAGCAAGGCCACACAGAAGATCCAACAGATTCAAACCGATCTTAGTCGCAATCAAACCAACAGCGCTTTAACCAACAAGCTCAGTCATTACGCCAAAACCAGTTTGAAATTACTAAATTCGATCACGGCTGCAAATAGCAATCAATACTCTGAAAACTTCACCAAATTAAGCAATGAAACACAGAAAATTGCCAAAGCAGACTTTAATAATGAACTCCCAAATTCTTATCAAAGTGTGTTAACCTACCAAGCAGAACATGGCACTTATGCCAGTGGGAATATTTTAAATACCCCTGACTTCCGGATTTCCTTTACTAAAATTCAAACCATGACCACTTCCGGCGGTGATACAGTCTTACTGTTAACGTACACTTATCACAACAAGCGGGACACCACGGCAACCCCTGCCACTGACCTGGCCAAGTACGGTAGCTTCCATCAAGGCACAACCACACTGAAAAGCACCACGCCAACCACTTCAGATAGCACGTTGACGCAGTCCTTAAACCAGGCTACCCAAACCGTAGCAGCTGGCAAAACCGTTACTGCCGCAACGGCCATGACGATCAGCAGTACAGATACTGCCATTGAATACAATGCCGTTCAGCCTAAGAATCAAAAATCACTGGGAACGATTACGATCAATCTGAAACAATCATAGTCACCAGCCTCTAACAGCATGGGCCTTTACGCCATGCTGTTTTTGTATGCGTTAGTCCTTTTCAAAACCTTGACAAAGTCATCAAAACTCGTTATACTTGCGCACGCAATTATTTTATAGTAAGAAGGTAATGTGATATTGGGAACACAATCTAAAAATAAGTGGCTGATTTTGATCACCACATCGTTGATGACCTTTATGACTGTGTTAGACGCTTCAATCGTCAACATTGCCATGCCAGCTATTTCAACTGATCTGAAAATCCCAATGAATCGGGCTGAATGGGCGGTCTCATTTTACATTATTTTGATTTGTATGCTGATCACCTTATTCGGTAAACTCGGTGATGAGATCGGAAAAATTCGAATTTTCCAAACTGGCACGGTGATTTTCATTTTAGGTTCATTGCTCTGTGGATTAAGCCACAGTTTGGCCATGCTTCTCAGTGGTCGCTTGGTCCAAGCGCTAGGTGCCAGTATGACCATGGCCACTAATTTTGGGATCATTACCCAAATTTTCCCACAAAACCGGCGCGGTCGTGCCTTGGGCATTCTCAACAGCTTTGTCTCCCTTGGCAGTATTGCTGGCCCTGGAATCGGCGGGTTGGTGCTACAAACTTGGACTTGGCAAACAATTTTCATGATCAATGTGCCGGTGGGCTTGTTCACCTTTGGCTTAGGCCTTTTTGTACTACCGCATCATGCACATCCTTGGCGTTTTCAATTAGATGGTCGCGGGTTTCTATTATGGGCATTAGCGATTCTCAGCCTGTTCACAGCCATTTTCTGGGGCCAAGAAATCGGTTTTACCCAATGGCGCATTCTCGGATTAATCGTCCTAGCCATTGTGCTATTCGGCTCATTTTATCACGTTGAACAACATCAAGCGCAGCCCATGCTGAACTTTAAAATTTTTAACAACCATGAATTTACGGTCGGGTTAATGTGTGCGCTATTAGTCTTTGTGACCACGTTCTTTGCCAACGTGTTAATGCCATTTTACCTTGAAAAGACATTGGCTTTAAGCGCCTTTGCAGCGGGCATCGTGTTAATGGGGATTCCGATCATGATGCTGATCACAGCCCCAATTAGCGGTGCGTTAGCCGACAACCACGGTGCCCAAGGACTAACCTTTACTGGCCTAGTCCTGTTGACCCTTGCGGAGACTTACTTTGCCATCATGACGCCACACCAATCATTTTTATGGATGATCGGCGCTATCTGCCTATCTGGGATCGGCATTGGCATGTTCCAATCCCCTAATAATTCGATTATTATGTCCAGTGTGCCGAAGCAGTATTTAGGGATTGCAGGCAGTTTAAACGGCTTAGCACGGGAAGTTGGCATGATTTTAGGGTTATCTTTAGCCACTTCAATTTTATATTTAGGCATGAGCCAGCGGGCAGGCCGACACGTCACAACTTATGTCACAGCCCATCCTGAATGGTTCGTCACCGGCATGCATTTGGCATACGCCGTGGCAACACTTTGCGGTATCATTGCCTTATTGTTAACTGCACGCCGTTTATGGCTGGAAAGACGAGGGATGTCACATGAATAATGGCCTTTTTAAATGGCTGGCCATTGCCGATCGTCACTTTAAAATGACCTTAGACCGTGAATTAAAGCCATTACATTTAAACGCGAGTAACTATTATTACTTACTTCGCTTAAACGAGCGCCCTGGTATGAGCCAAGAAAGTTTGATCAGCTTGATGTACTTAAACCCTAGTAATATCACGCGGGCCATTCAACAATTAGTGCAACTTGGTTATGTCATTAAAGCCAATGACCCCGCCGATCGGCGTAGCGTTCATCTGACACTAACGGCGGCTGGTCAAGCACTGGTACCGAAGATCCAACAATTGCTCAAACGCCTTAATCAACAAGTCGCCACCGTTTTAGGTGATGATTCAACTGTTTTTCAACAACAATTGGAACAATTGGCTAAAATGGCGGTGCGCCTTGAAAAAGGTCAACCACTCTAAAAAATAAGCGTTAGCCTGTGATGATATCACTCTGGCTAACGCTTATTTTTAAACTGCTAATAAATCACCACTGGCTAATAAGTACAAATAGCGCTGTGTCACAGGCCGTTGCAATAGTTGTGCCAATGCAGCAGCATAGAGATTGATTTGGCCACGATACCGTTCTTTTAACAAGGCCTGGCGTTTTTCCGGTTGCTTTAAGCCCACGTGATCCGTTTTATAATCGAATAAAATCACATCTTCCGGCGTTACAAGATAACCATCCATGATACCGTGGATCAAGACTTGCGCATCTTCACCTGCTGGTAATTGTTGGAACAAGCGCGTTGCCGGTAATAATAATGAAAATGGCATTTCACGCTGGACCGCCTTTGGATGCAGCAACAATTGTTGTCCCAACGTGCTCTCAAAAAAGGTCATCAACGTTGGTAACGCAATTTTAGCGGCAACTTCTGTGGTTAATAAGCCCTGCGTCACTAATGTGTCAACTGTCTCCCCTAAACTGGCCAATGTTGGCTGCTGCGTCAAGTCCACTTGTTGAAGGACCAAATGGGTCGCAGTTCCAATTTCAGCTGGTGTCGGTTGCCGCGTCGTCTGTAAAAATTGTGGCGTGGCAAAATCTTGTTGCACGTAACGTCGCTTTCCCTGTGGTGTTTGCAGATCCAATTGATTCATTTCCAAAACATCTGGATCCGCAAATAGTTGTTTCACTTCTGAAACAGATTGATAAGCTGTGGTGCTGGTACTTTCTTGATAAGGATATTGTAAACGTAACACTTGTTGAATTTGATCCACATCGATGGTGGTTAATTCAGCTGGTTGTAGCGGTAACCGCCAGTCGTTGTCTGCTTGTTGTGGCGCCATCGTCGTCGTAAGCTGGGCCAGATCTTGCGGTTGCACAAACGTGATTTTAAAGGCTGTTTGATCTGCCGCCAAAACCGGTGCTGGTTGGCCTTGATCCAACCACTTTTCTGGGAACTGCGGTTGTCGGACCAAACAATACCCGAGCCAATCCATAAAATTATTGGTATCCCGGCGCAAGCTGTCATTTAACACCAACTGTTGACTTTGTAAGCCACGTTGCCATTTGGCCACCGCCGCTTCCTGACTCGGATAAGTGCCCACCAAATAAAGCTGCTGCTCAGCCCGCGTCAGTGCCACATACAACAACCGCATTTCTTCAGCGGCCTGGCGTTGTTGCACTTGGGTCCGCAACAATGCCTGTTGTGGCGTCGGTACTTTCACCCGCTCTGTCGGCTCCAAATAAGTAATGCCCATGCCGTAGCGGTCATCTAGCACATAATCCTGACGTAAACTGGCCTGATTAAATTGATGGTTCCCGTCCATTAAGAAAACAATGGGAAACTCTAGCCCTTTACTACCGTGAATGGTCATTAATGCCACCGCATTTTCTTGACTCACAGTGGGTGCTTCGGCTAAGTCCTGATCCTTTTCCTGCATTTTTTCAATAAACCGTACAAATTGGAATAAGCCTTTGAAACTGCTGGCCTCATAGGCGTGCGCGCGCTCATAAAGCGCATGTAAATTGGCTTGACGCTGGGCACCTGCTGGCATCCCACCAACATAATCTAAAAAGCCCGTTTCCTGATAAATAGTCCAAATCAGGTTCACCAATTGATTTTGCCGCGCTAATTGCCGAAATTGCGTGAGTTGCCCTAAGAAGCGGGTTAATTTTTGTTGGAGTTTGCCTTCAAAAGAGCCGGTAACCGCCCGCTTTTGAAACGCCAGTACGGCTTGATAATAGTCCCCGGTGCGCTGATTAATGCGCAATGCAGCGAGTTCATTTTCCTTTAGGCCCACGATCGGTGACCGTAAAACAGCCGCCAGTGGAATATCCTGGTAGGGGTTATCGATAATCTGCAACAAGGACAACATGATCTGGACTTCCGTTGTTTGAAAGTAGTTTTCGGTGTTCGCCACCACCAGCGGAATTCCCATGACTTTAAAAGTTTCGGTTAACGCTAAATTATTTTTGCGCGTTGGTGCCAGTAATGCAATATCACCATAAGTCACGGCCCGCATTTGTTGCGTTTGCCGATCATATAATTGCCCGTGTGCCACTAAAGCTTGGATCTTCTGGCCCACTATTTGGAGCTGGCCCTGCGTTTTATCTGGACCTGCCTTTTCGTCAGTGGTATACAGCAACAATTCAGGTTGCGCGCTTAATTCAGGATACTTGGCACCTGGAATCAAACGTGCAGCATCATCATAAGGCATTTCTCCCACCGCTTCATCCATGAGTTGACTAAAAATCAAGTTGACAAAATCTGTTACAGCTGGCGCAGAACGAAAGTTTTCAGCTAAAATAATCCGCTGATCCGGCGTGTCTGAATTTGCAAAAGCCTGATATTTTTTCAAAAACAGGCTCGGATCTGCCAAACGAAAGGCATAGATCGATTGTTTGACATCCCCGACCATAAAGCGATTGCCTGGCGTCGCCTGCGCAACGGTGGTTAAAATCGTTTCTTGCAATCGGTTAATATCTTGATATTCATCCACCAATACTTCTTGAAATTGTTGTTGTAAATTAGCTTGCACTTGCTGACCCTTAGGGGCCTTTAAAATCGCCAATGTTAAGTGCTCTAAATCACTAAAATCTAACACTTGCCGTTGCCGTTTAGCTTGGGTAAATGCGGCTTGAAATTGTTGGACCACGATCACTAATTGCTGGACTAAAGTGCCAGCGGCAACCATGATCTGCTGCGTATCGTCTGCTGGCAGTTGAAAATAAGCCGTCGCCAAAGTCACCACCGTTTTTTTAGCTTGGTCGCGATAAGTGGCAATGGTATTTTTAGCAGCCAAAGCGGCTGGTTCTAAATTGCGCAATGATGGTGCCCGCTGAAATTTAAAGCCTGTTAACGCTTTTTGAATCTGATCCCAGTCCCCCTGCGCCACTGTTTGGCGCAAAGTTGCTAATTGCGCTTGATCCTGGGTCAGCACTGCGCCAAACTTTACCAGGTCCGGCTGCGCTTGTGCAATCGTCAATGCGCTGGCTAAATCGCGTTGCGCTTGCATCAATTCACTTTCCAAATAAGGTTTTAACTGTTGCTGATAAAATGGGGTTTCAGTTAACGGTTGGTTGCCCACAACATATGCCTGGGGTAACGCATTGAGCCAAGCTTCCGGGTCTGGATTTGCATTCGCAAAGTCGAATAACCGATAAACAAGCTCGGTTAGCCCATCATCACTTCGATCATTCGAAAAATTTTGAACCAGTTGCGGAAAACTTGGACTGCTGGCGTACAACTTTTCACGCAGCTCATTCCAAACATCTTCCCGTAATAACAGTTGCTCGGTATCATCTGTTAACAGGCGAAAATTCGGGTCTAAATCGATGACATAGTAATAACGCTGGATCACGCGTAAACAAAATGCATGCAAGGTGCTGATCTGCGCACTGCCTAACAGCCCTAATTGCCGCCGTAAACGTTGTTGCTTGGTACCAGGTGCTAACTGTTTCAGTTGTGCCTCTAGCGCAGCTTGAATCCGCTGGCGCATTTCAGCAGCCGCCGCTTCCGTAAATGTCACAACGAGCAATTGATCTAAGTCCGTGCCTTGCAAAATTTCTTGGATCACCCGTTCAACGAGCACCGTTGTTTTCCCAGAGCCTGCTGATGCAGACACTAAAATATTGTGTCCCCGGGCGTCAACCGCGGCCTGTTGATGCGCTGTAAATTTTCGTGCCATTGGCTTAGGCATCCCCTTTCGTCTGTTCATGACGCAACATTTCGATCACCTTTTGCGGTGTCAACTTATCCAATTGATTGTATTGATTTTCCGGTAACATCGCATCAAATTGGAAAATCGGCTGGTAAGGTGAATACTGTAACGCTGTATGTTGATCTGGCCACTTCACTGGATTTAACGCATCTGCCCCAGCAAAAATAGCGGTACCGGCGGCTTTGATCAGCGCCGCGTTATGGGCTAGCAATAAGTCCAATTCTTGCGAAGTGACCAGTTTGCTATCCCGGGATGCATAGCCATGACTAATGGTTTTTTGCAATGGATAGACCGGTGAATGGCCAGTACGTGCTGCTGCCAAATCTTCATCTAAAGCCGCTAACAAGTTTTCATCATTCAATAAAATACCATCGTATTTATTGGCCGCTAACACAGCTTCATCAAAACTTTGTTTCAAAACGTCCTGTAATTTTAATTTAGGATTTTGCAAGTGCAAATAAACAGCCCCTGCTGGCTGAACCGTTTGATGGTCGGCACCTGTAAGGGTGGACACATTTTGCATCACAGCCGTTAAATAGGTCAGCATTTGTAGTGCTAAGCCGTAATAAGCATCCCGAAAATTAAATTGGTGGGCGCTTGACTTATAATCCACAATGCCTAAATAACGCTCACCCGGCAATACCAATTGATCGATTCGATCAATTTTTCCTCGGACTTGGACCACTTTTTGATTGGGCAACTCAAACCGTAATGGTTGTAACCCCTGATCACTCCCCACATGCCCAAACAACACTTCGGTTTGCAAGGGTTCCATTTTCGTGCGTTGCCCTTGTTGCCGCATGGCAAACCCCATTTGCCGGACGGTTTGCACCAATTGCTTGGCCAAATAAGCCATGCGATTGGAGCTCTTTAAAATCTGAAATTGTGGCTGGGCTTGTAGTTCCTGACAAATCCGCGTCACAAGTTTGTCAATTGCAGCTGGCGCTAGTTGCGCAATCGACTGACCTTGCGCTTTGATCTGTGTCAACAATTGATCTAACGCTGCATGGTAAAACTCCCCTGTACTTGCCGGGGATAACTGGAAAACATCGCGTTCCTGCAGCTTTAAACCATACTTCAAGAAATAAGCATACTGATTTTGGTAAAACTCTTCTAACTTGGAAATCGACGTGTTGATCAATTTGCCATATAACCCTTGCACGATCTCCGGGCGTAACGGCTCCGGCTCATTGTGATAGGTTAAACCTGCTAAGGCTTGGTCACTTAAAGCGGCTAAAGCTGGCTGACGCCGAATTTCTTGATAAAGTAGGCGCCATACCGCTGGTAGCGGCGTTTTTTCAGACTGTGCCTGCCGCACGATTTGTACTAATTCAGACAAGACCACCCGTGGTGCCCCTAAATAAGGCTGCACTGGACTGGTTAGCGTTGGCGCGGGCACAGCTTGTGGTTCCACTTGAAACTGCTGTTGTAGGCGTTGCACATAAGGTGACAATTGCAGCGCCCCAGCATCATCTAACTCTGGGCATGTAAAAATCAACTGTTCCTGTGCGTTTAAAAAGGCCAAATAGTTTAAAAAGGCCTCACCAGCAAATCGTTGGGTCAACGACTCGCTGAGTTGCATCGTCGCGGGTAAATAAGGTGCTAAGCGTTCCTGATCTTGATCACTTAATAATTGCTCCTGCACTTGCCGGTCCGGCATCACCTGGTCAGTCGCCCCAATAATAAACACAATTTTACGCGGTGCTCCTTGTACAATTCCTGTTTCAGAAACCAGCACTTGATCTAATGTTGACGGAATCTGGGCATAACTGGCACCGTTGAACCCAGCCGTTAAAGTCGCTAAAAAATCCGCGGCCACAAACGGTTGCGCGCCTAGTAGATCCACGTATTCATCCAACAGCTTACAGAATGTTTGCCACACTTGTTCCGGTTCAGCGGCTGTGGTGAGATCTCCAACTGCTAGTGCTTGATCGCGCCACGCCATTAACCGTTGTGGGACCCCTTGTTGGACTAGAAATTGATAAAGGACGGTGATTGCTGCTGTTCCTGTATCGGCAGCTGCCATTTTTTCAAAAAAAGCTGGCAACGTTGCCTTAACATAATGACGAATTTGATTCACTTGTTCCGTAATTTGCTGATCTGCTGTGGTTTCAACACCAAAATCATGGTCGGCAAACCGATAAAACTGCCAGTCTTCTTGGCGCAACCATTGCTGGCCTTCAAATCCATACTTCAACACCATGTTTTCCGTCAAATCAACAGCCTGCCGATAGGCCGCTACGGTGAGATCCTGCGGACGTAAGAGTTCGGTTTTTAACAGCCGCATCATATCCTGATAGCGATAATAACGCCGCTGAATATTAAATAACGCTGTAATCAATTCCAGCAAAGGGTGGTCTGCCATTTGATGCGTCAAATCCGCAAAATATGGAATCTGTTGGGCTTTAAAAATCGGTGCTAAAATCGTTTCGTAAGGTGTTAGATGACGCGTCATAATCAAAAAATCACGATAACGATACCCTTTTTCCGCTACCAATTGGCGAATACGCGTAGCGACCTGTTGCAGCTCGCGATACCGATTCGGTGCCGTGATGATCTGCAAGCTGGCTGGATCGGTTAAAGGCGCCGCTGCTGGTGTCGCAGTGCCATCAGTGGAGGCCTGCCAGTACTGTTCCACAGCCAATAAGTCTGCTGTCCGAGCTGGTTTTGTACGGACATCCATTAAAACTGGGATCTGACGTTGACGTGCAAACTGGTAAAGTTGATGATACAGCTGAGCCGGCTTAAAAAACAAACTCTGGGGATCAGGTACCGTGGTGGCCGCTGGCTGATCTAACATCAGATCCAGCACCACACTTTGACTTTGTGCCATTAAGACTTGCACCAAACGCTGTTCTTGCCCCGTCATTTGGTTATAACCGGCAATGATAAAGTGCGTGTCTGCCAAAGAGATTTGCTGTAAATAATCTGCTAAAGTCGTTAATAAATCGGTATTGGCTAAATAACGCTGCTTAAAGGCCGTGACAAAATCTGGGTAGAGCACCTGTAAATCATGCAGTTTTGCCACCAAATCTTGATTGGCATCCTGGGGCAAATCAGCAATGACGTCCGCCAGTAATGCTGGAGTTAACTGTGCCTGCTGTAAGGCCACCAATTGCCCGGCCACCATGGCCACAAAACCAACCTGCTGTTGCTCACCACGAAAAATCGTTAATTCCGTTTGGTGCACTTGTAACAGTTGTGTGACCAGCATATTCAATCCGGCCTGATCTAAACGGGGCAATTGATAATAAGCCGTATTTTTCATGAAATACCAGGCTAGCCGAGTAAATGAAAAGACTTGCAACCGATTTTGCGCATAAAACGGCTGATCCGCAGCAGTGGCGGCCTTTAAGGCACTGAGCACCCCAACTTCTGTACCAAACTTAATATGGTTGGGAATCAAATAAAAAAAACGGTCATGTGGTGCCTTTGCCATTGCTTGCTGCAGTAAAGTGACTAATGTGGCCTGATGATCGCCACTAGCCGGTCCAATCACAAACTGTAAACTCATTTTGTTCCGTCCTTTCGTTCCGAAGTGCTTCTAGTTTAACATAGAAACGCATTTTAGAACATATGTTCACGGCTATTTAGTCGCAAAAAAAGCCCGTGCTTCTATTAAGTTAGAAACACAGGCTTTTGCTAACGCGTCTTTTCAGTTACTTGGCAAATTCTAAAATGCCTTTCAAACTCTTGACCTGATGCTGCGGTTCAACGGTATCTGGTACTGGATCGTCGTGCCGGTTGATCCAAATCGCCGTCCAACCCATTTCAAGCGCTGGTAAAATATCAGTTTGATAGTTCGCTGCCACGTGAATGTGATCAGGTTCAAATTGCAATTCCCGCTGTAATGTATCAAAGAAGCGAATATCTGGTTTATAAGTCTGTACCATTTCTGATGTACATAAGGTAACCGGTAAATTCAACTTAGTCGTGTGCGCCATGACAATATCATCAGCGGTATTGGCCATAATCGCAATATTGTAATCACGGTTAATTAACGTTTTCAACGTATGTTCGACATCTGGAAAAAGCGGCAAGTTTTGCAATGCCGCAATCAAATGGAAGTAATTCCGTTTAAATGCACGATCCTTAATGCCAAAATGATAATCTAAGGCAATCAACGCATCCCGCAAAACCAGGTCGTAATCAACGTAAGGGATTACATTACCCGGATCAGCAATATAATCCGCAAAGGTTGTCCGCGCCTCTTTTGCATCCACCCCATCAATTTCGTTTGCAATTGCCTCAACGCAATCAAATAAGCCAGTACGATCAAATAAAGTGTCGTATAAATCAAAACTGATCCATTTTGCCATGTCTATCGTCCTCTCAAACTTTCTCTCTGACGTTAAGTATACACCAGCTCAGGTGTATAGGACACCTTTGCTTTGCAAAGGCTTTATCTTCACTGGTTGTCCAGTCTTGTGGGGGTAAACCGCCCCGCAGGACACATGGCACCAGCTCAAGTACATAGGGTACCTTTGCTTTGCAAAGGCTTCATCTTCGCTGGTTGTCCAGTCTTGTGGGGGCAGACCACCCCGCAGGACACATGGCACCAGCTAACTGATCTAAGGTACCTTTGCTTCGCAAACGTTTTATTTCCGCTGGTTGTCCATTGCTACAGGCACAACCTACACATCCGAAACACACCGTTGACTCAAAAAAGCAAGCAGGCGTGTGAATCACATGTCTGCTTGCTTAAAGGTTATGCAATGACTAATTGTTGTGTTTGAATCACGCCTAAAACACCGATAAAGGCAGGTACTTGTTGCAAGGCTGTTGCCACTGTTTGTTGGGTGCCTGCTGCTGCCATCACATATGTTTTGTTGTACTGCGGTACGGCTAACGTGGCGTAGGCAATCACCCCTAAGCGGCGTTTGGTCATCAAGTCAATGGCTTCAGCTAAGGTTGCAGCCCGTACCAAATAATGTTGTTGGTCATGGGTGGTCATTTTATAAACCGTCAGTTCTTGGGACCAACTCATTGTGGGTTTGATCGTGGTTGTTTTCGTTGTCCGCCGACGCCGGCGTTTGGGTTGTTGTGGGCTCAAGGTCTTAATTTGTTTGGTTAAGTCATCAATAATAGCATGTAACTCTTGAATTTCATGACAGGCCACACAAGTCTGCGGCTGACTGCCCGCTTCGTGCTGTGCGTTGTCATGATCGGTATACAAATTTGCCAAGTAAACCAGCAATTTATGCTGATTTTCTTTTAATTGTTGCCGCTTTGCTTCCATCTTCATCACCTATCATTTCAGTCAATATCAAGTATGCGTTAATATTACAACAAGATTACAAAGGTGTCAAATTTATAACAAAAGCGTTACCAACTTATCTATCTCAACACAAAGCAATTAAAATCAGCGCTAATAAAAAAGGATCGCATGACATTTGCAATCCTTTCTTCCTTTACAAACTTAGGCTTTTGCTTCAGCGTCTGCCAACAATTGGCGGAATGGCACCAGGCCTTCTGCACGATACTGCTTCACAAAGGCAGCGACTTGAGCTGGATCTTGTGTTTCAGGATCCAATTGTAATTGTTCAACTGGTAATGGGCGTAAATTAGAGATCTTCACATCGATTACAACAGGCCCTTTGCGGTCTTTCGCAGCAGCGAAGGCCGCTTTTAATTCGGCTAGATTGTGCACTTCATAGCCATCTGCACCAAGCGCCTTTGCAGCGTCACCAAAGTCCCCGTCAATCAAATCAACCCCTGAATGTGGTTGCTGATTATCGTCTTGTTCGCCTTCAATGAAGCCTAGGCTTTGGTTCGTTAAGATCACATTGATAATTGGCATATGATATTTCACTTGGGTCAACACATCTTGCATGACCATAGCCCAGCCGCCATCGCCGGAAATGGACCAAACTTGACGATCCGGGTAATAAGATTGTGCCCCAATGGCTGCTGGCAATGCATAGCCCATTGTGGCATACCAGCCAGACGTGGTAAAACGTTGTTGTTGGTCTGCTTTTAAGAACCGCATCCCGTTAATCGTCACATTTCCCACATCCGTTTGGAAAATCGCATCATCAGTTGCCATATCGTTAATAGCCTTGAAAACGGGTTCCACATGTAATGGGGTGCTGTCATCTGTTTCCAATGACGTCAACCAGTCACGCCAGTTCGCTTTATTGGCCAAAGCCGCTTCATACCAAGGGGTTGTTGCCGTTGGTTCTGAACGATCTAATAAGGCCTTCAACGTTTGATGTGCATCTGCCAAAATTGCAACATCCACACTGTGACGACGTTTAAACTTAGTGCCATCAATATCAACTTGAATGTACTTTGCATCTGGTGCAATAAAGTAAGGCTGGAATGGGAAATCAGAGCCTAAGAACAGCACTGTATCAGCGCCACGCGCGACTTCAACCCCTGGTTTTGAGGCTACACGTCCAGCTGAACCCATATTGCCTTTATAAGAATCGGGTACGATACCTTTGGCTAACGCAGTGGTCACAATTGGAATATGCATTTTTTCAGAAAAAGCAATCAAGTCTTCACGTGCACCACGAATGCCTTGGCCCACATAGATCAATGGATGCTTTGCAGCTTTTAATAAGGCCAATGCTTCATCTACTTTGGTTAAATCAGGTGCCGGATAAATTGGCTTTTGATAAAGGTTTGCAGATGACACATAATCGTCTTCGATTTCCTGCCAGCCTAAATCTTTTGGTAACGTCAGGACGGCAACCCCCTGATGCGCATACGCTTGCCGAATGGCCTCATCGACCACATGTGGTAATTGTTCGGCGGTCATGATCGTCCGATTGTAAACAGAAACATCCGCAAACATTGGGTTTTCATTCATTTCTTGGAAATAGTTGGTATTCATAACAGAAGTTGGGACTTGGCCCACTAAGGCTAACACAGGGACATGATCATATTGCGCATCATACAGACCGTTTAGCAAGTGCACCGCACCAGGGCCAGCAGAACCAAACGTCACACCGATTTTCCCTGTCACTTTGGCTTCCCCAACAGCCGCTAAGGCGCCGACCTCCTCGTGACGCACTTGCACATAATTTAAGGTATCCTGACGATTGTGAAGTGCATTCATGGTTGAATCAAAGGAACCACCAGGCAAGCCATAAATATTCTTGACGCCCCAGCTTTCAATGACCTTCAACATTGCATCTGCCGCATTAATTTTTGTCATGTTATAACCTCCATGTCTGACCATCATTTTTAAGCATCAATTGCTTTTGAATTTTGCTTACTAAAAATAAGTATATTTTTAGTATAGCACTTTACTTACTAAATACAAGCAAAAGTAAAAAAGCACCACCGACTAACTTCAGCATACTATGTGCTGGCCTGACAAAGCGACTAATATGCACAACTAAAAACCGATTTTAGGCCAAAAAAAACGCCTGTTACCAGACGTTTGTCATGACTAATTTAGTTAACATGGACCCCAAATGAAGGTTGGAAGTAAGAATTGATGCTTTGTACTTCAACACTTTGACCAGGTTGTGGGGCAGCGATATATTGGTTATTACCAATATAAACGGCGGTATGATAAGTTGAACCTTGGTTGCCCCAGAACATTAAATCACCAGCCTGTAATTGGCTAACACTAACACGTGAACCTGCTGATTCTTGTGCAGTAGTCGTCCGACCAATTTGTTTACCGGCTTGATTATAAGCATATTGGGTCAAACCAGAGCAATCAAAACCGCCGTTACCCGTACCGCCCCATGCATAAGGTACACCTAATTGAGACTTTGCAGCATTCACAATGGCTTGGGCTGTGTTATTTGAATAAGTGCCAGTTGCTGTCGGCGTAGTTGATGCAGTGGTCGCAGCTGCCTGTTGTTGGCTGGTAGCTTGTTGACCAGCAGCTTGATACGTTGCACCCGTTTGAGCGGTTGTTGCGGCTTGCGTCGTCGCTGCCTGTGCAGTGGTTGTAGCTGCTGTGCTGGTTTGAGCCTGAGCTTGACCAGCTTGAACAGTCGCCGTTTGTTGGTCAGCAGTAACCTGTAAATATTTACCTGGAACCCATTGATCCTGGCCAATATTGTACCAAGTTTCACCATAAACTTGTTTACTGGCTGTAATATTGACTTGATCCCCTTCAGTCAAATAACGAACTGGTTGTGGTGTTTGGTCAACGTTGTTCCAAACGGTTGTTGCACCGCCATGATACGTGACAGTCCCCGTTGTCGCTGCCTGAGCGGCCGTTGATGTTTGCAAACTGATCACCGTTGCACCAGCGACCCCGATCACACCAGCGGTGATTCCTTTTACCAAATTACTTTTCATTTTCATAAAGCGCGCATACCCCTTAATATCATCTTTTTTCATTTTTCCTAATGTTAACTATACCGGCTTACCGTTACAACCCCGTATCGGTAAAATGACAACTATATTACAAAAACGTGAAAGTCTTGCATTCAGTTTAATTTCGTGCTAGTTTGTCACTTTCTGAAAGAAAATCACATTTTGAGTTGTTGACAATCACAAAAAAAGTCAGGCCCATTGCTGAGCCTGACTTTTTTATTCTGGTAAGTTTTTCAAATGCTTCTTGAGATACGCCAATAACTGCGCCTCATTTCGAAAAACACGCGGTCGTTTCTGACCGTGTAGCCTTAGATTGATCTGATTGATCTTCATACGTCCTGTCCAGGTATAGCTGTATTGTACGACATAGCGATTATTTAACAGCTTTTTCCCAAACCGCAGCACGTAATAATTTTCAGACGCAATCAGTGGCGACACGTAATTTTTTTTATATTTAAAGCCATTCGCTTTTAAATAATTTTTGGTTTTACTAAGCATTGATCGCCACTTCCTTCCGCCCGATTTAAAGCACTAGCTAATGTATATAATACAAAAATTTGGGCTTAAAAGCTAGCAAATCAATCTAATTTATGCTTTTTACTATAGGCGTCCTGTATAAGTCATGAAACTAATGTAACAAGTATCCCCATCTGGTAAGTCATAACCTGTGTTCACGCCACTTCCATTATCTTCGTGTAGTACCATGAATTCACCTGAACCAAAATCTTGCGAATTTAAATAAGTGACTAATTTATGATCGCACTCTTCCAAAGTTTTACCAGTCACCATACGGCGGTTCCAACCACGGTTCACTTCACTGTTTTTGTTCGTATTAATTGCAGGCATTTTATCGCTCCTCTTTATAAAAACTGTCTTCTATTATACGCACTTTTCTTTCAGAAAACATAAAGAACTAATGAATTTGGAAATTTTTCGAAAAAATCCAATTTTTTTCTGAAACCTTTGGTATACTAGGAACTTGTACGCATCATTTGCTTTTTCATGAAAAGCACATTACATAATTGTTTAGCATAACAAGGGGGAAAATCAGTTGATTCATCAGATGTTGGCAGAATTTATGGGAACCGCCTTAATGATCGTTTTTGGGGTCGGCGTTCACTGTAGTGAAGTTTTGAAAGGCACCAAATACCGTGGTTCCGGTCATATTTTCGCCATTACAACTTGGGGTTTTGGTATCACCGTTTCATTATTTATCTTTGGTAATGTTTGCATCAACCCAGCCATGGTCTTGGCGCAATGCCTATTAGGCAATATCGCTTGGTCATTATTTATTCCTTATTCTGTCGCCGAAGTCTTAGGCGGGGTTGTTGGCGCCGTGATTGTTTGGATCATGTACGCTGATCATTTTAAGGCGTCTCAAGACGAAATTTCACCGATCACCATTCGGAACCTGTTCTGTACAGCACCTGCTATTCGGAACTTACCTCGAAATTTCTTCGTGGAATTCTTTGATACCTTTATCTTTATTGCGTCTATTCTGGCTATTTCAGAAATTAAAACACCTGGGATCGTCCCAATCGGCGTTGGTTTGCTGGTTTGGGCTATCGGCATGGGGCTTGGCGGTCCAACAGGGTTCGCGATGAACCTGGCGCGTGATATGGGCCCACGGATCGCTCACGCGATTTTACCTATTAAAAATAAAGCAGATAATGACTGGCAATACGGAATCATCGTTCCCGGGATTGCACCTTTCGTAGGTGCTGCCGCTGCCGCATTATTCATGCATGGTTTCTTCAATATCGGTTAATTCCATTCAAAAATCCTTGGCAGTTTGCCAAGGATTTTTGAATGCCTTTTTTTAAACCATATCCCACAAAAGATCTTTATCAGGGGCCACCGTGTTAGCAGGCACCACATCAAAGCCTAACGCCTTCCCTGCGTCAATGGCGCCACCGGCAACCGTTAACAGCGTTTGTTGTTGGTAGGCTTGCTTAATCGCAGTACTAGCCGCTGCCAGATCATCAAATTGCGCATAGTAGCTGGCCCGCAAACCACCGTTAAAGTAAAAACTAACTTTAAAATATTTATTCACAGTTTTTCCTCTTTTCTCATTTACTAAAAGGATACCCTAAACCGGCTTATTTTGAAACGTTTGTCGCCCTAATTCTTGGTAAAAAGTTGCCAATTGTGCCCCCTGCTGCGTCAAGGTCCAGGCTAACACTTGCCGCCGCTGCGCTGGTTGCATCAGAATCGTCGGCAATGCTAATTCGTCCTGAATTGTTGCATAAGCCGCTAAAATATCGGTCAGATCCAGATTATCTTGTACCATTAATTGTTGAAAACACTGACTGTAATAAGCTTCGACCTTATAATAAGTTAACCGATAATCAAAACTGCGTGGTGTTAAAGCATGCTGACACGCCTGTTGCGTGTGGCACATGGAAACACCTGCCAGCTCAAAATCAACACAGCGCAACAAAGCTAGCAACGACTGCCCCGGCTGCTTAGCCGCCCAAGCGGCTTGAAACCGTAAATGCTGCACTAAATATTGTTGCGCAAAATCACCTTGCGTCTGTGCCGCTGTATTAGCCGCCGTCAATAACTGAGCCACACAGGCTGTTTCTGATAAGCCAACAGCTGGTAATTGTTGCCGCTTGGCTTGTTCAAAGTCGATGATGCCTGGAAAATAGTGACAGTGTACCCACCAACTGGTTGTGTCACAGGTCAATAACGTTTGCCCAGCTGGCGTCACTTGGTAATAGCCTTGCGGAAAATCCGCCTGCCACTGATCCGGTGTGACTGCTGCAAGTCGCGCCACTAACTCAGCTTTACGACCACTGATTTTAAGTTGCTGCCGCCGTAACACAACTTTCAAGGCCGCCACTGTTTGTTGGGGTAACACCACCAGCGCGTCATGACTAACTTGCACCAAGTGCTGTTTGAGCAAAGTTGGCAAGATCTGCTGTGGCGTCACGTCATAGTGTTGCCAAAAAGCTTGTTTAAACTGATAGGTTTGCGGCTGTCCTGCAATGAGATGTAAGGCAATCACGAACTGCGCCGGTGTCATATAGTGCCCCCCTTTTGCCATGCTGAATAGCTTTCATTGTAAAGCGCCACGCCAAGCTGTCAACCTGTGTGAATCTGTGAAAACGGTATGAATTCTTCATGTTCGCTTGCCTTCTTTTAAAACAGCGCTTACAATTTAGTTATGCAAAATATTTATTTTTTACTGGAGGCCAACTAACATGGAAACTGTACAACGCTTAACCGACTCAATTCTCTCGCTGGACTGTAACGACCGTCGCTTGGAACGATTCGAAAATCTTTTCCCATTACCAGATGGCGTTTCTTACAATTCTTACTATATTGACGATGAAAAAACTGCCATTGTCGATACCGTTGATTCTAGTGTGACCTTACAATTTTTAGAAAATGTGAAATACGCCTTAAACGGCCGTGACTTAGACTTTTTGATCGTCAACCATATGGAACCCGATCATTGTGCCAACATTGTTGAATTAGCGAAACTATACCCGAATATGAAACTGGTCGGTAATGCACAAACCTTTGCCTTTTTCGAACAGTTTTACCCAAGCGCTGATTTAACAGCCAACTACTACCCGGTTAAAAATGGTGATCAGCTTTCTTTAGGACAGCATGAATTAAACTTCGTCTTTGCGCCAATGGTCCACTGGCCAGAAGTAATGTTCTCTTATGAAAGTACTGAAAAAATCTTATTCTCAGCCGACGCTTTTGGCACTTTCGGCGCTTTAAACGGGAACTTATTTACAGACGAAACAGACTATGAAAACCTTTATGGCGATGAATGCCGCCGTTATTACACCAATATTGTTGGGAAATACGGGCCACAAGTCAAGCGCGCTTTAAAAAAAGCCAGTAAGCTTGATATTGCAATGATTGCCCCACTACACGGTCCCGTTTGGCGTTCTAATATCGATTACATTTTAGACCGTTACATGAAGTGGGCCACTTATACCCCTGAAAAGGCCGGTGTGGTCATCCCTTACGCGTCTGCTTACGGCAACACGGCCTCTGCAGTTGACTATTTGGCCAACCGTCTCTCTGAACAAGGTGTCAAAGATATTCGGATCTTCGACGTTTCAAAAACAGATGCCTCTTATATCATTGCCAACATTTTCAAGTATAGCCATGTGGTGTTTGCAGCCCCAACCTATAACTTAAACCTATTCCCAGCTATGAAATCCTTCTTAGATGAAATGGCGATCTTGGAAATTAAGAATCGGCAGTTTGCGGTGATTGGTAACGGCACTTGGTCCCCAACTTCCACCAAAGAAATGATTGAATTCTTCGATACGCAAAAGGGCTGGACGAACTTAGGCGATACCATTACGCTGAAAACAGCCATGGTCGACGATGAAAAGGCCCAATTCGATGTGTTAGCGAAGGCCATTGCGGATTCCGTTAAGGCAACTGAAATTGACTAATTGGTTCAAAAAAAGTAGCGTCAGACAAAATGTCTGCGCTACTTTTTTAGCGGGCCGAAACTGGCCGCGTTTTAACTGCTGGCTTGGCCTTTGGTGCTGGTGCCAAGGTCGGCATATGGTGAAACCACGCAATTGCTACCACAAACGGTAGCAAAATCAAGGCTTCTAATCCAAAAATCAAAAAGGCTAAGCCTTGCACAGAAAGTTCCTCTTGATCTAATTGTTGTAACTGTTGTTTGACAGTCGCCTTACCGTGATGTGCCTTAACCGGTGCTGCGGTTTTACCACTGGCTTCTGTATCGTCATCATCAGCCGGCATGGTGATCGAGATCAGCGGATTTGCTGGTACCGGGGTTTCTGGACAAAATTGAACGATTGCCAAAAATTCAACCGCTAAAAATGTTAAAAATAACATGAGAATATTTTCTTGAATAAAGCGCCACCCAAAGCGTTTCATATTCACGCCCCCTCCAATTAGAAAACGTTTCCTAACAATCGATTTTAGCGTAACAAAATCGCCTGAAAGTCCACTGGGAGGGGCCTGAGAGAATCACAAGTAAAAAGTGTAAGAACTTGCGCTTCATCTCATAGTTCAGCAAATTTTTATTTAAATTTAGGTAGCACCAAATGTTGATAAAGCTTAACGGTTAACCCATAGTAACCTAAATATAAAATGCCAAAGATGCTAAACGGTACTAACAAATCACGGTAAGGATGTGTCAGCAAACCACTGACTTCAAACAATTGGAGCCCAAATAGCACATGGACCACCCCTAGAACAGCTGGTAAGGCAAACAACACGCCAATTTCGCGGTTAACACTCCGCCGTAATAATTTAGAACGTGTCCCAATCTTACCTAACATTTGATAACGTCGCCGATCATTAGCCGCACCGGCTAAAATCTTAAACATTAAGCAACTGGCTAGCATCGCTAAAAAGGCAATTCCTAAGAAGAAGCCCATAAACTCAAGGCCAGAAACCAAGCTGTTCATTAATTCATAGCTTTGATATTTACTTAAAACGAGCCCCACTGAACTTGGAAAATGATTCTCTTGATTGTCTGTGATCACAAGTTGTTTGATTTGAGGCAACGCTTGATAGAAGTTCTTGGTTTGAATCGCAACAACGCGATAGTGTGGCCCCTGCAAGGCCTGATAAGCACCGGCATCAACCACCCGCACAGGATGACCATAATCATTAGGCCGTAACCAATCATTTAACGTTTGTTGCCATTGTTGTTGCTTGGCCAGTGTCAGCTCAGACGGTTTAATTTCCCGATACGCCTTTTGACTGGTGGTGGTGCTTTGATGAATCGCTAACAGCGGTTGCGTAAATTGAGCCCGATTAAAGTACACCGTTCCCTTTACCACTTTGTAATCAACCTGCCATTGCCGCTTAATGTCTAATTGAGCCGCCTTTTTCTGTTGGGCCGCCGTTGGGTCATGTAAGACCACATCATATGGCGACACGTCAGCAATATTGTGCAGCTGGCTTTGGAAACCCATCCCCACTGTTAACGCCCCTAATGCTAAGGCAAAGAGCAGTGTGACCAACGTTAACATCCGATTTAAATCATGTAATCGAAATTGTAACTGTGCCAACACAAAGTTATTAAGCCCGTGATAAGCAAAGTGTTCCCGACGTTTTAAGCACTGTAGGCACCAGGTAAATAACGCGCGAAAAAGTAAAAAAGTGCCGACGACAATGGTGACTAACGCAATCCCAATACTACTCATTTTTAGCACATCAATTTTGATCATCGACCAGTATCCAATGGCCAATAAGATCAGCCCAAGCAAGCTTTGGAAAAACTGACCACGTGGTTGTCGTTGTAAATGAGTTGGCTGTGTATCACGATGTAATAGCGTCAGTACCGGTGTGCGCCGCAATTGCACTTGATTGACGATTGCTGCCAATAAGAACAAGACGCCGAAAAAAATCAACGTACTGATCATGGCTGGTCCGTAAAACGGTGTAAAGTGATGCACCGTTAAATGCATGCGACTGAGTAATAAATGGCCGGTTAGCTCAGTGAGACCTAAGCCAATCAGTAAGCCTAATACAGTGGCAACTGAACCAATCACCAATGTTTCAATGAAAATCAACTGCCCTAATTTACGCCCTTTGGCACCTAACACCATGAATAAGCCGTAATCACGTTGGCGCATACTAAGTAAAAAGTTGTTGGCATACAACAAATAAATAAATGTAATAATCGCCAACAGGACTGACCCGAATTGGAAGACTAGAAAGGCCATGCTAACTGGCGAATTCGATGTAACGAAGCTTTTATTTAAAGCCAAAGCTTCAAACATATAAAAAATCGCACTGGCCATGGCTAAACCGGATAAAAGCACTAAATAATCCCGCAACCGGCTTTTAATCCCTGTTAAAGCTAATTTCCACAGCATTTAGTCGCCCCCCTGTTCCGTTCGACCTAACACTTGTAAAATTTGTTGGTAAAATTCTTGCTTGGTCTGTTGACCGCGCTTTAATTCAGTGCCGATCCGGCCGTCTTTAATGAATAAGATCCGTTGGCAGTAGCTAGCCGAAAATGGGTCATGCGTCACCAATAAAATCGATACGTGTTGTTGTTCATTAAGCTGGGTCATGGTTTCCAACAAGTCTTTGGCACTTTTTGAATCCAAAGCACCAGTCGGTTCATCCCCCATTAAAATACTCGGTTCCTGCACTAAGGCCCTAGCAGCTGCCACCCGCTGCTTTTGGCCACCAGAAATCTCAGTGGGATAATGGGTTAAAATCTGGTCAATGCCTAAAGTTGCCGCGATTTTAGCCACCGCTGGCTTAATTTTTTTAGCCGCTACATTTTGAAGGGACAGCGGTAAGGCAATATTGTCATACGCTGTTAAATTTTCTAACAAATTGAAATCTTGGAAAATAAAGCCAATTTCCCGGGCGCGAAAATCGGCTAAAGCATCGCCTTTTAACGCGGCTAAATTTTGGCCGTTGATCACCACTTCACCTGCTGTCGGTTGATCCAAAGTAGACAAAATATTTAATAACGTGGTCTTGCCTGAGCCGGAAGCCCCCATAATACCGACAAATTCACCTGCTTCAACGTCGAAATTAATATTGTGTAAGGCTTCAAACTGCGGTTCATTTTTACCGCCATATACCTTGCGGACTTGTTTTACTGTCATGACTGCGGTCATCAAACATCCTTCTTTCTCATTTTGATTTACTTTTAGTTTACCGGGAAATGACCAACCGCTCCAGTGCTCGAGCTTACATCTCCCCGTCGTCAACGAACAGTTTTGTAAGTTTAACCATGAGTTCCCCTTGTAATCGATGCCAAATCTCGTATACTTTAAGCACGAGATTAAATTTTGGAGTGATTTTGATGAATAAAGTTGGGATTATTGGTGTGGGACATGTGGGCTCAGCAGCTGCACATGAAATCGTTGTCCGTGGGTTGTGTCATCACCTTGTCTTGATTGATGACCGTGATGCTAAAGCCAAGGCAGAATGCTTAGATCTAAAGGATATGGGTGCACAAACGCTCTCCCATACCAAAATTTCTGCACAGGATTACAGTTTATTAAGCGATGCTGACGTGGTGATTTTTTCAACCGGTGCTGTGGATCGACAAGGTCCTGACCGGATGCAAGAATTAAACTGGACCAAACAAACTGTCTATGATGCGATTCCAAAACTGATGGCAACTGGCTTTAACGGCGTGATCGTCTCAATCACCAATCCTTGCGATGTGATTGCGGCCTTGATTCAAAAAGTATCTGGCTTACCTAAAAATCGTGTTTTCGGTACCGGGACTTCGTTGGATACTGCGCGGATGAAACGGGTGCTGTCTCAAACTTTCAACGTGAACCCTAAAAACATCGGCGGCTACGTGTTAGGCGAACATGGGGATTCTCAATTTACAGCCTGGTCGACCGTTTCTGTCGCCGGCATTCCGTTAGCAGAATACCCTGGTACTGCGGACTTAGATCTGGCACAACTCACCAAAGAAATCTCAGCTGGTGGCTGGGCCGTTCACAGTGGCAAAGGCTACACATGCTATGGCATCTCTTCTTGCGTCAGCAATATTGTCAAGGCAATCTTAACAGATGAAGTGGGCGCCTTCCCGGTTTCAACCTATTCTGACCGCTACGATACTTACATCGGTCGCCCGGCTTACATCGCTGGTTCTGGGGTAGTCAAACCGTTGCCATTAAATTTGACCATCGATGAACGTACCCAGCTCGACCAATCGGCTGCTAAGATCCGCAAAAGCTTCCTAGAAAATGCAGTGGTTCAGGCCGCGCAATAGGCCTTTCTTGTGGTGTACTCAGTTAAAGAACCACCCGGAATTTTTCCGAGTGGTTCTTTTTGATTTTGTCTGATTTTTTTAAAACAAATGCTGCCATAATCGGTTAATTTGCTGACCGATAGACGCCTTTTTAACAGCCTTTTGCGTGTATACCGGTACCTTCGTGCCTGTTGACCCTTTTAAAAATTGACGTGTTTGCGCTGGTAAGGTAACTTCTGCCACACCGGCTTTGGTTTGTGCCTTAGTCGGTGCCGCCAAAGTGGTTTTAAGACGCAATTTATAAGTGGCCTTTTGCCCTTTTGGCACCCAATAGGTCAGCGCCTGCTTGGTTTTAGCAGTGGTCGTTGTTGTTTGACCTGTCTTGATTTTCACGGTTGCTTTGGGTTTTAAAGTGACTTGTTGGTTTTGTTGATACACGGCATGCATGATTTTTGCGGTTTCTGTGAAACGCGCATTGGCATCATCGTCACCTTGATTGGCATGCATCACCACCGTGATCAGCCGCGCCCCATTTTTAGTCACTGTCCCAGTAAAGCAAGCACCTGCTGCATCGGTCGTGCCTGTTTTCAACCCGTCTACTGGCAAGTCAGAAACGGC
This sequence comes from Loigolactobacillus bifermentans DSM 20003, assembly GCF_001434575.1. Taxonomy (GTDB): domain Bacteria; phylum Bacillota; class Bacilli; order Lactobacillales; family Lactobacillaceae; genus Loigolactobacillus; species Loigolactobacillus bifermentans. The sequence goes on from NZ_AZDA01000079.1 coordinate 26,896, forward strand.
AGCTTGCTGGCCTGGTAACATGTAGTTCCAAGTGGTCATGTCACTGGTTGTGGTAGCAGTGGCCTTAAAAGTCGCCTTGGTGAGTTTCGTTGTTTGTAAGACTTGTGGAAAATCATCGATCAAATGACGGGCTACAATCGCCATATCTTCCGCCGTCATTTTATTTTCTGCTTTTTCACCCGAACCAGGGTAAATATGCCCTTCCAGGTCTTCATTATTCAGGCCTGATGTGTTAACAATCGTCGCATCTTGAATACCCCATTTTTTCAACAACGCCCGCATTTGATCCACTGCTTTGGTTTGATTGCCGGCAAAGGCATCCCCTAGCAAAATGGCAGCAGAATTCGCTGATGAGATCAGCGCCGCTTGATACAACGTTTTAATGGTGTATTCGCCATTTTGGGCCAATGGCACATTGGTCAATTCTGTATTTTTCGTTAACTGATAGGCTTGATCTGTAACCTTCACCTTGGATTGCCAATGTAACTTACCTTGCTGAATCGCTTGTAAGGTTAAATAAACCGTGATCAGCTTGGTCATCGAGCCAATGGGCAGGACCTGATTGGCATTTTGTTGATACAAGATCTGACCAGAATTCGCATCAACTGCCAACCCTGCTTTCGCATCGACTTGCGGTGAAGTCGTGGCGGCTTGAACCGTCATGGCCTGCATGCTACTGGCAACAAGGCCAAACACCACCAAAAAACTCAGCACCACTCGTTTGACGTTTTTCATTTTTTCTCCTTTTCCTGCGGTTTCAGCTTTTGGCCTTGTTGGACCGGTAAATGCATGATAAAAGCCGTCCGCTTGGCATTTGAGCGGGCATAAATATCCCCGCCGTGGCGTTGCACAATACTTTGCGCAATGGCCAATCCTAAACCTGTCCCACCTGTTGCCGTATTCCGCGATTCTTCCACCCGGTAGAATCGATCAAACAACTGATGTAACGCTGCATTGGGAATCGGTGTCCCATTATTGGCCACTTGGATCACCACTTCAGGGCCGTGTTGCCGCGCCCGTAGCCAAATCGTAGAAGCACCTTTGCCGTATTTCAAGGCATTACTGATCAGGTTATTAAATACCCGACTTAACTTCTCCGCATCAGCGTCCATCATTAAAGGCACAGGTTCGGTTTTCACTGAAATTTGAATTTGCTTTTTCTCGGCTTCTAGTTCAAAACTAGCAGCAAGCTGATCCAACATTTGCCCCATATCAATTTGATGAATGGATAACGGTGTGGACGTTTGCCGCATTTTGGTGTACTCAAACAGATCCTCGACCAAAACTTGCATTTGTTTGGCCTTATCGTAAGCTGTATGCGTGTACTTTAACACCTGTTCTGGCTTTTGATACTGCTTATTTTCAATTAAACCTAAGTACCCAATAATCGAGGTCAGTGGTGTGCGCAAATCATGACTCACATTGGTGATCAGCTCGTCCTTAGAGTTTTCGATTCGCCGTTCTTCCGCCATAGACTGAACCGTCGAATCCACCAGCGCATTAATGCTGAGAATCACCCGTTGCAAATCGCCGCGTAACGTAAACGGAATGCGATGTTCAAAGTGACCATCCGCAATATAGTGCAATTCTGCGATCACATGGCTTAACTGCATTTGGTGATACCGGCGAATCAAGCGCCAGTAGATCACCAAGGCATCGAACACCAACATCATCACCGTGAACACCCGCTGCCAACTCATTAAATGAAAGTTATTCGGGCCTAATGTGACCGCCTTTTTGATTTGAAAAATCGCGTCGCTTAACGCTTGGTTGGTGTGAATCGCTTGATTGGCCAACACGATAATCGATAGATTCAACAGTAATAATAAAATGAAAGTGGTAATGCCTTCCATTAATAGCGCACTTTTTTCACGCCCAGTTAACTTCAACGCGCTGCCCCCTCAACTGACTAATGAACCTCAACTTTATAACCGACGCCCCAAACCGTTTGAATCACTTTTTCGCCATTCGTTGCTTCTTCGATTTTGTCCCGCAAATGACTCACGTGTACCATGACAGTTTTCGCCGAAACGATACTTTCTTGTTGCCAAACCCGTTCGAAAATCTCATCAGCTGAGTAAACCCGATTAGGATGACTGGCTAATAAGTACAAAATGCCGAATTCCAATGCTGTTAGCTGAATTTGTTGGCCGGTTAACGTGGTCACTTCATGAGAGTCTTTTTTGATCACCAGTGGGCCGACCTCTAACACGTCAGGTGTATCGTTGGTAACTTGATGTTGGCTCCGCCGCAATAACGACTTCACCCGCGCCATGACTTCTAATGGGTTAAATGGCTTGGACACATAGTCATCGGCCCCGCTGATCAAACCCTTGATTTTATCCATATCGGTAGTTTTAGCCGACAACATTAACACTGGGATCTGCGAATCTTTACGCACCTCACGAACCACTTCCATCCCATCCATATTCGGCATCATAATGTCCAAGATCATTAACGCTGTATCTGGATTGGTGGCTAATTTGGTCATCGCTTCTTTGCCATCATAAGCTTTGATGGGTTCATAGCCTTCATTTTTAATATAAATACTGAGTAATTCAACAATATCTTGATCGTCGTCAACAACTAAAATTTTCACGAAAATCCCTCATTTCAATTCGAACTGGCCTGATTTAAATCAGCCGTTTATGATAGGGGAAGCGCCGCACGCCTGCTTTTTTACAATCAGTCACACCCTATGGTCTTCATTGTAACAAACAAAGCCTAAGAAAAATTAAAATCATACCAAGATATTTGGTTGTTGCGTCAAACGTTGTTGTAATCGTGGCGTTAAGTGCACCCCTAAACCAACACCGGTGGGCACGGTTAAGCGCCCGCCAATGAGTTGAAAGTCAGTGGTTAACAGATCCCGCTGATAATAGTGCGCACTGGCTGCCAAATCAGATGGCAACTGAAAAACTGGTAAGCTGGCCAACGCCAAGGCTGTTGCGCGACCAATGCCACCTTCTAACATACCGCCACACCAAAGCGGCCAATGATGTTGCTTCGCCCAACGAATCATCGCTAAGGCTGGTCCTAGTCCCCCAACTCGGGCGAGTTTTAAATTCAGGACTTGCCCCGCCCCTAATGCATTGGCCGTTTCCAAATCAGCTAGCGTGGCCACACTTTCATCTAAACAAATCGGTGTGTGTAGCCGTTGCTGCAACCATTGTTTGCCCACTAGATCCGTAGCTGGTAGCGGTTCTTCGATCAACGCAAGGTCTAATTGATCCAATTGCTGTAAAAAGGGGAGATCTGCTGTTGTAAATGCTGAATTAGCATCCACCAACAATTGCAGTTTGGGAAAAGCCTGACGCACGGCCTGAACTCGCGCCAAGTCAGCCGACTGGGTGACCTTCAACTTAATCCGGCGATAGCCTTGCTGGACCGCTGTGGTCACCTGCGCCACAGTGGCCTGTGGTGTGCCACTGGCGCCTAAACTGATGCCAACTGAGATTTGCGCTTGCGGCTGACAATTTAATTCAACTGCCAAACAAGCCGCCAATGACTGGCCTTGGCGCTGGGCCCACAAATCCCAGATGGCCGTTTCCAAAGCCGCCTGCGCCATTTGAAACCCAGTTACCGCAGTCCAAAACGACTGCACCGCCTGTGGTGTGGTAAACGATTGCCCTTTTAGCGCTGGAATCAACGTTTGGGTCAAAATCGCACGACTGGTGGCTTGGGTCTCTGCCACATAATATGGTGTGTCAAAACTTTCTAATTCACCAAGCCCTTGATGGCCCATTTCGTCAACCACTTGCACCAAGGTGATCCCGCGAGTTTGCACCGTTTCATGGGCCGAACGAAACGGTCGTTTCAATTGCAAGGTCACAGGCAACAACCGCACTGCTGTTAGTTCCATCCGGTTTGTGCCTCTAAAATGGCTTGATAAGCCGCTGGTTGTTCCAAGTGCACATTATGTCCGGCAGCTGGCACCACAAAGCGCTTTGCCTGAGGCAATAAAGCTGCCATTTGTTGACTGATCTGCTGGAACTTCGGGTCTAATGCCCCAACGATCAGCGTTGTCGGCACGGTTAAATAAGGCAACGCTGGCCATAAGTTCGGCTGCTGGCCAGTGCCAAAATAACGCAAACTATTCACCAGGCCCACTGGCTTATGTTGCTGGCGTTGCTGTTGAATCCGGTGTTGTTGGGTAAGGGGCAGCCGTTGTTGACTGGCAAATAAAGGCAGCCGAGCCCACGCTTGCGCAAAGGCTGGTAACCCATTTGCTAACAGCTGCTGGGCTAAGGCCTGATCATGGGCTTGCCGCTGAGCTTGCGCTGCCACACTGGCCAAGCCTGGGGAACTACTTTCCAATACCAAATGCTGCACGAATTCTGGATAGCGCAAAGCCAATCCCAACGCTAAGCGCCCGCCCATAGAATAACCCACTAAGGTCACCGGTGCAGGCTGTTCCCGCAACCACCGGGCCCAAGTCTCCGTTTGTGTCCACATGTTATAGGCCGCCGGGTCCGTTGCCGGATGGTCCCCGTGTCCGACTAACGTGACACAAGTCGTTTGGCCAGGTAAGGTCATAGCCAGGTGGGCAAATTCCCGCTGACTGCCCATAAAACCGTGAAAAAAGACCCAATGTTGTGGTGCTTTAACCATTAAAACCACCCACTTTCTTGTAATGCACGCTGAATCTGAGCAACTGCGGCTGCATGCTGTGCCACATTTGCCTCACGCTGGGTTGGCACTTCAATCAACTGTAAGCCTTGAACAGGCTGCGCCAAAGCCGCCACTAAAGCAGCCGATGTGGTGGCCTGTTGATAGCGACCATGATAAAGTGCGGCCACTTGGGCCCAGTCTAACGTTTGCGGCGTTCCGAAAACCGTTTCAAAATAAGCGGGTTCATCATGTTGCGGTAAAAATGAGAAAATACCGCCGCCTTGATTGTTAAGTAAGATCACCGTTAATTGCAACGAATAGCGTTGGGTCAGCATGAGTCCGTTTAAGTCGTGGAATAATGCCAAATCACCGGTCACCAAATAATGCGGTCGCGAATTGGTACTCATCCCCAGCGCCGTAGAAACGATCCCGTCAATGCCGTTGGCCCCACGATTGCAAAACAGACGTTGGGTTGCTGTTGCAGGCTGATAAAAGTCGTCCATATCCCGAATCGGCATAGAATTGCTGATAAAAATATCCGCATTCGCCGGCAACGTGCGCGCTAACACTTGTGGCACCCCAACTTCCGTTAAAGTTGCGCGAGTTGTTGGTGCCGGTAGCGCCGCAGCTAAAATCGCGCTAATCGCTTGCCAGTGCGCCCACCAAGTTGCTGGCGCCGGTGTCAATGCTGCCAATTGTGGAACCAAAGCCGGCAACGTGCTTTGCAGCAAGACGGTAGTACTTAACGTGTGGTCGGGCCAATCGGCATGCATCACCACCTGATAAATAGGACATGTTTGTGCTTGCAGCCAATCTGAAATCGCCGCTGACACCAGCGTTCCGCCTAACCGTAAAATCACTTCCGGTTGGAGCGCCGTTGGCAGTGTACCTTGGGCCGCCTTGAGCATCAAATCAGCTTGACCAATTGTTGCCGCTGCCCCACGTAATTGGCTTAAAGGATCCGTCCAAATCGGCCACCCTAACCGCTGAGCCGCGGCCGCAAAATCCGTTAAGGCTGATGTTGTGTCATGGGGGCCGACAATCACTAAAACCCGTTTGCCTTGTAGGCCCGTTAGCGCCTGAGCTGCCAAGGTTTGTGTCGTCGTCACTTGCTGTAATGAGGCAACTGGTTGAAACGGCAAAGCCAAGTCTGGCATCAAGGGTTTACGCAAGGGCAAATTCAGTTGGATCGGCCCTTGCGGCGGTGTTAGCGCCGTTTGAACACTCCGTTGTACCACCATATTGGTGTAGTCACCTTCTGCGGCAAGTTCACTGGGCAACGGTAATTGCCAAAATGCTTTCACTTGTTGCCCATAAAAATGATCTTGATCTAACGCTTGTGGGGCGCCAATCTTGGTTAATTCCGGTGGTCGATCGGTGGTCAGCACAAGTAATGGCACTTCACTGATCTTCGCTTCACAAATCGCTGGATAAAAGTTCGCAGCAGCCGTCCCTGATGTACAGACTAACAACACTGGTTGCTGACGGGTCTTCGCCAAACCTAAGGCAAAAAAGCCAGCTGACCGTTCATCTACGTCTACATACAATTCTAATTGTTTGGCCTGTGCCAACTGGGCCACACGCAACGCCACTGGTGTTGACCGTGAGCCAGGTGCCAGCACCACCACCCGACCTTGTTGCGCCATAAACGCGCCTAAAATCTGATCCACGCGCGCCGTTACATTGGTTTGTGCATTCATTTTGCGTCCCCTTTCAAGGCTTGTAACATCGGTTGAAATTTCAACGCTGTTTCCTGAAATTCTTGTGGTGCTTGCGAGCCCACAACGATCCCGGCGCCTGCAAATAACCAAGCCTGCTGACCTTGCAGTAAACCAGACCGAATGCCCACTGCAAACTCACCATCGCCGGCTAAATTAAAATGACCGATTGGTGCCCCAAATAAGCCGCGCTGCTGTGGCTCCACTTGCCGAATCTGCTGCAAGGCTGCCACCTTTGGCAATCCGCCTAACGCAGGGGTTGGGTGCAAGCTGGCCAATAACGCACCTAATGTCACCACGCCATTGCCTGTGATCGGCGTCCATAAATGCTGAACTTGCGGATTTTTCAATAATTGCGGTTGTTGGTCATAATGAACGGTTAACCCTAACTGACGTAAAGCCTGCGTAATCGCTTGTACCACATAGGCCTGTTCCTGTCGATTTTTAGCATCATTTAGCAATTGCGCCCCCAGCGTTTGATCTTGCTCAGGCGTCACCCCACGCCGAATCGTGCCGGCAATGGCTGCAGTGGTGACTTGATCGCCTTGACGGGCCACTAAACGCTCTGGTGTGGCGCTGATAAACGTTCGGTCTTGATAGCGTAATAAAAAGTGGTACGTTTGCGGCTGTTGCTGCCGTAATGTTTGCCACACTTGTACCGGTTGCCAAGCCTGACCCGCGGTAACGGCTAACACCCGTGCTAAAACGACTTTTTGCTGCTGGTGTTGTTGCAACCGGGCAACCGTTGCAGTGACGCCTTGTTGCCAGTGTTGTGCTGCCAACGCATGGGTTTGCACCGCTTGTAACCGTTGTGCAGGTAAGGCCACTTGTTGGGCCAACTGCTGTTCAAACCAAGCTTGCTGATCAGCAGGGCCTTGATAAATCGCCTGCGTTGCCGTTAAATGGACTAAAAACTGTGGCACGAAAAAGTAACCGGTGGTCAGCGGTCCCCAAACGCTGGCCCGCTGATCCGTGGTTTGAAAACCGCCAGCACCGACTACTTCGATTTCTGGTTGTTGAAATTGTTGCTTTAATTGTTGTTGCCATTGGGTCAATGTGGTGAGATCACCTTGTTGCGGCTTAAAATCTGCAATTTGCCCATAAGCCACATAACAGTCACCATTGGGCATTTCACCCATATAAAACGGGTCATACTGAGCGCCTAAGGCACATAACTGTGCTAGCGTTGGCCGCTGTGTCAGCGCTTGAACCCGATAATTTAAGTTTTTCATAAAAAATTGCCTCAATTTCCTAGCTTCGCTTTAAAAATACCAAGTTCCCGTGAGAATTTGCTTAAAAACCCGTAAAAATCCGATTTGGCGCAAAGTTACCTTTTGGTATATACTCTTTTGAAGACAACCAATTGAATCGGTTGTTGAATTGATCCAGCAAAGGAGCTAACAACGTGCAAGTCAACTATGAACAGTCCAGTACCCAAATCATTAAAAAGCTACGCCAGCCTTATTTATGGCCTAATTTAGTGATTTTTCTGGCGTTAACCCTTATAGTCGGCCTATTAAGCCTTTTTATTGCGGATCTATTGCCGCACACGCTGGCCTTTTCCATTCGGATCATGGCTGTCGCAGTTGTTGACTTTTTATTGTTAGCCTTAACCTTTGTCCAATACATGCAATACCTCAGCTACTTAAAAGAACATCCCAAACGGGTGCGGATGATCAACTATATTCATAATTTAGCGCAACAGGGGCTTCCTGAAAAGCCTTTGAAACAATTAATCAAATTAGTGGCTATCACTGAAGACCTGCGCAAGCCGCAATGGGAACCCCTTCAAACTGTTTTACGCCGGGCCGACAATGATCCGGAACAACGTGAGATCCTGTTGGAAAATCTGGAACAGTCTGAAAAAAAACTGAACGAATTTTGGGAACGCCGCCGCTTTGTAAGCCCGGTCACCTTTAAAGAATTTTTACAACAATTACAAGTGAATCACCATGAATTAGTGCCTGCTAAACGTGAATTTCGGTTAGAACACAGCGCATTGCCAACCCGTCGTCACCCACGCTAACCAAGCGTTTTAACACCTTTCCAGCCCCTATCAAGGTATACTAACCTTAAAGATCGTCTGTCGGTAAGGTTTTTTGAGGGGGCTGATGCCATGCAGCTGATCGTCGTGGCATTATTTCTGACAACACTCGGGGTACTCGACTTATTGCGTTTAACACACTGTCAACATTTTGCGCGCTGGCACCGGCGCTTGATTGGCGTAGTGGCTGTGCTTTTAATTTTATGTGGCTTAGCGATTCATTTTCATCACTGTTGTTTGATCAACTAAATAAAACGCAGGCGTTGACATTTTTTGCCAACGCTTTTTTAAGCATAAAGAAGGTATTCAATGCAAACAGCATTTCAAACTGCCAATCACATTTGGCTGGCCTGGTTAGGCTACGGTCTGGGCTTGCCCTTACTGGGCGGTCTGCTCTTAGCCGGCCTCAGTCATCAATGTAAAAAATTGATTGTCACCTTATTCGGCTGGCAGGCGCAAATTTACGGTGGCGGCCTTGGCGTCATGCTCCACGAGCTCAGTCACTTGCTAGTGGCCCTCCTTTTTGGCCATCAGATTGTTGATTTTCAACTCCTGGTTCCGCCTTGGAAGCTTAACCCCCAAGCTGAAGGACAGGCGCTAGGTTACGTGGTCCACCAAGGTAAAAATAATTGGTGGTCTAAAGCTGGTAACGTCTTTATTGGGCTAGCCCCTTTATTCGGTGGCACGCTGGTGCTGTGGCTGATCACGCATTTTGGGTGGCCTGAATTGGCCCAATTTGAGCAACACTTGCTCACAGGTGCGACTGCACCCAGTACCCTGTTACCAACCCATTGGGGGCGCTGGGGAATTTGGCTACTGCTGACGTTGCAAATTGCCATTGGTGGCTTCGACTTAAGCCCTGCTGACTACCAAAACGCCAGTGCTGGCGTGGTCACCTTGCTGATCGGGTTGTACGGCTTCAGCTGGCTTGGCGCCTTACTGGGTTTTGGAGGCACCTTACAACAAGTCGCGCAACAGTGGGGTATTTTAGCCTTAGGCTGGCTGGGTAGTGCCCTGTTAGTACTACTTGTCGTCACTGGGCTCCTTACCTTGCTCAACGGCCACCGTTAACGTCAAGTAGAAGCACCGGGACAATCGCAAGTGGATTGTCCCTTTTTTGCGCGCAGCTAAGTGATTAAGATAGGACTTGTCATTAAGGAAAGGAAGTCCTGGTCATGAAAACAAATTTTGATTTCTTAATGCCTAGCGTGAACTTTTTCGGCGCTGGTGTCATTCAAAAAATCGGTGAACGTGCTAAAATGCTGAAATGTCAACATCCATTGATCATTACCGATCAATTTCTCGAGAAAATGCCCCAAGGTCCTGTGGCACAGACGATTGCGTCCCTAACAGCTGCTGGTATTCCTTATACCGTTTACGATGGGGTCGAACCGAACCCTAAGATCCACAATATTCAAGCAGCTAGTAAATTATACCGCGCTGCAAGCTGTGACAGTTTGATCACCATCGGCGGCGGTTCAGCACATGATACCGGGAAAGGCACCGGGATCTTACTCACCAATGGCTCTGATATTAGTCAATTTGCGGGGATCGAAAAATTAACCAACCCGCTACCAACCCTATTGGCCGTAAACACCACTGCTGGAACTGGTTCAGAACTGACACGGCATTGTGTGATCACCAATGAAGCCACACACTTAAAATTTGTCATCGTGTCCTGGCGCAACATGCCCACGGTTTCCTTTAACGATCCTTTGCTCATGTTGGATGTGCCACCACGGATGACCGCTGCTACGGGGATGGACGCCTTTGTTCAAGCCATTGAGCCTTACATTTCCACGAACCGTAATCCGATCACCGATGGGCAATGTTTACAAGCCATTAAATTAATTGAACATTCATTGCGCACTGCTGTTGCTGATGGGCATAACGTGCAAGCACGAACTGAAATGGCAGAAGCTGAAATGCTCGCTGGTATGGCGTTTAACAATGCCGACCTCGGTTACGTTCACGCCATGGCGCACCAATTAGGCGGCCAATATGATGCCCCACATGGTGTCTGCTGTGCCTTACTGCTACCAACGGTTGAGGAATTCAACCTGATTGCTTGCCCAGAACGCTTTGTCGATCTTGCCAAAGCCATGGGTGAAAATGTAGCCGGCTTATCCACGCGTGATGCCGCCGAACTGGCCATTAAAGCCATGCGGCAACTGGCCGATGATGTGGGCATTCCGCACAGTATCCAGGCGATTGGCGCAAAACCTGAAGACTTTGAAATGATGGCCACAAACGCCTTAAAAGATGGGAATGCCTTCTCCAATCCACGGAAAGCCACCCGTCAGCAGATCGTTCAATTGTTCCAAAATGCTTATGATGCCAAATAATGACAGCAAAAAACGTTGCCCCTTTTTCGAAAGCGGCAACGTTTTTTGCTGTTTTATTAACGTGTGTTCTGATCACGAATCAATACTGCACTGGCCAAAGCGCCTAGCGTCAACAGAATGGCAATGAGCCACAAACTATTTTGCATCCCGGCCTGGAAAGCAGTTGCAACAGCTCGCTTTACCCCAGCAAAGAAGGGTTGCTGGGCAAAGGCTTGGGCTTGCCGACTGGTAAACAACCCTTGACCAACAAAAGCCCCAGCTTGCAACAATAAATGCTTGATTGGCGCTAACATTGTGGCTGGTAAGCCTGCCACCTGGGCGAGTTGGTGCGGTAGCGCGTCCCGATACCCAGCACTCACACGAATCCCTAGGATCACGACTCCAAAGGAAATCCCAAATTGTCGGCAAACATTCAAAATACCCGATGCCATCCCTGAATCGGCTGCTGGAACACTTCCCATCACGGCATTCGAAATCGGTGGACTAACTAAAGCGTTGCTCAACCCTAATAAAATAAAACCAGGTACCAACATCGCCCACTTAAACGGTACTTTAATTTGATACGCCATGGTGAGCACCCCTGCTGCGCCTAGCAATAAGGCAATGGTAATTAACCACCGATTGCCAAATTTACCTGCTAAAATCCCAGCTAAAGGCCCCACAACCAACGCAAAAGCACTGATCAACAACATGCGTAACCCCGTATCAAACTCAGAATAGCCCATATAGTTTTGCATTAAAATAATCAGGTAAGTAAAACCACCGTACAAACCAGCCCCTAATGTAAAGGCCGCTAAGTTAGCCCCAACAAAACTGCGCGATTTAAATAAGGCTAATTTTACCATCGGTTGTGACCGCCGTCGTTCCACGACGATAAAAAGCACCAACGCAACCAACGCCAAAGCAAACCAACCACTGACCCGCCAAGCCAACCACGAATCGGCACTATGATTTTCTTTTTGGATCAATCCTAAAATAATCCCAAAAATCAACACTGCACTTAACAGTAAGCCCGGTAGATCCAAGTGTTGGGTTCGATCACGAGCAGTGCGCTGAATGACCAGACTACCTGCCAATAGCGCAATCACCCCAATGGGTAAGTTAACCAAGAAAATACTTCGCCAACCAAAAGCCGCCACTAAGGACCCACCAATCAGCGGTCCAGCTGCAACGGCCAAGCCAACTGCGCTACTCCAAATTCCCAGTGCTACGCCGCGTTGACGCGCTGGAAAAGCAGCATTCACAATGGTCAGCGATAGTGACATCATCGCTGCCCCACCAATACCTTGAAACCCCCGGAAAATATTCAACCACAAGCCACTGGCGGCCAGCCCACTAGCCAGTGAACCTGCCGCAAAAATAACCAGTCCCCCTAAAAAGACTGGCTTACGACCAATCATGTCCCCTAATTTCGATACCGGTAATAACATCACCGCATAAACCAGTGTGTAAGCATTTAATACCCATTGTAACGTGGAAAACGTGACATGAAATGCAGTTTGAATATCAGGTAACGCCACATTGACAATGGTAATGTCCAACATTGCCATAAACACAGCCACACTCACTGTAGCCAGCACCCACCACTTTTTAGTCTGAGTCCCCATTTTGACACTTCCTTTGTGTTCTTTAGTACACACATATGCACATATAAGTCATTCAAAAAGCCTGCTTAATGAGGCAGGCTCAGTAAAGCCTTCATATTAACCGCTGCATCCGCAAATTTATCAGCCACCACTTGGGCATTGGCCTGATAGTAAATTTCACGCCCTGCTTTACGCCGCTGTACCACCTGATAACGATAGAGTAGGTCTAAATGCCGAGAAATCACCGACCGATTTTGTGGAAATTCCGCCGCAATCTCACTAATCGTCATTTCACCATTACTGGCTAAAAATAAAATCAAGTTACTGCGCACCGGGTCACAGATCACGCGAAAAAACGGTAGATCAATTTTTTCTTCGATTAATTGTTGACAAGTCTCTGGATCATATTTATGTTGCATCTGCATCACCACGTTCATTATATGTGCATGTTTGTGCACGTGTCAACCATTTTATAACCCAATCATTGCGTGCTACATTTGGCCATCACGATTCTCAAGCCGCCGGTATTTGGCTCTTAACGCATCATTCAAACCTAAAAAAAGACCTGCTGGTTTCCCAACAAGTCTTTCAAACCTATGCGGCTGCTTTTTTCTCACTTTGTGAAACTAACGTTGCAGCCACCATGGAACTGGTAACGTTCGTGGTTGTCCGAGCCATATCAGCAAACGCATCAATCCCGGCAAAAATACTGATCATACTAACTGGTAACCCTAAAATTACGAATAATGCGGTCGCTAACATAATGCCACCACCAGGCACACCTGCAGTCCCTAAGGAGACGATTGGGCATAGCACAATGATCACTACGGCCTGGGCAATGGAAATATTGCCCCCCATTGCATGGATCGTATAAACAGCTAACAATGGTGGCCAAACGCCGGCACAACCAGACATCCCCATGGTCGTGCCTAAAGACCCAACAAAGTTCGCAACACTTTCAGGAACCCCAACCTTCGTGGTTAAACATTCCACATAAAGTGGCAAGGTCCCAGAACTACTCCGAGTAGAAAATGCCATTAATTGCGCTGGAATAATCCCTTTAAAGAATTTTCGCAATGACATTTTACCAACAAACTTCAGCAAAATACTGTCGGTTACGTAAATGTGGAACGCACAGCCGACAAAAGCAAACACGATCAACAATGCCAATGGTAATAACGCTTTGGGATCACTGTTACTAACCGTGTCTGCCATTAAACAAATCACAGAGTATGGCAAGAACTTAATGATCACCCGAATCAATTGATACACAATGGCGTGGCTATCATCAATGAAGTGCTTAAAGGTCACCATGCGGGTTGCATCCTTGGAAGACAACGCCACAACCGCGATCCCAACAATAATGGCAAAGAAGACGACTGGAATCAATTGCCCTTCTGACATGGCATTAAATAGATTATCCGAGAATAAATCCGTAATGACTTGTGTGAATGGTGGGATCTTAGCAATTTTGACACTCTCCACAATATGTAAGTGACTCCCTTGCCCTAAACCAGAAGCAAGCGCTAATGCCATCCCAACAATAGCGGCTAATAACGTTTGGAATAATAGCCAAAAAACTGATTTTGCCCCAATTTTCTTTAATTGCTGCAACGATTTCATATCATAAATACTCTTGATCAATGACACTAATAATAGCGGAATAACCATCATCGAAATGACTTTGGTATAAATTGTCCCTAAAACGGCAACATAAGTGGTATGGCCCTTAAAAATCAAACCGATCACGATCCCAATGATTAAAGCCACTACCGCTGCAAACGTAAAGTTTGACTTGTGTTGCAATAAATAAATTCCGTAACAGGCCAGTAGCGCAACCGCTAACGTGGCCAAATTCCACATAATATCCATTTGAATCCCCCATTTAGTGATGTAACTGATCGACAACACGTTCTATTAAAAAACAAATTGACCGGTCTGTCCTAAATTATGAGAAGGTTAATAAAAAAAACATTTTGGCTCTCATTCAATGTTTTCAACAAGTTAATTTTCAAAATTGATTTCAGACAGTTTTCACAATTTAAAATGAAAACGAAATTATGAAAACTTTATAATACTAGGCTCGTTCAATAAAAGTTAGCAATTTTAATAAAAAAATCTCGTCAAAAGCGCCAAAATAACGTCAAAAAAAATAAGACCATGACTTACGCCATTATCTTATTTTTCACAATCTGAACAATTCAGCGCTAGTGCTGCTTAATCAAAAAGCGCTTAAACCGCGGTTGATTGACTAACGCCGCCACAATCAAGCAGGATAAGATCTTATCCACGAAATTCCCCACAACAGTCCCCATAAACGTTGAGGAGATCATAGATTTACCGGAAGCCTTTAACGTGAAGATCAATAAGTCAGTGCCTGAACCGGTAAACCCACCGTACAGCCAAAGTCGAATTGGCGTACCGATAGCTGGCGCCACAACAGACAAAATCAGCCCTGCAATAATTGCCTTCCGGTAGGAAAAGCCATTGTGCCGCGCTAGTAAACCGACAACAATTGCCACCGCAATACTGACGATTGCAAAGGGTAATTCCATTAGGCCACCGCCAAACGGCATTAGTAAAAAGTTAGACACAAAGCCAGTTAAGGCACCCCATAAAATACCGCCTTCCACCGCCATGTAAATCGTCCCAATGGTATCTAAAAATAATAATGGGATATGTAATGCAGCCACCGTTTCCCCTAAAACGACGTTTAAAACGGCTGCTAGTGCACAATAAACTACCAAACGCACCTGGTTATGTTGCAAAAAAAATCACTCCTCATATTTAATCGCTTGATTTCAAAAATTGTTGCAATTGCTGTTCAAAAGCAGCGGCATTTTCAGGATAGGTCACTGGAACGGCTAATTTCGGCAGTTCCAGGCCATTGTCCTGGCAAAGCTGTTCAAAAATAGACATGAACACCCCTGGTCGCTTCAATAAATCACAATTAGGACTGTCCTCAATGCCTAGCACCCCTAGTAACTGGACCCCATCCGCTTGTAATTGAACCAATTCCTGAATCGTTGGTTGCAATAATTGCCGACAATAGGCGTGATAGCCTGGCAATGCTTGGTATTCGGCATACGTCATACCAGGTCGATTCGCCCCTAAGTGCAAAAACTCAGGACATGGCAATTGCACCAAACTAATTTGCGGCGGGATCTGCTTCACAAACGGAAACGCCCCAATTGCACGTTCTAAACCGTGCACCACCACACTTTGATTCAGAACACAATGACTGACAACGAGTGCACAGCGCATGTAAGTCACCTCCTTCCCTCAAAAATTATACTTGTTGTTTCGTTACTTCACAACGCTTACATGATGCTTTTCTTTCGTTATGTATTTAAGTAAATTGTTTGCAAGAATAATGCAATTATTTTCATGAAAACGTGCTTTATCCTTTTTTACCCCAGCGCTAAACTATTGTTGCTGCTTGAACAAAGCTGTAAAATAAGAGTTAACATCAAGTCAAAAAAGGGGGCTTCACTTTGCGTGACACATTACCGGATCCGCTGGTTTTCCAAACCAATGCGGCAAAGCATAAACCTGAAAATATTCGGCAGCCATTAAATGCCTGTCCATTTTGTGCACCCGCGCAGCTCACCAATGTGTTGCTGCAACAGACTGATATGATCTGGCTGGTGAATAAATTTCGAACGCTGCAAAATACCTTGCAAACGTTGATCATTGAATCAACGGATCATCAAGGGGACATTTCCAATTACACCGTGGCCTACAACCGTCAACTATTTGCTTTTGCATTTCAATGTTGGCAGCAACTGCAAGCTGATCCCCGTTACCAAAGCGTTGTGATGTATAAAAATTATGGGCCTTTATCTGGTGGCAGTTTGCGGCATCCCCATTTACAAATCGTCGGCTTTGAACAAATTGACGGCTACGCCGATATTTCACTGGCCCATTTTCAAGGCTTACCGGTTAGCGAAACAGATGCGCTAACGGTGACGATTTCCACCAAACCCGTCATGGGCTTTGTGGAGATCAACGTCCATTTAAAACAAGCAACGGCTTTAACCGCCTTAGCAGATACAGTCCAAGCAATTATCACCTATGTCTTGCAACGCCATTATCATGGTCAGTGTGACTCCTACAATCTCTTTTTTTACCAGCTTAACGGAGACGTTTACTGTAAAGTCCTCCCTCGTTTTGTGGTATCACCTTACTTCGTCGGTTATCACTTGGCCCAGGTCAACGATCATGAACAATTGATGGCGGTTCAACATGGTTTACGCACCATCTTCGCTGAACGCGGGCTCTGCCAATGAGCCAACTGGTATTTGTGCTGCTTATTGCCCTATTCGGTGCGCTGGTCCGGACAGTTGTCGGTTTCGGGGAAGCGCTGGTCTCCATGCCGTTATTAGCGTTGATTGGATTTGACCTGCCAACCGCAACTGCCTTGATTGGCGCGCTAGGACTGATTGTCGCACTACCGGCAACCATTCGCTATCACCAACAGATTAACTTTCAGGTGGTACGCCGCTTGGTCACAGGTTCCTTGTTAGGCGTCCCATTAGGGATTTTACTGGTTAAAACCGTGCCGACGGGCTGGGTGCTTCATGGCTTAGGCTTATTTTTAATGGCCAATGGTGGCTACGGATTATGGCAAGCGTTTCATCAGCACCGCCGCCAACCACACTTTCAGCACAATGGTTGGGACTATGTGGCCGGCTTGATAGCTGGTGCATTAGGCAGTGCTTACAACAGTCACGGGGTCCCAGTTGCCTTGTACGGCAGTTTTAAACAGTGGCCCGTGTCTCAACTACGTGGCATTTTACAGGCACACTTCCTATGCGTTGGGCTATTAGTGGTTGGCAGTCAAATAGCGGCTGGCTTTTGGAACATGACAGTGGTCAAACTGTTGTTGGTCTTACTGCCTTTATTAGTGCTAACAATTGGGGCTGGTAATTGGTTATTTGCTCGCTTGCCACGCGAAAAACTAACCCACTATTTAAACGGTTTATTCATTATTTTCGGAAGCTTATTATTAGCCCGGTAACACAAAAAAACGCCACTCGCAATGAGCAGCGTTTTTTTGTTTGGCTGTAGCAACTTTTTGTGTTAGACACACAATGAGCTAAATTATACCACATTTTCAGTAAATTAGGCGATTTCATTTATCAGATAGCGTTTTCAAGTGTTTTTGACTGCATCAAGCCTTGGATCGTATCCCCAATAAAGGTCATTAAATAGTCGCCTTCTTGTTGCAGTGAACGTGGTTGGCAATCAAACAACCAACGGCGGAGTTCCGCAAATAACCCTGGTGCCAACATCATTTGAATAAATTGAATGTAATCGGCTGTCACTGGTAATTGATTTTGGGCGCATAGATCCAGCAGCACCTCATGGATCAAGGTTGCAATTTCTGACTGTATGATTGGTGCTAAAGCATTTTGACCCGTCACGACCAGTACGCGCCGATAAAAGAAACGATTTCGTTCAAAATAAGTTAAAAGTTGCATCACCAGTTGCTGCCAATGGGCATCATCAGCCGGTACCGTTACAGCTTGGGTCAGATCTGTTTGATAAATGCCGGTTACCAAGGCATATTTATCTGGAAAATAACGGTAAAAACTTTGCCGCCGTAAATGCGCCGTGCGCATGATCAACGTGACGGATAGTTCTTGAAAAGAATAGGGAATCAATAATTTTTTTGTCGTTTGCGTAATTTGCGTTTGAATGCGATCTTTCATACTGAAAACCTCGTTGCTTTTGGAATAAATTTATCATAGCACACGTGATTTTCTGAACTTGCTTAAAACACCTACTAATTTCAGCAACCGCTTACTTACATCTTTTGTCAGTTTGTTTTCATTTAAAGTCACTTAATCTGACTTTTTTTCATACCGACAGAATTTTTTTGATACACTTAATTGGTAACTACTGATCAAGAAAGGTGATCCTATGTTAAAAAACCATCATATTGCCCTTTACGTTAGCGCCGCTTTAAACATTCATCAAGTGCCTCAATTGATTCAGGGCTTGATTGCGGCCGGTGCCGAAGTCCGGGTGGCCATGACACCAGGCGCGCAGGCATTTATCACCCCCTTAACTTTACAAACTTTAAGCCAACATCCGGTTTACACCAACCGCTTTGGCCAAAACAACGTGCAACATGTAAGTCACATTGACCTAGGCGACTGGGCTGAATTAGCCGTTGTGGCACCGGCCACGGCCGACATCATCGGTAAAATGGCCAACGGTATCGCTGACGACATTGCCACCACCGCGTTAGTGGCAACAGCAGCCCCTAAAATCGTCGTGCCGGCCATGCACCCGGTCATGCTGGCCAACGTAGCCGTACAACGTAATTTAAAGCAATTAGCAGCAGATGGCATCACCTTATTGAAGCCTGATGTCGGTTTCCAAGCAGACAGTTACCAACGCTTTTTTGACTAAATCATCCCGGTTAAGGCCCTGGCTTTAACCGGTTTTTAATTGCACCAGCTAAGTACTCTGTGGTTATTTTGCTTCACAAAATCCGATTTCCACTGGTTGTCCATTGCTACGGCACAATCTCCCTCGTAGAAAACATGGCACCTCCTAAAATCTCTGATGACTATTTTGCTTACGCAAAAATCTTATTTCCGGAGGATGGCCATTCCGTCGGACGAAAACCGTCACGTCGGAAACATGGCAAAAAACAGACGCTACCCCAATGGTGAACGTCCGCTTCCTCATCTGTTAATTGTTGCCTAGCCAGTCTTCATAATTTTCAATCACAGGCCGGCCATCTTCTTCATAGTACAAAATGTCGTGATTGCCATCGTAAGGGTCAAACGCTGCATCTGCTTCGGCCTTAGCTGCCGCGGCCGCATTTTCATCTGCAATTTGCTTCTGGCGTGCTGCTTCCTGTTGCGCCGCAGCTGCAGCCTGTTCGGCTGCTTTTTTCTGAGATTTGGCGGCTGCTTGTTTTTGAGCCGCTGCAGCCTGCTGTGCCTTGGCAACTGATTCCGACTCAGCTTGCGCTTTAGCTGCTTTTTCGGCCTCTAATTGGCGTTGTTTTGATTCTGATGCTGCCTGCGCTTCTGACTCGGCCTTAACCTTTGATGCCGACTTTGCCTTGGCTTCAGATGCTTTTTTCGCTGAATCCTGCTGTTCTGTACGCGGTGTCGTGGTCTCAGCAGCCTCATCTGGCGTGATCATCACAATTCCAATCAGCAGTGCAACAAGGGCTAAACTGATCCCGAGCGCCCATTTTTTAGCGTTCATGATCGGCACCTCCTAAGTGATCTATGGTTAGATTTTGTTATCACAAAATTTTATTTCGGAGGATCACCATTCCGTCGGGCGAACACCGCCACGTCGGAATCATGGGCCTCCTCAGTGATCTAAGGTTAGATTTTGTTGTCACAAAATTTCATTTCGGAGGATCACCATTCCGTCGGGCGTACCCCACCACGTCGGAAACATGGGCTCCTTTCCGTCACTGCCTAACCTATTCATAGTCATCGTAGTCAACGGTATCCCCTGGATCAGAATAGTACTCAATGTCATCTTCAACATAGTAGTCATAATCATCGTCGTCATCATAGTCGAGTTCCGCGGCTGCCTCAGAACGTGCCGCTTCCTCAGCAAGCTTGGCCTCAGCGTGTTCTGCTAAATCCTTTTGGCGTTGCGCTTCCGCCTTGGCATTAGCAGCAGCTTGTTCCGCGGCCTTCTTTTTCGATTCGGCAGCTGCTAATTCCGCTTGGCGCTGCTTGTCAGCAGCAGCCTGCTTTTGCGCTTCAGCATCGGCTTTTGCCTTCGCCAAAGATTCTGATTCAGCTTTTGCTTTCGCTGCTTTTTCCTTGGCTAATCGGGCCTTTGCTTCGGCTTCCTTTTTGGCCTTCGCGTCGGCCTTTGCTTTCGCCGCAGCTGCTTTCTTCGCTTTTGCTTGACTGTCGCGCTTCTCAATTCGCGCTTGCTCTGCTGCCGTTTGACGGTCCTGATGTGACGATACCAACACGAAACCAACGATCAAACACAACAATGCGGCGCCAATACCGGCTAACCAATACCACTTGCGCGTTTTTTTTCGTTTTGGGCCATTACCTCTTTTCTCAGTCATTTTTTCCGCCTCCCTAGCGAATGACAACTGCGTCAACCAACCGATCTGTTGGCGCTGATTTTTCCCTCCCTTCTATCTAAAAAAGCGCTTTCCGTTGACATAAATGTACCATGCACCGGTATTGCGTTTCGAGAAATATACACCTCAAAAAATGTGGGTGGGCCATAATGCGGTTAGCCTTCGAGTATTAGCCAAAAATAGAGTAGAACTCTGAATTTCGAGTTCTACTCTATTTTGCAGCTAAACGGAGAAGGCTGCATTATGGCGCACGTTAGAGGCCGATTTTATTCCTTTTTCAGATAAATTTAAAATCGGCCGGGTGCGGTGCGCAAACCAAAATAAGTAATTATGATCCAGTCACCTGTTTGATCATGATTTTAATTTGGCAGTCGTGGCCTGACTTAACAGACGATAACCAGTAGCCACCACAGGAACCCCTAGTAAAATACCTAGAAAGCCCCCTAAACCACTGCCAACCGTAATGGCTGCTAATACCCACAACCCTGGCAGACCAATGGAGGTGCCCACCACTTTAGGATAGATCAAATGCCCTTCAAGTTGTTGTAAGGCTAAAATAAAGACGATAAACAGCAGGGCCTTGACGGGATCATTGACCCCAATCAAAAGGCAGCCCACAGCGGCGCCAATCCAGGCCCCGAAAATCGGGATCAACGCCATCATCCCCACAAAAGCCCCAATCGAAACTGCATATGGAAAACGGAAAAGCCACATGCCGATCATACACAACGTGCCTAAAATTACAGCCTCCGTCACTTGTCCCACAATAAAGCTACTAAAAACTTGATGCGTGGTGCTTAACACATGGTGCAAAGGCCGTTGCCAGCTAGGCTTGATAAAGGCCTTCCCCACCCGCTTGATATTGCGCAATAATTTTTCTTTACTACTTAACATATAAATGGCAAAAATCAACGCTAATACGCCGTCAAAAGCCCCTTTGGCAACCGTACTAAACACGGTAACCGTTGAGCCGAGAATACCGCCTAACCCAGAGGTAAAGTACTTCATCACTTTTGATTCAATACTGCTCCAATCCAGCGTCACACTGCTAAGTTGCTTTTGAATCAATGGCAACTGATCTGTTTGTTGCACCCACTTCACAAAGTGTTGCGCAATTAATGGCATCGCTGCAAAAAACTCGGATAGTGCTTTGCCAAATTGCGGGAGTACCAAACGTAAAATTAGCGCAATCACCAAAATAACGATCAAAAAGGTCAGTAATAAGCTCACCACGCGCCGCGTTTTCACCACGATTTTGCGTTGTGATCTCGGAAAATACCATTTTTCGATTCGACTGCACAAAAGATCTAAAATATAAGCTAGTGCAGCGCCTAAAATCAATGGTAGCAAAATACCCACCAGGCTATGGCCAAAGCCCACCAGTTGTTTGGGATAAATCAACCCGACTAAAATAATAACCCCTAAAGCCGTATAGCCTAAAATCTGTCGTCGTTTCAAACCCTCAGTCCCTTCCAAATAATCGCTTCAATTTAACGTTAATCCCTTGCTGCCCTTACTCACGAATCACGATTTCCGCTTGATAGGTGGTGGGCAGCACTAACTGCTGAATTTGTCGAAATAACAGTAATACCCAGCTAAAGGCCAGGCTAAACGCACTTAATTCAAAAGCGGTCAGCGATAAATACCCCACCACTTGAAATGCAATATCCAAGCCTACCAAAACACCGCCTAATAACAGTGACAGTTGTAAGAAAGACTTGGGGATCTGTGGTAACAGCCAGTGTAAGCTGATCATGATCACCAAGGCAAAATAAATCAGCAAATTCGCCACTTGATCATGTAGCCAATGGTAACGCTGATCATTGGGAAATACGCCGATCAACCCTAGATCCACCGCCATTAAGGTCATCAGCACACGTAACACTTGTAGTCGGGCGGAGGCCCCATAACGCTCACGTAACAGAATAAATAAATGATCGACTAAGGCCACCACAATCAACGCGGAAAAGATCAGGGTTAAATTAAATTGCCAACTATTGCTGGCTAACTTCGTACCTAAAAAACTTAAGTTATACTGCCACCAACGACGCTGACCATTGGCGGCCATTGCGATCAACGTCCCACCAATAATGACCAGCATCAAACAATTCATAAACATTTGCGACGTGATGGTTTGGGCAATGTAACACATCGCCACATTGATCAGCCAGCAAAATACAAAAAAAATCATCACCGCTGTGCCAAGCCCAAACGTGCTCCCTGCAAAAGCGGAGCCCATTAACCAAAACACGCCTAGTAAGGCGACAATCAAAATACCGACAAAAGAAAGCACGATCACTGGCAAATTCCGCCAATATAACTTTGTTGAAAAATCATTGGTCATTTGCCGCCGATTTTTCACTAAAAACACACTGAATAGCACTGAACCAGTTAGTGCGCCTAACAGAATCACCCAACTGGCAATAGACTGTTCGCCAACCAATTTAATTTGGTGGGTCTGCCGGCAACCGATATAAAAAATCACACTGGCGCATACGGCAAACACAGTTGGCCACCGCCAAGCAACTTCAGCTAAGCCACCACGATCATGATCCGCTAACACCAGTTTATGTTGCTTTAGTACCACTTGCAACGTTTGTCCATTGTCAATTGCTGCCGCGCGTACCGCATCTTGCGGCAGTTTTAAACATACCTCGACCTCATCCTGTTTCAATTTTGCCAGTCCTCTCGCTTAACTTGTAGCACCATTGCTTGTTGCGACAACGCTAATAATAATAAATCAATATTTTCCTGTGCTGTCAACTGGGCATCGATTGCTAAGATAATTTGTTCTGGTGTGATCGAACTCACCGTCACACTTTGGTGTTGAAAACCAGCTTGTGCTAATAATTGCCGAATCGTCGCAAGCGTTTGCCCTTTATTTTCCAGCACCAGCCGACAATGAAAGTGTTTTTGCCGTAGTAAAAACTTAAAAATCGTATTTTCCCGCAACAAATATTGAACCAAGACAATTAAAATAGCCGCCGTTAATCCCAAGCTTTCCATACCAGCACCAATGGCTAAGCCAACAATCGCGGTGGTCCAAACACCTGCCGCCGTGGTCAGGCCATTGACCCCTTCACCTTTTAACAAAATCGTCCCGGCACCAATAAAACTGATCCCACTGATGATCTGCGCCCCGATACGCGCCGGGTCTAAGCGCATGCCATGCAGCATCAACACATCGGTAAACCCATACTTTGAAATAATCATTGCCAAAGCAGCGCCAATCGCAACGATCACATGGGTGCGGATCCCAGCATTTTTAAGTCGACGCGTTCGCTCATAGCCAATTAAACCACCACAACCAGCCGCCAACAAAAGCCGTCCGATCCAAACAACTTGCAGCATCGCTGTTCACCCTTTCTGATTAATTTTCGAAAGCTTAACTGCTACTAGCATAACGCATTTCAGGCAATCCTGACCACACAAAAAGAGACCTGTTATCACACAGATCTCTTTCAAAAATTGATATTTTAGGACGCCAATTGACTGGTCACATATTCGCGATATAACGGATGGCTGGCCACTAGCTCTTTGTGTGTGCCGTGACCACTGACTTGACCTTTCTCAATGAAATAAATTTCGTCAGCGTCCACAATGGTGCTTAAGCGATGGGCGATGATCAACGTTGTCCGATCTTTCATTAATTCGGCCAAAGCTTGTTGCACCATCATTTCAGATTCTGCGTCTAAATTGGCAGTTGCCTCATCCAGCAATAAAATTTGCGGATCCCTTAAAAAGGCCCGGGCAATGGCTAATCGTTGCCGTTGCCCACCAGATAACTTCACACCACGTTCACCAACTTGCGTGTCCAGTCCTTCCGACAACGCTTTAACAAAATCAGTGGCATAAGCCAGTGCTAAAACGTGCCACAATTGGTCATCGGTGTAAGTCCCAGTTAGACCGTACGTCAAGTTGTAACGAATGGTGCCCGCTAGCATAGGGGCATCTTGCCCCACAAGGCCAATTTGTGACCGCCAACTGGCCAAATTTAAAGCAGCCACATCGGTATCCCCTAACCGGATCTGACCGGCTGTGGGATGATAAAAGCGTTCTAACAAACTAAAAATCGTTGATTTCCCACCACCAGAAGGGCCTGCAAAAGCGACTACCGTATTGGGTTTCGCGGTGAAGGAAACCTGCTGTAAAATCGGTTGATCCGGTAGGTAACTAAAATCAACATGATCCATGGTCAATACTTGGCCAGTGGCTTGGGCCGGTACGCCGCTGATCTGATCTTCCTCAGGTTCCTGCAACAGTTCATTGATCCGCGCCGTCGAGCCGCTAGTTTTTGCTAAATCAGAGAAAAACTGCCCGGCTGTCCCAAATGGACCGATCATTTGCACTAAGTACATCAAGAAGGAAAACATCATGCCCATACTCATGGTGCCTTGGGCCACACGATTAGCCCCATACGCCAACATGCCCACTACTAGGCCCATCATCACCATGGTCATTAACGGTCCTGCAACAGAATCGTAAATGGCTTCTTTTAGGCCAATTTGATACAACTTTTGAATGCTGTTATGCCCGGTTTGCTGTTCAAAGTGTTCCGCATTGGATGACTTCATCAGCCGAACTTCACTTAAGACATCGCCTGCTTCACCGTTAAACCCAGCTAAGGCATCTTGGCGTGCATGCCCGACTTGCCGCGAACGACGTGCAACGGGCATCATCACCACCATGACTAATGGCACAGCAATGAACATGATCAATGTCATATGCCAATCCATCAGCAACATTAAGACCAAGGCCCCGACTAATTGCAACAGCGATGTCGCCATGCGCGGAACAGAATTAGCCAACAGATCCTTGACCTGGGTAGAATCATTCACCAGTCGTGACGTGATCTCGCCGGACTTGGTGTCATCAAAATAGTGGACCGGCAATCGTAATAACTTTTGCCACAAAAATTCACGCAGCTTCGCCACCACATCTTCACCGAAAAAGCCGAGTACGGCACCTGAAACACTACTGATCAAGGCGCTGCCAATAAATAAGGCAATCACCGCAACCACCAAACCTGGATCGATATGATGCCCCAAACCGTTGATCAAGTTTTTCGCAAACTGGGGCACCAATAGCTGACTGCCGGTGGCGACCAAGCCTAACAGTAGGCCGACCACCAATTGCCAATACCGTGGCTTGATCGCCACAATTAAGCGTACAAAATCTTTTAATTTAAACCGTGATGGCTGTTGCACTTTAAAAGCCCCCTTTAGTCCTCAAATGGTCCGCGAAAGCCGTTGGGAAAACGGCCGTCAAAAGGCCCACGACCACGCTGATGCTTGGCCCGCTTAAGCTGTTTTGCCTGTTTAAAAAAGTCCTGCCAATCAGTATCGCGATGGGCCTGTTTTAAAAAGGCTTGCCAATCCGTGTTTTCCCAAGTCACAGGATTGTCTTCTAAATGTTGAACCAATTTGGCCATTAATTGCGTCAACTGCTGTTGTTCATCCGCAGTCAATCCAGCAAAAAGGCTTTCCGACAGTTCATCTTTTAATTGATGCGAGTTATCCAGAAAGTTTTGACCGGCTTCCGTTAAAACGATTTGTAAAATACGCTTGTCATTTTCATCCGGCTGACGTGTGATAAACCCGCGTTCTTCCAATTTATTCACCAAAGCGCTGGCAGAACTTGGGCGAATGTCCAAGGCTTCCACAATTTGTGAATTGGTTAATTGGCCTTTGTCCGCCAATAAGCGCAGCACCCGTAATTGGCCTTGTTGTGGTTGCCGTGAATGGCCGTGTTTATCAAATTGCCAGCTTTTCATTGCTACACTAATGAAGCCATGTTGTTGCATTAAGCGGCCGAATAATTGTAAAAGTGTTTGTGAATCGTGTGTCATTTCATCAGATCCTTTATTGAGATTTTAGTTCGTTTTTATTTTATGAAACTAACTAACAGGGCCTATTATAATTAGTTAGTTTATATTTGTCAACACGAACTAAATAGAAAGTTGATTTATTTTTTCTATCAGGTCTGGGTCTTGCTATGACGGGATTTTCGGTGCTTCGTAACCGATTACACCCACTGTAGCATGCACACAATTGATTCAAATCAACTTGTTTATCCGTTTAAAGTGAGTATTCTGGAAGACAATCGAATGATTTTGGGGGCAGTTCATATGGAAATCACACATCAGCATCATACAAATCATCATTTTTTGGCGCTTGGGTTAATTTTAGTCTTGGTTATTTTCGGTATCGCAACAGCACAACAACCTCAAGCTCCTGCTAGTCAACCGACACAAACCAGTGTGCAGCACTTTTATGCCCAGCACCACGGGTTTTCAAATTTACTATTTCTAAACCACGGTCATAGTTTAGACTAACAAAAATCCTACCACCTCCGACTAATGACGGAAATGATAGGATTTTTTAAATGGTTGCAATTTGTTGTGCCAATGCGGCAATGGCAGGGGCCACCGCCGAGGCCTCAGCGGTGGTCACAGCATGATAAAACGCATTGATCTGTTGCACCAGCTGCGGTGCTGTCACCAGTGCTGCTAATTCAGTGGTTGTAATGGTTGCGCCAGTGCCATACTGATCAGCTGCCACTAATAATAAAATCACCATGCTATTGATCAACTCTTCGCCTAGTTGGATATAGCCAGTTGGCGTAGGGCGCATAAAAGGTGACACTAACACTTGCGCAGTGCGGTGAAATTCTTGCTGCCAAAATTGGATCAAGCTTTGCTTTGAAACAACCGGCATTGGCGTTAAAATTTGTTGTAGCCGGCTTAACTCATCTTGATTTTCCCATAAAATTTCAGCCTGTTGTAATGCGCCTAATAATTTTAACCGCGCGACAACCGTTGGCCGCGTTGTTTGGCTTAAATCACCGGCCAAACCCCAACGGACCGCTGTTTCCAGGGCTTGTAGTGCCTGAACGGTGACTAACAAGCGCCCTGTTGGCCATTCAATTATGACTTGATGCAACCGTTGTGCCATAAAGGGTGTCACTTTGACTTTTTCACGAGTCGCCAAATCAAAACTTTCCTTCAAAAATGTGAGCAATCGCGGTTCGGTGACGTACAAATCAAAATCAGTTGTGCCATAAATCAACAACGCATCTGGTTGGTCAACACGCGCCAAATAAGCAATTGCGGCTAAGCCGCGATTACTAGTATTCCAGATCACTTTGGTAAATCTCTCAATGATTGTTCGGTCTATCATCACATGAGCCTTCTTTTCTAAATCAGTCGTTCGTTATTTTTGGTTTAGATGTCTGGCTTATTTTACCATAAATAAAAACCAAATCAGGCCTATTTTCGAAAGTTTTTTTCAAAAATGATATTTTATTAAGTTACAAAACAGCCAGCATTGATTGACGTACTTTAAGGTAGACTGGCCTTTTAGTGACGCACTGTGCTTTCGTTCAAAATATTTTTTCACATTTTATGCTGAGTTGGTGTTATATTTAGGCCATGCCAAATTTCAATTTGAGGTGAACTTATGTATCAACTAATTACTGATTCAGGCTGCGACTTGCCTTTTCAAACGTTGCAAGCCCATCATGTGGCCTTTGTTTCCATGCATTTCAATTTAGACGGCCAAGAAATAACAGATGATCTCGGACAAAGCTATGACATTAATGATTGTTTTGAAAAAATTGCGGCAGGTGTCATGCCAACCACAACGCAAGTGAATGTCGGTGAATTTTTAAATTGCTTTACCCCTTATGTTGAAGCAAAAACACCGATTCTTTACTTAGGTTTCTCATCTGGTTTAAGCGGCACATACAACAGCGCCGTGCAAGCACGCGCCATGTTACTAGAGGATCATCCTGACGCTGAGATCTATGTAGTTGACTCTCGGGCCGCTAGTGCTGGTTTAGGCTTAATGGTATTAGATGCCGTTGCCAAACAAGCTGCCGGCATGCCTATCGCTGAATTGGCCCAATGGTTAACCGAGCAACGGAATTACTACCATCAATGGTTTACCGTTGACGACTTGAATTATCTCTACCACGGCGGACGCTTATCCCGCACCTCGGCTGCACTTGGCACCTTGTTAAAAATCAAGCCGGTGATGAACGTTGATGAGCCAGGGCATTTGGCCGTTGTAGGAAAAGTCCGTTCCCGGGCGAAGTCCTTACAAGCCTTAGCCGACCACATTCTAACGGCTATGGGCGACCAACAAGCGACGACGATCATCATCGCCCATAGTCACGATCAGGCCGCTGCAGAAGTGGTTCAGACCAAACTAGCCGCTGCTGCCCCAGCCGCAACTATTAAACTGCTGCAAATCGGCCTGACCATTTCCAGTCACACTGGCATTAGCTGTGTAGCCGTGTTTGTCCACGGTACCATCGAACGTTAAGCAAACCGCTCTATTTTTTGATGAACTATCCGGTATTATTCAGACAATTTTTTATTTTTAATCCAAACAAAAAACAGACGCAAACGACGTCTGTTTTTTGTTTGACCTAATCCACTTTACCTTGCTCTTGTAATTGTGATAAATGCTCGAATAAAACCCCTTCGCGTAACCCATTCTGGGAGAATGTCACGCGGTCGGAATCTAAATAACGGGTCATCGCTACTAAAGGTGTTAGCCCTGCTGCAATAATGTCGGCACGCTCTTTGGCCAACCCAGGAATCTTTTTACGGGCCGCGTAATCCTTGCTGACAATATCGGCATAAATGTCATCTGCTGCCGGCACCGGCATATGGTAGCCGTGAATATCTTCGAAGTTTAAGAAATTGGACTGCTTGCGCTGGATCTTAGCCAGGGTTCGATTACTCCCACCTAACGCAACAATTGGCAAATTTTGCGCCTTATGCAGCCACCAAACACCGTTAAATAATTGGTTCATAAACGTATACGCCCGGAATAAATCAGCCGCTTTGATCACATCTGTACTTTGACCAAAAAAGCGCTCCGTTAAATTGACGGATCCAATCGGCAAACTGATCAAATGTTGTGCCTTGCTATTTTGTACCAGAATCAGTTCACAACTGGCACCACCAGTATCCATGATCAAACAGTTCGCCACTGGCAAGGTGTTGATGACCCCTAGAAAATCATAATGCGCTTCTTGCGTTCCTGGGATCACTTCTAAATTCAAATCTGGCGCCACGCGACTGACTTGCTTTAAAAAGTCCTTTTTATTTTTTGCCATTCGTACAGCAGCTGTTGCTACTGCTTTAAGTTTCACATTCGGCAATTCCTGGTAAATGGTTTGAAAATCATTTAACGTGGCCAACGTGCGTTCCATGGCTGGCGGTTGAAGCAGCCGGTCACCATTCATGTTTTCAGAAAGCCGAACCATCGCCTTTTCTCGGCGCACCACTTGGTACGTCCCATCGTCTTGAATCGCGGTGATCGTCATGCGTGCTGAGCTTGAGCCTAAATCAATGACTGCAAAATTTTCCATTAATCGTCATCCTCCGTTAACTCATCTTGGGGTTTCTTCATTGGGATAAAGTGCGTTTGTGGGGCTTGTTCTTTCGGTAAATGGGCTTGCCGGTGGGCCACCGCTTCTGCAACCAGCGTTTCCTGCATGTTCAACGGTGTCAATCCACGCCGGTTAACCCGCTCGTAGTGGCCATCTGGTTGCAGCACTCGGGTTTTCAAATTATCTCGCCACATCAAATCATAAATCCGCAAAATACGCTGTTTCACATCAGCTTGGAAAATCGGGAACAACAATTCAACTCGCCGTGAAATATTGCGGTTCATTAGATCTGCGCTGGACAAGTAAAGTTTTTCTTCGCCGCCAGCGTAAAAATAGTAGATCCGACTGTGCTCCAAAAAGCGACCAACGATCGAATGGACGGTAATGTTGTCACCAACACCCGCAACCCCTGTTTTCAAACGGCAAATGCCACGGACGATCAAGTCGATTTTAACACCAGCCGCACCGGCTGCATAAAGTTGCTCAATCAAATCTTTGTCGGATAACGAATTCATTTTCATACGAATGACTGCTTTTTTACCCGCTTTGGCTTGCGCCACTTCATCTTGGATCCGTTGCTTCAAAAACGGCCGTAGCGTCAATGGTGCAATATTCAATACTTCAAATTGTTCCGGCTCTGAAAAACCGGACAGCATATTGAAAATATTCGAGGCATCGACGCCCATTCTTGGATCAGCGGTAAATAACCCAAAGTCCGTGTATAAATTGGCGGTGACATCGTTGTAATTCCCAGTGGCCATGTGCATGTACCGGCGAATGCCATCATTTTCACGACGTACCACCAACAACAACTTACAATGGGTTTTCAGCCCCACTAAGCCATAGATTACATGGCACCCCTTCCGTTCCAATTCATGAGCCCAATGTACGTTATTCTTTTCATCAAACCGTGCTTTCAATTCCACCAAAACGGTAACCTGCTTGCCATTTTGCGCTGCTTCACCTAAATAACGGATAATCGGCGACTGACTGGAGACCCGATAAAGCGTCATTTTAATAGCCAGCGTATTAGGATCGGTGGCAGCCTGCTTGACAAACTGGATCACCGGTTCAAAGCTGTCATACGGATGATGCAACAATAAGTCTTGCTTACGAATCGCCGCAAATAAATCATGGGTTTGTAAAGCCGGTTGAATCTCAGGTTTAAAGGGCTTAAACAACAGGTCTTCATGATTTTTCACTTGTTTAACCAATTTACCTAAAAAGTTCAGATCAATTGGACCAGAAATTTCATACACATCTGCATCATGGACTTGTAGCGCTTTTACCAAACGCTTCCGCAAGCTTTTACTGGTGGCAGACTCAATTTCTAACCGCATCACGGCCGTATGGTCTCGCATCGCCAGTTGATTGACGATTTCTTTCATAAGATCAGACGCATCTTTTTCTGCCACGTCAAAGTCCATGTCCCGAATCACTCGGAAGGCCTGGATCTCCTTCACTTTGTAACCTGTAAAGAGCTCTCCAATAAACGGTTTTAACAGTTCTTCCAACAAAATAAATTGATTTTCACCTGGCAAAGCCACCACCCGCTGAAACATATCCGGTACTTGAACCGTGGCAAAACGCTTTTCTTTTTCATCCGGCGCCGTTTTTTTCACTAACCGTAGCGCTAAGTTTAACGTGTTATTGCCAATAAACGGAAACGGCCGCGAGGCATCCACTGCCATTGGCGTCAAAACTGGCGCCAGCATTTGGTGGAAGTACTGACTGACAAACAACAGTTGTTTTTTATCCAGATCATCGTAACGCCGCAAATGAATGCCGACCTGATTCAACTGCGGCAATAACGAGCGGATCAACGTGGAATATTGCTTATCCACTAACGTATGGATTTTCTGACTTAAGGCCCTGAGCTGTTCACCAGGCCGCATCCCAGCCGCATCTGGCTCATCGTACGCTACTGCTTGCATTTTCCGCAATGACGCCACGCGCACCATAAAAAACTCATCTAAGTTACTTTGGGTGATTCCTAAAAAGCGGACCCGTTCCAGTAAGGGATTGCGTTTATCCCGTGCTTCATCTAATACGCGATCATTAAAATCAACCCAACTCAATTCTCGATTCACAAAATATTTCGGTTCACTATAATGCATGCTGCACCTACTTTCTGTTAAATCCGCTGCTACAATTGCACTTTTTTACGCCGCAAAATCGGCTTTAGCCCATAGACTTTTTGGAAAAAATCTGCCTTCTGCTGAAAGGTCCACTGCTCTAACGTCAGGTCTTGATTGGTGGTCGCGGTAATCACCACCTGTTCCGGTTGTAAGCGCAATGAGATCTTACTGATCTTATTTTGGTGACTATCATCCAAAGCGTCCGCTAAGCGTAAAATTGCCGCTAACTTTGCGACTTTCAGCCGGTCTGTTAAGTGCAGGCGCTCCACCTGACTGAGATCCAACGACGGTGAGCTGGCACTATGATAACGTGCCACCGCAGCCACAATTTGCTGTTGCGTTTTGGTTAAACCGAGCACCGCACTTTCCTGAATAATATATTCCGAGTGTAACGCATGATGATTGGCATCGATAAATAACCCTGTATCTTGCAAAATTGCCGCTAATTGAAGTAATAAACGATCCGATTTGGTCAAGCCATGAATTTTTTTCAACCGGTCAAATAATTGCCCTGCAAACATCAAAACCTGCTGCTGATGGCCTTCATCCACCTGATACCGCCGCGCAATCTGTTGGGCGCTGGTTAAAATGGCATCATCAAACTGCCACGACGTTGGGTAAAGCTGTTGCTCCTGGCTTAAATATGCCACATAGCCATCGACCATTTTCACATTTGTCAACCAGATCTGCTTCACCGCCAACCGGTCAAAGATCTGATCCAACAACAGTAAGGTCGGTTCAACCGCTGCCGCCTCAATCTCCACCAACTTTAACCGCGTCGCCAATTCCTGCTCTGATAAAGTCATCAAAGTGGCAAAGCGCTGGTCAAATTCTGCATGGCTTAACGCTTTACCTTGCTTATCACTTGCCAACAAAGGCGCAAATAACGCGGTGATCGTGCCGCTTAAAATCACCTGATCAAACTTTTCAATCGGCAACAACCGCCAAACATCGAGTAACTTTGAGCGCAAATAATCGCTTAACACCTGATCGTAGGCCGCCACTTGGTGCGCCAAGCCAGATAGCCGTTGCAGCACTTGCAACGGCCCTAACGGCAATTCACGTGTCAGCACCAAGGCCCCTTTTTGGAAGATCAACAGGTCAATGGTGGTGGCCCCAATGTGCAGCAACAACGTATTTTCTTGAATCAACTGCTGAAACGGTGCGAAAAATAAGGCAACCCCTTCATACTGCAACAATAACTCTTCATTGATCGTCATAAAATGCACGATCATCCCTGTGCGAATGTAGATCTGATCCCGAATGTAACTCATATTTGTGGCCTCAGTCACCGTATGGCTTGCCACCACTCGCATATCCGCCACACCATAGTCTTGCATTAACTGCTGAAAGCCGCGCAGTGCTTGGATCAAGGCCTCAACTGACGCATTGGCAATGGTCCCGGCCGCAATCAAATGATTCCCTAATGCGATTCGCGCATTGGCCCGCTCAATCACCTGTAAGTGCCGCAGGTCAACAATGCTAAGATCCACATTTTGTTCGCCAATCACCACAGCCCCAAAAAGCTTGCCCTTTGCCATTCTGATCCCCCCTCGTATCGTAAAAGTTGTTCCAAGTTCAAAGTCATTAAGTCGACTTGAGTGCTACGTGATATTCACTAGTTGTTCATTAGATCTGGATCCAACTGGCCTAAGCTTATGCTCCCTTTTAAACAGCTAGATCAAAATTCCCTGACAATGATCCATTTCATGCTGAATAATTTGCGCCACAAAGTCGGTGAACTGCCGCGTTTGCGGTTGAAAATGCTGGTCTAAATACTGGACGGTGATTTTTTTGTAGCGCTTAGCTGGTCGTTCACCACTTAAAGACAAGCAGCCTTCTGAAGCCTGATAAGGACCACTTTTTTGAGTGATCTTCGGGTTGACCAGCGGCAAAATTAGCGGCCCCATTTGACACACAATGATTTGCTTATTGACACCGATCATATTGGCTGCCATGCCCACACAGTCTGCTGCATGTGCCTGCAACGTATCGTTGAGATCTTGAAGCACCTGTTGATCGGCACTTGTCGCTGGCACTGATTTTTGCGCCAAAAAAGTAGGATCACAGTTAATCGTTTTAATCATTAAAGGCACCTCATTTTGTTTGTTTTCGTTAACCTTATCATACCGCATTCCACTGCTTACTGACTATTTTGGCAAACCAATTTTGTAAATTTATCGAATCCAGACCTTCATTTGTAAAAATTTCATGTTCCCCCTTGCATCTTGCCTGAAAAGGCACTATAGTAAATTTAATCAATCGTGCGCGATCAATCAACCATAAAGGAAGCTCGATGTTAATGAAACTAACGGATCAACTTTGTTTTGCGATTTATAAAACAGACCACTTGTTTAATCAATTTTACGCCCAGGTTTTAGGCGACTATCAGTTGACCTACCCACAGTACCTGGTGTTGCTAGCTCTTTGGCAAGCAGACCATCAGCGCCTGCATGACTTAGCGCAGCATTTAAACTTAGCAAGCAACACCTTAACCCCCTTGCTCAAGCGTTTAGAGACCCATGGTTGGCTGACCCGTACACGTTCCACCACTGACCGGCGCCAGCTTTTTGTTCACTTAACCGCTAAAGGCCAAGCAGCAGAACTACCGATCACCAACAAAGTCACCAGTTGTGTGCTGGATCAGCTGGGCATGTCGTTAGAAGAATACCGGCGCATGTTGGCCGATCAACAACAATTAGCGATGCAATTACAAAATTACTTACAACCTACCAAATGAAAGGAAGTTTTCACATGAGCATTTACGATTTCAACGAAACAGAAATTTCAGGACAACCATTACCTTTAGCCGATTTCAAAGGCAAAGTCGTGTTGATCGTCAATACTGCCAGTAAATGTGGTCTCGCCCCACAATTAGAAGGCCTGGAAACCTTGCATAAGACTTACGGGAAAGCTGGCTTAGTTGTGTTAGGCTTACCTTCCAACCAGTTCCATCAAGAATTGAAAACCGACAGCGATGTCCAAGAATATTGCCAAATGCACTATGGCGTCACGTTCTTAATGACTAAACCGGTGTTAGTCAATGGCGACGGTGAAGACCCCTTATTCACTTATTTGAAAGCCGAATCCGGGCATGGCCGCATTAAATGGAACTACACCAAATTTTTAGTGGGCAAAGATGGCAACCTGATCAAGCGCTATGCGCCAACCACCAAACCTAAAAAAATTGAGGCTGACATTAAAGCGGCACTTTAGGGCATTGAAAAAAGCATTCCGATGTTTGGAATGCTTTTTTAGCGTCTAATAACGTTTCACACCACAGGCTGGTCCAGCCACTGGCATGCTAGCTTGTGGCATAATGGTCACTTTACCACCTTGTTGCAAGACCAATGCACTCAGGTCAACTAATAAGTTATGGTACCGGCCGGCCATGGTGGTTTGGTCTAACCAACCATCTGGCATGACCAGACCTGGCATGGTACCATCTTCAACCAATAATAGTTCTGCTAAATTACCATGCACCGCTGCTTGCACCAGATCTGCTGCTGTTTCACAAGTCAGTTGCCGGGCAATTGCACTGGCATAATGTTGTTGCGCCATTTCAATCTGTTGCTGCTGCCAGGCCGTAAACAACGGCTGGATGGCTTCATCTAAGGCTTCCCCGGTAACGCCCACTGGTGACCGGTCAATGCGCAACGTAGTGCTTAAATGCGGGTTCTTATTAAAGCTTCTAAACAAGGCTTGATTTTCAGGTAATGCAAACAATACCAGTCGTTCAGACCGTTCTTGCGCTAAATAATCAGCCACTTGTTGATAATAACGCTCATGATCAATGGCCTGTGCTTCAGACTTACTTTGATGACTATGATAACTCACCTGGCCACTTTGACTGCCGTGGGTTTTAAAGTTTAAGTCACCACCACGTAGTTCCGTTCCCAACGCCTTTTGCAAGGTAGTCGGCGCATCGGTGGCCATTTGAACCGGCGATAATTGCTGCCCTTGATAATGGTAGAGTTGCCATTGATCTTGGCTTAGACATAATAAGTCAAACGTAAATTCACGCTGTTGTGCCGCCAACATTGGCCGTAGATCAGGATAATTGCCCACGGAAACAGTGGAAACGGACACTTGTGCTAACCGGGTCATACGAATATCATCTAACCCAATAATGATGCCTAACCCGCCGGTTAACTGCTGCTGCCATAAATGGCTTTCTTGTAAAAGCGTCGCCATTTTCGTTTGATAAGGTCGAAAATCAGCTTCCGGTGCGAAAACAGCGAATTGTTGCTGTGCCGTTTTTAAAAGGTTTTTTAAAGTTAATTGTACTTGCGTGCGCGCTTGTGGCGCTACTGGCGTTGCTAAATATAAAGAAATGAATGGATTGGTAATTTCATCGTTAACGAGGTTGCGAACCGTCATGCGTGTTGTGTTTTCCATTATAACAACATCCTTTCTTTGTACAAGCTCAAACAAATAACCTAAATCAAGCGTACCAGCTTCTATTCTAAAAAGCGACCATTATGTTGAAACGGTTTCATTTGATTTTAATGTCAAACGACATTCCGTTTGTCGTGGAAATTCATAAAAACCCCAAATTGGTATACCATCGCTAAATGATGCTTTGATGACACTGCAATGCTAATAACAGTCATCAGGATTTTTACGAACTCAGCATTC
This sequence comes from Loigolactobacillus bifermentans DSM 20003, assembly GCF_001434575.1. Lineage (GTDB taxonomy): Bacteria > Bacillota > Bacilli > Lactobacillales > Lactobacillaceae > Loigolactobacillus > Loigolactobacillus bifermentans. The sequence continues at coordinate 63,467 of NZ_AZDA01000079.1, forward strand.
AAGCGGCAAGCGAGCAGCTTGAAAAATAGCAAGCACACCATCGCTTTCGGAATCCAGATTAAGTCCGTAGACACATAGTCTCAGTCATGTTCACGATGTTCCAACCCTGCTGTTGCCGAAGGACGTTCTTTACCAGCTACCTTAGCGAATCATTGCACCAGGATTTGACTTTCGTTTCCAGCCGTGTTTATAATGATTATGATTTAAGAATTAATCTAACTTGCGAGGCGATGTCAAATGAGTATGATCGATAAGCAAATTGAACCGTTTAAGGTGAATGCCTATCAAGCTGGTGAATTAACCACTGTTACGGACCAAGACCTGTTAGGCAAATGGGCCGTTATCCTTTTTTATCCAGCTGATTTTTCTTTCGTTTGTCCAACAGAATTAAGTGAGTTACAGGATCATTACGCAGCATTCCAATCAAATGATTGCAACGTGTACTCTGTTTCTGAAGATACAGAATTTGTCCACATGGCTTGGGCGCAAGCCACCCCAACGATTGGCAAGATCAAGTACCCGATGTTAGCCGATCCAGCTGGGAAATTAGCCCGTTTCTTCGACGTTTTAGACGCCGATTCCGGCCAAACATTCCGTGGCACCTTTATCATTGACCCTGAAGGCAAGATCAAAGCCTATGAAGTCAATGAAATGGGGATGGGCCGCAACATTGATGAAATCTTGCGTAAGCTTGAAGCTGCCCAATTTGTTGCTGAACACGGCGACCAAGTTTGTCCAGTCAACTGGCATCCTGGCGAAAAGACGTTGAAACCAGGCGCTGACTTAGTTGGTAAAATTTAAGCCGATCAAAAATAGGAACCGCCATAATGGCAGTTCCTATTTTTTTAGCTCATTTTCACCAATCCGATTTTGAATTTATCTCCTAAGAATACCTCTAACGTGCGTCATCATGCAGCCTGCGACTTTTAGCTACAAAAATAGGTAACTCAAAATTCCGAGTTCGACCCATTTTTAATGAGCGAAAGGAACCGCAGTTGGCGTTTATCGATCCAACGTCACCCAGTCCGCCTATTTCGGCACGCGTACTAGCCCGTTTTTCGTCACTTTGAACACCCCGGTTTTTACCGACTGGCCCCAAACTTGCTTGACCATTGCGGAAAAGGTTCGATGCCATTCTGGAATCGCCACGTAATCAAACGCCAAAACAGATTTTTTGAACGCGGTGCGAGACATGTTCCAATTTTCTTGGCCGACCACTTGATCGGAAAAGAAATAATACCGCCCCACGTAGCCAGCGTAATAGCTGTTCACATCATCCGCATGCGGGTCAACGATCGCAACTTTGTCATGGTTTAGCTTGGTGCGTTGATCCATGATCCGATCAAGTTGTTGCGGTAAGGCGTTCTTGCTTTGACGGTTGGCATATGCAGTACCATTTGATTCAGAAAACATCATGATGATTGAAAAAATCAACAACACCAGTGTTGTCACCTGATAGGCATTTTTTGTGAAGATCGAATGAAAAGTCCGCAGGCTGCGCTTTTCATAGCGTTGCTCATACATACTTTCATCCATCACCACCACTGCGACCATTGCAGCTAAAAACAGGCCAAAGATCACGATACTAGACATATAACGCTCATAGCCATCCAGTAACTTGGCTTCATTGTACGGCATTGCTAAGACATACATGCCAAACAAGCTGATGACATACAAGACAAACATCACATCTAGCCACAGCGTTGTTTTAAGCAACACATTGCGCCGTTTACCCCACAGCCGGATCACCAACCAGCCAACGATCAACGCGACATTGAGTAATAAGATACCGTTCGCAGACAGCGACTGGCCAGATAATAACGTCATGACCATTTTCTTGGCGATTCCTAAAATTTGGGCCGTCGTCTCATGCGCCAATTGACTTTTGTATGCTGTTGCAGAAATCTCGTGTTTGGACAAGGTGAAGGTGTGCTTGACATGCCAATTCCACCAAGCAAACGGCAGATAGGCTAGCCCACCGGCTACGGCCATGGACCCCACAGTTCGAACCGTTTTTCGCCACCACGGACCAGTCGCGAGGTGCGCCACTTGCTGGCCGAGGTACACCACCATCACGACCACATAAAACGTCCCAGAGTTTTTGACTAACAAGATGCTTGCGCCAATCAAGGCCACGCTGCCAAGTTGCCACCAAGGCTTTTGACGATACACATATACTGCAGCAACGCCTGCCACTGCCAACACTGGCAGAATGTAATCGACCAGCAAGTTATTCATCCGAATCGCAATATTGAAAACATTGGAAATCGCGATGATAAAACACAACAGCAAGGAAAACAAACCACGGGATTTATCCTTTAACACCCCAAATAGCGCATATAAGCTCGCCCAAATCAACATAAACTGCGCAACCAACATGTTACCGGCGGTAAAGCCCAGCAGTTTTACAACTCTCGTGATAAACAGCGCGGTACCAGGTGGATATGACGTGTAGGTGACTAAGGCATCATGCGCACCTGGTAAGCGCCCGGCGTAGGTCATAAACTTCACGATCAAGGCCCAATGCGTGTAATTATCGTAATGAATCAACGGGCTGATATAAAGAACCACGCCCATAAATAGCCCCATTGTAATCATCCAAATATCAAACAAGTGCGTGCCGGCAAACGGAAAGTTAAGCTTCCCAAAGGCCACGCCTAAGATCACCCCCACAAACAACCCACACCCTAGGATATTGACGATCAACATACCTCGTTCTAAGTAACCACACATCGCAAAAATGTACATCACGAAGATCTGCACCAACATGCTTGTCAGCCACGCCAGATTAACTTCGGCACCTGCCACCCGCAAGGCAAAATTAAACCCTAATAATGAAAAAATTAATACCAAAATTCCTAGTAACATACCATTACCCCTTAAAATTTGGCCGTTGTCGATGATTGAGTTTGATCATCAACGCATCCAGTCGCTTGAAGCGCATGACAAAATTCATATACAACTCATCAAACGGCGTGATCCACCGGTCTTGTTCATCCGGCAGCAATTCATTTTCCCCATCGTAGATCAGCTGTAAGTAGTGATTACGATCTGCGGCAGTCGCCAAATCTGTCATTACCGCACCATAACTAGGCACGTCATCCGTCGTTTTGCGCATGATCTGCCCGGTGACCTTAATGTGATGTCCTTCATGATCTAGCCAACCCCTGAACTGGTCGCCACGCGTAAGCGCTGGTTCAGGCTCTTGAAACTGAAACGAGAAGCCGCCGTCAGAAATATCTTCCGTGATGATCTTGGCATCCATCCCATCAATGGTCATGGCCCCTTGTACATGCCGCGCAAAACGCTCCGAGTTACGCACGATACTGCGTCCTAGGCAGATGAACACGCAAAACGACAAGTTGATGAAGTGCATCACCAACCAGAAGGTGATCACTGAGCCGACAATAATTTCAGAGCCCCATTTGCCGTAGTTGAAAACGACGATTGCAATCAACGTCAGCAACCACATGATCAGATACGGCAAAATGTACAACCTATCCTTAAATGTCGAGCGTGCTTTTTTGTTGGTGACCTTGAACTTTTTTTCTTTGATTCCCAGTGTTTCTAGCAACACTGGCAAGAATAGATATGGCGCAAAAAACGTCTCTTGGACTTCGCCCCACCGCTCATCGCGGATCTTACTAGAGGCATCACCTAAGACGAAGTGTAACAAAAAATAACCCGGTGCCCATACAATCATCAAAATCCAAAAATTCGCATTGACCACTTGGACTTTAAACAACGCATATAATAGCGGGGCTGCAATATAGATCAAGCGGCGGCTAAATGACCACCAATACAAATATGAATTGATCAAAATAATCCGGTTGAGTATCGGGATCTTAGGATTGATAAAGATGTGCAAATTCCGACAACTTTGCATCACCCCGCGGGCCCAGCGCGTCCGTTGTTTGATCACGCCTTTCACATCAACTGGTGTGGTCCCACTTGATTCAGGTTCTTCAGTCGCTAAGCTGGTATACCCTTCAAAGTTGACGCGTGCCCCTAACTCAAAATCTTCCGTTAAAGTATCCGTGGGAAAACCACCCACAGCGTCGATGGCTTCACGCAAAAACACAGCGTTAGAACCAGTAAAAAGCGCCGTTTGATTAGACCCATTGAGGATATTCACGTCTCGCGAGAAGAAATCTTGTTCATTGGCGACGATCTTTTCAGAATACAAGTTGAACTGAAAAATATCCGCATTATAGAAGCTTTGCGGTGTTTGGACAAAGCCCAGCGTCTTCGTGTGATCAGGGTCGGCTGCAAGTTCAGCCCAATTCTGGGTAAAAAACGGCACTGAATGTAACAAAAACGTTGAAAATGGAATCATATCGGCGTCTAATATCACAAACAATGGCGCATGAAGCTGTTCAAGAGCATGATTAATATTCCCTGATTTAGCTTCTTTGTTATTTTCCATACCGATATAACGGATATGGTATTCTTCAGCCAATGCAGCAGCTTCTGGTCGGTTGCCATCATCACATAACGCAATGGTGACTTTGGATTGGTCAGGGTATTTGATAAACGTCGCAGCATTCACCGTTTTACGCAATAGATCGATGTCTTCGTTGTGCGTACAGATCAATATGTCGACTGCTGGCAAAGCAATCTCCGGGGTAAAGTCTGGCACTTTGATCCGCGCTTGTTGCTTATTGAAATTCAACATCCGCAACGCGATTAAGATGAATGCGGTGAAATTGGAGAATAATTCACTCCCGACTAACAATAACGCAAAGATCAACACAAAAATATTGGCATGCCACGGGATGGTAAAAAATACCCGCCAAAGCAAGTAAATCACTGACAAGATCAACGCCAAGATATAAACGAACCGTTTTTTATTCGACATGTCCATTGGGATGTGCCTCCACAAAGATCAACCGCTTTTGTACTTGATAACTCACTAAGAACAATAAGAAGTCGATCACCATTTTGATTATCGTCAAGCCTAAGGTCTGATGCCCAACCAAGTCAACCGCGGAACCCATTAGCCCTGTCAATAAACCAGACAAGCTCATTTGCACCACCATGATTGCCCCATACTTTACCAGAGTTCGCTCACCTTGCCCATCGAAAACCATGTGATGGTTCAATGAATAGTTAGCGACTGCAGAAAGCAAGCGTGCTGCCACAGTAGCCATCATCACCTCAGTAAGTGTCATAGCATGTGACAAATGGATGAATAACGCAAATAAACTGTTATCAATCACAAACGACACCAGCCCACTCAACGCAAACTTAAAGAAACGCAGATAGATTGCGACTGAATCTCTGATCACGCGAAAATGCGAACTTACATTGCCATCCAGATAAATGGTTTCGATCGGCTGTTCCACGATCAAAACCGAGTTAGCCTTCGCTTGAAGCAACATCGTAAATTCAAACTCAAAACGATCACCACCAAAAGACAACGCCTTTTGCGCGTACGACATTGGGATCACTCGCAAACCAGTCTGAGTGTCAGAAATCCGCAGGCCGGTCAAAAGCCGCACCAGATTATGAGTCAACACATTCCCAAAACGGCTGCGAAATGGGATTGCTTTAGAAAACTGTCTGCTCCCCAATATAAGCGCGTCTGGATGTGTGGCAAAAAGCGCCACACACTTTTGTAGATCCGATAAAGTATGCTGTCCATCCGAATCCAACGTTGCGATCCCCAAGCAATCTGGTAGCTTATTTTCAAAATATCTGAAACCCGTCTTTAAAGCAGCTCCTTTTCCTAAGTTCTGCGGATGATGAATGACGGTAACTGCGTTAACAAATTTCTGTTTAATTTGCTCAAAAATAGTCTGGTCAACGGTACCATCATCCACCACTAGAATGTTGCCCATAAATTCCGTGCTTATCAGGTCATTCAATAACTGAATTAAGCGTTGATCAGGCTCTAATGCCGGAATCAAGATGCCAATTCGTTTGTCTATATTGCTCATAAGTGTCCCTCCAATACGTCACTGTTACCAATATTCAAATATTTGCTAGTTTTTTCCTGAACCAATTATGGATGTCATTTTCAGCAATTACACAATTGATTAAATCAACTTTGAACTCCCTTAAGATCTAGATGCTTTTAAAATGAATGATCAACGCTACTTGACGAAGCGCCGTTAAATATGAGTGCGTCGTCATATTTGATTAGCACCACGCGTCATAATATTCTTATCGTTTTATAATCATTTTATTTCAGGAAATAAAAACGACCCCTATTCCGACAGACCAATGGCCTCCGAATACGGGTCGTACTTTAAGCTTTTTTCATCATTAAAGTTGAGCATGTTATATGAGATTATGGGTCTATCATATCATCATATTCTCAAATAAACACGCATTTTTTCACGTTTAATAGTTAAATTTTTACAATATATGAGATTTTTTAAATTAAGCCGTTATCATAAAAGAAATATTAATTTCTACAGCATATTAAATAAGACTTTATTTTAATTTACTCAATACAATTAAGGCTAATAAACGACAAAATTATATTTATCTTAATTTTAATTAGCTCAAAAATGCAACTAATACATTTAAATCATTAAAGGCAGCAGACTGACCATCATATGCTGTAGAACCAAATAATGGACTTGTAGCGTCATTATCCAACATATTTTTCAGAACGTTCACAGCATCAGTATATAATGCTTCATCATTTATGACACTGGCAATTTGAGCAACATAAGCATATGTCGATGCTGCTGTATTCTTTTCAACGGGTGTTCCATCTGGATAATAATTGTTATATATTGTTTCATTTTTGGTGTTGTCTTTTAACCAATTCAGACTTGCCGTTTGTAATTTACCAACTTTCGCTAAATTGAGCATTACCAACAGTGAGTCAGTAATATTTAACGTTCCCTCAACTTCATTTAATGAATACAACCCTGTATTATAGTCATAAAATGTTTTATACCAAGGGAAATCATCCCCTAAATAACCATTTTCAATAATACTTAGTTGTTCTTGTAGTGCATTTGTATTGAGGCCCTTTAACTCATAAATATATTGTAAAACTGATAAATCAATGTAATCCAACCGGATCTGGCTTTCCTGATGACCGCTGAAATCTGAGCCATCCGTCATTAAATAGTCACTATTTAAACTCAGTCCAATAAAACCAGAAATTAAGTTATTGACTTCTGAAATCCGTTCAGTGTTATTATCCTTTTCATTTAAAATCAGCATTGCTTGAATAATTCGTAAATCGTCTATTGAGGCGCTTCCACTTTCTAAAATACCAGTTGTTGCATTATAACTCCAAGAAAAGCCATTAACAGTAGCATTATAGAAACGTGCTTTAACCGCCTGGTAATACTTATCAAATTTTTGAGAATTTCCATCCAATGCTAATGCTAATAAATACAATCCACTAGTTTCTGTTATTTCTGTCTGCTTATCTTGAGCATCTTGATAACTTTCAAATAATACACCTGTTTCATCTGGCAGTTGCGTTTCAATATAATTTTGAAGGTTTTCAATCTGGCTATTAAGATCCAGCGTTTTTCCATACTGATTTAGTGTTATGAGCTGATCAATAATCGTTTGATCTACGTCATTGTTAATGCTCGGGATGATTGATACAGGGAATTGTGCTATTTCAAATGAATCATGCCCCGTATACATTACAATTCCAGATTCATAATCCTGTATTTCAAAATTAAAATTTAATGACTGATTGCCCAATAAAATTAGGTCTAAAACAAATCTCCGATTGACTGAATCATAACTCAAGCCGGCTGGAGCGTCATTTAATACCACATTTAGATTAGCGCCATATGCGTACGTACCATCACTCTGCAAATACCCCTGATAAACACTAGCCAATGGAACGTATATTTTACCACTGTAAATATTATCATCTTTAATCATCGTAGCATTTAGAAAGTCAGTATTTAATATAATACTAGTAGTCAATTGCGCATTAAGTAGCCCATAGTTCATAGAGCCGGTCGTCACAGTTACATGCTTTAATTGTGATAATCCATTTGGCAGTGTTTCATTAGAAACAATCGATGGAACCTCACCTAAATCAATATCAACTAAATTTTGAAAAACAGTAAAATCTGGCAAAGATTCCGTAATAACATTTCCAGAAAAATCTGCAGAAATAAGTCCTGTAGCAAATTGTAATCCCGTCAAATCGGTTATATCTTTATTAGAAGCCGAAAAGTATCTTAAATCCGTCATCATTTCCTGGGTTATCTGATCAACAGCAGTCGTAATGTAGCCACCATGATCATTGGTTGCTTGTCCCAAATCATGTAATGAATCATAAACGGCTGATTGTAATTTCACATCTGGCATCCAATCACTAACCGAATTTAAATTAACTTGTTCTGATGCATTTATACTATAATCTTGTTCAATCGTATTGATATCACTATAGTAAGTATTTTCATTATTGATATTAAGCGATGATACTTCAGAAACTTTATCATTTGAATAACGATTACTATCTTTTTGACTTTCATCAATCCCTATTTGTGGCTTTGATTCTTTTGAAAAACCATTATTATCTATTCCTTTACTAGAGGCATTTACAGATACATCGGTATTTGCATCTTCAGTAGAAACAGCATTTTTCGTTGACTCAATCGGTGCATTACTGTTATCACCCCCCTCATTCTCAATATCATTATTTTCCGATACTGGCTGTTCATTAGTAGATTCTTCATTGCATATTGACGTAGCAGTTGCTGTTTTCACTCCAGAATCTTCTTCAACATAATCATTCTGAATGTTTGAATTTGTTACGGTATCAGCATAAACACTTTGTACTGAAAGAACGAATATAACTGGCGTAATTAGTGTTAAAAAACATTTTATTAATCTCATTCCTATCACCTCTTTTTTATATTTTTGTTTATCAACCTAAAAATAACATATTACATATCGTCAAGTGAATTAATAACCATACCGATTTACACGCACTAATCAGCAATTTCTAAAAATAAAAACAAGACCATTTAATTCCTTTTTCAGGAATTAAATGGTCTTGTTTATCTCACTTCAATTAACTCGGTGCATTAGTCATGGTCCAGGTAATATCCGCATGGTAGCTGCCAGCCACATTGCCGGCTGGTACAGTTAATTGCGCGGATTGGATCACATCTTGCCAAACACCGATACCACTACCAGGGCTTGCAATCATCATTGGCGAAAAAAAGCCAGTCATTCCTGCATACAATTTACGATTTGACAGCGTAGTGGGCACACCACTTTGATTGTCACTGTCTTTAGCCAGGGGTGTTGCCGTGCCAAAGGTTAAAACAGCGCCTTTCAAAATACGATCACCGGCTGTGAAATTGCCTAATGTGGCATACACCGTATAATTCGCTTGTAATCCTGGATTCGTCACCTGGATGGGCGTTGTTAAGTTTGTCGTATAAGTCGCCGCTTTTTCAGAAATCGTTTGGGTGCCAAAATCCACATCAGGTGCTTGATCCAGCGTAATGGCACCGCCTGCCGTTAAGTTCAAAGAGGCATCCGTAGTTGCGGCTGTGTCGGCCATGGCTGGCTGCGCCACAATGCTCATCATGCAAAACAAGCCGGCTAATAATAAACTGATCCGTCGCAACATTTAGATTTCCTCCCATCGTTAATTGTGAATAAAAAAGGCCCGCCACGCAGCGGGTGAAGTTTCCCTGCGGACGGGTCGTCCTTTACAATAAAACCGTAAAGGTGAGCAGTTCTTTCAATTGTATTCACAGTATAACGAGAATCTAAATGCGAAACAAGTTCAGTTTCACAAAGTCTGAGTTTTGAAAACTGAACATAAAATCAGTTGACAGGCACTGCGGCTAATGACCACATCAATGTGGCGTGATACTGTCCTGCCAAATTACCTGCTGGCAAGCTTAGCGCGACTTGTGGTTTGGTGTAAGTGGCGTGAAATTCGCCAACACCTGAACCAGCTGGTGCCACTAACAATGGTTGGGCAGCCCCGTTGGCATCGAGTGTCACCGCTTGACTTAAGGGTGGCTGGCTCACATTGGACTGATCCGTTGGCACCGCCGTCGTGGTGGCAAACCGCAACTGCGCACCTTTCAACGTTTTCACCTGGTCTGTAAATTCACCAGCTTGAACCGACAATGTGTAGCCCGTGCTTAAGCCAGGGTTGACCACCGCAACTGGTGCATCTACCGACTGGGCCTGAAACTGACTGGCGCTTACTGAAATGTGTTGTGTCCCAAAATCAATATTAGGCAGTGACTTTAGTGCCAAGGTCCGATTGGAATCGTTTGGATCGGCTTGCAGTGTAATGCCAGCCGTTGTATGCTTCGTCTGCGCCTGCACTACAACAGCGATGCCAAATAACAGGCACACCCCCAATAGCACGCCCACCAACTGTTTCAGCCACAATGTCTATCCCCAATGCGTCATTTCCGGCCTCCATTTTAATTGCAGTTTAATCAATTTTTACTTCAATTTAATGATTTACTCATAACTTTATTATTTATACCACAAAAAATTGGACGATACCACTTAAATTTAAGCTTTTGATCAGTATTTTTTACGAATTTCAGCCAAAAAAAAGCAGCTAAGTCCTAACATCACAAAGACTTAGCTGCTTTTAAGATTCATTAAGAAATAAGTTCATTCACATTCGTTTATGAGCAGGGTTACTGGGCGGCATTCACTAACGTCCAAGTTAACGTGCCGTGATAGGTGGCCGGCGTGGCGTCCGACCGAACTTGTGCAAAAACACCTTGGCCGGAAGCCGCGTCAGTGATTAAATTGGCATGCGTCCAGTCCTCAGTGACGCTGGTCACTCCATTACTGTCCTGTGTGGCAGTGTCAGAAGCGGCAATTTGAACAGGTGCACTTAACGCCGTAGTGCCAGTCCCGGACTTGTAATACAAGCCACCGGCCAATGTTTTGCCGTTGGTAGCCGTTAAGTTGGTACCGGCTAAGGTTAAGGACCAAGTGGCGTTAAAGGTATTGGTCACAGCTGCAGAAAAACCAGTTTGTGACGCAACAAAAACGCTCCGCCCGGTTAACTGATAATCTTGGAAACTCAGATTAGGATCAACATTTAAGCTCAGCTGTCCAATCACCACTTGCGCTGGCGCCGATAGATTGCCAGACTCATCAAGGGCCTGGATCTTCACCACATTTTTTCCGGTTGCCAAAGCCTGATCTAAAACGGGGTTTTGCTCGGTACTGGTTAAATCACTGGGTGAAATGCCATTCGCTGCCAACTGAAATTTAAAGTAACCTTTGGTATTGGCATCACTCATTTGAATCCGCTGAACCGGTTGGTTATTCACTTGGATCAATAAAGTAATGGCCGAATTTTTTCGATTATCCACATCACCATTGGTATCTGTTACCAAACCAGTGACAGGAATTGACGTTAGCGCAGTGGCATCAATTTTGGTGTGCTCTGGCAATACGGTTAGATTGCCATTGGTTTTATCTGGAATGCCGTGTAAAGTATAGGCCGGTAAATCAGCCGTTTCCGAATGAGCATCCGTTTTAAACGTCGCTGTAGTGGTCTTAATGGCCACATCAGCGCTTTGTTGTTTACTGGGCACCTTTAATGAAAAGCTGACTTTTTGTAACGTCTTCATGTTGCCTTTGATCTGATAGCCATTTTTAATTTGATCTGCCGTTAACTTGGTAGTTTGACCATCCTGGGTCGTCATTGTACCGCTGGCGTTAGCCAAATCTAAATTGGTTGGTAAATTAAAGTCAACGGTTGGATCCTGCCAATCCTGTGGGCTATCCGCCCCGTAAGTCAACGTGTAGTCGTATTGTAGCGTATCGCCGGTGTACGCCTTGGTTGTGGCCACATCTGGCTGCCCTTTTACATTGAGATCCTTTACCGCAACTGTCGCTTTGGCATTGTAACCAGGAGTGATCGTAAAAGCTGGCGTTTGTTGTTGCTTTTCTAAAGCCGTTCCGGTACCAAAACTCGTCGGGCTGGTTAACGCTGTGTTCGCCAGTAAATAGTTTTCGGCGCCGCCATTGCGGAACTGATAGCTGGCAGCATCCACCTTCGTGTCCGTGGTCACCTTCTCAGCCGTCCCCGTTAAGGTCACCGTTACATCATCCCCAGCCTTTAAATCAGGTAACGTGGCCCCTGTACTGGTTTTCAAATCCGCTAATGCCACCGTACTTGTGGTGCCTGAACTGGTTTTCAGCGTTGCTTTGGTCCAACCCACATGCGCTGGCAAATCTGCCTTTAGCATGGCCTTTTGCAACGTTTTTGAGCCAGAAACAGCTTTCAGCGTATACGCATAGTCCAACTCATCCCCGCCATTAACAGTATCACCACTGTTAATCGTTTTATCCTTTTGGGTATGATCCGTTAATTGACCAGAAGCTGTTGTTTTCACGTAATCTGAATACGTATCTAGAATGATGCGATTCATATTTTCTTCCGCAGAACCGGCCTTGTCATAGCTGGTGAAACCGAAGTAGTACTTCTTACCAGCACTGTAGCCTAATTGTGTGAGATCAAGTGCTTGGTTGCGCACTTCGTTAACTGTTTTAGGAGCATTGGTGGTTGCATCACGATCATCATACCAATAGCTTAAGGTGCCCTTGGTACTGGAAATTGGTGTGTAACCAATGGTAACGTGGTGCCACGTTGCATCACTGCCTAGGGCAATCACACCATTATGATTCAAATAAGCAAAGTAGCTACCCCTAGGCCCATCGACTGTATAGCTTGTCTTTGAGGCAGGGTAAGTCATGGCAATATGTGGCCCATTCGTCACTTTCTGGTCAAAGGCTGAATTCGAACCCCAATTCGCATCCTGATTAGAATAATGATCAAATTCTACTGCTACACTATTTTGAATCGCTGAATTGGCAATACCTGAAATATAGTCATCTTCCGAACGAAATAGACCACGCCCTTTGGTCACATCTCCATAAACACCTAGGGTCTCACCGGCGCTACTGGTACTTACTTTTTCCGTGTTACTGTTAGGCTGGATTACGAAGGCCATCCCATCATTATGCGTACTGCCATTGTCTTTCCCTAACAACGTCCAAAACGACATCGCCCAAGCATGGTCAAAGGAGACATCTGCCCCACTAGACCAGACTTGACTTTGGTTGACGCGTAGCTTCAGTAATAACGATTGAAACCCAGTTGTTTGCGACGTATTGGCAGTATTGCTATCACCACCGTACGAGTTGGGGTCCGTATTAAAGGGACTCACCTGTGCACTTTGGCCAAAGCCTGGTAGGGCATCATCAGCATGGACGACCTGGCTAGCGCCCAATAACAGCCCGCAAGCAAGCAGTAGCCAACCACTATGTTTTATGAGTTGTCGTATCAACTTCATGACACTTCCCCCTCCTTTTTTACCCATCACCTTATTGATCTGATGGTCGACGTCGCTTGATCAATACGATCACAACGCCTAATAAAATAATAATCAAAACGGCCAAACCGATAATCAACCATAACATCCAATTGTGACTGTGCTTTTGATCAACAGCAGTCTTGTTCAACTTATTCGCTGTTTTGGTCGTGATCGTAAAGTTCTTGGTGAAGTGCCAATGATACTTGCCGTTACTGGCAGTGGCCGTTAAATCCAAGGTGTATTTGCCAGCCTTTAAGGGCGTGTTATTGGCATTGATCGGTAAGGCAAATGCGCTGTTAGGCGCCACACTCATGTTGGCTTTCTTCATATGAAAGACCGCTTTAGTGCTACCGCGTTTTAAAACTTTGGCATTGACTTTCAATTTATGAATGATAGTCGGTTGTGTATTTTCTAAATTCGCTGAAACGTTATTCCGATAATTGATTTGTTTGGCTTTGACAGAATGAAGCACCAGTTTGGGCTTCACATGGGTCACATCTGCTTGCGTTTGAACCTGCAAGCCAATCACATAGGCAAATTTGTTGGTTAAACTTAGGCCCTTGCTCTTTTGATTACTGGCGCTGGTATCCAATTCAGCAACCTGGATCCCGGCTAAGGCAATCCCCTGAAACGCTTCTTGCGGGGCTTTTAAGGTCAAACTCACATTTTTTGTGGTTTTAGCCGGTACCGTCACCGTTTCAGGCTGTGGCACCATGCTTTCGATATTCGCCTTTAATGAATTGGGCTGTTTCACATTATGCTTGGTGTAATCGATCACGCCATTGATATTCGTTGCGGCGCGGTTGACACTGACCCGATACTGATGGGCCGAACTGTCCGTATTTTGAATCCGAATCGTTAAGTTCTGTTGCTGGCCAGGGGTGACTTTCAAATTAAAATAACTGAGATCCGCATCGACCTGATTGCTAGGCAATTCTGCACTAACCGAATAGTGCAGCGTCTGCGCATGAACGCCGCTAACCGGTAATAACAGCAGCGCCCAAAATAACGCGACGAACGTTAACCATAATTTTTTCACCATAACTTCTCCTCTTTAAGCATAAAAAAGGCGTTAACCCGCGCATTTAGGACCAAGTATCCCGAATGGCTGACAGCTAACGCCCGCTTACGCGCTTTATTAGTTTCAGTATAGCAAATCTATACCGAAAATACTAAATTTATTTTAATTTTGTGGTGCGTTGGTTAACGTCCAAGTTAAGTCAGCCTTGTAAGAACCCGCAACGTTCCCGGCTGGTACCGCTAAGGTTGTGGTTGTTTTATCAGGCATGGATTGCCAAACACCAACCCCAGTGTTGCCATCAGCGGCTGAGAAAATGGTTTGCGCACTGCTGTTAGTGGTGACGGCAGTAGCTGTTGGGGCGGTACTTTGGTTGGCCTCAGCTGTACTAACTGTACCTTTACCAATCGTTAAAACAGCCCCTTTTAAGGTATGACTATTGTCACCTTTAAATTCTGAAGCTGCCACCGTTACCGTCCAGCCAGAGTTAACCCCTGGGTTGGTAACTTGAATCGGTGTGTCAATGTTTTCAGCAGTATAAGTTTGGGCACTTGTGTCAATATTGTGTTCACCAAAATCAATGTTTGGCGCTGAATCCAACGTAATGTCTTTGTCAGTTTTACCATCGTCACCTTTTTGAGTGGTTAAGTTAATGGTTCCGTTAGTTGTTGTTGGCGTAGCCGTTGTTGCTGTATCACCATCTGCCGCAAAAACCGTTGAACCTAGGGTGGCGATGTTTAAGCCCATTGCTGCAATCGCCGTAACAGTTAACCTGAATTATGCATATCTTTTCCTAAACCTTAACGAGAATGCTGCTACACCA
>NZ_AZDA01000080.1 GCF_001434575.1 Loigolactobacillus bifermentans DSM 20003
TATCAGGTTATGCTGACAAATTTGTCCAAAAATTCGGATTAAATTTGCAATCTACCAATTAGCTAAAAGTATTTGGCTAACTTGATTATAAAACGCGCGTAAAAAAAGCATTATTGAGTACTTTAATAGATTCCATATCAATACCCGAAAACGGGTTCAAACCGTAACTCTGGATCTCAATAGTTACTATAAAGATATCGTTAAGGAAATGTTTCCAAACGCAGAAATTGTCGTTGATCGATTCCACATTATCGCCATGATGACGCGGGCATTCAACCAGACTAGAGTTCAGACAATGAAAAAATATGACAAGAAATCTATCGAATATCGACTGCTTAAGTTCTCATGGAAACTATATTTGAAGCACTTTGATGAACTAGAAGTCAGCCAAACTTTCTATGATCGTCATTTACGACAGCAGTTAACTCAACAAGGGCGAGTACAAATGGAGCTTGACACTGATGACACTATTTCGAGCACATACGATGCGCTGCAAGGTATCATGTCCTGTCTTAAAAATCATGACAAAGATGGCATTGTCTACTATCTCTACAAAAATGAAAACCTAAGTTTTCAAATGAAGGAAACACTAAAAACGTTTAAAAGTAATCTGGAAATTGTCTTGAATGCCAGTGAATCTAAGTATTCTAACGGTCCAATTGAAGGTATTAATCGGATGATTAAGCAGATTCAGCGGACTGCGTTTGGATTTAGAAATTTCCATCATTTAATCTCGCGGATTAAGCTTCAACAAACGAGAACAAAACCAAATACAAAAACAGAACTAGAAGCCGCTTAGCTTCTAGTTCTGTAAAACTATCTATCAACAGGATTTGACAGAGAGCCCTAAAAACAGTGCCGGCTCAATGATTAGCCTAATTTAGCTTTAATATTTTTTAACGAAACTTCACTCGTATCCGCAAAGCGCACATCCGCTTCCATCAATTGATTACCAATCCCGATTGAAAGTTCACCCGCAGCATTAATTGACTTAATGCCAGCACCTGAATCTTCTAGACCGGCAACAACTTCTGGTGCTAAGTCCATCACACCGGCCGCCAAACTGAAGATTTCTGGATCTGGTTTTCCGGCATGCAATTTGGCTGGATCAACCACGCCTTCAAAGTAGTCGGTAATTTTCAACTGCTTCAAAATTGCAGGGGCGTTCTTTGAGGCTGAAGCGACGGACATTTTATAGCCGCTAGCTTTTAATTCGTCTAAGAAGGCTTTCATCCCTGGTAGCACGTCATCTGGCGTTAATGATTCAACCAGCTTCAAATACTTGGTGTTCTTTTCGGTAGCCAAAGCCACCTTTTCATCCTCGGTGTAGTCATTTTCATGGCCACCCGCCTTCAAAATCATTTCCAGTGAATCCATGCGGCTGACACCCTTCAAGGCTTCCGCTAGTTCTGGTGTCCATTCTGAATGAACTTCATCCGCCGTTTGGTGCCATGCCTTAGCGTGCAATCGGGCACTATCAGCAATGACGCCGTCCAAATCAAATGCAAATCCCTTAATATCTTCAAACTTCATGGTTATCCCTCCGAATAGTAATAAGTTGATGTGTAAGTTTTAGTTTGATTAGCGGGTAAAACAATGTCGCCAAATCCGTCGTGGTGAATCGCATCTGGGACCGTTTGTAATTCCACAGCCAGTCCGTTATCTGGATGAGCAGCAAGCCAATCCGCATCTTTGCCAATGCAATCGGGATTGACGTTAAAAATAATGACGCCATTGCGATCACTGCCCATTTCTAATTGATGCTGCTTTGCGCTATCAACTAGTAACAAGCTTGGTGTTACGCCTAGCGATGTATCCGGCTTTTTAAAGGCATCATCAAACTGTTCGTTGCCGCCAAGTTTTTCACATTGATCGCCCAGCTTAACAAGGTTTGTAAAATCAAACGGGGTATTTTCAACGACCTGTATTTCACCCGTTGGAATCTTTTCTTCATTTACCACGATATGCCTATCCGCAACTATCTTCAAGAATTCATCCTTGATTGGCGCGTCCGGTCCATCCAAATTAAAGTAAACATGCGTCATCGGATTAAATAGGGTTTCCACGTTGCTGCGTCCCTCATATTGTACGGAAACATGGTTATCCTCATCTAAAGAATAGGTGATGGCCATTTCCAACGTCCCAGGAAAAATTGCTTTCTGTTGCATGGTATATCGAATTTTGGCAGATTGGTCGTCTAGAATAATCTCGCCATGCCAATTGAGCCGATCAATGCCCGTGTTACCACTGTGTAGCACATTTTTATTTTCGTTTGGCTTCAAATTGACCCTGAATCCAGCGACGTTAAACGTATGGCCGCTCAACCGTCCTGCCACCCGACCAATGGTGTTTCCTAAATGAAAGGGATTCGTTTCATATTCGTGCACGTTATCAAAATTTAAAATGATATTCTTCTCTGGTGTCACAAAGTAGCCAGTCCAGGTTGCTCCGTAACTGATTGTGCGGAGGCTCACACCATTTTTATTTGTAATCGTAAATTCTTTGACTAACTCACCATTTTCTAAATGGCCAAAATCTTTAACAGTCGATTCCACCAGTCTCACCCACTTTCTTTTAATAAAAAAGGCGAAGAGCAGTTTCCCACTCTTGCCCTTTTTTTAGTCCTATTTAAGCTCTTCCTTCTTACCATCGAGGTCAACCGTAATTGGGTCGCCATCGAGCAAGTCAAGCTTCGTACCAGACTGATCAACCGTTACCTCAATCAAACGACCGCGGAACAATTGACGGAACTGGTATGACTGCCATTTCTTAGGTAGGAATGGTGCATAGTGTAACTCACCGTTGCGAACTCGCATGCCAGCGAATCCTTGAACAATGGCTAACCAGCCACCGGTCATAGCTGTGATGTGCAAACCATCGACCGTGTCATTATTGTAGTTATCCAAATCGAGACGAGCTGTCCGTTCATACAATTCGGTTGCCTTTTCTTCATAATGAAGATCAGCTGCCAAAATGGCATGGATTGAAGCTGACAAACTTGATTCATGAACCGTTAATGGCTCATAGAAATCAAAGTTGGCTTTCTTCTGTTCAGGTGTAAAGTCATCAATAAAGTCCCAGATTCCTTGAAGAACATCGGCTTGTTTGATGTATGGTGAACGAAGAATTTTGTCCCATGACCAGTTTTGGTTAAGTGGCAATTGATCCTTAGGAAGTGAGCTGACTGGCTTGATATCCTTGTCTAGGAAGCCATCGTGTTGAACGAAAATTCCTAACTTCTTGTCTTCAGGAAGGTACATTCTGTCCACAATGTCTTGCCACTGTTTCTTTTCAGCGTCAGTGACGTTTAAGTCTTTAGCAACTTCTGGTGCAACCTCTGGCAAAATTTCAAGCGTATATTTCAACGTCCATTGTGCCAAAATGTTGGTATACCAGTTGTTATCAACGTTATTTTCGTACTCATCAGGGCCAGTAACACCATGAATCATGTACTTGCCATTCCGTTCTGAGAAGTGAACCCGGTCAGCCCAGAAACGTGAAATCTCCGTTAAGACCTTGGCGCCTTCATGCTGAACGTATGACTTGTCACCAGTGTAGTTTGTGTAGTTGTAAATTGCGTAGGCAATGTCGCCGTTACGGTGAATTTCCTCAAATGTAATTTCCCATTCGTTATGAGATTCAATCCCATCAAACGTAACCATTGGGTATAAAACACCCTTAAGGCCCTGTTCCTTAGCATTATGGAAGGCACCGTCAATTTGTTGGTAACGATACTTCAACAAGTTTTTGGTAACATTTGGATCCGTAACACCAAGGTAAACGGGAACCGCAAAGGCCTCTGTATCCCAGTATGTGGCACCACCGTATTTTTCACCGGTAAAGCCTTTAGGTCCGATGTTCAAACGAGAATCCTCGCCATAGTACGTTGAGAAGAGCTGGAATAGGTTAAAACGAATTCCTTGTTGCGCTTCATCGTCGCCAGCAATTTTAACATCAGAAACGTTCCAGCGATTTGCCCAAACAGCTTTGTGGGCGTTGAATAAATCACTGTATGATGTTGCAGAAATTTCTTTATTTAATTGGGTTAAACGAGCCTCAAGATCAGCTTGTTTAGGGAAGTCACGTGATGACACAACAACTGTGCGCTTCTGGATAATTGTTTGCTCACCAGCAGCCAGTGTTCCGCTAAAATGGTTCGTCGCTGAGACATCGGTTTGGTCTGCAGACTCACTGTTCCAGTCCGTGACAACTGTTGATAAAGCACCAACCGTAAATTGTGGTGTTCCAAAGTCGTTTGGCTTTGTTTCCGCAATAACTTCGGCTTCATTATCAGTCTTAGCAACTTTCAAAACGTCCCAGAACTTTTCATCGTAATTGGCGTCTTCATTTTGTACATCAGCATCAACGGATGAACTGAATTCAACCTTAGCTTCTTTAGAACCCACATTCTTCAAGATAATCCCTTGAACAACGAGTTCCTTAGTTGCAGCACTGACAAATCGTTCAAATGAAATCTGAACCTTTGCGCCACCCTTTTCAACAGTGAAAGCCCGTTCGAGAACGGCCTGTTGCATATCTAAATCAAGGTTGAAGTCACTCACCTTGTCCTTAGCCAAATCAACAACTTCACCGTTGATTTTAATGCCAACCTTGATAAAGTTGATTGCATTAATCACTTTGCCAAAGTACTTAGGATAGCCGTTTTTCCACCAGCCAACCTTTGTCTTATCTGGAAACCAAACGCCACCAATGTAGATTCCGGGAAGCGTGTCGCCACTGTAACCTTCCTCAAAGAATCCACGCATGCCGAGGTTACCATTTGCAAGACTGGTCATTGATTCTTGAAGACGTTTATCGTCTGGATTAAGTTTAGTGGTCACAATGTGCCACGGTGATACGTCAAATGTTCGTTTCATCATTCAGACTCCTTTAATTTTTATGCGAATACTTCTTTAATACTGCTTACTGAGAAGGCACCGACTAACATCAAGATACCGGCTAAGAGAACCATCCCTGGCATTGATGAGCCCATCAATGGGAACAAAGCGAAACTCAATACTGAAGCAACGATTTGTGGTAAACAGATACTTCCGTTGAATAGACCAAGGTACGAGCCCATGTTGGCACCTGAAAGTGCGTTGGTCAAAATGGTGAATGGGAACATCATCATTGCGGCCCATGAAATACCAATCAAGCAGAATGAGAGGATGAGAACCCATTGATTATGAACAACGAAAATTGAGGCAAACCCAACGGCACCTAATACTAAACTAGTTGCGTACATTGGCTTGTGCTTGTCATTTGGCATCTTAGCAAGAACTAATGACCAAACAACGGCAGCTAAAGCGTAAATTGCGGATAGAACACCGAACCAGTTGGCACCGGCTTGATAGCCAGCACTTGCAGGATCTGTTGCGCGCCAAACGTTCTTGGCGACGGCACCTGCACCATAAGTCCAAAGGTATTGGAAGGCCATCCAGCAGAAGAATTGAACAAGAGTTAACGTCCAGAATACTTTAGGAGCACGTTTCAAAAGTGTAAATAAACCAACTTTTTCTTGAACATCTGCTTCAGTAATACCGTGATAGGCGTTATATTCTGCGGGTGTATATTCTTTAACTCTCAAAATAGTGAAGGCACTACAGATAACTAAGATAACGGCACCTGTATAGAATGAGAAAATAACTGAGTTCGGAATGACACCCTTTGGCGCAATGTTAGCAACACCCAAACCAGTTAAGAGGTATGGGAAAATTGCAGCTAGCACTGAACCACTATTTGATAAGAAACTTTGGATTGAGTAAGCAAATCCTTTTTGCTCATCATTCACCATGTCCCCGACCATCATCTTGAATGGTTGCATGGCAACGTTAGACGATAAATCCATGAAGAGAATTGTGATGGCACCGAACCAAAGTGCTGCAAGTGATCCATAACCAAATCCTAAGCTACCAGAGTTTGGTAGTAAGAACATAACGATGACGGCGACTAACGATCCCATCAAAAGGTAAGGTAATCGACGACCAATTTTAGGCATCCACGTTTTATCTGAATAATAGCCAACTAATGGTTGAACCACTAAACCTGCTAGTGGAGGAAGAATAAAGAAGAAACCTAATTTGGTTGGATCAGCTCCCAAAGTTTGGAAGATCCGCCCCATTTGTGAAGATTGTAAAGAGAAAGCCATTTGAACACCGAAGAATCCGAAACTAATCATCCAAATTGTCGCGATAGACAATTTTGGCATTGGCTTGGTTTTTGGCGTTGTAGCCGTGTTGCCTTGTGCTGAATCATTTTCCATGATTTGTCACTCCCTGTTTATTTGGTTTATGTGAACCCATTTTTCTTAACAAAATGAATTATAAACCGCTTTGATAATTTGTGCAACCGTTTGCACAAAAATAAAATAAAAAAGAGTTGTTGCTCACAACTCGTACTGCACAATTAATTTTTGAACATTTCGATCGGTAAATAACAATTCTACCGCGCGACTGCCCAGCATTTCCGGCCGCATATCAACCATGCGGACATCTTGGTCAATCAACGCTAGTAGCTCACTCTTATTGAAACTCATCATCGGAATTTTCTTTGTGTGTCGAATTTTGCTCCAAACCCGATTAAACCGCAGCAAGCCAACATCGTCGGTTGCAATTACCGCATCGACCTCTTGGTGCTGATTCAAAAATACCTCGACTGCTGTTTCAGAAACGCGTTTTGGTAATCTAAATACTAGCGGTTCTAATTGGACTTCCGCCATCGCCTTTTCGTAGCCCATTCGGCGATTTCGCTCGTATTGCCACTCATATTCGGATTCAACAAATAGTGGGTTTCGAACCCCGCCATTTTGAAGAATTGCCATTGTGGCATCTCGCCCAGCCTGAACATTGTCGTTATCGACGTATCGATCCGGCAAATCTCCAACTGGCTGACCAATAACCACAAAGTCCAAATTTTCGCGACGCAAATAGTCAACGACCGGATCATTCTCATCCGTATATAGTAGAACGAACCGTTTGACCTTTGCCTGTTGAACCATGGCCGTCACGTTAGCAAGGACCTCTTCAACTCGGCTCCCAATCGCAATTGATAAAACATAGTGTCGGGCGACTAGCGACTGATTGATGCCTCGGAGCATATCAATATAGAACGGATTCTCCGGTGAGGAACTTTCCACCGTTGGAAAAATAACTCCGACGACGTTTGCTTCACCGCGAGTCAGGTTCTTAGCGGTATAATTTGGCAGATAATCAAGATCCTTGGCGAGTTTTTGGATTCGTTCACGCGTTTTAAGGCTAATTCTTGAATTATTATTTAGCGCACGTGAGGCGGTTGAGACTGAGACACCAGCCCGACGCGCAATATCTTTTATTGTAATCATGAGCGTTTCCTTTTTCATTTATTGGCAAGCTTCTCCATCTGAAGTTTACCACGAAATCCCTCCATTTACCGACAAATTCAGGTAGACCATCGATTTTAATCTCAAGTAAAACTTCAACTTTGACCAAAGTCATTCTTTCATCGCTTACACAATTACTTAAGGCCCTATACCTTTATAAAATCCTTTCATTGTGAAAAAATTATTTTCAAAAGATTTCCCGTAGTTACTAATGTAAGACAGTTTTCACGAAATTGTGTCGATTTAAAGTAAATGAAAGCATTTACAAAAAAACCAGATGAGTTTATAGTGAAAATGTAAACCCCAAATTGCAAGAACAAATTAGCCACACGATAAATCCTATTAAATCAGTATTTT
>NZ_AZDA01000010.1 GCF_001434575.1 Loigolactobacillus bifermentans DSM 20003
AGAAAAGCCCCACAATCATTAGACTTCTTGTCTAACAATTGTAGGGCACTTCAGTGAGACAGGCATTTTTTAATGCATTTTGTTGTTTTTAAGCTGAACAGCCACTCGAAATTGGCGTTCGGGATGATTTTCGAGATTTGCCGTTTGGATATGCGCTTCAAGGGCGTCTTGATAACCAAAATGCAAAAGCTTGTTGAGCCACGCATTGTGCTGATGAGGCATAGCATCTAATTGATGAGTTTTGTCATCAATGGCGACCACTTGGGCATCATAAAGGTTATCAGGTTCAGCGACTAATTGGACGATTTTACCAACCGTCAATTTGTGAATCACGGCAAGCCCATCGTAATCAGTAAAACAACGCCTGTTGCGTATTTTGCAGCAGGCGTTGTTTGCTATTGAAAGTGTTCTGTTTTGATCACAGGGTGTTGTGTGCGACACCAATTTTTTAATTGTTGGGCCAGTTGTTGGGTTAACTTAAAAATGGCTTGCATTTGGTCAGGGCGAATCTTGTCAACGTGGACGCCACATACGATCATCGCATTGCCAGGTAAAACGGGGCGAATCACGGCTGCCACTTGTTCCGATAATTGGCCTTCTTGATGGACATGGCCTGGTCGGCTCGGGAGGCTAATGGTTTGCGGGGCCGTGGCTTGACTGACCGCTGTGACCACGCCGTAATGCGGGACATCGCCACCGGTGAGTTCGATTAACAAATCGGCGTTTTGCCATTTAACGGTTAGGGTTAAGGTCACGTCTGTTTGGGTTGCTTGAAATTGTGTGGTCATCTTACGCCTCGTTGAAGCCAGTCCAGCGTGGGACCAGGTCATTTTCAAGGTGTAATTGGTCTAATAATTTCATGACGGTATGATCCACTAAGTCTTGAATGGTTTGTGGCCGATTATAAAAAGCAGGAATTGGTGGGACAATGGTCACGCCCATGTCGGCTAAGGTCAGCAGATTGCGCAAATGTAGCTGGCTCAGCGGCGTTTCTCGAGGAACCACGATCAGTGGTCGTTTTTCTTTTAAGGTCACGTCAGCGGCGCGACCAATCAGATTATCACCTAGGCCAGTGGCCATAGCCGCAACGGATTTCATGCTGGCAGGGACTACCACCATGCCGTCGTGTTGGAAGGAGCCACTGGCAATGGCTGCACCCATATTATTTTCAGAATAGGTCACGTCGGCCAATGCTTTAACGGCTTTGGGCGTGTAGTCAGGCAGCTCAATGGCTAAGTTGGCTTTTGCCCATTTACTCAGGACTAAATGGGTTTCAACCTGCGGATTGGCCTGTAAAACTTCTAATAAGCGTACGCCATAAATGGTACCGGAAGCACCTGTGATTCCGATGACGATCCGTTTCATGTCAACACCTCTATTTTAAATAATCACGCCAATTTGGCATTTCTTTCAGGCTGGCGCGTTTAAACTGGTCTTTTAAATTAAATGGCACCGTGCCATCTAGCACTAATTTTGAACTCATACCGCGAATGCGAATAGTGGGGTCATAATTGGGCCGTTCAGAAGGATCTAACGGATGATTGCGCATGCCTTCCAAGACCATAATGTCACGGTTAGCCTGGAAGCGGGTGTTAATCGTCCACATCACATCGTTCCAATCAAAAATATCCACATCATCATCGACTAAAATCACGGTTTTCAGTTCTTTAAAGGCTGAAAAGGCCAGAATGGCGGCTTGGCGTTGAATCCCTTCGTCAGCTTCATCGTCTTTGTGGATCTGCATAATGGTCATTAATTTACCACCACCGGCAGGGGCGTTGTAAACATTCTTTACTTTGCCCGGAATAGCGCGGTCCACTAAGTTTAAAATCGATGCTTCGGTGGGAATACCGGCCATGGAGACATGCTCTTCAGAAGGGCCAATCATGGTTTGGACGATGGGCCGATCTTCCCGATGGGTAATAGCCTTGACTTTCACCACATTCACAGCTGGATTGGCGTCGCCATTATAACCTGGAAATTCAGGCATCGCAAAACCAGTGTTGGTATTGATATCTTCTTGCATGTGCTGATTTGGCATGATCTCAGCTTCAATGATCCATTCGGCTTGGGCCAAACCTTTTTGTTGAACGGCTACACCTGGCACCAGTTGAACGGGCTCATGACGTAGCGCGCCGGCAATCTGTAATTCATTGTAGCCCAGTGGTGTTGCCGGTGGCTCAAAGGTCACACCAACCGGAATGGCAGGATCCAACCCAATGTTAATGGTGATCGGCATGGGTTTGTTTAAAGCCTCGTATTCCTTTAAGAAAACGCCTAAATGACGGCCGCCGGGCATAATGTACATACCGATGGTGTCCCGATCTTCCAGCACCATGCGGTGAATAGTGGCGTCGCTTTGTTGACCATCAGGACTCGAGCCATACACCACGCCCATGGTAATATACGGGCCTGCATCAAGGGGCGTATTGGTTGGGGCAGCTAAGATCCGGCGAATGTCAAACGTTGGTTCACTGGCCAATTGGACCACTTCCTGGGCAGGTGCGACATCGTGGGCAACCGTCACTGGTGGCACTGGGTGTTCAACGGCCTCATTTAACAAATGCCCTAATGTGCGCCAATCATGATGCAAAATCGCACCGAGACGCTTGCGGCTGGCCAGTGCCCCAATCAGTACACGACTGTTTGGAAAACCTTTAATGGTATTAAACATCATGGCAGGGCCTTCTTGTGTCGGGCGTTGAACGGTACCGCCAGCACCGATATAGCGGTAAACCCCAGCTAAATCAGCGTTAGGGTCAATTTCCAAGTCGGTTTCATGGTATTGCCCAGGTTGTTCTTTTAATTCTGCTAAAACGCGCCGTAAATCATAAGTCATCGAATCATCCTTTCTGTTAAACAACTGTTAGGTTCATTATGAACTGTTAAAGGGTAGGGTTCAATTCAAGTTAAGCCGTTAACTATTCCAAAGTGGCATGTGCCAGTTGCTGCTGACAAAATGACCAAAACGCTTGGGTTTGTGGCGGTGCAGGGTGGCGGCGAATAAAGGCTAACTGGCTAACCGGGGCATCACTTAATGGAATGACTTCCAAAGTGGCGCGACTTTCCGCCGTTAAGGTTTGCGCCATGGTGATGGCGATGCCCAGGCCTTGTTGGACCAATTGGAGCATTAAGTCGATGCGCTGCCCTTCATAAACAATGTGGGGGTGGGGGTTCACCGCAATCAAACGTTGCCAGATCGGTTGATAAAGATTGGTGGTTTGATTGAGAATCAATAATTCCTGCTGGGCAATTTCAGCAATCGTTAATTGATTGGCATCTGCTAAAGGGTGGTGCTTTGGCAACACCACGACAAAATGATCGGTGGCAGTGATTAGTTTATCACCTGGCACCCGATTATCTGGAAAAAGCCGCATGAACACAATGTCACTGGCCTTGGTTTGAAGGCTTGGCAGTAACTCATAGCTTTCAGCTTCTGAAAAATGTAATTGAATGTTGGGATAAGCTTTGTGAAATTGACTGAGCCACTGAAAAGCGGGGTAGTGGGCCATGGACGGAATGCCGCGAATGGTCAAGCACTGCACTTGTTTTTCTTGGGCTAAAGCGGCCTGCATTTGCTGTTGTGCGGTGACCATTTTTTGCGCCCAAGGCAGGCAGACCTGTCCGGCTTTAGTCAGTTGCACTTGCCGATGGTGGCGGTCAAAAAGTGTGACATCGAGTTCTTTTTCCAAGGCTAAGATTTGTTTTGAAATCGTGGCTTGCGTGGTAAACAAATGGGCCGCGGTGGCGGTGTAATTTAGGGAAGCCGCTAAGTCGACAAAAGCGGTTAACTTTTTAAGATCCATTAAGCTGTCCTTTCTAATCGGCAACAGTCAGTAGCCGTTGCGCAGTTTCTTCATCTATGATCAGGGTATTCAGGAGCTGCATGTCTAGCAATGCTTTGATCGCTGGTACTTTTGCCAATGCGCGTGCCACGCCCACGGTTTGCGGCACGCGTTTTAGTTTGGCAAATGGAATGGCAATCGTCCGATCCAGAAGCTCGCCGGTGAGAATCTTGCCAGTGCGGTCGTAAAAGGTGCAGCAGCAGTCGCCCACCGCGCCACGTTCCTGTAATATGGCCCGATCAGCGTCAGTTAACAGATTCCGCCAACGACTGGTGGTTTTGGTTAAAGGCCCGCCAATCCCCACAAACGCAATGTCCAGTTGGTCCCAACAGTGTTGAATGATTTGAAAGTATTGAGCGTTGATAATGCCATCCCGCACGTATTTGGATTCCTGCACAGCAGTGGCGTCCACAAATCAACGACGGCCGTCAAATTGCCGGGCAGCAGCATAAACGATGCCATTAACATGGTATTGGGCGAGGACCACCAACTAGTGGGACAAAAGTCGCCGCTGTTTGAACAGGTTGTTGCAGTTGGCCAATCATTTTGGCCAAAGCAGATCCCCAAGCAAAGTCCATCACTGCATGGGGCCGAATCAGCCGTTTTAAATATATTGCGGCTGCTAAGGCCAGGGCCTGATTTTAAGCAGCTGGGTTGGCGGCTGCCTGCTGTGGGAATAAAATCAAGTGTTGCAATTGAAACCGTTGTTTAAGCGCCATTTCCAATTGATACCGCTGTTGATCAAAATGGTGACTACACCCGTTTCCCGAGCCTGTTTGAGCAAACGGCTAATGGTGGTCCAATAAATGTCCAATGTTTTTGCGATTTGATTTTCAACGTCATAAAGGTAAGCGACTCGTGCCAATAATTCTTGTTTGGCAACATCCATGACAGCACCGCCTTTCGCTTCTTAGCATAGCACATTTAGGCGGTGCGTTAGTACGGCAGTTTGATTTAAGCAGTGTGCCATGCATAAGTGCCAGGAGGCGTGTCTCAATTCAATTGGTAAAAGCGAAATGCATTTTATTTTTTTGCTTGACAGACCTGTTTTTTTGACCTATCATTCAATAGGTCAAAAAAACAGGTGAGGTGATCAGCATTTACGTTTTATTAATTTTAAGTTCGTTAGCAGCCCGGGATATGTCAGGCTACAAGTTGCGGATCATTTGGGAAAATATGGATATTCCGCGCCATAAAGTGACAAATAGCGCGATTTATCCGGTTTTGAAGCAATTGGAACAACAAGGAGACATTGCCTTGCGGGAAACCGACAGTGCGCGGGATGAAAAAGTGGCGCACTTATTGCCACAAGGAATGGCGCATTTAAAGCAATTATTACAACAACCTGTTCCGCGTAATACTAAAACGGAATCGATCTATCGGTGCAAGATCCGCGCGTTGCCAGCAGTTGAACCGGCGTTACAGCGGCAAATTTTATTGGCTTATCGGGAATTTGTGCAAGAGGATCTCACGCATTATCACATTGGTGAAGAACATGTGCGCCAAGAACAAGCCGATGTTCCAACGAATGACTATTTTACTTGGGGCATTCGCAATATTCATTTGAACCAACAATTAAGTCAAACCAAGTTAGATTGGATCGAGACGCAATTAAAGGAGTTAGATCATGAAAAAGAATAAAAAATGGTTGGCGTTAACCGCCATGTCATTAGGGGTGTTCATGAGTTTACTGGATGTCACGGTTGTGAACGTGGCGCTGCCCACCATGGCCACTGAGTTGAACACCACCTTTACGAATTTACAATGGGTTTTAAACGCTTATACGTTAATGTTTGCCGTTACCTTATTGATTGTTTCAAAATTAGGGGACATGTACGGCCGTAAAAAGATTTTCATGATCTCCATGGTGATCTTTATTGCCGCCTCCGCTGTAAACGGGATGGCTTCCTCATTAATGGTGCTGGATATTAGCCGTGGGGTGCAGGCCGTTGGTGGCGCGGGGATGAATTCTTTGTCGATGGCGTTAACCGCGTCTAACTTTGAAGGGCGTTCGCGCGGTACAGCGCTAGGCATTTTAGGGTCAGTGATTGGGCTGTCCACCGCTTCTGGACCATTAGTCGGCGGTTACTTAGTGGGACAATTTGGCTGGTCGTCGATTTTCTTTGTGAACGTGCCGATTGGGCTGATTGCCTTAGTGATGTCTGCCATTTACATTCAAGAGACGCCAAGTTATGGTGCCAAACAGCGCATCGACTTTTTAGGCATGCTATTATCAGCGGCAACCTTATTTACCGGGATCTTTGGCTTGATCCAAAAAGAAAATCATTCTCACTGGGCGTGGACCAATCTGCGCATTGCTGGCTGGTTAATGGCCGCAATTTTGTTACTGATTATTTTCATTGTCGTGGAATTAAAGGTCAAAGACCCAATGATGAACTTAACCATGTTTAAACAACGGCATTTTGTGGGTGCAACACTGGTGGCCTTAACCTTAGGCTTAGGCATCTACGCGTTTAACGCCTTTTTAACCGGATTAATGCAAAATTACATTGGTTACTCAGCACTACAAACAGGGGTCCGTCAGTTGACCATTAGTATGTGGTCCTTGATTCTGGGTCCCATTACGGGAATTTTAGGCAACCGTTTCTCGAAGAAGTGGATGATCAGCGGGAGTCTGCTGATCGGTGGCATTGGTTTTCTATTATTGGCACACGCAATGGGGCCTGATGTGAGTTTTGTCGATTTATGGCCTGGGATGGTGCTGATGGGAATCATGAACGGGATGGTCAATCCATTGTTGAATACTGCCGGGATGGAAGGTGTTAAACTGCATGAAATGGGCATGGCGTCAGGCTTGCTCAATGTGTTCCGGCAAATTGGGACCACAGTTGGTGTGGTGGTGCTTGGGTTGATCCAAACCAGCCATTATGAGGCCTATTTAAATGGTCACTTGGACCAAGCGGGTCTGCCAACTGCCGCGGTGAAACACGTGCACAGTGCTTTGATCACAGCAGGACCGTTTTCAGGTCACCAAGTGGTGTTTGCCAAAGCATTCGCAAACTTTCCAGGCATCAAACAAGTGCAACAAATTGTGGTGACGGCCTATGATAAAGGGATGACCGCCACGATTTTAGCTTCAGCCGGAATCGCCATTGCCGGCGCTATTTTAGCGGCACTGCTGATGCGGAGCCACGCTGTTACTGAAGATTGATTGCAACTGAAACGTCTTGCCAATGGGGTAAGGCGTTTTTGCGTGTCAAAACAAAGTTTTATTTCATAAATAACGCTTTACAAAGCACAGGTTGTTTTATATGCTACGATTAGTGTTACTTAACACGAGAAACGACGTGCACGTGGCGCAGGGGGATTGACATGGCTTGATTGATGCTGTTGACGGTTGTTTATTTGGAAAATAGGCGGTCTTCAGAAAAGCAATCGTGCACCGTTTCTTAATGACAAGGAGGTTTTTTAATGAACTATTGTACCCATTGCGGCGCAGAAATTCCGGCAGGGGCGAAATTCTGCGTGACGTGTGGCAAGCCCGTTCAAGCAACCGTTTCGGCGGTACAGCCCACACAACCCGCTTCATCTGCAACGACTCAGGTCACGAAACAAACGGCGACCACAGAAAAGGCAACGGTGACATCGGCCACCGCGCCAAAGTCAGCGGCTGCGCAGGGCCATCATCAGAATGGCACGCAGGCGCAAAGTGCAACGCACGCGCAAGCCACCGCGACCCTGAATCCGCAAGTTGCGGCGCGAATCGATGACACCAAGCAATTTGCCACCAATTACTGGCATTGGTTTGTGAGCTCGTTAAAAGCACCATTTAATACGGACCAGCAAGCCCACGCCTATTTTGGGATGGTGACCTTTGCATTATTAGCGGTACTGAATGCGTTGGGATTTTACGTCTTATTGCGTCACTTTGAACAGACTGCCATTGCGGCTGGCGCCAGTGTCAGCAGTTTAGCAACTTTATTCGGTGTCACCACCAATGGCACTTCTTTTTTCACATTGAGTACTTTTTTGAAATTCTTGCTCTTATACTTGATTATTTATGTAGGGGCTGTTTTGATCAGTTATGTGATGCAAATCGGCCCAAAGACACCGAAGCTTTTTGATTTCACCAACCGCTATGCCCATACCAGTAATTATGTGTTGGTGCCGGCCATTGTCGTCGTATTGGCGGCCTTTTTAGTGCCAACAACGGTTGCGACTAACAGCAGCGACTTGTTAACCAGCTTCTTATCTTCTACGAAGTTATTTGTTGGCGCATTAGCTGTCGAAAGCGTTGTGTTACATATTGGGATGATCGCCAGTGTTTTGAAAACGGAACAAGAAAAGTTTGATCGAATCTATCGGGCGATCGGTGCTGTGATCTTAACTGGTATTTTTAATTACATTGTGCTTGATCTGGCCATGCAATCGGTGGCAACGAATTTACTCAGAAACTTTAACTGGAGCGATTTGTTTTAGGGGGCGTCGTCGTGAAAATCACATTTTGTCCCAATTGTGGCGCTAAGCTACAAGATGGTGCAGCATTTTGTCCGAATTGTGGTCAGGCGGTTCAGCCTGCAACAACCGGACTGCAAGCAGCGACAGTAACGCAACCGAAAAAGCGTTGGCCCTTTTATACAGGTTTGGTTGTACTAGGATTATTGGTCATTGGCTTTTTTAGCGCTAAAACCTATTACACCCCACAGCGGCAATTGCAGCGTACTGTAACAGCGATTCAAAAAGGCCATCACGGTGTTGCTAAGCAATTTATCACAACGGATACAAAGCTGAGATTAACTGATCAAGCGGTGAAGCCATTAACCCGTTATTTTAAAAAATATCCTAGTGAACTGACCACGTTTCAAACGGCATTACAAAACAATAATCAATTTAATGGGACAGCATTAGATGGCGGCTACCGCTACTTACAATCAGGCCATTATTGGTTGTTTTTTCCACGTTATCGGTTGCAAGTTCAGCCTGTTTATCCACGCTTGTCCACTAATCATCGTAACGTAAAATTGTACGTCGATGGTAAAAAAACGGCCACATCAAGCAGTGATTATTATAGCAAGGTACTTTCACCACTGGTGCCAGGTCGTTATAATTTGAAAGCAGCTGGCACTGTTGGCGGTCATCATATGGTGAATCAAAGTAACAATAATATTTTAAGCAGTACTGCATATGACTTATCACTTAAAACGGTCTCATTTAATGTCCAAAGCTATCCGAACGCGGTGGCCTATCTGAATGGTAAAAAGGTTGGCACGTTGGACAGCACCGGTATGTTGGCCATTTCAGATTATCCTTGGGCCAGTCAACTTGGCTTAACGTTGCAGTACCAAGGTAGCGCTGGTAAAGTTGTGTCTAAGACGAAAAAAATTCATGAAACTGATGATGGCATCACGTTGACAGTTGGCTTTCCCGGTGTGATCAGTCATACCAATGCAGATAGCTTATTTAATGATGTTTACCGGTATGTGGCTGATATAACCGATACTGGGGATAATAGCGCACCATCTGACTTTGCTAAACTGTTTGTTAATGGTAGCAGTAATTCTGAATATCAAGAATATGTCAAAATGGCACGGGGCTATCATGATGATGATAACGTTGATAGTGTTTCGTATCAGGTTACCATGAAGCATGTGGTACCTGATAAACGTAATGTGGCCAAAGTAACCTACGATGTGGAGTACGATTTTTACAGTAATCCAGACGATGAAGATACCGAGGACGAGCATATTCAAGTCTATCGTTACACAGCTAAAGTTGTCAAAACCGGAACGGATGATTATCGCATAGATGCGATTGCGCCGGCACAACAAATTAAGAATCAAAAAATTAATGCGTCAGATGACGATTAAGCCGAAGACACTTGCAAGCGCTGCAAGTGTCTTTTTGACTTTATCGGGTGTTGCATAACCGCTTAGTCTATTTTCATGAATACTTTTTGGTCACGACGATTGTTCCCACAATCTGAATCTGATAAGATGGAATAATGAATTTAGCTAAAATCACTGAACGTGACAAGGAGGGGCTTCATTGTTAACTGTTTCAAATGTATCCATGCGTTTTTCCGATCGTAAATTATACGACGACGTCAACTTAAAATTTACCCCTGGTAACTGTTATGGCATTATTGGTGCCAATGGGGCCGGAAAGTCTACTTTTCTCAAAATTCTGGAAGGCCAACTCACCCCAACCACTGGGACAGTGACATTAGGGCCTAACGAGCGGATGAGTAGCTTGAAACAGGATCACTTTGCTTACGATGATCAAACGATTATGAACACCGTGTTGCAAGGCCATGATCGCCTTTATCAAGTCATGACGGAAAAAGACGCGCTTTATGCGAAACCGGACTTTTCCGATGCAGATGGGATGAAAGCTGCGGAATTAGAAGGCGAATTTGCCGAAATGGATGGTTGGAACGCTGAAAGTGATGCCAGCCAGCTGTTGCAATCCTTAGATATTCCAGAGGCGCAACATCAACATTTGATGAAAGATTTATCTGAAAGCGAAAAAATTAAAGTCTTGTTAGCCCAAGCTTTATTTGGCAAACCAGACGTGCTGTTATTAGACGAACCAACCAACGGGCTGGATCCTCAAACAATTAGCTGGTTGGAAAACTTTTTAGCCAATTATGAAAATACGGTGCTGATCGTCAGCCATGACCGTCACTTCTTAAATGCGGCTTGTACGCATATGTGTGACGTGGATTTTGGTCGTATTGAATTGTTTGTGGGGAACTATGATTTTTGGTTACAAAGTTCAGAGTTGGCGCTAAAATTGCGCAATCAAGCCAATGCTAAAAAAGAAGAACAGATCCAACAATTACAAGAATTTATTGCCCGTTTCTCTGCAAACGCCTCGAAATCCAAGCAAGCAACGTCGCGTAAAAAGCAATTGGATAAAATCACTTTAGATGACATTAAACCAAGTTCACGTAAATATCCATTTATCAAATTCACCCCTGAACGTGAACTGGGCAATGACTTGTTACGTGTGGAAAATGTCAGTAAAACCATTGATGGCCAAAAAGTATTAGATCAGGTGAGCTTTATTTTGCGACCAGGGGATAAAACAGCTTTGATTTCCCGCTCAGATGCAACGACCAGCACATTAATGCAACTGTTAGCAGGCACCTTAACCCCTGATAGTGGTACGATCACTTGGGGTGTCACCACCAATCGTGCGTCGATGCCGAAGGACTTAAATCCAGAGTTTAGCGATAATTTGAATATTTTAGAATGGCTGCGGCAATTTGCCAGCAAAGAAGAAAGCGACAATACCTTCTTACGCGGCTTTTTAGGCCAGATGTTGTTTAAAGGCGACGAAGTTTTGAAAGAAGTGCCGGTGCTTTCTGGTGGCGAAAAAGTGCGTAGTTATTTATCCAAGTTAATGTTGAGCAAGGCCAATGTGCTGTTGTTAGACGATCCGACCAACCATCTTGACTTGGAAAGCATTACCAGCTTGAACAACGCCTTGATCGACTTCACAGGCTCAATGATCTTCACCAGTCACGATCATCAATTTATTCAAACCATTGCGGATCACATTATTGAAGTGGGGCCAAAGGGCATTGTGGATCGTGCAGATACGACTTACGATGAATTTATCGCCCACCAAGACGTCCAAGAAAAGGTTCAAACCTTATACTAAAATTGCTAATTCACCCTATAACCAAAAAATGATGATTTTTTCAAATTAGGGGTTTACGAAGTACTATTTTATCTGCTATACTAAATGAGTTGTTAAATAGTACTTAGCAATGCGGGTGTAGTTTAGTGGTAAAATTCGAGCTTCCCAAGCTCGCGTCGCGGGTCCGATTCCCGTCACCCGCTTATAGCTTTAAACGTTGATATACCGGTATTCCGAAAGGATGCTGGTATTTTTTTGTATCAAGCCAATTCTGATAAATTGTCATGAATTAGCATTGTTTTTCAAGTAAATCTAAACCTTTTTCTAAACCCTTTTTTTATAAAAAAACAGCGAATTGACGGGGCATGGCCACTACTTTTGGGTAGTGGTTTTTTGATTACTCTAAACACTTTTGAGTGATTGCGACAATCAGATAGGTGAAAGCAGGCATTGAACATAGGGCATCAATTGATTAAACTTATGAAAGAGGATTGCAGTCCTCTTACTTTAGCGTCTTAGCTATTTGCGATTCTTGAAGTTATACCTAGCAGTTAAATATTGAAGAATCGCTGTTGCCGTTGCTCATTTGAGTGGCGGCTTTTTGTTTATGGTAGACGCGTGTGTGATCACTATTTGATGCAATTAGCAGTATTCGCCTAAAATGTGCACTATTTTTATGTATACGCAAGCTCGCCACTGGCCTATCCATTAATGCAATGCCACTTATGGCAACAATGCTCACTATTTAGAATGATTCTTGTTTAGCTTATGGCCCCCTTGCTAAATCGTTTGAAAAATCGTTCATCCCGCGAGTGGACGATAGTGTGTCGCTCTTCTTAACCACGCCTATAGGGGCGGGGATAAAAAGGGTATCATGTCTTCTGAATGTAATCACACCTAAAAGAATAGACTTGCTTAGAATGGATTTTACAGCTGTTTAAGCGCATTGCGCTTTAGCTATTTCATCCCTAAGTAAGTCTATTTCTATACCAATCAGCATATTTATTGCACATCAAACGGACAACGAACCGACATCAAAAATGGGCCAATACTGACAAACGCCTGACAATCAACTGACAAACAAACCACCCAATAGTGAACAGGCATACCACCAGCAAGGTGGCAAAGCATCCGGCAAAGACATATCCAACATCTCATAGACAGATGTTATTCTTCCATATTATTGATAAGCAGTCTCAATTATTTCGAAACGCCAAAGCAAGAATTGCTACTATTTTTTCAATTAACAGACGCTATTGATGCCATTATTAAAGCACTTTAAAACAGGAACTCGTCAGAAAAACATAAAATGATGTTGTAACTAGGCCTGTACAAAAAGTTTGTTCAGCCATTATAATAAATTTGTTCGAGAAAATTATTCCTATCGATTGCGAGAAGGGCTATGCATAGCTGGTGATCGTTAGTGAGAAGGGTGATTCAAATGACATTAGCAAAAATTGTTTATGCAAGTATGACAGGTAACACAGAAGGCATCTCTGAAATTCTTGAAGAAAAATTGAAAGCTGCTGGCTTAGACGTTGAACGGATCGAAGCGGACGACGCAGACAGCGATGTTTTTGAAGACGCTGATATTGCAATTGTAGCAACTTATACTTACGGCGTTGGTGAAGTACCTGATGAATTCGAAGATTTTCATAATGACTTATCATCTGAAACACTTTCAGGTAAAATTTATGGTGTCGTTGGCAGTGGAGATCAAGAAATGCATGCAGCAACATTCTGCAAAGCAGCCGATTTGTTTGAAGCGGCTTTTGAAGCAACCGGTGCTAAAAAGGGTAGCGCTACTGTCAAAATCGATCAGGATGCTGAAGCCGATGATGTTGCACGATTGCAAACATTTGTCGATGAGCTGGCTAAGGCATAGTCGGTCTTAACCCATGTGACTAAACCAGCCTTTTTAGTGGAACACTACCATACAATGCATTTAAGACACGCCTTCATGATATAATACAAGAAGTTGTCAAATAATTATGGGAACGGCGATAGCACTAAATCCAATGGGTTTGGTGCTTTTTTAATATACTTCACAGCCTAGTATATCGGCTAACGCTAATAACGCTTTGTCACGCTTAATATAATATGTTGTTGGCGAAATGCTGTAATACATTGGATTCATGTCGTTCAAGCGTTCTTGCGCATCCTGGTCTGGGTGATGACTGTCTCCACCGTCACAATACCTAGCAACTAATATCCAGCGATATTCTTCAACAGGTAATGCTGCTATTGCTTGATCTATATAATCAGTGAAGGCTTGGCCCGCTTCTTTACGCTGTACCCGTGCCAATGCGTAAGGGTCACTTTCTGCTGTTGATACAGGCTGGTTGCTTATTCTCGCTGTAACCCGTGGATTAATTGGCATGTGAGCATAGCCGCGTTCTTCTCGGTATTTGTCTAGTATCTGCTTAGCTTTAGCAATTGTTGCCTTTTTATCAATCATCATTATTCCCCCATAATTTGCGTTCTAAGCCGTTCTAATCTCATGCGGTCAAATCACATTCAATAGATAGCAAAGTTAATCAGTTGGCACGATAGGCCTAAATAATCCACTTATATTATACTAGCATGAATTTGGCTCACCACGTTTATTGCAAAATCGCCGATATTTGAATAAAGGGGCACAATCATGGACGCTATTATCTAAATTCTGCCACAAGTGGCAGAAAAGTCACAAAAGGTGATTTTACTTTGTCCCGTTTTCTGTTAGAATGAGGGCATACAAAAAGCCGCTACTGTCCGACCAGTAACGGCATGTTCGCAAGTCTAGTGTGGTTTAATTGGTTAAGAGCTAATCTTTATGGTTAGCTTTTTTTATACGCTCGTAAGCCTTCGCAAAATTAATTGTGGATGATTGAACTGCAAACCATGTTATAATACAGGTACGGAAGGTGCCGAAGGGTTATCCGATCAATAATCCAATCACAGTGCCTGGGGCGTGCAAGCGCTCCTTTTTTATGCACTTTTTCAGTGTCATGCTAATAAGATAGGTACCGTTTCTTCCTATTTTAATACCACTATTGATTATCAATAATTGGTTATCAATGAATGTAAATCAATGACTAATAAGTATCAATGTACTAAGTATCAAGATACTAAGTATCAAAAGAATACCAGTCGCTTTTCTCAAGCGACCATTTCCCCTTTAAATTTCATCCCAATTAATTGAATTGTTTTCCAGACTGTCTACTAAAGATTCAGATTCATCACACCATTCATGTAAAAACATGCTTTGGTAGTTAGAACCGTTGGATTCCATTTCTTCTTGATCTGCATCATAAAAGGTTAGCACACCTTTAGCAATCCAACTTCTGACAATATTTTGAAGATAAGCAACAGGCCTATCTTTCTTACGAGATTTCAAGACAGCTAGCTTAATCAAAATTGTAGCATCTTTGTTTGATGCACCAGCATTCAACAAGTTACCGGCTGATTCATATATTCTGGTTGTATCGGAACTAGAAAGCTTTAAAGGCGATTCAGCAATAAATGAATTGATGTCCGCTTCTACTTCTGCCGACAGTGGTTTTGAACTTTTATAGTTATCTGGCGGTGTTTCGCTGTTCACATTTGTTAGTGGTGTTTCTCTAACTGTCCAGATATTGTGAGGTAGTCCATTAGGCCAGCGATGATGTTCAATGCTTAAATATCCTGATTGCTCTAACTCTTTTCGCAGCCGTGTAAATGCAACTTGGCCCAATCCCGTATCTTTCTGCAATTTGCTTTGGATAAAATACCAGCCGTCATTATACGAAAGTAGGTAAGTTAGCAATCCTAAAGCACCCAGGGTTAAGCCGCTGTGAATTGCTTGATTGCTGATTACTGTATAATAGTGGTTACTGTCATGAATGGCCCTAATAATCGGCATAGGCATCACCACCGTTCAAATTAGTAGGTATCATTCGCAATCACCTTCTTTCAATTCGAGAGCTTCCAGCTTGTCGCTATGCTGATTCAACACATCAATAACCAACGAAAGGGCGTTGCATAGGTCATCATAATTAGCGTGAAAGTCATGGCCACAATCTTCGTTTGAACTAACTATGCTGATTGCATCCAATCCGTTGCGTACCAGTGAAAGGGTAGAAGCACAATTATTAGTGCTGTAAATTAGTGATGATAATTCACTGTCGTTCATTCGTGATCACCTTCTTTCTCAAAGCTAACCTTGATGACGTTGGCGTGAATGAGTTCTTCCATACCCGTTAACAGGTCATCGGTGAAAACGTCATCCAGTTGTTCAATTGCCCGTGTCTTGATAACGTCTAATAGCTTCAAAACAGCACCTGCCGCTAAAACAGGGTGCTCACACTGGTTAACTGCTGCTGTAATATAGGCGTAGTTAACGCCGTGCTCATTCTTAGCTTGTGTGGTAAAATTAAATAAAATCATTTGTTGTGATCTCCTATCGTTAATGTGATTGTAGGCAAGGTGCAGCAATTAAGAGTGTCTAATGATTGCCTTTAAGCCGTAACTCGCCAAAGTTATGCGGCTTATTTTCTACCATTAGTCAAGAGAAAGTTGCTACATTGGGCTTTCTCTTTTT
>NZ_AZDA01000081.1 GCF_001434575.1 Loigolactobacillus bifermentans DSM 20003
TTACGTAAAACTGATAATTTGGCCAATCAATTTGATGCATATGCATAATTCAGGTTTAATTTTTTAAATATGATTTGAACGAAGAAATAGCCCAACTAACCTTAACTGTTGGGCTATTTTTTTACATCGGTCCGGCTTTGCTTTGGTTTGATTTATTACAATTAATTTGGTAATTACTATTCTATCGGTGCTTATAAAGCGACTATGACACAAATGTTAAAGTTAATTAACACGTATTCAAAATGGGGAGGTTCATATGTCAAAGCAGATTAAAGTTGCATTTTTAATGGCAGCTAGTTTATTTATGGAGATCATGGATGGTACCATTGTAACGACTGCGTTACCTACTATGTCTAAAGCACTACAAATCTCAACAACAAGTAGCGCTCTGATGATTAGTGCTTATCTGATTACCGTTGCGATTTGTATCCCCTTAAGTGGCTGGATCAGTCAGCGCTTTGGAAAAAAAAGGATTTGGTTACTAGCGGTTGCCGGTTTTACACTTAGTTCTTTAGGCGATGCTTTAGCAGTAAACTTTAGCATGTTACTTGTAATGCGAATTTTGCAAGGTACTTTTGGTTCGCTTATGACACCAACTGCACGGATCATTGTGTTAGAGAAAACTAAACCGGAGCAATTGCTAGTGATGACTAGTTATTTAGTTTGGCCAGCGCTATTAGCCCCAGCAATAGCACCTGTTGCTGGTGGGGCTATTTTAGCAGTTTTGAATTGGCGCTGGATTTTTTTGATTAATCTCCCGATTGGTGTTGTGATTTGGTTTATTGGACGTCAACTCATTGAAGCTGATCATGTAAATGAAGCATTGCCTTTTGATGCGGTAGGCTTTATAGCAATTGCGATAATGTCTATTAGTATTTTGGGAGGTTTTGAAGCAGGCACCCACGGTTTAGCTTGGGCTTGGTTAGCAGGTTTATTAATTGTTTTTGGTGTTTTGGTTGCCTTTTTCGGCTATTGGCATCTAAAAAAATCGACTGCACCATTATTTACTTTGGACACAATGCACATTCCGTCTTTTCGAACATCACAAATAAGTGGCTTTTTTCTATGGTTATCCGTAGGCGCTATGCCCTATTTACTAACGATTTTTCTGCAGAATATTTTTCATTGGTCGGCATTAAAAGCTGGTGGCTATGTATTATTTATTTTTGTCGGTAATGTAAGTATTAAACCGGCCACGACACCATTGATTCGGAATTTTGGTTATAAGTTCAATTTGTTGATTTCTTTTATACTTATCTTTGCAAGTGCGGCGGGTTTAGCTTTTGTTACAGTGCAAACACCAACTTGGATGATCATGGGTTTAGCAATTATATCAGGTGCGATGCGTTCATTAAGCCTTAGCTCGTATAATGCCTTATGTTTTGCAGACGTTCCATTTGAACAGCGTAATGATGCGAACACTTTAAACTCAGTCATGCAGAACTTGGCGCAAGGATTAGGAATATCGCTAGTCAGTATTGTAATCGCGATGTTTAGTACAGTGATGGCGATGGCTCAAGCATATCGCGTATGTTTTGTTTTTTTAGGTTTGTTAGTTGTATATCCAATCATAGAAACTTTAATACTACCAAAAAATATTGGTGCGGCTGCACGCTAAAATATAAAATAGGTTCTTTTAAATGGGAATACTTTATTATGAGCTTACGATTGTTGTGTGTTAGGAACGATTTTGAGTGGCACTTTAGTTGAACGTTAATGGCCGGCTGATTGCTTGACAAAATACCAAAATGAACGTATTCTGATTATAGTTTCTTGGGAAACTAGTTTTTGATTGTAATTACTAAAAATCAAAGGAGTAATCAGTGTGACAACAAAGCGTGAGATTCTAAACATTTATCACCATCTCCTGATGTTGGACGATAAGAATGACAAAGAAAAACGCTGGATCAATCAGCGGCAACCCATGGCTAAAGGGCTAGCGACTGTACATTTTCATATTTTGTCGTACTTACTTGCCAACCCTGAAACTGTTGCAAAGCAAATCTGCGATGACTTGTCACTATTACGTGGGACACTTTCGAAACAATTAACCCTTTTACAGAATAGAGGCCTTGTGACATATACAGTTGATGCACGTGATGCACGTTACAAACGTTATACATTAACTGCTAACGGTAAATCGATTGCGCGGACACATAACGAATTACTAGTCCTTAAAAACAATACTATTGAGCGCAAAATGTCTGATTTCAGTGAGGCCGATCTTCATGTTATTTATTTATTTTTGTCACGGCTGGCAGATATTGAAGAACAAGAAAAATTCTAATTAAGAAAGCGAGCATTGAAATGAAAACTACCCACATTTTAAGCGACGGGTTACAACTCCCATTGATTGGATTTGGGACATCGGGATTTCGTGGCGCTAAAGCTGTGCAGTCGATTAGTAGCGCTTTAAGCGCGGGGTATCGATTGATAGATACTGCATATAACTATGAAAATGAAGGTACTGTTGGCGCAGCAATCCGTCAGTCATCAGTGCCTCGTGACCAGATTTTGGTTTCATCGAAGTTACCAGGTCGCTACCATCGATACGATTTAGCAATCAATGCTATTCAGGAGTCGCTTTACCGAACGGGCCTTGAATACTTTGATTTATATTTAATTCATTGGCCTAATCCACAACGCAATGAATATGTTGAGGCTTGGCAGGCGCTAATCGACGCTAAAAAATTTGGCTTAGTTCGTGAAATCGGGGTTTCAAACTTTCTTCCAGAACATTTAGATCGGCTACAAGCAGATACCGGAGAATTTCCTGCGGTCAATCAAGTTGAGTTACACCCAACATTTAGTCAGGTTGATCAGCTTGACTATGATAAGCGTCATGGCATTTTGACAGAGGCGTGGAGCCCATTGGGTGGTCATGGACACAATCTACTCACTCTTGCGCCAGTTTTACAATTGGCGGAGAAATATCATAAATCGCCTGCACAGGTTATCTTACGATGGGAAGTTCAACTGGGAGTGCTCCCATTACCACTTTCACAAAATCCAACTAGACAAGCAGAAAATCTAGATGTTTTTGACTTTACATTGACGGCAAATGAAGTTGAGGCAATTGTCGCACTGGATTGCAGTGGTGGTCGTGTCACTGATCAAGATCCAAAGACACATGAAGAATTATAGTATCTAAAAACGTGAAGAAGCTAGAGATTTTCTCGTTTTTATGGTGAGAGAGAATTGTGAAGGCGTATCAGTTTCGATTGTTATCACGTTTGAAGTCGTTATAGCTCCGCGAGAAAAATTGTCTGGACATTCTCTGGTTTTTAATATGGTGAGCGCCTTTGGTGTGTTACAGGGTGTGTAGATGAGCACGCGCATCGGATGATGTGCGCTTTTCTTTTAGTGGTGTTACAACAATACTGTTGTATATAGTGTTACTTCATTTTGTAAGGCAGGAGGAAACGGTTAAATTTAGTAATCAGTTACGAATGTTACTGATTTAGGTTGTAGGGTTGACGCCAATTCTATTCGCATATCATGGCATGTCATTGTTTAGCAATCTGATGGGTGGCTATTTTGTAGTAAATCATGATTTACTACAAAATAATATGTTTTCTTGCAATCCAGGCAGTTACTTTAGTTACATTTCCGCTGTTCCTTCAGTATCAGATCCTTGGTGTGATTGGGGTAATGATACTGGGATTAACCATGTATTTGAATAACTCACCGATACAGCTTCATTTTATGGATATTGCCGAGCGTGAATATCCACAATCAATAGTGATTGCTTCCGCTTTTAATTCTATTTTTTCAAACATCGGAATTGCGTTAGAATCAGCGGCGGCTGGTTGGTCATTTGAGACCTTTGGATTAGTGAGTGTTGGCCCGACTGGTGCAATTTTTGCCATAGTTGCACTGATGGTTTCAATAAGTTTATCGAAGTCTCTTAATGCAATATGAATCGCCTGAATTTTGTCTGTGATCGTAAGCGTTAACGTCAATCAACGCAAAATACAGCCATGGAGGTTCATATGTCAAAGCAAATAAAGGTCGCACTATTGATGGCGGCTAGTTTATTTATGGAAATAATGGACGGAACGATCGTTACGACTGCTCTGCCGTCAATGGCGCGTGCAATGCGAGTACAGTCAACAACGGCTTCGTTACTTATCAGCAGTTATATGATTACAGTCGCAATTTGTATTCCACTTAGCGGGTGGATTAGTCAACATTTCGGTCAACGACGGATTTGGTTAGTTGCAGTTTTGGGTTTTACCTTGAGCTCTCTAGGCAATGCTCTAGCCGTTAACTTTATAATGTTATTGCTGATGCGCGTGCTTCAAGGTGTTTTTGGGTCACTCATGACACCAACGGCAAGAATTATTGTTCTCGAGAAAACAGAATCCTCACGATTGTTGCAGATGACGAGTTATCTAATTTGGCCAGCATTAGTTGCACCGGCAATCGCGCCGGTTGCCGGTGGTGCGATTCTAGCCATATTAGATTGGCGGTGGATTTTTTTAATCAACCTACCCATTGGCATTGTGATTTGGT
Organism: Loigolactobacillus bifermentans DSM 20003; assembly: GCF_001434575.1. Taxonomy (GTDB): domain Bacteria; phylum Bacillota; class Bacilli; order Lactobacillales; family Lactobacillaceae; genus Loigolactobacillus; species Loigolactobacillus bifermentans. The sequence continues at coordinate 4,516 of NZ_AZDA01000081.1, forward strand.
TGATTGGAACACGTTTAATTGATCAGGATACTAATTTCAAGCGTAGTGTGTTTGATGTTAAAGGATTTCTTGCAATTGCAATTATGTCTGCAACAATTCTGGGTAGTTTAGAACTAGGAACATATGGAAAAAGATACACCTTTATTGCATTGTTTGGCATTGGTGTAGGTATTGTTGCTGCAATAATTGGCTATCGGCATTTGCGATACGGTAAGAACGTACTTTTCTCACTATCGGCATTCAGTATTCAATCATTTCGCGTCACTCAAACTAGTGGTGTTTTCCTGTGGTTATCAGTTGGTGCAATGCCTTATCTATTGACGACTTTCTTACAGAATATCTTCCGATGGTCAGCCCTCAAAGCTGGGACTTATGTTTTGTTTATCTTTTTAGGCAATATAAGCAGTAAACCGTTTACGACGCCAATGATTCGAGGACTCGGTTATCGTAAATCGTTGCTGATTGCTTATATTGCAGTTGCTTTTAGTGCATTTGGTTTAGTCTTTATCATGCCTTCAACACCGGCAGTAGCAATTTGGTTATTAGCGGCTATTTCTGGAGCTGCTAGATCATTAGGTTTAGGCGCGTATAATGGTTTGAGCTTTGCAGATATTCCGATGGATAAACGAAATGATGCCAATACTTTGAATTCGGTTATGCAAAATTTAGCCCAGGGTATGGGCGTTTCCTTTGTCAGTATCATTATTGCGATGTCGGCTAATTTTGTGGCAGTAGATATTGCATATCGTATTTGCTTTGGCTTCTTAGCGTTGCTGGTGCTGTACCCAATAATTCAGACCATACGTTTACCAGAGAGTATTGGCAAATCAACGTTGTAATCAATTCTAAAAAGGCTATCGCACTTTTAAGTAGTGTGATAGCCGTTCACTGTGTTTTTCATTTAATCAGTGGGTGATTCTCACCAAAGGTAGTAATCGCTGTGAGTATGGGGAGTAGCTCCTTTCCAAGGGTGTCAAGAGAGTATGCTGTACTTGGTGGTGTTGTTTTGAAGTCTTGTCGCGAGACAAGCCCATCACTAACAAGCTCTTTGAGATTCTGGCTAAGTGTGTGTGGTGTGATCCCTGCTATCGATCGCTGCAACTCGTTGAAATGTTGTGTGCCATCGCGAAGGTGATCTAAGATAATAATTTTCCATTTTCCGCCAATTAGTGCCATTGTATTGGCAGAAGCGCAGTGGCAGCGAATCATTTGTTCATATGTTTTCTGCATATTCAAGACTCCTTCAAAGGTCAATCATCAATCGTGATACTACTTCAAAAAGCATATGACCAGACTTAATGAGCTACAACAAGCATGCGGACCATTGGTTGCGTTACGACAGGTCAGGCATATTCTATGCGTTGCAGGCAGTATCAAAAAAGTCAGTACTTCTAAAGTGGTACCAATGCGTATACTATTATGTTTGTATAAAAATAGTCAAATTAAATGGGAGGTTATTTCAAATGACAAATGCGTATGATCTAAAAGATAAAGTCGTTTTGATGACTGGTGGTGGTAGCGGTATTGGGCGAGAAATTGTCAAGCAATTTTTAGCCAATGGCGCTAAGGTTGCTTTGGCAGGACGACGCATTAAAAAATTACAAGAAACGGTGTCAGGCTATCCAAAAACGTGCGTGCTCCCAATTGGAGCAGATATTTCTAAACCAGAAACCGCGCAACAATTAGTTTTAGAAACTGAGAATCATTTCGGAAGAATCGATATTGTCGTTAGCGATGCGGCTGCCTATACGAATGCTACTCTATCAGATACAACAGAGGAAGCTTGGCAGCGAGTTCGATCTACGAATATTGATGGCTTTTTCTATCTTGCTAAGGCGGCTTATCCGGCATTGAAGAAAACGCGAGGGAATTTTGTGGCGATTTCTTCTGTTTCTGGTGCTGGTGGCGACTGGGCACAGGCGGTCTATAATGCCAGTAAGCATGCCATCAATGGTTTTGTACGTTCTCTAGCGTTAGACTGGGGCGCTGATGGCGTTCGAATTAATGCGGTGGCGCCTGCACTAACCTTAACAGAGATGACTAAAGGGATTGGACAAAGTGATGAGCAACTATCACCATATGTTAATCGAATCCCGTTGGCACGTCCCGCGCATCCAGAAGATATTGCACCAGCAGTGTTATTTCTTGCATCGGATGATGCGAATTACATCACAGGATCTATTTTAACAGTTGATGGTGGCACAAGTGCCTCAACCGGGCAGCCACACTTGGATTAGTTTGATTCTAGGAGGATTTTAATAATATGACAGAATATAAGTTTTTAAAACCACTGACTTTTGAGCATAAAGGAATCACCTTGAAAAATAGAGTGATCATTCCCCCAATGACGGAACGTATGTCGTTTGAAGACGGTGTCGTTACTCGTGATGAAATTGACTATTATTCGCAGCGAGCAGGTGGTGCGGGAATGTTTATTACTGGTACCGCAGGCGTCAATGGAGAGGCCAAAGGTTTTGAAGGTCAATTAAGTATTGCAGATGACAAATTTATTCCAAGACTTTCAGAACTTGCTGCTGCAATGAAGCGTGGTGGAACTAAAGCAATCGTTCAGATTTTTAGTGCAGGTCGTATGACCAATTCGAAGATTCTTCGTGGGAAACAACCCGTTAGCGCTAGTGCGATTGCTGCACCGCGGCCAGGATATGAAACACCACGTCCTTTAAGTAATGAAGAAATTTTACAAACAATCAAAGATTTTGGCGAGGCAACACGGCGTGCGATTCAAGCTGGATTTGATGGTGTTGAAATTCACGGTGCGAATACCTATCTGATTCAACAGTTTTTTTCACCGCACTCCAATCGACGCGATGATGACTGGGGAGGAAGCTTAGTAAAGCGTATGAAGTTCCCGCTAGCAGTTGTGAATGAAGTTAACTCAATGATTGAGGAGTATGCTAAGACACCATTTATACTTGGGTATCGGATTTCACCAGAGGAGCTAGAAAATCCTGGTATTACTTTGGATGATACTTTAGCGCTTATTCAAGCGTTGAAGCAGACAAAAATTGATTACCTTCATGTATCGCAAGGAGATGTGTGGCAAACACCGCTACGCGATTCAAGTTCAAACAAAATTGTTAATGATGTGATAAAGGAAGCTATTGATGGTGCCTTTCCGATGATTGTTGTAGGTGGCATACAAACACCCGAGGAAGCGGAAGCAACAGCTAGCCGGTACGATATGGTTGCAATTGGTCATGAGTTGCTCTGGGAACCAAAATGGGTACAAAAGGTTGAAAACGGGGATGAAAAATCCATTCGTTATCAACTTTCTCAATCTGATCTCGCTGATCTTGGAATTACGCCTACGATGTTAGAAATGATTGGGCTGACAACTGGCGGAATTAACAATATTCCCTTTACAATGCCATATCATGGCTAAAATTGCTTATAATCAATGCCTATAGCGGATGGTGATATTGTGTCAGTGTGACTGTGGCAATCAAATAACCGTTGATGGACAGTCATTAAGAGTGGGACGCACACGAAGCTGTGGTTGTTTATGTTCTGAGACCGCTAAGCAGAATGCTCAAAGAAATCGAAGCTTTAAGCTAGAGCAGGGGAATATTAATGCGTTGATGGATGATAATGGTGTTTTTTTGAATTCGGTTAGAAAGTCAAAGCGTAATCATACAGGGATACTCGGTGTATCTTTTGATAAGCAAAGTGGACGCTACTTAGCCTGACTTCGTTATCACGGGCAATATGTATTAAATAAAAAAGCAACTACATTACAAGAAGCGGCCGAGTTACGTCATCAGGCTGAGCAGAAATACTTTCATCAAGATCATAAATAAGGGCAAAAGAGCGGTTATAAAATGTAGGAAATGGCGATTTTAAATTGTCGCCTGAATTATTCACCATAAGTTCTCCAAGTACAGTGTCACCCCGGTATCATGGGC
>NZ_AZDA01000082.1 GCF_001434575.1 Loigolactobacillus bifermentans DSM 20003
TTCGACTACAAGAAGGCTGACTTCACGAAGATCCCTGACTTCTTGGAAACACAAACGCGTTTCTCACGCTTACATGGTGTGAAGAAAGACGATGCTGTCGTTGAAGAGATGTTCGACAAGACCGTTGACGATATGAAGCAGCGTACGAATAACTACGCCCAAATGGCTGCTATGAAAAAAGGCGGCAAATAATAAAAACAAATAAATGCAATTGCATTTGAATCAGATTGTTTTGAGCACTTCCTTCATTGGAAGTGCTTTTTTGTTGTTTAAATGAATTAGGATGTATGACATAAATAACATTTTAAATATATTACAAATGAATATGAATGTCAATTAGAAAATAGCGCTTTATTCATTGCAACAATAGGAAGGAAACCGTTTAATGGCCTTAATACCAATCATATCAATGTAAATGCTAACAGTGCTTGTTTAGTTAACTTTGAAATGTTTATATTTAAAAAGTATATAACGATTGCTAGCTAGATGGCTAAGTGTATTTTGTGATCATTTAGCGTGCGGATTGTTGGCGCCAGGTTGTTGCAGAACATATAAAAAAGGCGCTGATGATCGGCACCTTTTTTATATGATTTAAAGTTGATGCAGTGCATCTTGCAGCCACACTGTGTAATCACGTTCACGACGTACAGCGTGGGTTAAAATCAAAAAATGACCAAAATCAGTGGCGTTGGCACCGGTTGGAAATTTGGTGGTTAATTGCTGTGTCAGGTGGTTCAAACGTTGCTCATGTAACATTAGTTGTTCGATGAGCATTGGCCGCAAACGTGGATCATTTTGTTGCTGAATAAAATATAGTTTTAATACAAATTCGTCTTTGCCGTTGTGTGATTCTGGTGTCGGTGCACGCAGCCATTGGTTGAGTAGGGCTTGGCCGGTTTCAGTAATGGTGTAACGCTTACGTGTTAATTTTTCACCAGTTACTTCATCAGTGTGTGTCAGTAAGGCTTTGGCTTCAAGTGTTTTAAGCTGTGGATAGATTTGACTGTGTTTGGCGGACCAAAATTCGCCAATATCGTTATCAAAGGCTTTTGTTAAATCATATCCAGTTAAAGGTCGTTCATGAATTAAACCTAAAATAATAAATTGTAAAATATTGCGTTGTGCCATAATTTCCCCCTTGACGATGTTTTAAAAATAGTTTATCATAATTAGGTCGACAAAAACATGTAAATAATTACATGTATAAAATTAATAGTAAGAGGCGATTCAGTAATGACACAACATAATCAAATGGATAAGCAATTCAAAACGTTAGATGATTTCTTAGGGACACACTTTATTTATACGTATGATAATGGTTGGGAATATGAATGGTATGCTAAGAATGACCATACCGTTGATTATCGGATTCATGGTGGTATGGTGGCTGGACGCTGGGTAACCGATCAGACGGCCAACATTGTGATGCTGACCGCTGGCATTTATAAGGTTGCCTGGACGGAGCCAACAGGAACAGACGTGGCGTTGGACTTTTTGCCAAATGACCATAAGGTTAACGGAACGATTTTCTTTCCAAAGTGGGTGCAAGACCATCCTGAAATTACAGTGACTTATCAAAATGAGCATCTCGATGTGATGCATGCTGCACGAGAAAAATATGCCACTTATCCAAAACTAGTCGTACCTGAATTTGCAACGATTACGTACATGGGTAATGCGGGTCAGGATAACAATGAAGTGATTAGCGAGGCACCTTATGCCACTTTGCCGGACGATATTCGTGCAGGTCAATACTTTGATGCCGATTACCGACGCTTAAACCATTAAAAAATACCGCAAGCCGACTAACAGGCTTGCGGTATTTTTGTCGCTAAAAAAGCGCCATATTCTCAATCTGGAATGCCTGGCAAAATTCCTGATAAAAGACGCGCGCGCCAGGGTTGTGGTCTGTTTCGCGATAATAAATGTATTCATCATAACGACAATGCCGATTTGCTAGCGGAATAAAATGCAAGTTGTCCGGTGCAATCCGCTGTGCAAATTCTGGCACAATGACAATTCCCGAACCAGTTGAAGCTTCAAAAAGCGCAGTTGCTAAGTTTGGCATTTTTAAATAAGTGAGCTTGTTTTCAGTATAATTTTCCGCAATTTTCCAAATTTTGGCATAAGGCCCAAAGAGTTCATTGGCAAACGGCACGAGTAAGTTCTAACCGATCAGGTCGTTCATTAAAATCAAGTTTTTAGTTCGTAATGGATGTTTCGGGTGTAAGGCCACTGCCACTGCTTGACTATCAATAAAGCGCTTCTGAATGTGTGGTGGGGTGGTTACAAAGCGACAAGGTGTGAGAATAATATCGTAAGCAGGATCTTGCAAGACGGCTTCAGGGGTACCATTTGTTAGAACTTGAATATCAGTACGAATATTAGGGTGCTGCAAACGAAACTGTTGAATAAAATCGATTAAGCGTTGGGCATAAGATAATTCAACCACGCAAGCGATTCGAATGGTGGCTTCTGTGACATTGTGCCAGAACCGACTATTAACAATGGCACGGTCGCATTGGTCAATTAATTCCGGCGCCTTTTGTGATAAGACACGGCCAGCTTCCGTTAAGTTGACGTGGTGGGTGCTACGTGTTAATAGCGGGACATTAAATTCTTGTTCTAGTTCTTTAATATGGCGTGAAAGAACTGGTTGTGAGATATAAAGAATTTTCGCGGCTTTACTAAAGTTCAAGGTTTTTGAAAGCACAATAAATTCATATAACATTTGAGTATCCATTTCAGCTATTCCTTTCTCAAAAAGCGGCTGAGTTCTTCAATAAAGGTTTTGCCAGCCTCTGAGTAAGGGGGCTTTGTGGCAAATAATGCGTAATTTGGACGTTGTGAAATGCCAGTTAATGGTCGTGCAACACAGCCGGTTGGGACTTGGGTGAACGCCATTGGATAAAGCAAAATGCCTTTTTTCATGGCAACCAGGTCGTTATAAAACAATAAGGTTGAGATCTGGCGATAAGGCTGTGTTTCAAAGTGAGCGGTTTTTAAAAGATGAACCTGAAAATCACGGATCAGCGTATTTTTAGTTGTAGGGTACAAAATAAATTGTTCATTTTTTAATTGTGAAAGGGCAATCCGTTTTTGGGTGGCTAAAACATGGTCAGCAGGGAGCAAAACTTGTGGTGTGGTAGTCATCAGATTGATTTGAACCAGGTCAGTGGCGGCTAGTGGTTGGTCACTAGGGGCAAGGTAAAAGTCGATTAGGTGATTTCGGAGACCCTGGTGAAGCTCAAATTGCGTTTCATCAAAAATTTTAAAATGGATTTCTGGATGGACTAAGTTCCAATTAACCAAAAAAGTTTGTAAAAAACGAGGCATGCCTTCACCGGCAATCGCTAACTTCAACATGGTACGGTGTTCGTGAGCAATTTTACGTAGTGAGCTACTTAAGGTGCGATAAGCCTGACAAGCCTTTAAAGCCTCAGGATAAAAGTTTTCAGCTTCCTTGGTCAGCATGAGTTGGCCATGATCATAGGTGAACAGTGGGAATCCAAGATGATTGGCAAAACTTTTTTGACGTCGACTTAAGGTGGCCGGATTAACAGCTAAACATTTAGCGGCCTCTGTAAAGCTGCTTTTTTCAGCAATAACGACAAATTCATGTAATCGTTGAAAGTCCATAATGAGAAACACCTTCTTTGCTTAATTTCCATATGTTCAGATTAACACGAATGGTCAGATAAAAGGGTTACTTTTTAAGAATTTACGGCCGCCACACAAAAAAAGTGTATAACCCTTTGATCAAGTTACTTGAAAGCAGTTCTCAATTAAAAAATGAAAGTAAGATTTGTCGCGTTTTATGTTTTAACGGGATTTTTGAAAGTGATTATAAAGTGAAAGAATACACAAAATTATCATCTAATCACTTTTTGACATCTCGGTTCAAACGCCTTAACCGTTGCTATAATCGACTTATAAATCAGATGATATGATTTTTAAGAAAAATGTAGTCGTGATTGTCATCACGTGTTGATGACAATCTGATCCAGTTAAAGGAGGCAACATGATGTCGAAAGAAGATTTTTTAGCGGCGACTAATATGGCGGTGAATTTGACCTTAGATGGCGACAGTCAAACCAAGTTCGTTGATGCGTCACAGGCGTCTGAGGACGATGGCGATACTGTTAAAATTATCAAAACGGCTTGCCGAGCCTGTATTTCTAATTGTGGCGTCTTGGCGACGGTTAAAAATGGTCGCGTGATTCACTTAGAAGGTAATCCGGAAGATCCGATGAGTAATGGTCATATGTGTGCCAAAGGGTTGTCAGGAATTCAGGCGCTGTACAATCCAAATCGAAATAAGTACCCACTGATTCGGGTTGGCAAACGTGGCGAAAATAAATGGAAACGCATTTCTTGGAAGGAAGCCATTGATACAATTGCGCATAAATTAATGGCCGCCAAAAAAGATTTTGGCGCAGAAAGCGTCTTTTGTTCAACAGGTGGCGGGGGCAACCCAGAATTCTGGAGTATTTCCCGTTTCTGTAATATTTTTGGGACACCAAACTGGTTTGAACCAGGCTGCGCGCAATGTTATCTACCACGGATGTGTGTTTATGACATGATGTATGGCGGTACCAATGCGAGTATCGCGGATTCAAACGCGCAGGAAATTTATTTTGCCCATGATACAAAAATGAAGTCATTGGTTTTGTGGGGGGCTGATCCATCCTATTCAAGTCCGGCTTCCGGTGGCAGTGCTTTGGTTAATTTACGCGCACATGGCGTTAAAACGGTGGTCATTGATCCACGGATGACGCCAGACGCTGCGAAAGCAGATGTGTGGTTGCCTGTTCGACCAGGTTCAGATGTAGCCTTACAGTTGGCTTGGATCCGCTATATTATTGATCACAAACTTTATAATCATGACTTTGTGATGAAATGGACTAATTTACCTTATTTGGTCAACGTTGAAACCAAGTTGGAGTGGCGTGCCGCGAAAAGTTCGGATTCAAACCAGCCAGATACATTTATGGTGTGGGATCAAAAGACGAATGCGCCACAACCGCTTGCTTATCCTTGGAATGAGGATTTGGATGTGGCTTTAGAAGGGACCTTTGTGATCAACGGGGTCACTTATAAAACGGGTTTTCAATTATTAAAAGAGCGTGTTGAAGCCTATACCCTTGAAGAAGCAGCGAAGATTTGCTGGGTACCTCAAGATAAAATTGAAGCAGCGATTTTAACCTTTACTAATAATATGCCTGGAGGCCTCTGCATTGGGGTCGCTACGGATCAGTCACCAAACTCTGCTCAGGCTGCCATGGCCGCTGGGATCATTGATATGTTAATGGGGGATGTTGAACGACCAGGGGCCTTGCTGCAGCGCTTCGGTTCAGCTGGCGCCACCAACATGATTGGTTACTGTGTACCTCCCGCACAATCAAAATTACCAGATGAACAGTTGAAGAAGCGTTTAGGCACCATTGAACATAAGGGCTTGCACATGTGGTTAGCAGGTCATGCGCCTTCTGTGTTGCATGCTATTGAAACAGGTGACCCTTATCCATTACGTGTTTGGTTGGAACGTTCGGGTAATAAATTAGTGAATTTAGCGGATAGTCAGCGCTGGGCCAAAGCAACTGAAAAAGTTGATTTCATTGTGCATATGTACATGTATCCAACATCATTTTCAGCTTATGCGGATATGTTATTACCAACTGAAGAATGGCTTGAAACAGACATGATCGTTGAAACCTGTAATAAGTTAATGGCCCGTCAAGCGGTGACTCATTTGTGGGAAACCATTGATGAAACAGTCATTTGGTCGAAACTGGCTAAACGTTGTGCTGAATTAGGCCATGAAGGTTGCCGGAAAGCCTTTGATGCTGAGTATATGGGTGATGACTTACCTTATTGGGATTCAATGGAGGAATTACTGGATGCTAACCTAAAGAATACCAAGTTCACTTGGCAACAATTAAAGGCTGAGGCACCAGTTGAATACATGTCTGAAAAAGAATATCGCAGTTACTACACTTATTTGAAACCGAATGCAGCTGGACAACCACAAGGCTTCCCAACACCATCAAAGAAATTGGAACTTTATTTGGAAAGTATGATCACGTTAGGGCGTACAGGACAGCCTTACAGTCATTGTGAATTGCCAGCAGCGTCTCAAGATTACGATCCATTACCATACTATGAAGAGCCATATGAAAGTCCACTACCAGGCAGTAAAATGGCGGCAGAATACCCACTGGTCATGACCAATGGCCGGATTCCTTATTACCATCATGGCACGTTACGCAACGTTGCTTGGACACGGGAATTATACCCAGCACCTGAAGTGTGGATCCACCCACAAGCTGCTAAAAAGTACGGTGTTCAAGATGATCAATGGATTTGGGTTGAATCTTTGCGCGGGAAAGTCCGGGGTATTGCTCATATTACCTCAGGCATCAATCCAGGTTCTGTGTATATGGAGCGTTTCTGGGCCCCTGAAAACTTAAACAGCAAGACCCATGGTTGGCAAGAAATGAACGTTAACGTATTAGCCCGTTCAAAAGGGCCTTACAATGACGTATTTGGGACATATACGCTACGCGGCTATTTGGTTAAGATCTATCCTGCACCAGAAGGCGCACCAGAAGGGGTTTACTTAGAGCCAAAAGAATTTAAGTCGTTTTTAGCAACGCCTTCGGCCAAAACACCTGATATGACGAAGGGAGAAACAGTATAATGAAAAAAATCGCATTTGCAGTGGAATTAGATCGCTGTATTGGTTGTAAAGGCTGTCAGGTCGCTTGCAAAATGGAAAATCACCTGCCATTAGGCACCAATCGAACTTCTGTCAAGGAAATTGGACCAACAGGGGAATATCCCAATATTCAAATGTACTTTTTACCTGCCATGTGTCAGCAATGTGAGAATCCCACTTGTGTCAAAGTTTGCCCAACTGGCGCCTGCCACGTCAATCCTGAGGACGGTGTGATTGAAATTGATCGCGATAAATGTATCGGCTGTAAATCGTGTATTCGTGCCTGTCCTTACGAGGCCATTAGCTTTAACGAAGAATTACACGTTTCTGATAAGTGTGATGTGTGTGCCTTACGGCGCTTAACCGGCAATTTACCGGCTTGTGTTAAAAATTGTACAGGGGGCGCGTTACATGTTGGTGATCTTAACGATCCAAACAGTGATGTTTCAAAGTTGATTGCTGACGCTGGTGAAGAAAATGTGTATTCATTGCGTGATTTTGGTAACGGGCCTTCCGTAAAATACATTTTAAAAAATGATAAATGGCTGGATGTTTTACCACAAGAATGTGTCAGTGTCAGAAGGGGGAAGCGCAAATGAGCCCTAGTGAAGTGCAAACCTTAAATCAAAATCGACTTCATTTTTATCAATTGTTAGCCCGAGTGTATCAACATGAATTGTCTCAGAGCATGATTCAACAATTGGTACATGTAACGTTTCCTAAGCAAACGGGCTCGGCTGAAATGGATCGTGGTTATGGCTTGTTAGAACGCTATTTTGTTAATCATCAAATTGCTGCCATTGAGGAAGACTTGGCTTGCGACTATGCCAAAGTTTTCTTAGCAGCTGGTGAAACGAAAGGCAATGCTGCTTTTCCATATGAATCTGTTTATACTAGTGATGAGAAATTAGTCATGCAACAAGCTTGGGCCGATGTGCGCGCCATTTATGGTTTAGAGAAGCTGGCCTTAGACACTGAAATGGCGGATATTAAAGAAGATCATATTGCAGTTGAATTGAAGTTTATGGCCTACTTGTGCGAAAAAAACAATTTAGAAGCGCAACAAACGTTTTTAAAAACACATTTGTTAGATTGGATCGTCGATTTTTGCGAAGATATACGCAAGTATAGCCACACCGATTTTTATCGTGGTATCGCTGATTTAACAGTGGGCTTTTTGAAACGGGATGCAGCGTTGATTGAAACGCTGCAAACTGCAGCGCAGGCGCCTGCCACAAGTTTTACCATGGCCAATTCGGATTTTGATGCACTGATTCAGCAGTGGCAACAACATTATCATGTTTTTGCGCCAGCCTTTGTAAACGGGCGCAGTAATCAACACCGACCATTAGTCCGCTTCCAAGAAATCAACCAGGTCAGCGATATTGTTTACGATCGTCAGTCAGATTTTTCCGCCAAGGAAATTTATTATCCGATTATGCAAACCATGTTTTACTTCACGGAGCATGAGGTGAAGGAAAGCCGGTTGAAAGACGATAAGGATTATCTGATTTTTATGCACCCTTGCGATATTAATGCGTTGCGTCGAACCGATACCGTTTTCATGAAAAACGGTGGCTTAACGGATAGTTATTATAAACGGCTACGGGATAAAGTGAAAATTGTCATGATGGAATGCACACAAAGTTGTGAGAACTGTTTCTGTGTATCGATGAATTCAAATCGGTCGGATCATTATGATATGGCGGTGCGTTTTGATCAGCATCAAATGAATGTTAATGTGAAAGACCCAAGTTTCTTAGCTGATTTTCAAGCAGCGCAAACCAGTGATTTTCAACCACAGTTTATTTCAGAGAATCAAGCAACCGTAACCTTACCTGAAATTAATTCGCGGGAAGAATTGGATTTAGCCGGTCATTTGGATTATTGGCAAACCTTTAATGAACGTTGTATTGGTTGTGGTGGCTGTAACACAGTGTGCCCAACGTGTACTTGTTTTGACACGTTAGATGTGACTTATGACGAAAGCGGCAAACAAGGCGAACGGCGGCGCGTTTGGTCTTCTTGTATGTTGGATACTTTTACCCAAACAGCTGGTGGTAATCGCGCGCGGAAAACACCAGGCGATAATATGCGCTTTAAAACCTTGCATAAAGTTTACGATTACAAACAACGTTTTGGTGAAGAAAACATGTGTGTCGGCTGTGGCCGTTGTGTGATGCGCTGTCCCAAAGATATTTCATTTAGCGACACGATTAATGGCTTTACAGCTGCTTTCGCACAGGCTAAACAAGAACAGGCGGTGAAATAAATGGAAAATATAATGTTGCCTGAACCGCATCAAATCTTAGATGTGGTCAAAGAAACGCAAGCAGAATATACTTTTCGGGTAGCGTATGATAAGCCGACCCAGTATAATCAATTTTTCCAATTGTCCATCCCGAAAGTGGGGGAAGCGCCTATTTCAGTGAGTGGGAAAGGGAATGGTTACCTTGAATTCACCATGCGCAAAGTCGGTCGCTTAACAGAAGGGGTTTTTGGCCTTGATAAAGGGGATACGCTCTTTATGCGCGGCCCTTATGGCAATAGTTTTCCAGTTGCTGATTTTGAGGGTAAAGATCTGGTTGTTATCTGTGGTGGGACAGGGATGTCGCCAGTAAAAACGGTATTAACACACTTTATGGATCATCCTGAAATTTCTAAATCGGTACATTTCATTGTGGGTTTTAAGGATATTAACAGTGTCTTGTTTACGGACGCATTGAAAACCTTTAGTGAACAGCCGAAATTCCGCACCACGTATTGTTTGGACAACAGTGAAGCACCCGGTTTTCATAAAGGTTTTGTCACCCAATATATTAAAAACGTGCCCTTTGCTGATTTTGATGACTATAATGTTGCGATTGTTGGACCACCGATGATGATGGGATTTTCAGCACAAGAATGTTTGAAAAATGGGGCTGACCCTAAGAAAATCTGGGTTTCCTTTGAGCGTCGCATGTCGTGTGCTGTTGGTAAATGTGGCCATTGTAAGATCAATGATACCTATGTGTGTTTAGATGGCCCCGTATTCAATTATACGAAGGCAGCCCATTTATTTGATTAAACTAAAAACGAGGTAACGTCAATTTTGAGACGCTGCCTCGTTTTTAATTGCCTGCAACAATGGCTTTAACATGGGATTTTTGTTTTTAGGATCGTATAATGCCACAATGTCATACCGTTGCGTGTGTGAATCGACAATGGGTAAATAATTAATTTGTTGGTCAGCTTGAAGTTGTTTTTGAGAAATCAGACCACTGGGATAAAAAGCGTAGGCTTGATCCAGTGCGACTAAAAAATGCATTTGTTCCGTGCTGGTGACCCGTTGAATTTGCTCGTAATCGTGAATAAAGGGCATTGTTGCGAGAAAGCGATTTAATAAAAAGGTTGAACTTTCAGGACTGTAATAGAGCATTGGACGATTCCGCAGGTCTGTCGGTGTCAATTGGGTGTGTTGGCTAAGCGGATTTAACGTACTCACCCCAATGACCATCTTACCTTGATAAATGGACTGCGCCATCAGGGTTGAATCGTCAGGTAGTGAGGCAGTTCCATAACCAATGGATAGCGCTAAATCTAATTCGCCATTACTGACATTGTGTGTCAGGTGCTCGTTGCTACTTTCATGAATGTCAACCGCTAATCTAGGAAATTGTTGCCGAAGTTGAAATAGTGGATCTTGTAGCAGGTGCTTTTCGAAGGCCGAGAAATAGCCAACGCGCAGTCGTTGCTGTGTTTGATCATAATGTTGTAATGCCGTAAGCGCACTCATATAATGATTCACAATATCTTGAGCCGAAGTCAAAAATACTTTGCCTTGCGTTGTTAATGTGATTTTGTTGTTACCACGAATGAAAAGTGGCACATTTAATTCCGTTTCCAGCTGGGCCATTTGTTTAGACACAGCCCGTTGTGTCAAGTACTCCTGGGCAGCAACTTGCTTGAAACTGCCGTATTGTGCGACTTTTAAAAAGGTTCTTAAACGATTAATATCGATACTGATCACCTGATGAACCAGAACAAAAAGTTCGGCTGTTGAACTTTTTAAGCGGTTTGAATTTGATTGGTTTGCGGTTATGATGGACTTGTTTCATGAGGCAACCAATCTATTCATTATAAGGATAGAAGCCGTTTACCGTCAATTGTTCAAATTATAACTTGTGTCAAGCAAGGGGGAATCATAGATGACGATTAGTCAAAAAGAACGTTATGATATTGTCGTAGTTGGAACAGGTGCTGCTGGCACATCAGCGGCCTTGGAAGCAACACAACAAGGTGCCACTGTTTTGTTACTTGAAAAGGGACGCCATACAGGTGGCAGTAGTAATTATACAGAAGGGCTATTTGCGGTCGATTCATATCTCCAAAAGCAGCAAGGCATTCAGGTTTCTGGTACAGATGTTTTGAAAGAAGAAGTTGAATACTCAAAATTTAAAGCGGATTCACGCATTTGGCGGCGGTATGTCGATGATAGTGCAAATACCGTTCAATGGTTACGTGATCAAGGTGTGACTTATGAAGGTGTTCAGGCCATGGGGGCCGGTGAAGCAACTTGGCACATTTATGATGGGATGGGTCAGTCTGTGTTGCATGATCACTTATTACCACAGGCTGAAAAATTAGGTGTCGAATTATTAACATCTACCACAGCAGTTGAATTATTACAGGATCAAACAGGGGCGATCACTGGGGTTAAAATCCAAGATGAAATTACCCGCGATTTGCAAAATGTCCAAACATCAGCCGTGATTTTAGCCACCGGTGGTTATTTGAACAATCCTGAAATGATGGCCCAATTAACGGCCTATGACACGTCACGTTTGGTGCCGGTCAGCTCAGGAAAGGGCACGGGCGATGGGTTGCGGTTAGCCTGGAACGCAGGTGCAAAACAGTATGGCACTGGCATGGCCATGTTATTTGGCGGTTATCTCAAAGATCCAGACGAACCATCGTTTAAACTGATGGCATCCCAAATGAATACCGCCGCTGGTCAACAGCCGTTACTTTGGGTCAATGAACACGGTGAGCGTTTTGTAGATGAATCTGTTGTGTATAATTTTTCATATGCTGGTAATGCGTTGTATACGCAAAACCAAGTTTTCAGCATTTTAGACCAAGGCGTGATCGATAAAATGGCCACTGACGGTCATTTTATGGGACTTGGCGTTTATGTGAAGCGTGGTGAAAAAATGGCCACTTTGCAGGCCGAGTTAGATGAAACTGTGGCTGCCCATAAACCGTTTATTTTTAAAGCAGATACGATTGAAGCGTTAGCGCAGGCTATGGGGATGTCGGAAACAGCCTTGACACAAACTGTGTTAACTTACAATCAGTTTTGTGCAGCTGGTGTCGATCAGGACTTTGGTAAGGCGCAGCAATATCTTGTGCCAGTTACAAAAGGACCGTTTTATGGTTTTAAGTTAAACGTTGGTGCGTTTTGCACCATGGGTGGCTTACAAGTCACAACTGACAATGCCGTTTTAACAAATGCCGGCACGCCGATTCCAGGCCTATATGCTGCTGGTAATGACGCGTCTGGTTTAACCGGTGATACCTATGGGCCCAATATGCCAGGCACTTGTGTTGGGTATGCTTTCTATTCAGGTCGCAACGCTGGCCACCATGCGGCGCAAGCTTAAAAATAAGGTGAAAACTCAGATTTAAAAACAGATTGTTAAGCTGTGTCTCGTTATCAAGAGACTGTGAATGGCAGCGACAAAACAAATACCCGATTATCATGACGAGCTTTGGTCATGATAATCGGGTATTTACTTGGACCGCGTTTTGGTAAAGCTTTGCCAGTCACTGTTGCATCAAGTATTTTGTTTGGTTATTCTGCTGGGTAGCCATCGTGGCGACTTTCATCCCCGTTGACAACTTGTCGAAAGTCGAGAAAGTGCGCATCTGCTGCCCGTAGTAGCGCCTCAGCGCTTCCTAAATTGGTGGCTAAAGGAATATTGTAAACGTCAGCCAGTCGAATCAGGGCGTTAACATCTGGTTCATGTGGTTGGGCGGTTAGTGGATCGCGCAAAAAGATGATTAGGTCCAATTTGTTTTGCGCAATTAAGGCACCGATTTCTTGGTCGCCACCTAGCGGTCCGGAGTTAAAACAGGTTACAGGTAAGCCAGTCGTTTCTGCAATTAAAGTGCCAGTATGGCCCGTGCCAAATAGTGTGTGTTGTGCCAAAATATCACGGTAGGCCAGTACCAACTGTTTCATAAAGGGTTTCTTTTCATCGTGGGCAATGAGAGCAATATTTATGAGTCAACCACCTTTCTAAAATCAGTATACAAAAGCAGCTGGTGACAATGCAACTGTAAAGTGGTCGCCTCTGTTTTTCTTGATCAGAAGTGCTATGATGAATGTTAGTGTAACCCCTTTCTTTTATATCGTAATCATGGCATACTAGTGATAACGATTGTGGATGTTGAAAGGTTACAAAGCGAAAGGAGTTTTTTGCATGCATTATACCAATGGAAACTATGAAGCTTTTGCCAGACCACGAAAACCAGCTGGCGTTGATCAGAAATCGGCCTATATTGTGGGGACCGGTTTAGCCGGTTTAGCGGCTGCTGCATTTTTAATTCGGGATGGTCAAATGCCCGGAGACCACATTCATTTGTTTGAAGAATTACCATTAGGTGGGGGCTCATTAGACGGTGAAAGTCGGCCTGATATTGGTTTTGTAACCCGTGGTGGTCGTGAAATGGAAGATCACTTTGAATGTTTATGGGATCTTTATCGTTCTATTCCATCTTTAGAAATTGAAGGGGCCTCATATTTAGATGAATATTACTGGTTGGATAAAGATGATCCTAACTCATCGAATTGTCGCCTAATCTATCAACGTGGGAATCAAGTGCCGGATGATGGCCAGTATACGTTAGGCAAAACATCAAAGGAAATTATGAAGTTGGTGCTGACGCCAGAAGCTAAGTTGGGCAAGCAAACAATCGGTGAATACTTTACACCGGCGTTTTTTGATAGTAATTTTTGGATCTATTGGTCAACCATGTTTGCTTTTGAAAAATGGCATTCAGTGGTTGAAATGCGGCGTTATGCCATGCGTTTCATTCATCATATTGATGGCTTGCCTGATTTCACCGCACTGAAATTTAACAAGTACAATCAATATGACTCAATGGTCTTACCACTGATCAAGTACTTAGAAAGTCACCAGGTTGCGATTCAGTACGATACCACGGTGCAAAACGTGATCGTGACGACTAAAGGTGCCGAGAAACACGCTGAGAAGCTGTTGTTAACGGTAAAAGGTGCACCACAAGAAATCAATTTAACGGACAATGATTTGGTTTTCGTGACCAACGGTTCCATTACTGAAAGTACAACTTATGGGGATCATCACACACCAGCACCCGTTTCCAAAGCAGTCGGTGGCAGCTGGCAGCTATGGGAAAATTTGGCCAAGCAATCACCAGATTTCGGTCATCCCAAAGTCTTCTATAAGAATATTCCGGCTAAAAGTTGGTTTGTATCCGCAACGGCCACGATTGAAAATACAGCAGTTGATCCGTATATCGAACGTCTGACAAAGCGGGATCTACATGATGGTAAAGTCAATACCGGTGGGATTATCACGGTAACAGATTCAAGCTGGGATCTTAGTTTTACCATTCACCGGCAACCACATTTTAAGAACCAAAAGCCAAATGAAACGGTGGTTTGGATCTATGCGCTGTACTCTGATACAGAAGGTGATTACATTCATAAAAAAATCACAGACTGTACCGGAGAAGAGATTACCCAAGAGTGGTTGTATCATTTAGGTGTCCCGACCAGCTTGATTGGTCAATTGTCACAACAAGAATCGATTAACACAAATCCAGTGTATATGCCTTACATTACGGCATACTTTATGCCTCGTTTGAAAGGTGACCGGCCAGCTGTTGTTCCAAAAGGCTCACAAAATATTGCCTTTATTGGAAACTTTGCGGAGTCACCATCGCGAGATACCGTGTTTACCACTGAATATTCTGTGAGAACGGCAATGGAGGCAGTTTATACGCTATTAGCGATTGAACGTGGCGTGCCAGAAGTCTTTAATTCCGTTTATGACATTCGTGAATTATTAAAATCAACCTATTATTTAGGCGATAAGAAAAAATTAACTGAAACCAAGCTACCGATTCCAGCACCGATTAAACGCCGAATCGTGCGTAAAGTTCGTGGGACTTGGATCGGTGAACTATTACGCAATGCAAAATTATTGTAAGTCAACAATTCAATCTTGTACAATTAAGTTTCACTTGACTATTTAGAATGATTCTCTTATAATAATAGTTGTCAATAAGACAATCAAATTTAACTGGAGGTTTTTAAATGTCAGATTTTACACAAACAAAGCAGCAGCTAAACCAACTCATTGCAGATCTCAGTCAATTACAAGTCAATATTCAACAAACGCATTGGTTTGTTCGTGGCCCACAGTTCTTCAAGATCCATCCTTTAATGGATGACTATAATGATGCGTTAGCAGCTCAGTTAGATGAAGTCGCAGAACGTTTAATTGCCATCGGTGGGACGCCTTATGCAACGACCCATGAATTTATCGAACATACTGGGTTACCTGATGAAAAAATCACTTGGAATCAATATTCAATGGTTGAATTGATGACACGGTTAAATGATCAATTTAAGTATCTGAATACGCAGTATCAAAAAGGAATTGAGATTACGGATGCTGAAAAAGATTTCTCAACCCAAGATATGTTGATTGCGGCGCACACAGAAATTGATAAGTATATTTGGATGATCTCTGCTTACTTAGGCAAAGGTCCCCAAGAATAAAATTAATAAAAAATGCTTGCCTCGATGATGAGACAAGCATTTTTTATTGGTCTGAACGGAACGATTGCCCCTCAACTGTTATTTGGTCACGGCCATTCCGCTTTGATTGGTATAAATAATCATCTGCGCGTTTAAAACCTGCTGTGGCGTCATGATCGTTACCGTTGATGTAAGCGAGTCCGAAAGAGGCTGTAATTTGAAAATTAATATCAGTCGTTGTGATTGACATGGTGCGCAATTGTTGTTGGCACATGGTCGCAATTTTAGTAGCTGTTTGGAGGTCCGTTGCGGGTAAAATAATCGCAAATTCTTCACCGCCAGTGCGATACAGGTCATAACGGCTGTTTTGTTGTTTTAAAATGGTGCTGAATTGAGTTGCAACCATCATTAAGACTTGATTGCCCACTAGGTGGCCATGTTGATCATTAATTTGCTTAAAATGATCAATATCAAAAACAATTAAACTAAAATGGGTGGGCAGTTCTGAATACACTTGCGTAAGGTCGTGTCGAAAGGTAAACCAATTGCGTGCACGGGTCAGCGCATCATATTGTGCCTCACGGGTTAATTTTGTGATGACTTGCTGATCGTGTTGGCGGGTATTATCATAAACCCATAACGCATAGTAAGCCCAGGCAAAGGCAATGTATTGCCCAATCGTAAACCACCAATTGAGACGTACTGGAAACATGGTATGTAGTTTCAGCCAAAACATCGCGCCTACAAATAATGGCGGCAACAAATAGAGAATTGGCCGTTTAGCCAGGTAATCGCCATACCAGTGTTCGCCGTAAACAATCATATTTGCAATTAAAAAAAGGATCCAGTTGCTGAAGGTCATGCCGCCAGCCGCAACGAATGTCATTGCACCAACAACTTGTACCACTGTAAAAGCCAGGAAGTTAGGAATTAAAAGGTTGCTATACAACATGACGATCACTTGAATATTCAATAGAATCCAGTAAAGTGTATTATTTGTCCCAACACCAATAAAATGCAAGAGGACAATAACCAAGCAAAGATATAAGATTTGTGGGTAGTTTTCCTGTAATGGACTTAGCCAATGGTGTTTGATCGCGTTTTGACGCGTACCGTGGTCGATTTGATCGTAGACAACAGCCAAACCTTGGGTACTGGCCACAACAAGTAAAATACTGGTTAAATAGTAGCGTAGCAGTGTAGCCACCTCCAAGCGTTAACCTTATCATAGGGGTTTAATGAACGTGCGTCAATTGATCAACCAAGTATGAATCTAATTGCATTAAAAACGGTCTCACAAAATATGCGTCAAAACATATTTTGTGAGACCGTTTTGCTTAACTATCTTTTAATTGTGCCACGATTTGTTGTGCATAGCGACCTGCAGCGGCACATTCAGTAATGGTAGGATGTTGTCGGTTAAGTTTGCCAAAAGCACCACGACAGGCAAAATCTGAATGCAGCACCTGCAAGGCAGGATCACGTAAGTTTTTAGTGACTTGTGTGACAATTGACCCTTGCCAATTGGACGTACTGAATACGGCAATCCGAGTGACTTGTTGTGAGGTTAAGGCTTGGATAAATTGTTGTAAGTGTCGATTGAGGTGACCAGCAATATATGGTGCGCCACCAAGAAACAGTAATTCAACGGGTTCAGTCAAAGGTTCAGAAATTGGTTTTGCTGGCACACCAATGGCCGAACCAATTGCGGTGGCTAGCTTTTGGGTACTACCGGAGCGAGAATAATAACGAATGGCAATTTTCAAGTGGCTCACAGCTTTCTATTCATTTGATTTTAAGGCTTCAATCATATCAATGTGTTGCAACTTGCGATGGGTGACCAGCATGACAATGGCTGTAAACCCAATCATCAGAAGGGTTGCAGCAACGTAACCTGGCCAGTGAATGAGTACTGGGAAAATGATTTGGGCAGTAGCGGCTTGTTTTAAAATAAATGCCAGCAAGGCCCAACCCGCACCATAACCGACCACGATACCGATAATGGTCAACATGATATTTGCACGAATAATATACATGGTCACTTCATTGTCGAAAAAGCCCAAGACTTTGATGGTTGATAATTCACGGATCCGTTCGGAAACATTAATATTCGTCAAGTTGTAAAGGACGACAAACGACAGTAGACCTGACAATAAAATAAAAATGAAAACAACTGGATTTAATGAACTCGACATCGTTTTGACAGCCGTCAGTTGTGTTGCCGTGAAGCTTGTTCCCATAACGGCTTTTTGATCCAAAAGCTTGTGCGCCAATGTATTGCGCTGCTTTGCAGTCATTGCACTAAGCCGAACGAATAACGTATTGCTGGTCGGCGTTTTATGGAATGCCTGACGATAGGCGGCGGGACTTAAGTAAGCGTAAACGCCCATATAGTTTTCGGTTACAGCGGCAATCTTAATCGTTGCAGTTTGACCAGTGGTCGGCGTAAATGTCACACGATCGCCTTTTTTTAAATGTAATTGGGTTGCAATTTTTTGGCTAATGACCAAACCGTGTTGCGGCAAGGTCAAGCGCTTGTTACCTTGTTTTAAGGTGACATAATGGCTAAATGCCGATTTCTTTTGTGGCGTGATGAGTGTGACGTCAGTTAACTGTTGACCAGTTGTTTTCAATTTGCCAACAGCTGAATTGGCTTGAGTCGCACTTTGATAGTGCGGATTTGCGCGTAAAATTTTTAAGGCCGGTGTTGCTTGATGATCGTGTTTTAAAGCAAGCAGTGCGTCGTAATGGGTAATATCATTGAACTGAGTGCTTGCCGTTCCACCGATAGAATCTCGCAAACCAAATCCAGTGAGCAGTAGTGCCGTCCCACCGGCAATCCCAATAATCGTCATGATCATACGACTTTTATAGCGAAATAAATTCCGATAAGAAACTTTTTGGTTAAAGCTAAGTCGGTGCCATAGCGGCGTGATCCGTTCCATTAAGATTCGCTTGGCTGATTTAGGTGCACGCGGCCGCATGAGTTCAGCGGGTTTCTCAGATAATTCACGCCGCACCACAATAAGGGCCGCCCCGACCGTGGCCAATAATGCAAAGCAAAGCGCCAAACCAAAAATTGGCCACATAAATGGTACGTCTACAATCAATGGAATACACATGTGATACAGTGAAATCACAATTCGTGGCAAAGTGAAGTTTCCAATGAGGCCGCCTAATACGGCGCCAATCATCCCGGCCATTAAGGCATACGTCAGATAGTTGCGGGCAATCGCAAATTTACCGTACCCCAAAGCCTTGAACGTACCGATCTGACTGCGTGCTTCCTCAACCATGCGCGTAATGGTGGTAAAGGTGATCAAAGCAGCAATTAGAAAGAAGAAAACTGGAAAGACGTTGGCGATGGCCGCAATTCGCGTTGAGGAATCATGGTAATCACTAAAACCAGGTAAATCGGCTCGGGTTTGCCAAGTGTAGTGGGTGGCCGTTTTTGAGCGTAGGGCTTGTTGGGCCTGATTCAGCTTGGACTGTGCCGCAGCAAGTTGCTTCGCTTGCGCGGTTAAAGTAGCATTGGTTGACTGCCCACTAGCTTGTGCTTGCTTTTGGGCAGCAACAAGTTGCTGCTTGGACTGTGTGAGCTGTGTCTGTTGGCTTTTTAAAGGCTGACTAGCCTGCTGATAAAGCGTCCGACTACGCGTTTTGGCACGTTGTTTAAAGTGTTGCTTTAGCGCGGCCACTTTTTTAGCCACACGTGTCTTATAAGCGCTGTCATAGGTGTTAAAGCGTTGTAGGGCACTAAAACGGATATTTAATAAAGTCGCTGTTTTAAGTTGTAGCTGTGCTGCAGGTAAGTAGGCGAAGAAATGAATGGTCCCGTCACCGATATTGGTTGCCCCGCGGGTATTATCGTCAATGTAATTTGGCACATCTCCGAAGCCAACGACTGTATAGGTACGATGCTTTAAACCAGCATTTTTGGCAAATGTGATGGTCTCTCCGAGTCGGTAATGATAAGTGGTCTTAGCCCGTTGATCGAGAACGATTTGTCGATTTGAACGTGGTAAGTGACCACTTTCTAGGGTCAATTGGTTTTGTTGTTGTTTTTGCGTATAGCCATAAAGGGCAATCGCATCGTTATCTTTGCCACCAATTACGTTTTTGTATTGAATGGCCTCGGCTTGGGCACCACTGATTTTTTCAGCGGTTTTCACGTCAGTAGCTGTAAAGCCAGTCGTTGAAAGAAGTTGGACGTCACTTAATCGGCTACGCTTGACAGTGGTGTCCAGTGAATCATTCAGACCGGGACCGGCTGCCTTAATACCGACAAATACCAAGGTGCCTAATAAAATAATCAGAATAATCGCAACGAATCGGCCTTTATTAGCCCCAATTTCGCGCCACATATTTTTTGTCATTGGTTTCATGAAGGACACCTACCATTCAATGGCGCTAACCGGAATGGGGTCGGCGTTGTCTTCAATCGAGCGTACTTTGGCATCGTTGATGCGAATCACGCGGTCAGCCATTTTTGCTAACGCAGCATTGTGGGTGATGATCAAAACTGTTTTGTGATCTTGTCGGCTGGCATTTTGTAATAAGGTCAGCACTTGTTTACCGGTTTCGTAGTCTAGGGCGCCAGTCGGTTCATCACATAATAATAGTTTTGGGTTTTTGGCCAGTGCGCGGGCAATCGCCACGCGCTGTTGCTCGCCACCTGAAAGTTGTGA
Organism: Loigolactobacillus bifermentans DSM 20003; assembly: GCF_001434575.1. Taxonomy (GTDB): domain Bacteria; phylum Bacillota; class Bacilli; order Lactobacillales; family Lactobacillaceae; genus Loigolactobacillus; species Loigolactobacillus bifermentans. Next base: position 20,198 of record NZ_AZDA01000082.1, read on the forward strand.
GGGAAAATTTTCCAAACGATTGCCAAGCCCTACCTGTTGCAAGGTGGTAGTTGCATCTAAGGCATCTGGCACAATTGAATTGGCGAGTTCAACGTTTTCTTTTGTGGTTAAATTTGGAATCAAATTATAAAACTGGAAGACAAAGCCAACATCTGTTCGCCGATAAGCGGTGAGCTGTTTTTCGTTAAATTTGGCAATGTCGACACCGTCAATTAAAACTTCACCACTGGTCGGTGTATCCATGCCGCCAAGAATATTTAAAACAGTCGATTTGCCGGCGCCAGAGGGGCCTAGAATAACGGTCAGTTGGCCTTGCTCACATTTAAAATTAAGATCATGGTTGGCCATGATCGTGGTTTCGCCCATTTGATAACTTTTGGTTTCATGGCGTACTTCAATATAACTCATGCTCATTCCTCCATTATTTAGACACAGTGTTGGTATTATATTGATTATAAGGGACGCGAATAGGTGCGACAACCAACAAACAGCGTTATTTTGTTATTGAGCCAGCACTCTCTTAAAATCTGTTGGAAAGAAGACGAAAAAATGGTAGGCATTAAAAATAATCGCCGTACACAATACACACAAACGAGCCTTAAGCAGGCGCTGATTCAATTGTTACAACAGCAACCACTGGCAAAAGTCACCGTAACGGAACTTTGCCAACAAGCAGATCTTAATCGCAGTACCTTTTACACCCATTACCATGACCCAATGGCATTATTTCAAGCAATTGAAAGCGATTTGATCACGGCGATTCGACCGTTACTTGCCGGGACTGAACCTGATTTACCAGCAATTTTAACGGTGCTGCAGCAACAGCAGGCAGCGACACTGGTGATTTGCCGGAACTTAAATGAATCAACGCGACTGCAACAGTTTTTAACCTCGATTCGGCATGAAACCGCGTTAGATTACCGCCATTGGTTTCAAACAGATGACCCCGTGATGCTCGATTATTATTTTGATTTTTTTCTAGGTGGTTCATTGCGCGTGATCACCACGTGGTTGCAAAATGGCGCACAACAGTCTCCAATACAAGTTGCGACCGTGATTATGACCATTATGCAGCGGTTAGCGACTGATCAAAATCGTCATGAAACCCTTTTCAATTAAACGCAAATGTGGTAAGTTTAAGTTACCTGCAAGGGGCGCCAATTGGCTGAGATCGAACCCTTGAACCTGATCTGGCCAGTACCAGCGGAGGAATGCAGCCTTCATTCTGGAAATCAAAGACTTTCCTTTTCAAGGCTGAATTCTTTTGGATTCGGTCTTTTTGCGTTATGAATGTGGTAAACGATTGATCTGCTGATTTTAGCTGCAGATCAGTTGTCATAAAGTTAAAGTGGTATCAATCAATCATTTGGAGGCTTTGAAATGTCAAAAGTTTATCTATCAGCACAACTACCAGCTGTTGCACAGAATGCGCTTGCGGCACATGGATTGGATGTCAGTGTTTATGAAGGTGATGGTCTGATTTCACATGAAGAACTGTTAAAACAAGTGCCGGATATTGATTTTTTGATCACGCCTTTATCAACTAAAGTGGATCGTGAAGTGATCGATGCAGCGCCAAATCTGAAACTGATTGCCAACTTTGGGGCTGGTTTTAATAACATTGATGTGGCGTATGCCAAGGAAAAGGGGATTCCAGTGACCAATACCCCGGCTGTTTCAACCAATGCCGTGGCAGAAGTGACGATTGGGTTACTACTGGCATTAAGCCATCGATTTGTGGAAGGCGATCAGAAAATGCGTCACGAGGGCTTTCCTGGTTGGGCGCCGTTGTATTTCTTAGGCCATGAAATTGCTGGTAAAACGTTAGGCATCGTCGGTCTGGGTAATATTGGTAGTGACGTTGCACGGAAAGCAAATGCGTTGGGGATGCACGTTCAGTACTATAAACGGCATCCACTTTCTGACCCTGAGGAACGGTCCATGAAAGTAACCTACGTTGATTTAGAGACCTTAATGACAACAAGTGATTTTATTAGCATTAACGCACCGCAAACAGCTGAGAATCATCACCAATTTGATGCAGCAGCGTTTAAGAAGATGAAAAAATCAGCTTATTTGGTAAATGTCGGACGAGGGCCAATCGTTGATGAGGCAGCACTGCTAACGGCTTTACAAACCAATGAAATCGCTGGGGCCGCACTAGATGTTTACGAACATGAACCAGCAGTGGACGATGGGTTTAAAGCATTAAAAAATGTGATTTTAACCCCACATGTTGGGAATGCTACGGTGGAGGCACGCGATGCAATGGCAAAAATTGTGTCTGATAATACCCTGCTTGTTGCAGCGGGTAAGTCTGCTAAATTTATTGTGAATCCATGATTAAAACGCTGCTTTGACTAAAAGAGCACTTTATGCAGTTGAATCTGTATAAGGTGCTCTTTTTAAGGTGTTTTCTTGCGTTAACTAAAAACAAGGTGCCTTTTGAAACGCGTTTAAGTGGCTTTTTGGCACCAGGCTTAGTATGATAAGATTAAATTGGTCTATTCGCTAGTTGGTTAAAACGGACTATACCAGCAAGGCATCTTAGAATTTAGTGAGAACTTAATTTGAAATTGGTATGCTATCCTTCGTAAAACATTATCAGACTATTTAAAAGAATTGATTTTATAATCATACATCGAATTATGAAAACGCTGTTTTGACAATTTAATAGACTTAATAAGTCTATTAAATTATGTGGCTAGTAAGCGGATACAATGCTATCTTGGTATCGTACCCTAAAGGCTAACTGGAGGTGACGGTCACTTGTTTTCATTAACAGCATTAGAAATCAAAATTGTGACTTATCTCTTAACACAGGGTAAAACGCACTATCAGGAATTGATGACGATGACTGGTTTGTCACGGATGACGGTTGTGAAAACACTCGATCATATTAGCGAACAACTACAGCCCCATGGTATTCAACTGGTGCGTAAAAAAGGTGATGGGTTGTATCTTACTGGGGATACGGCGCAATTGTTACAGGTGAGCCAACAAAGTCAAACCTCAGAGCTCAGTCGAGTTGATGCACTAACAGTATTGTTGCTTTTACAAACAACACCATTAACGATTAAACGCCTGGCCGAAACGTTTTACTTAAGTCGTAATGCGTTACAAGGTGATTTAAAACAGGTTCGGCAGCAGCTGATTGCACAGCAATTGGTGTTGAAAACAACGCATCGTGGTCTGGTTGTAAATGGCATGGAAAGTCAAAAGCAACGAGCATTAGCTGCTATTTTACAACAATATTGGCAAGGGTTTGAATCACCAGCGACGCCGCAAATTTTTAAACTTGCGGCGCCACAGTTATTTGATCAGGGCTACTTGCAGCATTTAATGCAAATGACGCAATTGTTTTTAAAGACTTACCGGTTGGATTATACGGACTATCAATTGAAAACATTGGTCATCACATTAGCAGTGATGGTCCAGCGCCTACAAGCCGATCAGGTCCTAGCAGCACCTACAATTGTAAAACCACTATTACCAGTGACGCGGGTTTGGCTCACTATGGTACAGGAACAGTTGGCCGTGACGTTACCAGTAGCCGAACAGCAGCTTTTAGATCAGCAGTTACAAGCATTACAATGGCAAAGTCGAACGGGAACTTCAGAACAGTCTCAACAAATTTTGGAACGCTTTTTACGTGGAACGTTAGCAGCAGAGGCCGTCGATCATACGTTGATTCGAGAACTTGCCCAGCATCTAGGTGAAACGCTGGAACGTTTAAAACGAGGGATTGTGATCCATAATCCTGAAACGGAAACGATTAAAAAACAATTTCCATTTAGTTTTGAACGTGCGGTTCAATTAGCCAGCCAGCTATGTGATCAGTACCAGTTGATGATGTCAGATGATGAGATTGCCTATGTTGCCTTGCATTTTCAAAGCTTTTTGGAACGTCAGGCCAAGACACATCAGATTTCAGCCATTGTGGTCTGCAGTAGCGGGACCGGTTGGATGCGTCTGTTACGACAGCGTTTGATGGCGCGGTATGAGTCCCAAATGACGATTCAGCGGGTCATGACGTTGGCTGAATTTCAGCGCACGCCGGTAAGTACCGCGTTGATCATTACAACCGTCCCATTGCCTCAGGCAACGGCAAAGGTGGTGGTGGTCAGTGCACTACTCAACCAATTAGACCAAGAAAAAATACAATTGGCGTTGCAACAATTGACGGTGATTCAAGATCCGGCCCAGCCGTTACTAAATTTACTTGATCCAACTGCGATTTATTGGCGCTCTGATTTACCAGACGCACCAGCAGCGATTCGTTTCTTAGGACAACAGTTGATTCAGCGGGGGCTTGCAACAGAAGGGGTGCTCGTAAGCACATTATCGCGGGAAATTTTTTCAAGTACAGTCGTTCGTCAAACAGCCATGCCGGCGGCACAGGTCAATGAAGTGTTGCAACCTAGTTTATCCATGCTGATCGCACCAAAAGGGATTAATTGGTATGGTCAATCGGTACAGGTAGTTTTCTTTTTGGCATTGGATCATTCGGCACAAGCCGTTCTGCCAGAAATTTATCAAGGGTTGACGCAACTGAAAACCACGGCTTTTGTCAAGCAGTTGGTCAAGTGTACTGATGCGGCAGCAGCCTACCAACTGATCCAGCAACAATTAACAGCAGCATTTAAATAAGCAACACGTTTTTGTTTAAAAATAAATTGTAAGCGATTTTAGAAAGGTGGCCAATAGGCAATGAAGTTTTTCTTAGACACAGCAAATTTAGAGGATATTAAACATTACGCTGAATTAGGTTTAGTTGATGGGGTGACAACCAATCCATCCTTGATTGCTCGCGAAGGAAAGGATTTTGAAACAGTCATCAAATCAATTGCCAAGGTTGTTTCCGGGCCAATTTCTGCCGAAGTTACGGCGACAGACGCTGAAGGCATGATCACTCAAGCGCAAGGTTTAGCAAAATGGGCGACTAATATTGTCGTGAAGATTCCGATGACAGAAGCCGGGTTAAAGGCCGTTAAAACATTAAGTGGTCAAGGAATTAAAACAAACGTTACATTGGTTTTCTCAGCAGCACAAGGGTTATTAGCTGCTAAAGCCGGTGCAACTTATATTTCACCTTTCTTAGGTCGGTTAGATGATATTGGTTCTGATGGCCTTGAATTAGTTGAAAAATTACGTCAGATTCTTGATATTTATGACTTTGATACGGAAATTATTGCAGCTAGCATTCGTGGTCCGCAACATGTGGAAAATGCTGCGTTGATTGGGGCAGATATTGCAACGATTCCAGCTGCTGTTTTTGGTAAATTATGGTCACACCCATTAACTGATAAAGGTTTGAAACAGTTTGAAGCGGATTGGCAAGCTTTTCAGGCCAAGCAAGGCAACTAAAACGATTGTTTAGAAAAGGAGCGATTGCGCATGTTCGATGAAACAGATCAATTAGGGGTTAATACGTTACGGACGTTGAGTATGGATATGATTCAAAAAGCCAATTCTGGGCATCCCGGGTTGCCACTTGGGGCGGCACCAATGGCATATGTGTTGTGGACACGCCATTTGAAAATTAACCCAGCAACGTCATTAAAATGGCCAAATCGGGATCGATTTGTCTTATCGGCAGGACACGGTTCGGCTTTGTTATACAGTTTGTTACACTTAGCAGGTTATCAAGTATCAACGGCTGATTTGAAACAGTTCCGTCAATGGGGCAGTCATACCCCAGGCCACCCAGAATATGGGGTGACAGATGGCGTTGAAGCAACAACCGGGCCTTTAGGACAAGGTATCAGTATGGCAGTTGGGATGGCAATGGCTGAAGCGCATTTAGGCGCCCAATATAACAAGCCGAATTATCCCATTATGGATCACTACACCTATACTTTAATTGGTGATGGCGATTTAATGGAAGGCATTTCTCATGAAGCCGCTGCCTTAGCGGGACATTTGAAGTTAGGCAAACTGATTGCATTGTACGATTCCAATAATATTTCGTTAGATGGCCCGACGGATGCTGCCTATACCGAAAATGCCGGCGAGCGGTTTGAGGCCTATGGCTGGCAACATTTATTAGTTGAAGATGGCACGAATTTAGCCGCAATTGACGCTGCAATCGCAGAAGCCAAATCAGTGACTGATCGACCAACTATTATCGAAATCAAAACGGTTATTGGCTTTGGTGCACCAAAACAAGGCACCCATGATGTACACGGTAGTCCTTTAGGTGAAGCAGGGGTTGCAGCTGCTAAAAAGGCTTATGGTTGGGATTATCCTGCTTTTACAGCACCTGAAGCCGTTCAAGCTCGTTTTAAAGCCGAGGTTCAAACCAAAGGCGCAGATGCAGAGGATCAATGGCATGCCTTGTTTACCAAATATGCGGCTGACTATCCTGATTTAGCGGCACAGTTTGAAGCCGGGTTTAAGCAAGCCTTACCAGCTGGTTTGGCAGGTGCTTTACCAACTTATGCCGGTGATGACAAACTCGCTTCACGGGCTGCTAGCGGCAAAGCCATTAATGCATTAGCAAAAGTACTGCCTAATTTTTGGGGTGGTTCAGCTGATTTATCGGGTTCTAATAAAACCACGATTGCAGACGAAGTGCCATTTGAACCAGGCAGTTATGCAGGGCGAAATATTTGGTTTGGTGTTCGTGAATTTGGAATGGCCGCGGCTTTAAATGGTATTTCACTTCATGGCGGAACCCGCGTCTTCGGCGGCACTTTCTTCGTGTTCACAGATTACTTACGTGCTGCCATTCGAGTTTCTGCGTTACAGCATCAGCCTGTTATTTATGTTTTGACGCATGATTCGATTGCGGTTGGGGAGGATGGTCCAACCCATGAGCCAATCGAACAATTGGCCAGCTTACGTTGCATGCCAAATGTACAAGTTTTACGGCCAGCTGACGGTAATGAAACGTCGGCTGCCTGGGCAACAGCTTTAGCGACGACGGATCGACCGACTGTACTCGTCTTAAGTCGTCAAGGCCTGGCAACCTTGCCAAATCCGGCTAGCACTGCGTTGGCTGGGGTTACACGCGGTGGTTATGTTGTCAAAGCGGCTGAAAAGGCAACGCCAGATGGGTTGTTGATCGCAACTGGTTCTGAAGTCAATCTGGCACTGGCAGCACAAGCACAGTTAGCGACTGAAGGTCAGGCTGTTAGTGTGATCTCAATTCCAAGCTTTGATCGTTTTGAAGCGCAAGATGCTGCTTATCGCGCAAGTGTTTTGCCAGCTGCTGTTACCAAACGTTTAAGTATTGAAGCAGCATCAACCTTTGGCTGGGCACAGTATGTCGGTGACAAAGGGGCTGCTTTAGGCATTGACCGCTTTGGTGCTTCTGCGCCTGGCGACACTAACTTGAAAGAATTTGGGTTTAGCGTCGAAAATGTTGTTGCAAAATATAAAGCACTTTAAAAGCATTGGTTTTAAGCGGAAAGCGGCGACTTAGTCGGCGCTTTTTGCGCATGTTCTTCATAAAAGGTTAGAAAGAAGGCAAATGATGTTAGTAGCACCCTCTGTTTTAAGCGCCAATTTTATGCAATTAGGCCAAGATATTCAAATGGTTGAAGCTGCAGGCGCACAATACCTCCATTTGGATTTGATGGACGGTCATTTTGTTCAAAACCTTACCTTTGGACCAGAATTTATTAAGCAAATCAGACCTGAAACAAAAATGAAATTGGATTGCCATTTAATGGTCAGCAATCCTGATCAATATCTAGAACAATTGGCTGCAAATGGTGCTGATATTTTAAGCGTGCATTTTGAAGGTAATGACCACATTCATGCGTTATTACAGCAAATCAACGGTTTAGGCTGTGCCAGTAGTTTGGTGTTAAACCCAGGGACAGCAGTCGCTTCTGTGACAGAATTGTTGCCCTTGGTGAAGCAGGTATTAGTGATGACCGTCAATCCTGGCTTTGGTGGACAACAGTTTATTGCATCTTGTTTGGGTAAAATGGAACAACTTGCGGCTTATCGTCAAGAACACGGCCTTGACTTCAATATTGAAGTTGATGGTGGTGTCAATAGCGAGACTGGGCAACGTTGCGTAGCGGCTGGCGCTGATGTGCTAGTAGCCGGTTCTTATGTGTTTGGTCAAGCTGATCCTGCTGCACAGGTTGCGCGCTTACTTGCATTACATTGATCATGAGATATGAGCCGATCAGGATAATTTGTCTTGATCGGCTTTTTTAATTGCGAATCGGTATCAGTAATATCTTTTTTAATGAATTGATTTATGATAAAACGTGTAGGTGCTTTCCCTGAATTTTATCAGTGCCTGTCAATTGTTGCGACTTAAAAATCCTATGGTGATAGGATTCATGAAATTCTAATCTTTAAAAGTAGGTCAAGGTACTAATTGACTTTGGTTTTATGCGCTGTCTATACTGAAACTATATAAGAATTTATCATCAATAAGCGTAATTTAGTTACGCTAATGATTTAGGAGGTTTTTCAGATTGGGAAAAACATTATTTGATAAATTGTGGGATCGCCACGTTGTTGCTGGCAAAGATGGTGAACCACAGCTGATCTATGTTGATTTGCAGCTCATTCATGAAGTGACATCACCACAAGCATTTGACGGTTTGCGTCAAAATAAGCGTTCTGTGCGGCATCCAGAGTTAACGTTTGCAACGCTTGATCATAATGTCCCCACTGAAGATATTTTTAACATTCAAGATGCGATTTCACGTAAGCAGATTGAAACCCTTGAAGCGAATTGTAAAGATTTCGGAATTCGTTTGGCGGATTTAGGGACTAAAGAACAAGGTATCGTGCACGTCATTGGACCTGAATTAGGGTTAACGCAGCCAGGGATGGTGATTGTTTGTGGAGATTCACACACCGCAACACACGGTGCGTTTGGTTCAATTGGTTTTGGAATCGGCACCAGCGAAGTGGAACATGTCCTGGCCACCCAAACAATTTGGCAAACCAAACCTAAGAATATGGGGGTTCACGTTCATGGCAAGTTGCCAAATGGGGTCTATGCCAAAGATATTATTTTAGGATTGATTGGCCGTGAAGGTGTTGCGTTTGGAACGGGTTACGCAGTCGAATATTATGGTGATACAATCGATAGCCTAAGTATGGAAGAGCGCATGAGTATCTGTAATATGACCATTGAAGGTGGTGCTAAGTATGGTTGTATCAAGCCAGACCAAACCACTTTTGATTATATTCAAGGGCGCAAGTATGCGCCAGCTGATTTTGCAAATGCGCAGGCAGACTGGGAGACGCTTTATACAGATAGTACAGCGGACTACGATGTGATCATTGACGTAGATGCCAGTCAATTAGCACCAATGGTTTCATGGGGAACAAATCCTGGGATGACCGGTCCTGTTGATGAGCCTTTCCCAGAAATCGACGGGGATGCAAATGTACAACAGGCCTATAATTATATTGGGCTGCAGCCTGGTCAGACCGCCGATCAAATTCCAATCACCTATGCTTTCTTTGGTTCCTGTACAAATGGCCGGTTATCAGATTTAAAGATAGCCGCTAAGATCTTAAAGGGTAAAACAGTCGATCCTCGGGTAACGGTTTTGGTTGTACCTGGCTCCCGCCAAGTGAAGCAGGCTGCAGAAGCGTTGGGGCTGGATCAAATCTTTAAAGATGCAGGTTGTGATTGGCGTGAACCAGGCTGTTCTGCTTGCCTGGCCATGAACCCAGATAAAATTCCGGCAGGGGAACATTGTGCCTCAACGACGAATCGGAACTTTGAAGGCCGGCAAGGCGCAGGGGCACGAACACACTTGGCCAGCCCAGCCATGGTGGCTTACGCGGCTTTAAATGGTCATTTCATTGATATTAGAAAGGTGGTTGACTAGGATGCAAGCTATCAAAAAGGTTACCAGTCCAACCGTCGCAATTTTAAAAGATAATATTGATACCGGTCAGTTAGTACCGCGGACAGCGCTTAAAGCTACTGATGACAATGTTAATTATGCTGATCGGTTATTTTATGGCGCGCGTTATTTGGCGTCAGGTGCACCGAATCCTGATTTTCCATTAAATGATCCTGCGCATCAGGCAGCCCAAATTTTGGTAACGGGGGAAAACTTTGGCTGTGGCTCCTCATGGGAACATGCGGCCTGGGCGTTAAGAGATTATGGGTTTAAAGTGGTCATTGCGAAAAGCTTTAATAGTATTTTCTATATGAATGCGTTGAATAACGGTTTATTACCGCTCACATTGCCAGTCGCCCAGTGGGAACAATTGGCAGCATTACCAGCCGATGTGCAAGTAACGGTTGATTTGGCTGCTAAAACGGTTCAGTTAGGCCAGCAACAATGGCCATTTGAAATTGAAACCTTATGGCAGGAACGGTTACTAAAAGGCATTGATGATATTACCTTTACAGAGGGCTATCAGGCTGATATTGAACGTTTTGAGGCTCAAAAATAAGGTTACAAAAATGGCTTTCACTGAAAAGGTGAAAGCCATTTTTAGGTGAGCTTAAATTCTAAAATCGCGTGCGCCAACTGCAATTTCGTCGATATGCTTACCGACGACTTCACGAATGCGTTCGTTTGGAATATCCGTTAGTTTTTCGTGGATCACCCGATTACCCAGTGCAACTGTTTCAGGACTCGCATAATCTTCAAGATATTCCTTCAAGGTCATCAAAGCATTTGGGTGACAGCAGTTTTGAATTTGACCACTTTTACAAAGCGACATAAAGCGGTCGCCTGTTCGACCAGCACGGTAGCAGGCTGTGCAGAAACTTGGAATATAACCAAGTTCCATTAGCCAACGCACCACTTCATCAAGGGTTCGTTTGTCACTGGTATCAAACTGGTTCGATTCTAAGCTATCGCGATCTGTTCCTGCATAACCGCCGACGCTGGTGACAGAGGCCCCACTAATTTGTGAGATACCTAAGTCCAAAACGTTACGACGTGTGGCCATACTTTCCCGCGTGGACATGATCATACCAGTGTAAGGAACAGCAATGCGAATACAAGCGACGATCTTTTCAAACGTTTCTTCACTGATCCCGTTGTCGAAAGTATCCGGATCAATATCGTCAGCTGGCCGAATTCGGGGCACTGAGATCGTATGCGGTCCAACGCCAAAAGCGGCCTCCAGATGTTCTGCATGCATTAAAAGCCCAGCAAATTCGTAGCGGTATTTATCAAGACCGAATAAAACACCGATCCCAACGTCATCAATGCCACCTTCTTGTGCCCGATCCATCGCTTCAGTATGATAATCATAATCATGTTTAGGGCCCCAAGGGTGTAATTTCAAATAACTTGCTTTGTGATAAGTTTCTTGGAATAGAATGTAAGTGCCAATACCAGCTTCGTGTAATTTACGATAATTTTCAACAGTCGTTGCTGCAATATTAACGTTGACACGGCGAATCGCGCCATTTTTATGTTTAATGCTATAAATTGTATTAATGGATTCTAACACGTATTCAATCGGACAATTCCGAGGATCTTCGCCAGTTTCCAAGGCTAAGCGTTTGTGGCCCATATCTTGCAGGGCAATTACCTCGCGCCGGATCTCGTCTTGGGTCAGTTTTTTACGCGGAATGTGCTTGTTTTGACCATGGAATGGGCAATAAACACAACCGTTGACACAATAGTTAGAGAGATATAATGGCGCGAATAAAACGATTCGGCTGCCATAAAAGGCCTCCTTGATCCCTTTGGCCAAACCAAGGATCTCTGCATTTTTATCAGGTAGGGTACAAGCTAATAAAACAGAAGCTTCCCGGTGGTTTAAGCCCTTATGTAGTTGTGCTTTTTCCAGGATCTGATCGATCAATGCCGCATTTTCTTTATTGGCGTCGGCATACGCCAAGGTATCTTGAATTTCATCATCGCTGATAAATTCAGTGGCAACGTGAGATTTTGGATTATACATGGTGGTCCTTCCTTTCTAAGGGGTCAGATAAGACTTTCCCCGCAGCGAGTGACAGACGACGATTAATGCATGTATCATAAAATCAAACCGTAACAGGCTTGTTTTTATCTCAGTGAACAGTTGCTTAGTCAGAAAAAGATTTTAATTCAGATTAGTATGTGAAATTAAAAGCATATTAACTTAATAACCACTTTGAATTTAAACGATTTTAAAGCGATTGTCAATTGTTTTTTGAAAAATATTTTTAAAATAAAAAGCGTTTCCAATACTGATATATCAATATACTATGCTTTTAAAGACTGCTGCGGGAACATCACGGTATTCTAATGCTTAAATTATTAATTTCTAAACAAAAGACATAATGTTAAATTCACAAACGAACAATATCATTTATTTTTTTTGCAATAAATTGAGCGTTGACAGTTGATTCAATTCGAATATTTGTGCACTGCTGTGAATGAATGAAGTTTTTTTTGATAATTTGATTTAAATTTGGACTTGAGTTGAGCGGTGACTCGTTGTATCGTAATCTCAATACAGATTAGAAAAGAAGATGAGCCGATGTTCCAAGATATTGCACCACACGCACTTAATACGAAATATACACCAAGACCTGTTCAGGCGGCTGATTATGTGATTGTCCTGCATAACAATCAGCTCCTATTAGAAGCCGGACAATTGCCAACGTTTGCTGATTTGCAACAACACTATTCGCAATCGTTAGCAGATCCGATTTATCTGTTATCGGTTGAGAAGACTCATTTTTTCTATTTAAACACCACGTTGGCAACCGATGACGCTTACCGCTATGCCAGCTTAAATGTGTTCCGTACTTTACAACCCAAGTGGTTGGCCTTTGCGGCAGTTACCGCAGCACATTTAGCAGCATGGTACCGTGATAATCAATTTTGTGGACGTTGTGGTCAAATATTGACGCGCGGCTCAGAGCAACGCGAACTCATTTGTCCAAATTGTGGTTTGGAGATTTTTCCGAAGATTTCACCAGTGATTATTGTTGGGGTGAAGCATGGGGAACGACTGCTGTTGACAAAATATGCCGCTCAATCTGGCTACAGCCATTATGCGTTAATTGCGGGCTTTGTTGAAATTGGTGAAACGTTAGAAGGGGCGATTCGGCGGGAAGTTTTTGAAGAAACGGGATTAGAAGTCAAAAATGCGCAGTATTTTCAGAGTCAACCTTGGGGCTTTTCGCAATCGATTTTAATGGGCTTTTTTGCTGATCTAGCCGATGATGCGTATGATACCGCGCTTTATAAAGATGACCGTGGCGAGCTTTCTGAACGGAAATGGTTTGAACGTCAGGTGATCCCAGATGATGACACAACGCTTAGTTTAACTTGGACGATGATCAAAGCGTTCCATAATGGTGAAATTGCCTAATAAAAACACGCCTTGCAAACTGTGCAAGACGTGTTTTTAGGCTATTCAGGCCGTTTCATTGTAAATAAGAAAATGAGAAAAACCAACGGTACGATCACCTGTAGGTAAGGAATTAAAACGCCTAGGTTAACACCTAGTAAAAATAAAATTCCAACGATGATACAAGCAATCCATAAGCTAAGGCGCACAATACGATTTGTGTAACGGCGCATGGCATGACTGTCAGGGCTGGACGCATTTGAGGTGGGCACTAGCTCGTCTCGGTCATCAGATTTCATCGCAAAAACTCCTCCAAGTACTGTGAACAAATGAACGGGGACGTGAATTGTGAAGGTGACGACAGCTACTGGTGTCGTCACCTTCATTGTAAGGGGTTTAAATTGAAAAAACAAGTTACCTTGTGAGATAGTAAACATCGTTTACGAGCATTATGTGGCGCAAGTGAATAATTGTTGGTATTAGTGTGGTACAACAGTTGCTGGTGCAGCTGCTTTTTTAGTTTTAGGGGCGGTTTTAGCGGCTGGGAAAATTAAATTCGTAATGATACCAACAAAGGTCGTCGCAGCAATGCTATCGCTAAAGATTACTTTTAGCCAGTCTGGTAAACCAGCAATTGCTTGGGCATTACCGGCTAGGCCCAGGCCCATGGCGAAGGTGATCCCCATTACCATAATGTTGCGCTCATTAAAGCCAGCCTGTGCCAGCATCTTAACGCCATTAATGGTGATCATTGCAAAAACTGAAATTAAGGCACCGCCAAGCACAGCGCTTGGAATCGATGCAAAGATGGCACCTAACTTTGGTAAAAAGCCGCAAATAACCAGGACGGCTGCGCCTAGTGAGATACACCACCGGTTAATGACTTTTGTCATCGATACGATACCAGCATTTTGACCAAAGGCGGTTTGCGGCATTGAGCCGAAAATAGCAGCGACAAAACAACCGATGGCATCTGCAATGACAGAACCGGCAGTTTCAATGGCAGTTGCCGGACGGTCAAAGGCTGCAATTGTGATACCAGATGTATTGCCAATGGTTTCCATTGCGACTGTGATGTAGATGGCAATAAAGCTAACGATGACTTTGGTATCGAATGTTGGGATAAAGTGCAATGGCATTGGCACTGTGAACCATGATGCTGAACCGACAGCACTAAAGTCGACTTTTCCGAAAAATAACGCCACAATGTAACCGAAAACCAGACCGAATAGTAAGGCCGCCGTTTTTACGACACCTTTGAAAAAACGTTGCAGTACAACAACAAAAAGGAAAGTGACAAAGGCAATGGTTAAATTTTGCCAAGAGCCATAGTCCTTAGCGCCAGCACCGCCGGCAAAGTAATCTCGCGCAACACTTAGAAGATTGATGCCGATCGCAATTAAGGTGCAACCGATCACCAATGGTGTGAAGAAGCGTTTTAAGTAAGGATAAAAAATACCGATCAAGCCTTCAACGATACTCCCAATCAGCGCACCACCAAGGACGGCAGGAATCCCGCCAGCCGCAGCGGCGGCCGAGGCAGTTGGCACAAATGCAAAACTAGTTCCCATAACGATGGGTAAGCGTGATCCCATTTGAAAACGGCCGATTTTAATCGGATACAATTGCAAAAAAGTTGCTAGGCCTGAAACAAGCATCCCAGCTTGAATCATGGTAACGGTGTCGCTGGCACTAGCCTTTGCCACCGTGGCAATAATCAGCATCGGTGCAAGATTACCTGCAAACATCGCTAAAACGTGTTGCATCCCTAATGGAAAAGCAATTGAAAATTTGGGACGACCATCCAGCTGGTAGACCATTTCCTGATCTGTAAGCTTTTTCTGAGTGTTAGGTGTTGTTTGATTCATTCAAAAAACCTCCGTTTGTCATGGCAAGAAAAAGATTTTGGGCTTCCAGTCGTGCAAAATCAAAGTTGTTTGCCTTATGCTTTCAAAACTAGCACAAAACGAAACAGGATTCAAAGCTTTTTTGCGATAATGTTCGATAAAATTACGATTATATGCTTTTTAAAGCTAACATAGCGTGTGATATTGTTATATATCTTAATATTAAAATAATTAGTCTGAAATATTGTTTGTGTTTTAAATGGAAGGCGGTTGACAACAAAATATCCTATTTTAGATGTGCTGCCATTTGAAATAGGGGTCTCCTTTAATGAAGTCTTTTTGTGTTGGCGCTGGCCAAGGTGTCAGTTCCAACTTCTAGGTTGATTTTGTGATGTGATAGGGGCTCGATCTTGCTTTAAGCCAAAGCTTTGTATGCTGTTAGGATAATGAGTCGAGCGTTAAGCGTCATTGGTTGCGAAGTGGGTGTCCCAAAATAGGCCGATTTGATTGGCTAACGCTTGCTGATTGTTTTTACTGTTGTGTTATAAGACGCCATAAAGTGATTCATGCCGCAAGTGTTTGGATCGTGAACTTGGTGGACGGTATTGTGGGTATTCGCATCATAGAAAAATTGAAATCTCTGAAAAGGACAAGTATACTTTGAATGATAGTAATGACAATCGATAAAATAAAAGTTTACGGCCGCAAACTCGTAAGCAACCTATTAGGAGGGTTAATTTGAAAATTGGAATTATTGGCGCAATGCCAGAAGAAACCAAATTATTACAATCAAAAATGACACAACCGCAGCATGAAGTGATTGCAGGGGTCGATTTTTATTGTGGCGAGATCGACCATCAAATGGTCATTTTAGTGCGTTCTGGTATTGGCAAAGTACAGGCAGGAATGACCACAGGTATTTTGTTAGAAAAATACCAACCAGATGTTGTGATCAATACGGGTTCGGCCGGTGGTATTGGAACCGGGCTTCAAATCGGTGATTTAGTTGTTTCTTCGAAGGTGTTATATCATGACGTTGATGCCACAGCTTTTGGCTATGAGATCGGTCAATTACCTGAGCAGCAGCCAAGTTTTACGGCGGATCCAACTTGGTGTCAGCGCATTGAACAAGCTGCTCAAACAGTCGGTTTGGCCACGCATGAAGGGCTAATCGTAACGGGAGATCAGTTTATTGCAGGAAAAGCTGCAACAGACAAAATTCTAGCCAACTTTCCAGATGCATTAGCTTGTGAAATGGAAGGTGCTGCCATTGCACAGGTGGCGACCCAATTTAAGGTTCCGTTTGTGGTGATTCGCGCCATGAGTGATGTGGGCGATGAATCAGCCGGCGTTAATTTTGATGATTTTATTATTGATGCTGGCAAGCAATCAGCGGCATTGGTTTTGGCATTACTAGGACATTTGGCTTAGTCATTAAAGCCGAATGTGTTATACTAAATATGCTTACTTTTTTATAGTGAAGGGGAATTGAAATGACGCATATTTATCTTGATAATGCGGCGACAACACCGATGGCGCCAGAAGTTATTACAGAAATGACGCAGCAGATGACTGAAAACTTTGGCAATGCTTCAAATATCCATTATTTTGGGCGGCAGGCGCGCCAAGTATTGGATGCTAGCCGCCAGGTATTAGCACAAAGCATTCATGCTCAGGAATCAGAAATTGTATTCACCAGTGGCGGTACGGAAAGTGATAATACGGCAGTCCTGCAAACTGCTTTTGCACGCCAAAGTTTAGGCAAGCATTTGATTACCACGGCAATTGAACATGAAGCAATTTTAAAACCGATGCACTTTTTAGAAACACAAGGGTTTGAAGTGACTTATTTGCCAGTTGATGAAAATGGCCAGATTTCAATGACAGATTTTAAAAATGCATTGCGACCAGATACCATTTTAGTTTCCATTATGACTGGGAATAATGAGGTCGGCAGCCATATGCCAATTCATGAAATTGGCGAGTTGTTAAAAGATCATCAAGCTTGGTTCCACACAGATGCGGTTCAGGCCTATGGGCTATTGGATATTGATGTGCAACGTGATCACATCGATTTGTTATCTGTGTCAGCCCATAAATTAAATGGACCTAAATTTTTGGGCTTTTTGTACCGTCGTCAAGGCTTAAACTTTCCTAGTTTTGTCAAAGGTGGCGATCAAGAAGACAAACGCCGGGCTGGGACTGAAAATATTCCTGCAATTGCTGGATTTGCTAAAGCGGTGCGCTTGATCACACCGACTGAAAAGGCACAACGGCAGGCGAAATATGCTGGGTTTAAACAGCAGATCATTGCTGGGTTGAAAGCGGCACACATTGATTTTGAGCTTAATGGCAGCTTGGCAGCAGATAATTTACAACATGTGTTGAACTTGTGGATCAAAGGCGTTTCCACCACTATTTTACAAATGAATTTGGATCTTGCTGGTTTTGCCATTTCAGGTGGTTCAGCTTGCACAGCGGGTAGCCTAGAACCATCGCATGTATTAACAGCCATGTATGGTGCTGATAGTCCACGCATTAGCGAATCGATTCGCGTCAGCTTTGGGAAGGATAATACAGCTACGGAAATCGATGCCTTTGTGCAAGCGTTAGTTCAAAATGTACAACAAATTAAAGCACGTCAAAAAACATTGATTTAAGGAAAGGCGGTAGGCGCATGGCACTTGCAACAACAGCAACCTTAAAAGGTGATACGACAGTTTATCAGTTGTCACCAGAAGTAAAACGGTATACGTTACGGGATGTTGGGTTTATCGAAAAGAAGAATGGGAGTTATTTATTGGAACAGCCCTTGGATATTTCGGTATTACCGCAAAAATCAATCAAACTTAAACTCACCGTGAATAAAGATCTGCAACATTTTAGCATGGGGGTTGTTAGCGCCAACGGGTTACAGCCGGTGGATATTTTCAATCAACCGGCTATGGCGGATAAACTGGAACAATTTCAATTTGTGATTCAAAACTTATTGGATCGGAAAGTATTGACCCATTAAAAGTGTTGCTTTCTAGTAACTGCTTGCTATAATAAAACATACTGAATTCAACGACCTTCAAATCGTGGATTTTCAGAATCTATTTGAAATGATGGTGACAAATCATGCGTGAAAACGCAAATGCCAACACACGGGTTGTCGTCGGCCTATCCGGCGGCGTTGATTCGACGGTTGCAGCGTTGCTTTTAAAGGAGCAAGGTTACGATGTCGTCGGCGTATTTATGAAAAATTGGGATGACACTGACGAAAACGGTGTTTGTACCGCAACCGAAGATTTTAAAGACGTGGTTAAGATTGCCAACCAAATCGGCATTCCTTACTATTCTGTGAACTTCCAGAAAGAGTATTGGGATCGCGTATTTGAGTACTTCTTAGCTGAATATAAAGCAGGACGCACTCCAAATCCTGATGTCATGTGTAATAAGGAAATTAAGTTCAAGGCCTTTTTAGACTATGCCTTACAATTAGGTGCTGATTATATTGCAACGGGCCATTATGCACGTGTTGTTCGTGAAGACATTACCGGTGAAGTGAAGATGTTGCGTGGCGTTGATAGCAACAAAGACCAGACGTATTTCTTAAGTCAGTTATCACAGGATCAATTACAAAAGGTGATGTTCCCCTTAGGTAATCTGACCAAGCCAGAAGTGCGGCAGATTGCTGAAGCACATCATCTGGCAACGGCTAAGAAGAAGGACTCAATGGGGATTTGTTTTATTGGCGAAAAGAATTTTAAGCAGTTCTTAAGTCAATACTTGCCAGCGCAGCCTGGTGAGATGCGGACATTAGATGGTGAAGTCAAGGGCCATCACGATGGCCTGATGTATTACACAATTGGTCAGCGTCAGGGCCTAGGCATTGGTGGCGATGGCAAGCGCAATGCACCTTGGTTTGTAATTGGGAAAGACTTGAAGACCAATACATTGTATGTGGGCCAAGACTTTCACAATCCACAACTCTATGCTACCCATTTAACGGCATCAAAGTTTAATTTTACGCATAACATTAACGGTCGTGGCACAGCCTTCCATGTAACAGCAAAGTTCCGCTACCGGCAGCAAGATACTGGTGTGACGGTTCATTACAACCCAATGGATCAAACGGCAACCATCGATTTTGACGAGCCTGTTCGGGCCATTACACCGGGTCAGGCCGTAGTGTTATATGATGGTGAGGAATGTTTAGGCAGTGGGACCATTGATGCTGCTTATCGTGATGAGAAAGTTTTACAATATGTTTAATGAAAAGCACTTGCGCAAGCGGGTGCTTTTTTACGTCCAGCCTTGAATTTCAGCGCTAAATTCAGCATAATAGCCTGTATAGGATGATTTAGAAGGGGCGTTAATTGTGACAACTTTGTATTTTGTACGGCATGGTAAAACACAGTGGAATTTAGAAGGACGGTATCAAGGTGGGCACGGGGACTCTCCTTTGTTACCAGAAAGTTATCAAGAAATCAAAGAGTTGGCGCACTTTCTCGCACCAGAACCTATTCGACATATTTACAGTAGTCCGTTATTACGCGCAAAAACCACGGCACTGGAATTGGATCGCCAATTACCAGGCCAAATTCCGATTACCATTGATGATCGGTTACGGGAATTTAACTTGGGTAAAATGGAAGGGATGCGCTTTACGGATGTTGCGACGCAGTTTCCAGCGCAGCTACATGCATTTCGCCATGCACCAGCTGATTATGACCCAACCGTTATTGCAGGTGAGGGCTTTCCTGAACTGGTCGCACGCATGCGCCCAGCTGTCGACGAAGTGGCCCAAGCGGATCACGGTACAGGTTGTTATTTGTTTGTCAGTCATGGGGCGGCGTTAACCGCGTTATTGCAAACCTTGATCGGGACACCCTTAGCAGAATTGCGCAGCCATGGTGGGTTATCGAATACGAGTTTAACCACTTTAGAAACGATTGATCATGGCGAACACTATCGGCTCGTAAAGTGGAATGACGTGCATTATTTATCGAAGACACCTGAAGCCAGTGATACGATCTAGGTGATATAATGAAAAAATTAGACATTAAGGCATTATGGCAAGCCGGGCAGCAGCAAGAAGCCGTTAAAGCATTAGTCAATGTTATCGAACAGCATCCAGATCAAGTGGATAATTATTTGGAACTGGCTGCTTTTTTGACGACGTTGCAAGATTTTGAACAAGCGCAACAGTTGTTGCAACAAGTTCAGCAACGCTTTCCGGATAACCAGGATATTCAATATAGTTTAGCAACCACTTATTATGCGGCCGGGCGTTATGATCTAGCCGAACCGTTATTTTTAAAGCTAACAGATTCACGTTTGAAAACCGATCAAAATTATATGTTAGGTGCGCTTTATCACCAAAAACAAGATGACAAGCGGGCCTTGGCTTTTGCCTTAACCGCCCAGCAAGCGGCACCTCAGCGATTAGATGCGACGCAACTCGTTGGTGATATTTGGCTAAGTTTAGGGCAATTTAAGGCCGCAGAACAAGCCTATCAGCAGGTGTTATCGCAACAGCCTGATGTCGCGGCTGCTTATTTTAATGTTGGCTTAGCGTTATTAGGCGCAGGTGAAGATGCAGCGGCTTATTTTAAAAAAGCGGATGCATTGGATCATGATTATTTTCAACAGCAACAACAACGTTTGGCTGATATTGAGCGTTATTTACAAGCACAAAAGAAGCAACAGTAAATTTGTTAGAAAGCAGGTCGCATAATGGCAACTGAAATGACCTTATTTCCCGAAGAAAAAGCGCAACCCGAGGTAACAGGCAAAGTCAGCGCCATTTTTTTTCAAAATCCAGACAATTTTTATAAAGTTTTGTTGGTTCAAGTTGAACAAGTGAACTTCGATTGGACAGATAAAGAGGTTGTGGTTACTGGCAGTTTTGGTGACATTAAAGAGGAAGAAAGTTATCGTTTTGTCGGTAAAATGGTCACACATCCGAAGTATGGCATGCAATTTCAGGCCAGTAACTATGAAAAAGATCAACCGACCACTAAGGCAGGCTTGATTGCCTATTTGGCAGGTGATCAGTTTCCTGGTATTGGTCAGAAAACAGCTGAAAAAATTGTTAGTGCGTTGGGCCTAGATGCGATTCAAAAGATTTTAGCAGACCCAGCAGTCTTGAAAAATTTAGGTATCAAAACAGAACGCATTCAAACCTTAGTGGAACAGTTAACTAAGAATAATGGGATGGATCAAATCATTATTGGCTTGAATAGCTATGGGTTCGGAAGCCAGTTGGCCTACACGATTTATGAAAAGTATCATGAAGAGACGTTGCAGGTGTTGGCCGAGCGTCCTTATCAATTGGTGAAAGACATTCCGGGAATTGGTTTTAAAAAAGCAGATCAAATCGCTGCGCAACAGCATATTGCGGCAGACGCACCTGAACGGATCCAAGCCGCTATTTTACAAGAGATCACAGAATTAACGCAAGCTGAAGGGGATACCTACACCCAGGCGCAGCCACTTTTGAATGCGACCTTGAATTTGTTGCGGGAAAGTCGGCAACAAGCCTTATCTCCTGATGCTGTTGCGAATCAAATGATTCAACTCGCTGATCAAGGGGATATTATCAGTGAAGATAATCGTATTTATTTGCGTCAGTTATACCGTAGTGAGTGGAAAATTGCGGAAAATTTACAACGCTTAATGAAAATGGTGTCCTTACCAGACTATGATGACGCACAGGTAGATCGCGAAATTCGTCGAATTGAGAAGCTTTTTAAAATGACCTATGGCGATTCACAAATTGCGACGATCAAAGCGGCGTTGAATAGTCCTGTATTTCTGTTAACAGGTGGCCCAGGAACTGGCAAAACGACCATTATTAATGCAATCGTCTTATTATTTGCGAAGCTAAATGACCTTTCATTAGAGTTAACCGACTATAAAGAAAAGCCGTTTCCAATTTTGCTAGCGGCACCAACAGGGCGTGCGGCGAAACGAATGAGTGAAGTAACTGGGTTACCGGCAAGTACGATCCATCGTTTATTAGGTTTAAACGGGCGTGAAAATGGGGATGTGATCACCAAAGATTTAGAGGGTGCCCTACTGATCATTGACGAAATGTCGATGGTTGATACCAGCTTATTTCGACTATTGATGCAGGCCGTTTCTAATAATATGCAAGTTATTCTAGTCGGCGATCGGGATCAACTGCCTTCTGTTGGCCCGGGACAAGTTTTCAGTGATTTGTTAATGAGTCACATTTTACCAAGTTCGGAATTAACGGAGATCTACCGCCAAGATGATGGTTCTTCAATTATTCCGTTGGCCCATGCCATTAAAGGTGGTCGGTTACCAGCTGATTTTACCAAAAATCAGAAAGATCGTTCGTTTATTCCTTGTAGTGCTTATCAAGTGGCACAAGCTATCGATCAAATTGTGACACGGGCGAAATCCAAGGGCTTTACCAGCCAGGACATTCAAGTGCTGGCACCGATGTATCGTGGGGCTGCTGGGATCACAAAGCTCAATCTAGAAGTTCAGCAAATTTTAAATCCGAAAACAGGCCCCCGCCAAAAGGAAATCACATTTCGGCAGCAAACATTTCGCGTCGGGGATAAGGTGCTTCATTTGGTCAACAGTCCAGAGCTAAATGTCTTTAACGGTGATATTGGTGAAATCGTAGGCGTTGAATTGGCGAAGGACAAGGGCAATGAAGATAAAACGGATAAACTGACGATTCGCTTTGATGCCACCGAGGTGACTTATGGGCGGAATGATTGGTCGAAGCTCACATTGGCGTTTTGTACATCGATTCATAAAGCGCAGGGCAGTGAGTTTAAAATGGTGATTTTGCCGATTGTGCACCAATACCAACGGATGTTGCAGCGTAATTTACTGTATACGGCGATTACGCGTGCACAAGACTTACTGATTCTAATTGGGGAGCAAGATGCGTTTGCAACAGCAGTGGCACATGAATCAATCAATCGCAAAACGACGCTACAACAACGGTTGCAAACTGTGTTTAATGGCGAACAACCAGTGCAAACACCGGCTAAAAAAGAACCAGCTGAAACCGTAACTGCGACGCCAGTCGTGGCAATGTCTGAACCAGATCAGACGATTTTAACAACTGCGATGGTGGAACAGCGACAGGTAGATCCGATGATTGGTATGAAAAATTTAACCCCGCAAGATTTTAAAACAGCTTAATTAAAAACGGACAAGCTTAGCACAACGAGGTGCTAAACTTGTCCGTTTTCTGTTTAAAAAATAAATTTCTGGTGCCGGACACTAAACTTAAAGTGAAAGGACCGCTTGCCAAGGTCTTCGCCATCTGCTTGACCAAATTGTGGCGTTGTACTTTCAACCGTTAAGGTATCAGCCTGATAGTGGTGGACCGCTTTAAAACGTGTATGTAAATGGCCTGGCAGCATCATTAAAGCGAATAAGCCAATAAAGGCAACGGTTGGAATCCGTTCGACAATCACGAGATCTAAGCGGCCATCGTGAAGTGTTGCCTGTGGCATAATTGGCACGCCGCCACCAAAATAAGGATGGTTGGTGGTTGTTACTAAAAAGGCCCGCTTAAATTGTACTTTTGTGGTTGGCGTTTGAATCTGGATTGGAAAGGACCGTTGTTTAAAAAAGGCGCCGATCAAAGATGCTAGGTAAGCTAATGAACCCAGATGATATTTATTTAAATAGCGTTTTGAAGCGGAAAGATTGGTTCGATGAACGACATGGGCATCAAAGCCAATGCCGATATTATTGCTGAAAACACACCAATTATGGTTTTCGAGATTTTCACAAAAGCCAATATCAAGTGTGTGTTGTTGTGGCTGTGTTAATAAGTGTTGTAAGGCAGTTGTCGGTTCAAGGGCAATGCCTGCACCGCGGGCGAAATCATTGCCTGAACCGCAAGGAACATAGGCCAGCGTCACTGATGGATCAGGACGCTGGGCAACACCGTTTAAGGCTTCATGTAATGTGCCATCACCGCCAATAACCAGTAAAATAATTTGTGTAGATTGCTGATCTATAATTTCTTGTGCCAATTGATTGGCGTGCCCGGCATACTGTGTTTCATGAACTTGATACGTTACTTGGGCGTGATCCAATTGCTGCTGTAGCTTAGGCCAGACGATATGTACCCGGCCACTACCAGCAAATTGGTTTAAAATAATTTCATAATGCTGACTTGCTGCCAAAAGCGAGTCCTCCTTTTCACAATGTTCTTATTATAGCGATGATATTTGTGGAAGACAAGCCCGAAAAGCAGGATACGGGGTGATGATGGTATAAAAAAAGAGGATCCGAAAATCCTCTTAAATCGTCACTAACATTGGTAAAATCATTGGGTGACGCTCGGTTTTATCAAACAAGAATTCTTGCAGGTCAGCAATAATGGCTTCGCGTAACTGGGCTTCCGTAACGGCTTCGTTATTTTTGAAGCAATTCCGAATCACCCGATAAATACGCCGTTGACCTTGATTGATCAATTCGCCAGATTCACGCATATAGACAAAACCACGCGATAGAATATCTGGTCCAGCCAGAACTTCTTTCTTTTTCAGATTTAAGGTGGCCACAACAATGACAATGCCTTCTTCTGAAAGTACTTGCCGATCATGTAAAACAACGTTGCCAATATCACCAATGCCACTGCCGTCAACATAAACATCACCAGCACTGAAATGGCCAGCAATTCGTGCCGAATCACTGGTTAAGGCGAGCACGTCACCATTTTGTAGAATAAACGTATGATCTTCAGGAACGTGGGTTTGTTCTGCTAATTCAGTGTGGATCTTTTGCATCCGATATTCACCGTGAACTGGCATGAAGAACTTAGGCTTCATTAACCGCAGCATGAGTTTTTGGTCTTCTTGGCCACCATGTCCAGAAGTATGCACGTTGTTTACTTTACCGTGAATAACTTCAGCACCAGCTTCGGCTAGTTCATTGATCACATGATTCACACTGGTGGTATTCCCAGGAATTGGGTTACTAGAGAAGACGACGGTGTCACCAGGCTGAATGGAAATCTGCCGATGTGTGCCGTTGGCAATCCGGCTTAGGGCAGCCATTGGTTCACCTTGCGACCCGGTACAGAGAATCAAGACTTCATTTGCAGGCAGATGATTGATCTCGTTGGCATCGACGAGCATTTCCTCAGGAATGTTCAAATAGCCTAAATCAGTGACGTTGACGATGGCATTTTGCATGGAGCGGCCAAAAACTGCAATTTTACGGTTGTTTTTCAGTGCCGCATCCGCTGCTTCACGAATACGGGAAATGTTGGAAGCAAAGGTTGCAAAGATGATTCGGCCATCAATTTTATCAAAAATATGTCGAATTGAGGTTTCCACAAAACGTTCGGATTTTGTAAAGCTTGGGACTTCGGCATTGGTACTATCTGACATTAAACATAACACACCGTCGCCACCTAATTTAGCCATTTTTTGAAAATTAGGTGCAGGCTGATCACCAACAGGCGTCAAATCGAACTTGAAATCGCCTGTTTCAACAATCATACCTTGCGGTGTTTTAACGGCTACCCCTAACGTATCTGGGATAGAGTGGGTCGTTCTAAAGAAAGAAACACTGGTTTTACGGAATTTCAAAACGGTATCTTCGTTGATTTCATGCAATTCAGCATCTTTAAGTAAACCACGTTCTTCCAATTTGCCACGAATCAACGCCAAGGCTAAAGGCCCTGCATAAATGGGGAGATTAACTTGTTGTAATAGGAAAGGAATCCCACCAATGTGATCTTCATGGCCGTGGGTGATCACTAAAGCTTTGATTTTAGCTTGGTTTGCCATGACATATGAGAAATCAGGAATGACATAGTCGATCCCAAGTAAATCATCTTCAGGAAACTTGATGCCACAATCAACTAAGATAATTTCATCTTGAAATTGAATGCCGTACATATTTTTACCGATCTCACCAAGCCCTCCGATGGCGAAAACGGCAGTTTCATTATTCTTGACGGTCAGTTTTTTCATTTGTGAACTCCGTTAAGTGATAGTTGGCACTCTTTTGTTCGTAGTCTAAATGATTGCCAGTTAATTCTTGAATGAGCTCAATATTATAGTTCGTGTTTGCCTGAATCGTCGCACGAGCTTCAATTGAATTTTCGGCCTCCATATAGAGGGTTTCGGTGGTTTCCCGCCGTGGGGCCTGATCTTTACTTTCTTGGTACAATACTTTATAAATCATGCAATAGTTCGCTCCTTTAAATTTGTTTACCTAAAAAACCCACACAGGAAATGTGGGACAGATAATACCATTTTTGTGATCAATTACCGAACGATTGGTTGTGAAAAC
Organism: Loigolactobacillus bifermentans DSM 20003; assembly: GCF_001434575.1. GTDB lineage: Bacteria > Bacillota > Bacilli > Lactobacillales > Lactobacillaceae > Loigolactobacillus > Loigolactobacillus bifermentans. The sequence goes on from NZ_AZDA01000082.1 coordinate 46,585, forward strand.
AACATGTACAGCAATTTTAGCATAGATTAAGAAAGAAGTATACCGGCTCGATTACTGAAATTAAGGTTTCTTTAGGATTAGCATTAAGATAGGGTTCTATCTTGATTTATGGTACATTAAAGCTAAGTAATCAGTGTTCAATAAGAGAGGTGAGCAATGTGCTGATGATCGGCATCATTTTAGTTGTCATTTTTGTGCTTTTGCTAGGCTTTTTTGTGCATCGCAGCCGACAAAAGCGGGTACAGCTCATGCTGCAACGGAATGCACAACAGACAACCAATCAAGCTGTGACAGTCGCGTTAGTGGCCTTAACGAAACAACATCCAGATCAAGTGAGTTTTTCAAATCAAGAAGTGGCGCAGTCACAAGTGAATTCAAAAATATGGGGACGAGGTGTCCTACTGTTTAGCTTTGAGATCAGATTGCAACAACCGACTGTTGATCTTGTGACGTTAAAAGAACAGTTTGAAACAACCTTAAACCGTAGCGCTATCGAGCAAGGGTTAGTTGCGGCCAGTCAGCAGCTACAACCATTTGTGATTTCTGATAGCTGGCAGCAGGCGGGACAATGGCATGTTGATGTGGCCTTTACGGCGAATCAGGCCACTGTGAATTATGTGCGTGATATGCAAAAAGTAACAACACCGACAGAAGCGTAATCAAAAAGCACCTCATTTCACGTTATAACGTGAAATGAGGTGCTTTTAAGTTATTCAATGATCAAATCACTGTCGTCCATGGTAAATGGTTCTTTTTTATCAATATGATCGTAGAATAAAATGCCATGTAAATGATCGATTTCATGTTGGCAAACAATTGCTGGATAGTTCTTTAATCGAATTTTATGTTCGTTACCATCAACATCATCATAACGTAAAGTGATGCGATCATGACGAACAACATAACCAGGAACATCTTTGTCAACAGACAAACAACCTTCGCCTTCAGACAGCGCGGCACCTTGAACTGAATGGCTCACAATGACGGGATTGACGATCACATCTTTAAATAGGATCTCATTATCAGGGCCAGGTACTAATACGGCTGCCATTTGTAATGAAACATCAACCTGTGGCGCTGCCAAGCCAACACCAGCGCGTAAATGATATTTTTCGGCAATTTTAGGATCTTGGCTGTTTTCCAAGTAAAGCATCATATCTTCTGCCAATTTTTTTTGTTCAGCTGTTAAGGGGAACGTTACTTTAGCAGCTTCTGCCCGCAAGGTTGGTTTACCATCGCGGATAATATCTTTCATCTTAATCAAACGGTTGACCTCCAATAATTAAACGTTTCGCTAGCAATAATTTTAGCATATTTTGCAGACAAACGGTGTCTATTGTGCCATTTTTCCAGCAAATTGACAACAAACTTGTTACAATAGGAAGGGAGGTTTGGGGCGTATGAAGAAAAAAGTGGTAATTTATGGTGATTCAACTCAAGTCCAGCTAGTGGCAACGACTTTGATCAATGCTGATTTGGAATTGGATATTCATTTTATTGAGGATCATTACTTTAATGAAGCAAATTTTAAGCAACTCATGGCGTTAAGTGTGTTAGCGCCTAATATCACGTTAACCCGCAGTCCAATGGCTTATTTTAAGGAAGCCGATCTCTTGCTACTGGTTGATTTTGTACCTGCTACATCAGATACATTAATGAAAGAATTTGTAACGGCTAATTTACCTGAGTTTCGTGAAATAATCAGTCATGCGATGAGTCAGGGGTTTGCAGGACAGATCTGTAGTTTACAAACTTATGATGAAGTTTGGACTTATTTAGCTTGGAAATTTTCAGGTTTGCCACAGCAACAAATTTTTGGCTTAGGGACTTTTACGGCAACCTTAGTCTTACAGCGGCTACTACAAGCTAAATTTCATGTAGGGGATCATGACGTGCGAACTTATGTACTGGGGACGTTTGCACAGCCGGCTATTATTTGGAGTCGGACGATGATTGGTGGTTTTCCTTTATTACGTTTGATTGCAGATGCACATAATGACTTGGATGCCACCTTGCTAACGGAATTGACACAACGCTTACAGGCGTTGTTGGCCCAGGATGCTCGAACGCTAGCTGTTAGTAGTTTGCCAAAACTACTGCAAGGTTTAACCCATGAAATCGGCTTTATTTCAGCATTAACAGTGTTGACTGAGACCAATGATCAACAATTAAGTTATAGTTTACCTGTTTATTTGAATCAAACGGGAACACGCGAGTTTATGACCGCTTCATTGACGGAGGCGGAGCAAGAAGCGGTGACGACAAGTTATCAACCTGGGCGAGCACTATTGACCCAAATTGAAACAGGTAAATTGGAAGGAAAATAAATGCAAGCAAATTATCAATACCCATTGCCGGAAGGTGTGACCACGGCCGAATTAATTAAAGTGACGGATTTTTATCAGCAAGTGGAACAGCTTTATGAGCGTCACTGTGATAGGGCAACATTTTTAGCTGCCTATCAGGCTTTTAAGGCTGTGATTCCGAGTAAAGCAGAGGAAAAACAACTTGATCGTGATTTTCAAAAAGAGTCAGGCTATTCAATTTACCGCGCGGTGAAGTTTGTGCAAACCCATCAACGGAAACAGTTAAAATATACGGACGCATAGAAGAGGCGAATTATGGACATTCAGGCACTTGACCAGTTAGTGATGCAGTGGCTACAACATGGTGCAAATCGTTTGATTGCACATTTAGATGATCAGTTACAGGTAAACACCAAAAGCGGCCGCTCCGATCTCGTTACGAACTTAGATCGTGAAACGGAGCAGTTTTTAGTGGGACAGATCAAACAGACTTTTCCAGATGATCAAATTTTTAGTGAAGAGGGATTTGGTGATCACGTACAGTCGTTGAAAGGCCGCGTTTGGTTTGTCGATCCGATTGATGGCACGCTGAACTTTGTGAAACAGCATGATAATTTTGCCATGATGGTGGCACTTTATGAAGACGGCCAACCAGTTTATGGCAATATTTTAGATGTGCGTCGGCAACGATTTGTACATGGTGGCCCTAGCATGGGCGCTTATTTGAATCAGTTCAGAATTGCACCTGTGACACCACGACCATTGGCGGACGGTCTGTTTGGCGTGAATGGCCCAATGTTTGCGAAAAATCGTTATCATGTCCAAGATATGGCATTGGCCAGTTTAGGAACCCGCGTGTTAGGCAGTGCCGGTTTGGAATTCCAACAAGTGGTGCTGGGAAATTCGATTGGCTATTGTTCTTATTTAGCACCTTGGGATGTTGCGGCTGGTCGCGTGTTGGCAGAAACTGTGGGGTTAAAAGTTGTTGTCCCACCAGAAAATGCGTTAAGCATGCTGAAGCGCGAATTGATTGTGACGACCAATGCGCAGGCGTTACAAGAAGTGCAACAGATCATGCAAGGGGATCACAACACAAAATAATCAGTGAGTCACACTAAATCTTATATTTTTTCAGAAAACATTTGTAAGTCGGATTTTTTCTGTTATAATTAAAAGTCGAGTGCAATTTACCAGAAAAAAACTGGCTTGAAAGGAAGAATATTCAGTGAATCGTAGAGATGATATTCGTAATATCGCTATTATTGCCCACGTCGATCATGGTAAAACAACATTGGTCAACGAAATGCTTAAACAATCCGATACTTTAGATGAACATATTAATTTGGAGGATCGGGCAATGGATACCAACCCGATTGAAAAGGAACGTGGGATTACGATCCTTTCGAAAAACACGGCCGTTGACTATCAAGGAAAGAAAATTAATATTTTAGATACCCCAGGACACGCAGACTTCGGTGGCGAAGTTGAACGGATCATGAAAATGGTTGATGGGGTGTTGCTTGTTGTTGATGCCTTTGAAGGGACTATGCCACAAACACGTTTCGTGCTTAAAAAGGCATTGGAACAACATTTAACACCAATTGTTGTCATTAACAAGATCGACCGCCCAGGCGCACGTCCTGAAGAAGTCGTTGATGAAGTACTTGATTTGTTTATCGAATTAGGTGCTGATGATGATCAATTAGAATTCCCAGTTGTTTATGCAAGTGCTATTAATGGTACTTCAAGCATGGATTCTGATCCTGCTGCACAAAAACATACGATGAACCCATTGTTTGATACGATTATCAAAACAATTCCAGCACCAATTGATAATTCTGACGAACCTTTACAATTCCAAGTTGCCTTATTGGACTACAACGAATACGTTGGTCGGATCGGGATTGGTCGGATTTTCCGTGGGAAGATCAAAGTAGGCGATCAAGTTTCTGTTATGAAGCTTGATGGTTCAGTTAAAAACTTCCGGGTGACTAAGTTATTTGGTTTCTTCGGTTTACAACGTGTTGAAGTCAATGAAGCCAAGGCTGGTGATTTGATTGCTGTTTCAGGGATGGAAGATATTTTCGTCGGCGAAACCGTCACGCCAGTTGATCATCCAGAAGCATTGCCGATTTTACGGATCGACGAACCAACCTTACAAATGCAATTTGTTGCGAATGACTCACCTTTTGCTGGTAAAGAAGGTAAGTTTGTCACAGCACGTAAGTTGGAAGACCGTTTAAAGGTTCAATTACACACTGATGTGTCGTTACGAGTTGAAGACACTGATTCTGCAAGTGCTTGGACGGTTTCAGGCCGTGGGGAATTGCATTTGTCAATCTTAGTTGAACAATTACGTCGTGAAGGCTATGAATTACAATTGTCACGTCCACAAGTTATTTATCGCGATGTTGACGGTGAAAAATGCGAACCATTTGAATCTGTTGTCATTGACACACCTGATGAATATACTGGGACGATCATTGATTCAATGTCACAACGTAAAGGTGAAATGCAAAATATGGAAAGCGAAGGCAATGGTCAAACGCGCTTAACTTTCTTAGCACCTTCACGTGGCCTGATCGGTTACTCATCAGAATTCTTATCACAAACTGGTGGTTATGGGATCATGAACCATACCTTCTCTAAATATTTGCCAGTGATCAAGAATTGGGAACCTGGCCGTCGTAATGGTGCCTTGGTTTCAATCAACTCTGGTAAGACCACAACTTATAGCTTGGAAAATATCGAAAGCCGCGGCCAATTATTCTTAGGCGCCGCAATTGATATTTACGAAGGTCAGATTGTTGGTCAAAGTAACCGTGAAAATGATATTTCAGTGAACGTTACCAAAGGTAAGAAGATGACCAATACCCGTGCTTCTGGTAAAGATCATTCTGCTGCGATTGCAGTACCACGTAAGATGACACTTGAAGAATCAATTGAATTCTTAAACGAAGACGAATACTGTGAAGTAACACCTGAAAGCATTCGTTTACGTAAAAAGATTTTAAACACAGGTGATCGTGAACGGATTACCAAGCGTAAGAAGATTGCTTCTAAAAAAGGTTAATCATTTGTTTTATGAGGGCGTCCTTAGAAAGGACGCTCTTTTTTTAATCATTTTTTTATTTTTTTCGAAAAGTCGTTAGGAGTATTAAGGGCTATGCTATAATATTTAAATAAATAGAGAATTTTAAACTTATATCACAAATGTGCTGATTTAATTGACCATCAGCAGTGATATGGTATGCTGAGTCCAAGACTTGAACAGTATAATGATTGTGGGAGATGTTTAAAGATGATCGATACATCGGAAAAAGAACGTGCTTTATCAGTTTTAAAGGACGATGCAGAGAATATTATTCAATTAGTCGGCAAACAGCAGAATTCATTGTGCTTAACGCAGTGTCCGGCTTTTGAAGAAGTTGTGGATACCCAAATGTTTGGCTATTCGAAAGAAGTGGCGTTTGTGGTCCGCATGGGCTACTTAACGCCTAAAGCTGGTCAACATATGGTCAGTGAGCTTGAAAAACGACTGAATCAAATTTATGCGGATAGCTTCGAAAAATCGAAAGAGCAATAAAGATAGGAAGTAGGAGCTGGACGTGCGAGAAAAGTTACGAAATATTGACTATTACATTTTAGTCCCTTACCTGATTCTATGTGCAGTGGGGATCGTGATGGTGTATAGTTCAAGTTCAGATTTAGCGAGTATGCGTGGTCAAAACCCCAGTTACTATTTGATTCGACAAGTCATGTGGGTCATTGTCGGATTAGGGGTTACCACATTTTTTTATAGCTTGAGGTTAAGCGTATTCCACAAAGGCCGCAATGTGATGATTTACTTGCTTTTCATTTTTGCTGGAATGGTGTATTTGAAAATTCATGGCACGGCGACGAATGGTGCGGCGGCCTGGATTCCATTGGGACCAATTAACATTCAGCCCAGTGAATTTGCGAAGCTTGGCTTGATTCTGTATTTAGCCCATATGTTTAGTTTGCGCGAAAAAAAATTACCACAAGCGCAAACGTGGGCGCAATGGCTAACGCGTTCGTGGGGACCGTTAACCATTGTCTTTTTGTTATTATTGTTAACTTTAGTACAACCGGATGTTGGTGGCTTTTCAATTTTACTGACAATTGCATTTGTAATGGCGTTGACGAGTGGTGTCACGTTGCGATCCGGTTTTGGCTTAGGCGGTATGGGGGTATTAGGCGTTTGTGTCGGTTATTTTTTGGTAACCCATTTGAATGTCGGTAAGTTTTTACATGGTTATCAAGCCCAACGACTACTCGCCTTTGTTGACCCATTTAAACTGTCCAAAGGGGCAGGCCAACAATTGATCAATTCGTACTATGCAATTCATAATGGTGGTTTGTTCGGTGCTGGTTTAGGCAATAGCATTCAGAAAAAGGGCTATTTACCAGAACCCAATACCGACTTTATCATAGCAGTAACGGCAGAAGAACTTGGGGTGATCGCGGTGATCATCTTGATTGGTTTGATCTTCTTCTTAACTGTCCGGATCACACTGATTGGTATTCGTGCCAAAGATCCATTTAATGCGTTGATGTGTATCGGCATCGGTACCATGCTTTTCATCCAGACCACGTTTAATTTAGGCGGGGTTTCGGGGTTGTTACCGATTACTGGTGTTACATTTCCATTTGTAAGTTATGGGGGATCTTCGATGTTGGTGCTGACGATATCCATTGGACTGGTATTGAATATTAGTGCAATGGAGAAACGTCGGCTGAAAGCGTCGTAGTGCGCTGTAGGTTACAACAAAAAAGAAAAATGAAAGGTGATGAAAGCATGAAGAAGGTTTTAATCGCGAACCGTGGTGAAATCGCGGTACGGATTATTCGTGCATGTCGAGAACTTGGTTTGAAGACGGTTGCTATTTATGCAAAGGAGGATGAGTATTCATTACACCGCTTCCGGGCTGATGAGGCCTATTTAGTCGGCGAGGGGGAACAACCGATTGCGGCTTATTTGGATATTGAAGCGATTATTCAAATTGCCAAGGAAAGTGGTGCGGATGCCATTCATCCGGGGTATGGTTTCTTATCTGAAAATGCTGTTTTAGCACGGCGTTGTCAGGAAGAAGGAATTACCTTCGTTGGACCAACACCTGAGCTTTTGGAAATGTTCGGTGACAAAGTAGCTGCGAAACGCGCTGCTGCTGAAGCAAATGTGCAAGCGATTCCGGGCTTAGACGAACCGGTTAGTGGTTTGGATGAAGTGAAGGCCTTTGGTGAAAAACACGGCTTTCCAATGATGATCAAGGCTGCCATGGGTGGTGGCGGTCGCGGGATGCGAGTCGTATCTCGACCAGAAGACTTGGCTGAAAGTTTTGAACGGGCTAAAAGTGAAGCCATGCAGTCTTTTGGCAGTGATGAGATCTACGTTGAACGTTACATTAAATCAGCGAAGCACATTGAAGTGCAAGTGTTAGCTGATCAACATGGACATGTCATGCATTTATTTGAACGTGATTGCTCTGTTCAAAGACGGCATCAAAAAGTGATTGAAGTTGCACCTTGTATTTTATTGACAGATGAGCAACGGAACCGAGTTTGTCAAGCAGCGGTTCGATTTATGGAACACGTGCATTATCAAAATGCGGCAACTGTTGAATTCCTTTTTGAACCTGAACGGGATGAATTTTATTTCATTGAAGTTAACCCCCGGGTACAAGTTGAACATACGATCACTGAAATGATCACTGGCATTGATATTGTCCAAACACAGTTGAAAATTGCGCAAGGAATGGATCTTTACAGTGAAATTGGCTTGCCTCATCAAGAAGATTTAACCTTTACAGGGGCGGCCATTCAGTGTCGTGTCACAACGGAAGACCCACAAAATAACTTTATGCCAGATACAGGGACCATTGAAACTTACCGGTCACCAGGTGGCAATGGGGTTCGGTTAGATGGTGGGAATGCTTATTCTGGTGCCGTTATCACACCCTACTTCGATTCATTATTGGTAAAAGCTTGCACGCACGGTTTAACGTTCCAACAAGCAGCCAACAAAATGGTACGTGTGTTGCACGAATTCCGGATTCGCGGTGTCAAAACGAATTTGAAGTTTATGGAGAATGTTGTCAAACATCCAACATTCCTGTCTGGTGAAGCAGAAACGACCTTTATCGATGAGACGCCAGAATTGTTCACGTTCCCACGTGAAATCGATACAAGTGCACAGAAACTGCAATATATTGGGGATATTACCGTGAATGGCTTTGGTGACATTGAACACCATGAAAAGAAATACTATCCTGAAAATCAATTTATGGAAGAATTCAAGCCATTTCCAAAGGGGTTAGTAACGGCCAAGACGGTGTTAGATGAATCTGGCACAGACGGTGCCGTTCAATGGATCAAGGACCAGAAACAATTGTTACTGACAGATACAACGTTGCGGGATGCGCATCAAAGCTTGTTTGCAACCCGGATGCGGACACATGATATGTTAGCTATCGCTGATGATATGCAACAAGCGATGCCAAATCTGTTTTCTTATGAAATGTGGGGCGGTGCCACCTTTGATGTCGCCTATCGTTTCTTGGTTGAAGACCCATGGCAACGCCTTAAGAAGTTACGTCAGAAGTTGCCTCATACCTTATTACAAATGTTATTCCGTGGGAGTAATGCAGTCGGTTATAAGAACTATCCTGACAATGCAATTGCAGCCTTCATCAAACAATCAGCGATTGACGGTATTGACGTGTTCCGGATTTTTGATAGTTTAAACTGGGTACCGCAACTTGAAAAGAGTATTCAAGCTGTTCGAGATACAGGAAAACTGGCCGAAGTTGCAATTTGTTACACGGGTGATATTTTAGATCCAGATAAACAAAAATATAATTTGAAGTATTACACGGATTTAGCAAAAGAATTGCAAGCTGCTGGGGCTCATATTTTAGCCATTAAAGATATGGCAGGCTTGTTAAAACCAGAAGCAGCGTACACCTTGGTAAGTGCCTTAAAAGACGCTGTTGATCTTCCAATTCACTTGCACACCCATGATACAGCTGGTAATGGTGTCATCACTTATCAACGGGCAGCAGCTGCCGGTGTTGATATTGTGGATGTTGCGCAAAGTGCAATGTCTGGGACAACCAGTCAGCCTAGTATGCAAAGTTTGTACTATGCTTTAGCGAATACGGATCGCAAACCAGATTTAGATATTCAAGCAACTGAAACTTTAAATCACTATTTTGAAGGTATTCGGCCATTTTATGATGATTTCTCTAACGGTTTAAATGCCCCACAAACTGAAAACTACACTGCTGAAATGCCAGGGGGGCAATACTCTAATTTACGGCAACAAGCACGTGCGGTTGGGTTAGGTGAACGTTGGGAAGACGTTAAGAAGATGTATCGAACCGTTAACTTAATGTTTGGTGATATTGTTAAAGTAACGCCGTCTTCTAAAGTTGTTGGGGATATGGCATTATTTATGGTACAACATGATTTAACAGAAGAACGGATCTATGCTGAATCTGCAAGTATTGATTTCCCAGATTCTGTCATCAACTTCTTTATGGGGAATTTAGGCCAACCAGTTGGTGGTTTCCCGAAGAAGTTACAAAAGGCTATTTTAAAAGGGAAGACACCATCTACTGCTCGGCCAGGAAGCTTGGCGCCTGCAGTTGATTTTGAAGCCGTTAAAAAAGAATTAACTGAAAAAATCAAGGCTGAGCCAACGGATGAAGATGTCTTAAGTTATATCATGTATCCTGATGTCTTCTTACAATATCAAGACCGTTTGGATCTATACGGGGATGTTTCGACCTTAGACACGCCAACCTTCTTCCAAGGAATGCGCCTTGGCGAACGAATCGAAGTGTCATTACGTCCTGGTAAGACACTGCTTCTTGCGTTAAATGAAGTCGGGCAACCTGATATTGAAGGTAACCGGACCTTATACTTCACTGTTAACGGACAACGTAGTGAAGTTGTCATTCACGACAAGCACGCCCAAACGAGTAGTGTTACTGCTAAGAAAGCAGAACCAACGAACCGTGAGCAAATTGGGGCCTCAATGACAGGGACTGTTTTGAAAGTCTTAGTCAAAACAGGGCAAAATGTGCAACAAGGGGATGCCTTGTTGGTAACAGAAGCGATGAAGATGGAAACAACGGTTCAAGCGCCATTTACCGGACGTGTTAGTCATCTGTATGTTAAACCAGGTGATTTAATCGACAGTAATGACTTATTATTGGAATTAAAGGCTGAAAAAGAAGAAAACGAATAGGAATGAGAACTGTGATTATCAATGAGACAACGTTTGCAATGCTCGACCAAGTCGATCTTGTCAGCTCGAAATTAAAAGAAAGCTCTGTTTTTCAGGCTTATTTAGTGGCTAAACGTCGGCTTGCACAAGATCAGGCGGCACAGATCAAGGTAAGTGCTTTGCAAGAAGCAAAGGCTGCTTACGATCAAATTAAAGATTATGGGCAGTATGCGCCTGATTATCGTCAATTACGCCGCCGCGCACAAAAGGCACAACGGGTCGTTGCATTAGACCCAAGCGTTGCTACTTTTCGGCAGTGTGAGCTTGATCTGCAAACTGTGTTAGATGAAATCAGTGTGACAATTGCAAACAGCATTTCAAAAGATATCATGGTTGCAACCGGCAATCCGTTTTTCGAAACTGGCCGACCAACAGCACATCATTGTACAGTAAAGGGTGAGTAGATGGCATTTACAAAAACAGAACGACAAGGGATCGTGGTTTGGCTGTATAGCTTAAAGCAGTTGCGTCAACTGCGCCGCTATGGCCTAATTTATTACACGTCCCGGCGGATGAAATATTGCTTCCTTTACGTGGATCAAGCCGATGCGACAACAACAGCTGAGCAATTACGAAAGTTACATTTTGTACGGCAAGTTGAGTTTTCGCATCGCTCAGAATTAGACATGAATTTTGGTGCGCGCGTTGGTCAGCAATTCGATGATGAGGAAGAACGTCCACAAATCGTCAATGAATCGCGGGTCTTAATGACCAGTCAGGATTTACGACAACAGCATATTATTTAACGAAAAAAGGTGATGGCCCTGGTCATGGCCTTTTTTCATTTGGTTCAAACTGTGTTGTATTTATGATTTACAATGATAGGTGAGTTGTGAAATAATAGATAATCATAATGATAAGTTGGAAGGAAGACGTACATGCGAATAATTTCTGGTGATTTTGGTGGTCGACGTTTAAAGCCAGTGCCTGGCCGGGCAACACGTCCAACCACCGATAAGGTCAAGGAATCAATTTTTAATATTATTGGCCCTTATTTTTCAGGTGGTCAGTGTTTGGATTTATTTGCCGGAAGTGGCGCATTGGGTATTGAGGCTGTTTCACGGGGAATGGACCATGCCGTTTTAATTGATCGACAATATGCGGCGATTCAAGTTATCAAGGAAAATGTCGCGACTACGAAAGCACCGGAACGGTTTAAAATTATTAAAACCAATGCAGAACGTGCACTTAGTCAATTGCAAACACCATTTGATCTCGTATTGTTGGATCCGCCTTATGCGCAGCAAAAAGTGGTTGCGAATTTGCAGTTTATGCAACAAGCGGGGTTATTAAATCCAGCTGCACAAATTATGTGTGAAACTAGTAGTGAAACGGTTTTACCAGATACATTGACTGGTTTTACGTTTAAAGGGCGTCATTTATATGGCTTAACGGCCGTTACCATTTATCAGAAAGCGGGTCTCTAAAATGGCAAAAAGAATTGCATTATTTCCGGGATCGTTTGACCCATTTACCAACGGGCATTTAGCGACTGTTCAACAAGCCAGCAAATTGTTTGATCATGTGACCATTGCCATTATGACCAATACCAACAAATCCCCACTATTTACCAGTGATGAAAAATTAGCATTAGTCCAAACTGCTGTGGCACGGCTGTCAAATGTTGATGTGGTTGCAGCAGCAACCCAGTTAACCGTTGATTTGGCACGCCAAATTGGAGCAACTGTGATTATCCGTGGCCTACGCAATACGACGGATTTTGAATACGAGCAAGCGATTGCGGCCATGAATAAGCTTCAAGCACCTGACATCGAAAGTGTCTTTTTAATGTCAGATCCCCAATATGCTTTTCTGTCTTCCAGTTTGTTAAAGGAAGTTGCTGCGTTTAATGGTGATATTGAAAAGTTGGTTCCAAAAAATATTGCTGAAGCGTTAAATGCAAAGTTGGCTCAGAAGGAAGGCTAATGATTTGCGAAAACGTTGGCGTTATCCGGTTTTCTTAATTGTATTACTCGGGCTGGTGGCCGGGTTATTTTGGCCATTGCCTGATTATATCGAAAGCCCAGGGACTGCTGAACGCATCAGTCGGTTTGTCACAATCAATCAACAGCACGATCGGCGTCAAGGCGGTTATTATTTAATGACAGTGGCGTTGCAACAAGCACATCCGATAACCTGGGTGATTGCACACTTACGCTCGGATATGACGGTTTTAAAACAAGCAGACGTATTAGGTGGGACGACGTCGCAAGAATATGATCGTCTAGAACACTACGAAATGTTGAGTTCTGAAAATGATGCAATTCAAGTGGCCTATCGTAAGGCAGGCAAGCAGGTACAGCGTCAATACCTTGGCATTTATGTGTTATCCATTTTAAAACGATCGAAGTTTAAAGGACAGTTAGCATTAGGTGATACGGTGACGGCTGTCAATCAGCAACACTTTAAAACGGCAAAGGGGTTTATGACTTATATTCAGCAGCAAAAAGTGGGTCAAAAAGTAACGATCACTTATTTACATCATCATCAAACTAAACATGCGACTGCAGCATTGATTCGCCTGCCAGGCACGAAAAAGCCGGGTTTAGGGATTACATTAACAGATCACAATACGATTAAAACTGATCCTAAGATTAAAGTGAATGTGAATCGAATTGGCGGTCCTTCTGGTGGTTTAATGTTCACCACTGCAATCTATGATCAATTGACAGGTGGACATTTACGTGCAGGTCGTAAAATTGCTGGTACAGGAACGATTGATTTAAACGGTAAGGTGGGGGCAATTGGGGGCATTGATAAGAAGGTGATTGCTGCCAATCGCGCAGGTGCAACTATTTTCTTTGCGCCGAACACACCACGTACTCAAAATCGCAAATTACCACTAGATGAGCAAAATAATTATCAAGTGGCCAAGCGCACTGCAAAGCGGATCCATAGCCATATGAAAGTGATACCAGTCAAAACATTTGATGATGTTTTGACTTATTTAAAGAAGTGACGACGGTCGCTTCTTTTCTACCATTAGTCAAGAGAAAGTTGCTACATTGGGCTTTCTCTTTTTG
>NZ_AZDA01000083.1 GCF_001434575.1 Loigolactobacillus bifermentans DSM 20003
CATGATACCGGGGTGACACTGTACTTGGAGAACTTATGGTGAATAATTCAGGTTATTATATTGCTTTTGTGCACGATAAATCGCAAAGCAGAGTTGATCGTCTAATCGAACCGCTTTTTCTGTCATAGCAAAGCCTCCTGATCATGGTTCATGTATAGCTATATTTTACACAATTTTATCGTCAGCACAATTAACTTGACTAAATTTTAATGGTGTCCAAATAAACGTGAGAAAAAGCCGCCTTTTTTCTGCTGATTTGCATCAGTTAGGGCAGTGGCAACCTGATCATGGTAGGTATTATCAGGTGTGGTATCAGCAGTCGTGTCCGTAGCCGGTACGGCTTTTGGATCGTCAGAGGTTTCCGCTTTGGCAGCAGCTGGTGTCGCTGGCGTTTCAGCTTGTTTTTGATTTTCAAGCGCTTTAACCAATTGTTCATACTTATCGTTGGTCTCAGCCAATTGGGCCTGCATTTTTTTGATTTGATCAACCACATCATTATTTTGATCAGATAGTTGTTTCAGCGTGTATAAAATCGGCGCTAAACTATCATTACCAGCGACCTGTTGGGTGCCATGGGCAGCAACGACTGCTTGGGTGGCATTGGCCTTATCGGTTGCCGTTTCTGGTGCTGGTTCGTCGGCTGGTTGTTCTTCTTTGACGATTTGTTGATCGAACACTTCACGGATCGCATCATTTAAGGTTTTGTTATGTTCCTTTTTAATGGCATTGACTTGTTTCAGATCGGCAATGTTTTGAGCGCTATACAAGCGCCCGTTATTTTGGTCACGATGGAAGAAGTCGGCGCGTTGCGTTACTTTTTCAACAAGGCCTGAATAGGCCCGTAATGTTTGGGGACTGATACCCAGCTGATCAGCCGTTTGTCTAGGTGTTTGGTATTCTTCACCTTGAACATTTTTCATCATGCAAAACTCCTTTTATTCTGAATCACGTTTCAAGCGCGCTTGAAACGACGCTGAACCTATTATAGCGAATTTAAACGCCGCTGTCAGGTCGCACAGCAAAATAGTTGTGTTGTGTTTTTAGTTGTGTACAATATAAGTAGTGGCAGATAATGGCATTTGGTGAAAGGATGTGGCATGGATGTATTTAAAAATCACAACTGCGGCACAAAAACGAATTCAAGCAAAATTAGGAACAGGTCAGCGTTTAATTTTAGATTTTGATGATGGGGTCGGGCCTTTTTCACCAGTTGGCGCTTGCTCGCTGAACTTAGGCTATCGCTTGATCGTGGTGCCAGAAAGCTTTGACACCACAACTGATTATCGCGATACGGTTGATTCTGACCTTGGTCCAATTGCAATCAAACCTTATAGTGAAACTTATTTAGCGGATCAAATGAAACTTGATTTAAATGAACAACGTGGTGTACTGACTTTGACCAGTGAGCAAGGCTTGTTAACCGGGCGCGTTGATATTTTAGTCCCTGATCTCACGCAAAAATAGCACGTCAAAAAAGCCTCGACATTTTCGAGGCTTTTTTAGCGGTCATTATTCCTTGGCGGCTGTGACGATCGTCTTAATGTAGCCGTTAGTATCAGCCAACGTTGCACCGGATACCACGTCTGTCATTTTGCTATGTGCATTTTCGTCACTTTCAATTTGACTCACCGTTTTGCCGGCGGTGTAGTTGGTAATGGCCTTGATAGAAGTCGAGCGCTTTTGAGTTGCCTTAGCTTCTTTTTTCATATTCGCAGAGTAGGCTTTGTCGTTCACGGTTTTAGAGGCCAGCACTTGCCCTTTAGGGTAGCTTTTACCAAAATCACTGTTGCTGTTTGGCACGCCTTTAAAATCCTTTTTAGCCACAAATTGGAATTCATCAATGTTGGCTGCTAAGATCTTGTTGCCTGCCATGGCCACTGTGGTAATCGCAAACGCCTTGGTCCCATGAGGGGCGCCTAAGGTCTGCTTCAAGACGATATTGTCGCTATCCGACGCAACGCCTTTGGAAACGTAGCCCTTTTTAGCCGCGTTGGCAATTGATCGAACGTAGCCATTGGTGTCGACTAAGGTTGCACCAGAAATGACCTTCTTTTGCATGTTACTGTTCTTTTTGGCGGTTGCCAATAATTGTTTGGCCGTTTTACCTTTGGCGTAATCTTGAATGGCAGTTAAGGAATCCAAGCGGTCTTTGGTGGCCTTGCCTTCTTTTTTCATCAGATTACTGTAAATGGTGTCGTTTTCTGCTTTTGAAACTAAAACTTGGCCTTTTTTAACGCTTTTGCCAAAATCACTGTCGCTGTTTGGCACGCCTTTGATGCCTTTGGTTGTTTTATCCATAAACTGAAATTCATCGATTTTTGCCGCTAAGATCTTGTTACCGCGCATGGCAACCGTTGTAACGGCAAATGCTTGTTTCCCATGTGGTGCACTGTCGAGTTGTTTGACCACGATCTGATCTTCACTGGCAGCCTTTGCCGGCGTTGGTACAACCAAGGCTGCACCGCCTAACGTTAACGCTGCTACCGCCACTGCAAGTTTCCCCCGAAATTGATTCACAAAGATCCCAACCTTCCTTTTTTTGGTTTTTATAAAGCGCTTACATTATGATTTTATCATGCCCCAGCGGGTTTGCATAGCGGCATTAGGTAAAATAATCACAAGTGATGGCCCGCCAAAAAGGCCGTTAGCGAAGCCAGCGACCGATAATGGTGAACCAATGTTGGAGTTGTAATTTACGTAACGTGCCTAAACCAGGAAAATGATCCAGCGCAAGGAGCTCAGTGGTGGCAGGCGTACTGGCAGCCGGATGAACAGCCAACCAAGGGGCTAGGCTAGCCCGTGCTTCGAAAAACTTTGTCCCTGGGTCTTGGAGGTCTTCATTGTTAACGGAGGTAAAATGATGCAGCCAAAGGGCGCCTGCTTTGGGGTACAACAAGTGAAAGGCGATGGCCCGTTGCGGATAGCCATGTTCATCGTAGGTATGGGTGCTTAACGGATAGTCTGCAAAACCGGCGCCAGGTAACGCGGCTTGGGGATACTGATAAAATTCATCTTGTACCCAGTAAAAATCGGCGGTGTGGTGACGCGTTGGATAGTGGTCCTCTAAATAGATGGCCTGCGGTAATTTTAAGGCCCGTACCCGTGCGGTATTTGGCACCAAAGCCAGTTGCTTGGTGGCGAGTAGTTGCACTTGTTGAAAGGTTTGCGTCAAATAAAGTGCCGCTGGTAAAGGGTCAAAATAACGTGCGCTTTGGATCGGTGCCGGCAACGGTGCCGATAAGGCATGCTTTGGTTGCGCAAGTAAGCCATACTGGCCAACTTGTGGGTTTGTCAGGACGTATAGCGGATGCTGGGCCTTGGCAAAAGCTTGGACCACACGTGGTAGCGCCGCAATGTCTTTCACAGGTTCAATCACTGGAATAATGTGCGCATCAAGGCCAATTTTGACCGCCGCCGCTAGTGCCAGCAAATCATATTGACGCCCACGGATCACCGGATAATAGTTCATTGGCCTGCCCCCAGCTTAAATGCGGCCAGTTCAGCGGTTAATGCGTCTACCTCTGCTTGTAAGGCAGCAATCGTATCATTTTGAAGCTGATCCGCAAATTGATCGTAAAGGTTGGTTGCTGGATCGTAAACCGCATAATGGTCGCTCCGCCGGTGTAATTCTTTCAGTAATTGCTCATTGCTAAACGGGGCCAGGCCGTGGGCAACGCGCTTGGCCTTTTGGACTTCGCGGTTTAGACTGGCGATGAAGCGATTGTTTAAGGCGGCTTCGTTGACTTGTAGCGCTTGGTATTGGGCGGCTTTGGCAATGGTTAGTGTGCCGGGCGTGGTCACCGGCACCGTGCTGGCAGCAATCGCCTGAGGATCAAAGGCGCGGTAAGTCAGCACCCCGATTGGTTTGGGGATTTCAGGCTTTAATTTGGGGTATAACCGGGCCGGCAAAACAAAATAGTTATAGTTGCCAATAAAGGAAAGCTTGGCTGCAGAATGAAAATCCGCCTTGGTGACTTTTAGTTCAAAACAGCGCCAAGTATGGGTGTCACCGTTTGATTCACGCACAAGCGTGTCAACGATGCCTTTGTCCTCAGGCATGGTGACTTCCTCCACCGCTGTGGCACCTTGTTCTTCCCAATAAGCGTAAAGCGTTTTTTCTAAATCTAAGGTCAACGCTGTTTTCATATGGTTACCACCTCGTCTCTCGTGTCGATTTTATTGCGCCAAAAACATCCCGTACATTTGTTCGCTTTATTTTAACATGCGACTGCTTATAAAAAAAGCCAGATTGCACGTGCAACCTGACGAGGATCTAACTAAATATCTAAATAACCAAGAATCATGGCAAACGCTAAGATCACCAAGACGGTGCTGGTGATGATCACGTATAGATGGTCATGTTCTTTAGCAAACGCGTAAATGGAGACCACCACCCGTAGAACAGGTGTGAGAATGAGACAAAATAAGCCCAGCATCATAATCGCAACGGGTTTCGCCTGCGCGACACCGGTTAAAATTGGGCCTAGGTGCGTGGGAAAGGTTTGCCCTGGATAGCCAGTGTCACCTGTGACCAAACCGATGACTAAGCCGATGATAATAATCGTTGCGGAAATCACCACGCCGATTTGTAGGATCACCCCAATGGATTTTTCAACTTGGACCATTTCGGCCTTGGTATCGTTCGATTTCTGTGCCATTTAAATGTTCACCCCGAATCCTTTTAATAACATTTGCAGGCCTGTATAAACAATGATTGGAATAAAGATAATCCGAATCCAACGTGGTTTTAAATGCTGCATTAGCCGACTGCCTAAGGTGGCCCCTACCAGGACCCCAATGGCCAACGGCGCCGCAATTTCAGGCTTGATCGAGCCATTAAAGAAATAAACGGTGGCAGAGGCTGCGGCGGTAACGCCCATCATCAAATTACTAGTGGCGCTGGAAGGCTTAAGCGGCATTTTCATAAAGGTATCCATGGCGGCAACTTTAAACGCACCACTGCCAATGCCTAACAGGCCACTTGCTAAGCCAGCCCCTAACATAATGGTAAAACCAGCTGGGATGTTTTCGACTTGATAATCGATTTTTTGTTTCAGTGCCTTGTCATAATAGCTGCTATTTAACCGCAATGTTTGTGCCATACGATCAGGTTCCGCTTGATGCAGCACCTCATTACCAGCGCGTAATTTGCGGTACATATTCCAACCTGAGAAAACTAACAGCAATCCAAAGAGAACATATAAAAAGCCCGGGTGCACAATGCCCACTAACACCGCACCGACAATGGCGCCAATGGTCGTGGCAATTTCTAAGAACATGGCCACCCGTAAATTAAGGAGTTCGTCGCGAACGTATGCAATCGTGGCACCTGAGCTTGTGGCAATCACAGCAATAATACTGGCCCCAATGGCATATTTAATATCCAGTCCAAAGCCTAAGGTTAAGACCGGGGTGACAATGATCCCGCCACCTAATCCTAAGACGGAGCCTACAATGCCGGCTAATAATCCGACGAGTAGGATAACAATAATCGTATGGAACACAAGCGGTCCCTCACTTTCAGTAAATTATTCTTTAACCATAGCAGATTCTATCGTTTGGCGCAAAAAGCGGTTGCCACCAGTTGGCTGGCGCGCCTGGTTTAAGCCGTCTTAACAAAATTCTGACAGCACCAGGCAAACCCATAGACCGTTGCCGTATTTTGCGCTAAACTGAAAGCAAATTAAAGGATGTGAGTGGTGTGTCAAAACGGTTAAAACGGATTTTGATCAATACCCTGATTGGTGTTTTATTAGTCGTCGGGTTGATTTTGATCTTTAATGAACCCATCAAAAACTGGGCCATTAAAGAAATGGGGCAGCAACGGATCGAACAAGTAACGGCCAAGCAAGTCACTAAAAACGAGAAAAAGAAAACCAATTATAATTATAAGAAGATCAAGTCACTAGGGGCTAAAGAAGTTGCCCACGCGGCCACCAATCAAGGCAATTTACCGATTATTGGTAAGTTGTCAATTCCTAGCGTGGGAATGCGGTTACCTGTGGTCAAGGGCTTGTCTAACGACGCTTTATCTGTCGGCGGCGCAACCATGAAATCTGATCAGACCATGGGCAAGGGCAACTACGCTTTAGCAGGCCACTACATGTTAAATGATGGTACGAATCTCTTTTCACCACTGGATCGCATTCGAATCGGAGATTCCATTTACCTCACCAACTTGAAAAAAGTTTACCAATATCAAGTCAATTGGAAACAGGTGGTTGACCCTACCGCCACTTATTTAGTCAACGACGTGGCAGGTAAAAAAATCGTCACGTTGATCACTTGTGCAGATGGTGGTAAAAATCGGTTAGCGGTGCGCGGAAACTTGGTCAAAGTGCAAACAGCAACGACGAAAACACTTGCTCGGTTCCAGACGAAATAAAGTGTGCTAGACTAAATGCGAAGGGAAGTCTTATGGCATGGAAGCAGAAATCACCGGATTACCAGAGCAAATTATTCAATACCAGAAAAAACATGATTTAACCGACAATGAAATGGCCTTTCAAAGTCATTTATCGGTTGAACGCTTACACGATATTAAATCAGGCGATCAGCAAGCAACAGCCGATGAGCAGCAACGATTGTTGTTACTGATCCAGGCGTAAAAAATTAGGACAGTTAGCCGTTAGCTAGCTGTCCTAATTTTTTATTGTGCTGCTTTTTTAACCGGTGTATGCCGGCTTAAAGCAGCTTGTAAAGCCTTTGCAATCAGATATTTGGTCACATCTACGCTAGGCTGCGGGTGCTTTTGGGCAATGACGTGAGTCCGGAAATTTTC
Source organism: Loigolactobacillus bifermentans DSM 20003 (assembly GCF_001434575.1). Lineage (GTDB taxonomy): Bacteria > Bacillota > Bacilli > Lactobacillales > Lactobacillaceae > Loigolactobacillus > Loigolactobacillus bifermentans. The sequence goes on from NZ_AZDA01000083.1 coordinate 6,782, forward strand.
TTCGGTTAGACGCATAATTTTTCCCTCCTAGGGGTTATTCTGACTGACAAACCTCATCATAAAAACGTCCCTAAGCATTTAGCTGAAGGAACGTGGGAATGATGTTCCTTATCGATCAGCGCTTTGCTGCTGGAATTAGCACCTTGCACAAGGTAGGTTGCTGTGTTCTCAACGGGCCAGTTCCCTAGAACATGCTGGATAAGACGTCTCTATTACAATTTCAGTCTAGCAAGTTTTCAGCACGGTGGCAAGCGAAAATGAAAGCGCTTTTACAAAAATGACAAATTATCATCAAACTCTCATTGTAACGATTTGATAGCCGTTACCTATAAGCTGATATTGAAAAGTGTTCTAAGGCGAAAGCCGCTAGATGATTGACACTAAAAAGGGCCGATGGTATTCTAAGAACATTCAAATATGAAAAAATTATTAGAAAACGTTGAGACGAGAAGAGTAGTTGTGACGCAGGTTACCAGCGAGTTCCAGTAGGTGGAAAGGAACGATCTGACGACAACGAAGATGATCTCCGAACGGTGTTCATGAACTTCGGTTAGTGAATAACGGTTGCGCCCGTTAGCGTTGCCACAGTTTCGTATAAACGGCACTGTGTGAGTCGATCATTGTGAAGTGGTCGAGAAAAAAGGTGGTACCGCGAAAGCAAAACTTCGTCCTTTATGTAGGACGGAGTTTTTTATTTTTGCGGTAAAAGTTGATGTTGATGAATACGAGGAGGAATGAATCATGGTAAAAAGCAGTAATATTGGGTACCCACGTTTAGGTGAAAAACGGGAATGGAAATTCTTATTGGAACATTTCTGGAGCCATAAAATTGATGAAACAGAATTTTTGGCACAAACCAAAGCCTTACGCCTCAACAGTTTGAAAAAGGAACAGGCTGCTGGCATCGATGTGATCCCAGTTGCGGATTACTCAAACTACGATCACGTGTTGGACACTGCGGTGGCCTTTGGTGTGATTCCGGAACGGTTTGGCAAATTTGATCATAAGCTTTCATTAACGGAGTATTATCAAATTCCGCGTGGTAATAAAAATGCCATTGCTGCTGAAATGACCAAATGGTTTAACACAAACTATCATTATATCGTGCCTGAACTGGATCATGCTGATTTTAAATTGTTGGATAACCGTTGGTTGACTTACTACAATGAAGCCAAAGCAGAATTAGGGATCGATGGGAAACCCGTTATCTTAGGTCCCGTTAGCTTCTTAAAGTTAGGGAAAGTTAAAGATGATTATGCTCGTGGTGCGGTTCTCGCCCAATTATTGGATCAGCTCTTGACACTTTACGTGCAGGTCTTTCAAGAACTTGCGGCTGCAGGCGTCACCTATATTCAATTAGATGAACCAACGCTGGGCACCTTAACAGACCAAGCTGAATTGGCCTTGTATCAAAAAGCCTTAAAAGTCTTAAAAGACGCAGCACCTGAGGTTAAAGTTATCGTCCAAACCTACTTCGCTGCGGTGGATGATTATGAAGCCGTTGTGGCCTTACCAGCTGATGGGTTTGGCTTGGACTTTGTGCATGACCACGGTGAAAACTTAAAAGCAGTGGTCGCACATGGTTTCCCAGCTGATAAGCTTTTAGCGGCTGGCGTGGTGGATGGCCGGAATATTTGGCGCAGTGATTTAACAGCTAAAACAGCCTTGGTCGACCAATTAAAGGCCGCTGCGCCAAACCTGTGGTTACAACCTTCAAACTCATTGTTACACGTGCCAATTACCACTCAAAATGAACATAAGTTAGCTCCTGTTATTAAAAATGGCTTGGCTTTTGCGGACGAAAAATTAGCTGAAATTGTGACCCTGACCAAACAGGCTAACGGTGACGATGTGCAAGCTGATTTAGACGCTAGCAAGGCTGCGTTGGATCAATTGAACCATTCTGAACATCGGAATAATCAAACGGTGGCTGCAGACGTTAAAGCGATTTTAGCGGCGCCAACGGAACGGCAATCCGCTTACCCACAACGGGTCATTGCACAAAAAGTCTTGAACTTACCATTATTGCCTACCACGACTATCGGCAGTTTCCCACAATCTGCGGAAGTCCGCTCACATCGTAAGGCTTGGCGTAAAGGTGATTTAAGTACTGCCGACTATCAGGCTTTCTTAGATGGTGAAACAAAACGCTGGATCAAGATCCAAGAAGACCTTGGCATCGACGTGTTGGTCCATGGTGAATTTGAACGGACGGACATGGTAGAATACTTCGGTCAAAAACTAAAGGGCTTTACCACCAGTCAAAATGGTTGGGTGCAAAGTTATGGGTCACGTGGGGTGAAACCACCATTTGTTTACGGGGATGTGCAATGGACCGAACCAATCACCGTTCGCGATACCGTTTTTGCCCAACAACAAACGGATCATTTGGTAAAAGGGATGCTGACGTCTGCTGTTACGATTATTAACTGGAGCTTTGTCCGGGATGACATTCCAAAGAACATTGTGGCCGATCAAATTGGCTTAGCCTTACGTCATGAAGTCAAAGCGCTTGAAGAGGCTGGTATTAAGATCATTCAAGTCGACGAACCCGCTTTACGCGAAGGTTTGCCATTAAAGCCTCGTTACCGTCAAGAATATTTGGATAATGCCGTCAAGGCCTTTAAGATCACAACCACTGGTGTGAAGGACGAAACCCAGATCCACACGCATATGTGCTACTCTGATTTTGAAGATATTTTACCGGCGATCAGTGCCTTAGACGCTGATGTGATCTCCATTGAATCATCACGTTCAAAAGGTGAAAGTATTAAAGCCTTTGAACAAACGAAGTACGACAAGCAGATCGGCTTAGGGGTTTATGATATTCATAGCCCACGGGTGCCATCTGTTGACGAAATTAAGCAAAACATTCACCGGGCCTTGGAAGTCATCGATGTGCATCAGTTCTGGATCAACCCAGACTGTGGCTTAAAGACCCGTAAAGAACCTGAAACCATCGCTGCATTAGAGAATATGCTTGATGCACGCAATCAAGTGGTGGCTGAATTAGGGGTTAAAAACAAGTAGGATTTAAAAGAACGCAAAACCAGATTTGGTTTTGCGTTCTTTTTATTGACCATCATTTTGTTGGGCAAAGTTCAAGTAGCCAACATAAAGTTTGAATAAATCGGTGAGTTGGTGAGGGTCAAGTCCGGATTCTGTTTTTAATCTTTCAAGGCGGTAGTGCAAGGTGTTGCGGTGGATATGGAGCATTGCGGCGGTTTGATTGATATTTTGGTTATTTTCAATAAAGGCGACTAAGGTGTCAATCAGTTCACGGCCCATTTCTGACTGGTTCAGCCGCTTAAAAGCCGTTATAACATCGTCCACCGGTAGCTGATGTTGCAATAAGGCGTCAATAAAGGCCACATCCTGGTAGTAAGCGTAATGTTTGGCCTTGAATAAGCGATCGATGGTCAACGTTCGAACGGCTTCGGCAATTGAAATACCAATACGGGTGGTGGGCCGGACGATCCCAATTTGAAATTGGTGCGTTGTGGCTAGTTTGATCCAACGCTGAATGGTCGTATCATGTGTCGTTAAAATTACAGTGATGTTATCGGAAATAACGATCGTATGGTCGTCAGCGTCCATGGGAATGGTTGTGGTATTGAAGTCTTGAATGGCGACAGCACTGCGCTTTTTCAGAACATCAATTTGTAATGCCTGGGCATCTAAAATCAAGGCGGTGTGCTGGTGAATATCATCTTTGACTTGGGCCCATTGATATAAAAACTGATTCAACTGGTTGGCTTGCTGCTTTTCCAGTTGATTCGCTTTATTTTGAGAAATTAACAATTCTGTGGCGGTTCGCAATAACGATGCGAAGGGCACCACGATTTCTGGATCACCGGTGATGCCGATCACCCCGATGACTTGACCTTCGAAAAAAACAGGCATATTGACCCCTGGCTGGCCGTTTTTGCCATAAGAAGTTGACATGGTTAAGGTTTTACGTTGTTGAATCGCGGCAACTGCCCCCACATGGCGGGTATTGATTCTTGAAGCATCACCGCTAGCGATAATATAACCCTTTTCGTTCATCATATTAATATTGTAGGGCAATTGCTGCATCATTTTATTCACAATGGATTGCGCTAATGTTTGATCTAATTTCATAAGCTTAAAAAGACTCGATTCTAAAATGTTTGTGCAAATGCTGTCAAAAACGCTTTCTTTAAAAAAGCTATTGTTAATTTTATCACAATTAACAATTTTTGAGTTGGTTATTTCAACAAAAAAGAGAACGCTTTTCTTGGGCATTTGCACAGATAAATTCGCGTTACTTTGCGGTAAACTGTATCATAGCAATATAAATGAGTCATATAGTTGATTATGACTCATATATTCACTTAAAACTGACAACCAATTGCCTAAAAAGCGACCGATCAGGCATGACGTGACCTGATTGGCTGTCTTTTATGACCAGCGCTGCCCGTTTCTTGTGAATCATTATTCTTATAAAGGGGTCGATTGTTGTGTCTGGAAATGTTGTCGTATCGTGGTGGGCAGCGCTGATCGGGTTAGCGCTTGCGATTATTTTGATTTTAAAGAAATTGAATCCGGTTTATTCGCTATTATTAGGGGCGATTGTTGGGGCCCTGATCGGTGGCGCCAATTTGTTACAAACGGTTAATATTTTAAGCGCTGGTTTACAAAGTGTGGTTGGTACTATTTTACGGGTACTGGCGGCTGGGATGTTAGCCGGTGTCATGATGGAATCGGGATCGGCTGAAACGTTGGCGCGTACCATTGTGGCCAAGCTGGGAGATCGGCTTGCTATTTTTGCGTTAGCCTTAGCCACAATGGTGATCACAGCCGTTGGGGTCTTTATTCCGGTAGCCGTTTTGATCGTGGCACCGATTGCCTTAGAAGCTGGCAAGCGGATGCATATTTCGAAACTGGCATTGTTAGTGGCACTTTCTGGTGGCGGGAAAGCCGGCAACATTATTTCACCCAATCCCAATACGATTGCGGCGGCTAAAGGGTTTAATGTCGAATTAAGCCAAGTGATGGTTGCAGACTTTATTCCAGCTTTATTTGGCCTGGCCATGACAGTGTTGTTAGCCACGTTATTACGCAATAAAGGGTCAGAAGTGTTGGACAAAGATTTGGAAAATATCGCCGCAGATGCAGTCGATGCCGCAAACCTGCCTAGTTTGAAAAGTTCATTGGTGACTCCTGTGATCGCCATTGTCTTATTATTGTTAAATCCAATTGGTTCTGTATTACACATTGCGGTTTTAACCAAATTAAACTTAGATGCCATGTATGTCTTACCGATTGCAGCGATTATCGGTGCTTTGGCCATGAAGCAAGGGCATAAGTTGCGGCAATATGCAGATGCCGGAATGAAGCGGATGACAGACGTGGTGCTGATTTTATTAGGGGCCGGTGCTATCGGTGGTTTGATCACCAGTTCAAGCTTGCCAGAGCAAGTGATTACTTTGATCAAAGCCGCTCATGTCTCTGGGACCTTGTTAGCACCTGTTGCCGGGGTCTTAATGGCAGCAGCGTCTGCTTCAACCTCAACCGGGGTTATTTTGGCCACGGGTTCCTTTAGTAAAGCAATCTTAGGCTTTGGTGTCGCTCCATTAGCAGCTGCGGCTATGGTGCATACAGGTGGCATCGTCATCGACCAATTACCACATGGGAATTACTTCCACGTGACCGCCAATGCCATGAACATGGAAATTGGTGAACGGTCACAAGGTATTTTATACGAAATGTTAGTCGGTTTAACGTGCTGCGTCGTCGCAACGATTATGTACGGCTTTATGGGTTTGTAAGATAAGGGGTGTTTTTCTTGAAAATTGTAATTGCACCAGACTCATTTAAAGGGGATATGACCGCCAAAGAAGCTGCGGCAGCCATTGAAGCTGGGGTCAAACAAGCAGTGCCAGATGCAGACTGTGTCAAAGTCCCAATGGCAGACGGTGGTGAAGGAACGGTTCAATCGTTGGTCGATGCCACCAACGGCCGCTTGATCACAGAAACGGTGACAGGGCCTTTAAACACGCCGGTTCAAGCCGCTTATGGGTTATTAGGCGATGGCACCACGGCCGTGATTGAAATGTCGGCGGCGAGTGGCATTCAATACATTGATCACACCACCGCCAATCCACTGATCACAACCACTTATGGCACCGGTGAATTGATTCGTGCCGCTTTGGATCAAGGGGTTCAAAAAATCATTTTAGGCATCGGCGGCAGCGCCACCAATGATGGTGGTGCTGGTATGGCCCAGGCCATTGGGGCACACTTACGCGATGCGACGCAACACGAGTTACCGTTTGGCGGCGGGGCATTAGGCCAGTTAGCAACAATCGATTGTTCCGAAATCGACCCGCGAATTGCGCAAACTGAATTTCTCATTGCATCTGATGTGACCAATCCGTTAGTCGGTCCAACTGGGGCATCGGCGGTGTTCGGCCCACAAAAGGGGGCAACACCGGCTATGGTTCAGGAACTGGATACAGATCTGGCGCACTATGCAGCTGTTTTGAAGCAAACATTAGGTTATGATTTAGCCGCCCAACCTGGCGCAGGCGCTGCGGGTGGCTTAGGCGCTGGTTTATTAGCCTTTACACCGGCTGAAATGCAACGTGGGATCGATATTGTGGTGCAATATGCCGGCCTCAAAGAAAAGGCAGCCGGCGCTGATCTGGTGATCACAGGTGAAGGGGGCATCGATTTTCAAACGAAATTCGGTAAAACCCCATACGGTGTGGCCAAGGCGACTAAAAGCGTTGCACCGCATGCACCCGTTGTGGTGGTTGCTGGCAATGTTGGTAAAGGGGTTGAAACCTTGTATCAAGCAGATGCCATTGATGCGATCTTTGCCATTGTCCCAGGAGTTGAGACCTTGAAAGAGGCTTTGGCTAACGGTCCTCAAAACTTACAACGCACGACTGAAAATATTATGCGCTTGGTCAAACAATTTCAATTTTAAAGCAGTGGAAGTCCTAAAGAATAGGGCTTCTTTTCTACCATTAGTCAAGAGAAAGTTGCTACATTGGGCTTTCTCTTTTTG
>NZ_AZDA01000011.1 GCF_001434575.1 Loigolactobacillus bifermentans DSM 20003
TAAGAAAAGCCCCACAATCATTAGACTTCTTGTCTAACAATTGTAGGGCACTTCAACCTGTCGGGCGCTTGTCATTTAATTTTATTGTGCCGTATACCCGCCATCTACCACAAACTCAGAGCCTGTGGCGAATTTCGATTCGTTAGAGGCCAAGTAAACGCAGATCCAGGCAATGTCATCTGGTTCGCCTAAATGGCCCATTGGGGTTTTCGTGCGATCAGACATTTGGGCCTCCGCACCGGGGATCTTGTCTACTAACGGTGTTTTAATGTAGCCAGGGTGAACGGTATTGACCCGCACGCCGTAATCTTTCAAAGCACAGTCCACTGCTGCTGATTTCGACATTAAGCGCACAGCCCCTTTTGAGGCATTGTACGCACCTAAATTAGGATCGCCAATGAAGCCTTCAATTGAAGACATATTAATAATGGATGCGCCTAAATGCTTATTTTTCATGCGTTGAATGGCTAAGCGCGTGCCGTAGAAAACCCCATCCAAGTTAATGGCTAATAGATCATGCCACATTTCAGTGGTGGTGTCTTCAATGGAAGCCGTCCAACCCACACCGGCATTGTTGACCAAGGTGCTCACTGGCCCGTAAGACTTTTCAGCTTCATCGAATAAGGCTGTCCAGCCAGCTTCATCTGAAGCGTCATGTTTAATGTAACGAATGACATCTGGGCCACCAATTTTCTGAGCGGCTGCTTCCCCGACATCAGCGTGCCGGCCTGTAATGACCACTTTGGCACCTTCTGCGACGAATTTTTGCGCAATGGCAAAGCCGATTCCAAACGTCCCACCTGTAACAATTGCAACTTTTCCATCTAAACGATGACTCATTTAAATCAACTCCTAGACTATTTTTTAGCGCTGGTGTCTCATGTAACGCCAGTCAACCGTGTATCTGAATTTGAAGCACATCCCTAGCATAGCACATTTTGAAACGCTTTCATTAAAAATCCCTCATAATTGGATAAACAATATCCATTATGAGGATTGTGTGTTATGAAAACTGAGCAAGCACTGTTTTCATTTAAAAAGCGCTGTTCGGCAGCGTCAATTTCCACTCGTGAAACAGATTGCAAGTTGAAGTCGCGGCATCACCTTGACTGAGTGGCCGTTCCATTTCAATTTACTGGTCTTATGTGAAGTACCGGCTAAGGTTATTAAAATAATAAATTACTTTTCATACAAATTCAATATAAAGTGGCGGCGGTGTTGTACCCGAAACCACATAACTGTATTACTCAAGTGGCAAAAAAATCATGAGCCCCACATACTCTTTTTAAGATATAAAAGTAGCATTATTTTTATTGAAACTGACTTACATTTCTGAAATATAAAAAAGAGCACCGTTTTTGCCTTCAAAAACGTGCCCTTTGCGCCACACCGTTTTCCAACGCTGCGCTTGGATCATCCCTGCCAGTTGCCCGCCAGCCTTACTCAGCTGAACAACATTTCCATCCTATCATTGATGACAACCGGCTTCAAGCCTTGTCGCGCTTACAACCATTGATGGGCTTTAGCCACTTGCACAGCTGCTAACCGACTGTGTACGCCAAGCTTGCTAAACACAGCTGACAAATAATTGCGCACCGTCCCATCTGATAAAAATAACTGGGCGGCAATGGCTTTGGTGGTGCCCCCTTGCGCCGCGACTTGCAGCACTTCGGTTTCTCTTTTTGACAAGGGGTTCTGTTCACTGGATAACATATTGACCACCAGCTCAGGCGCATACAGTGTTTGGCCAGCAACCACGCGTCGAATCGCCGTGATCAATTGATCACTTGGGCTATCTTTTAGCAAATAGCCGGCTACATCCGCCTGTACCGCCCGTTCAAAATACGTTTTTTGAGCAAACGTGGTTAAAATCATCACCTTGCCGGCATAGTGCTGCTGTTTCAAAGCGTCGGCTACATCTAAACCGGTTAACTGCGGCATTTCAATATCCAAAATCACCACTGCGGGCTGTAAGGCCAAAATCTCAGTGAGTGCGGTTTGACCGTCAGTCGCCGTCCCTACCACCTGCAAATCGTCTTCCAACCCTAATAACTGTGCCAAAGCCGTATTTAATAGGCTTTGATCTTCTGCTAAATAAAGTGTGATCATTTTTGCTCCCCTTTCGGCAACGTTAGCGTTAATAAGGTGCCAATATGATTTGTGCCAATGTTAAACGTGCCGTTTACAGCAGCTAAACGACTTTGCATATTTTGTAAGCCGTTGCTACCGAAACGCTGATAGCGCTGGCCATTGCCGTCATCCTGCACGAAAACCTGATAATCAGCTGGTGTTTCCATAAACCGCAGCGTTACCTGACTGGCGTGCGCATGCCGCATAACATTGGTTAAGGCTTCGCGCAAAACAGCCGCTAAAATCCCTTGTACCGCAGTTGGCCACTGAGCAGCAGCTGTTTCACCAACCGTTTCTAAAAGCACATTCGCAGCGGCCAACGCCTTACTTTGCGCTAGCAATAGTTCGCTTAAAGAAGGCTCGTGTAACCCTTTCACGATTTCCCGTACCAGTTGCAGATCTTGCCGGCTGGTGCGCGCAATATCATCTAATTCCGCCGTCACTTGTTCCGGCGCTTTGACTAGCAATTTCTTTGCCAGTTCCGTTTTGATTGCAATCAATGAAAAGCTTTGGCCTAACGTATCATGTAGGTCGCGGGCGATTCGTTCCCGTTCATCCCGTTGAATAATGGCTTCTAACCGGCGATTGGTTTGCCGCATGGCCCGGATTTGAAAAACTTGCCGTGCAAAATAATAGGATAAAAAAGGCGATAGAATGGGAAACACCCAGCCAACCGTGGTGGTGGCCGTTAAGGTGACTGGTCGCGTCAGTAAGCTTAGGCCTAAAATCAACCCGTACCCGCCTAAAAAGGCCCAAAATCGTTTTTGCGACTGCGGACTACGGGCCAACAAAAAGGGCACTTGCCAGGCTACAAAAATCAGCAACCATGCATTGCCTGCAAACCAAGCAAATAACGCTGTCACACCAAGCTCCGCTGGCAAAGCGAACCGCCGCCACCGTGGTTTGCTGGTGACCAAAATGTAAAGGCCTAAAAAAAACACGCCTAATAATAACCAGCCCCAATCCTGCCATTGTCGCGCCGGCAAATAGGCCAGCATGGTATACGGCCAATAAATCAACCAAATATAACTAGTCCAAGCTAAGCCTTTCACTCGTTTAACCCATTGCTGTTTGATCTGTGCCATGTTAACCTCATCTTTTTTAAATAACGTTGGCCGTACCCGACGGCCCCTAAGCCTAAAAGCCAGCTTAACAGCCCGATCCAATGTTGCCACGCAAACGGCTGTGCTAATACGATAGCATCCAGCAGTCTTTTTGTAAAATACGGCGGCAACAATCGACCAACCCCCTGCGCCCAATGTGGCAACATGGCAAAGGGCCACCACAGCCCCGTTAAAATCGCCCCGGGAAAAGTGAGTAAATTACTGGCCAGGTTTAAGGTTTCTTCTCGGTTCAGCCTGCTTAACCCGTACCCGATCAACAGTAAGGGCACTTCGCCTAACCCTGCAACCAGAACCAATGCGGCCCACTGCACAGCCGTTAACGTCACCTGATTGAGCACCACTGCTAAACCGCCTAGCACCCCCACCGTTAACCCAGTAATCAGTAAAAACAGCGTGGTCATGGTGATCCGATAAGGTCCTAAGCCACTAGGCGTTAACCGTAAACGCGCTTGATAGCCAGTTTTGCGATCACGTAACAGCATTATTGCCAGACCAAAATTAGCGCTGATCAATCCACTATACACGATCATACTGGTTAAATAACGCTTGGCAAATTGTGGCGTGCTAGGTGTATCGGACATTACCCGGGTAAATAAAATGTAAAACCCCGCTGGCATTAAAATGGAAAAAAATAAAAAAGGCAAATTGCGTTTCAATTGCCGTTGCCCATCAAATAAGAGCTGTTGTGTGACAATTTTCATTTTGACGCCTCCGTTTGCGTGAGTTGAGTCAACATTGTGGCTAACGAGTCATGGGTGATTGTGACTTGGCGTAGCGCGTTAAGGTGTGGTGCTAACGCCTGCAACGTGGCTGTTTCATCCGAACTGATCAGTTGGAGCCCATTAGTAGTAGCCTGAACAGTTTGCACCCCGGCCAACTGGGCAAATTGCCCCGCTGGTAAATCGGTTTGAAAGGTGATCTCTGTTCGCGGCTGAGCCGCTTGTAACTGTGCCAGCGACCCATCAAAAACAAACCGCCCGGCTTGCATGATCAAAAACCGTTGCGCCACAGCCTGTAACGCGGTTAAATCATGACTGGTGATAATAATCGTGATGCCACGGGCTTGTAATGCGCGCATTTGTTGCCAAAAAGCCGCTTGCACCATAACATCCATGCCCACCGTCGGCTCATCCAGTAACAATAAGCGCGGCCGGCCTACAAGCGCTGTTAGCAATGACACCCGCCGTAACTGGCCGCCTGACAATTGGGTCAACCGCCGGTGGGCCAAGTCCGTTAACCCTGCTTCAGCTAATAACGTCGCCGGCGCCAACGCCTGCGGATAATAAGCCGCTAAATCCGTTAATAAATCTAAAACCGTCACCCCAGGCAACACCAAATCGCCTTGGCGCATAATGCCTAGCTGGGCTTTGGCTTGCCGACTGCCAGGTGCCGCCCCAAAAATGGTTAACTGCCCTTGGGCCGGTAACAACCCCAACAACAGGTTTAACAACGTCGTTTTCCCGGCACCGTTGGCCCCAATCAGGCCAATGAGTTCGCCAGTTTGCACGGTGAAATCGATGCCTTTTAAAACAGGGTGCTTTGGATAAGCAAACTGTAGCTCAGTCGCTTGAATCAGTGTGGTCATGAACATCCCTCCATGTCCTTAGCTTACCAACTTCATCCATCCCCCCTCTAGTTCCGAATGTCATGTTTGGCTATGACAAATGTCACAAAAAAACAGCTTGTCAGGGAACAACAAGCTGCTTCAGCACTTTTTAACTTAAAGGGCCTTCATCCACCCGATTGTAATAAGCCACTTCCACGGTTTCTGGCGTCACCAACAATTTGGTCACTGCGCCATTACGGGGAATTTGGGCCACATCATAATGCCCTTGACCATACTTTGCCACAATACTGCTCATCGCTGCCCCGTGGCTCACCAGCAACACCTGGGACCCTGGCCGCTGATGCTGCCGCAAATAATCAAACCCAGCATCGGTGCGCTGCCAGTATTCCGCATTATTTTCTGCTTGATGCGTGGGATCAGTGGCTTTAATGCGATCTTTTAATTGAGTGATCGTATACTTTTGAATCAACTCTGGATAAGTGGCCAATTTGGCCTCACCACTAACCATTGGCCAAACTTCTTGCGCCGGCATGCCCTCATAAGAGCCAAAAAAGACTTCCCGAAAATAAGTCAGCTCTTGCGGCTGTTTCAGCGCAGACGCTTGATTAGCTTGCAAAATCATTTGCGCTGTATGCCGGGCCCGCATGGTGTCACTACAATAGGCCTGATCAAAATGGATCTGGGCCAAACGCTGCCCAGTTTGTTGGGCGTCTAAAATCCCTTGTTGCGTTAACGGCGAATCCGACCACCCTTGCACATGGCGATACGTGTTGAAATAAGTTTGACCATGCCGCACAAAATAAACTGTAATGGCTGCCAATGTGTCATCCCCTTACCTTTGTTACCGTTATTTTAACAGATTATGCCGCATTTTTAGCTTTTGCTCCTAAATAATCACTTAGCAACATGGCACCGATCACCAGCAATGTATAGCGGGGCAAGGCAGTTACCGTGCCATCATGCCACAGACTCATCAATAAGGTTAACCCGCTAATGGCCACATAATACCCACCGCTAAACAAACCACTAGCAGTGCCAATAACCGCCTCAAAGCCCAATAAAGCCCGCTGCAATACCACTGGTAAGGCGAGATTCAAGCCACAAAAGGTTACAAAAATGCCACCAACTAAAGCTGGCCAAACGTGGGCGAAAGCCACCATTTCTAGGGCGCCACCGCCGGCTAACCACAACCCCCAACGAATCAGCTGTGCTGGGGCAACTTTGACGCTTAACTGATTGGTCAACCATGCTCCTAACACACTGGCACCAGCCAGTACCAAGCCCAGACTGCCATACTGAACGGCTGAAAAACCAAAATGCGTTTGAAAAATAAACGGTGCTTCAGCATAATAACTGAATAAAATCCCGTTAATGCCACTGATCAAGCTACCTGCTAGCCAAACTTGAGGACTGCAAACCAGCCGCCACAACACATGATACCAAGGTACCGTACTGGCTGAGGCCGCCAAGCCACGGGTTTCAGGCAACCGCCGCCAGGTCAGCACCAGTAGCACGCTGGCCATACACACCAACGCTACAAAGACACTTTGATAATGACCAGAATAAGTTTGCAAAGCGCCGCCAATTATCGGGCCTAACGCTGGCGACAGCGCCATGGCAGCACTGACTTGGGCAAAAACTTGCGCCCCACGCACCCCTTGAAAAGACTCACGCATAATGGTTTGGGTCACCACAGAACCAGTGGCAGCCCCAAAAGCTTGCACCAACCGTGCCACTAAAAACCAAGTAACATTTGGTGCCAGTAGCAAGCCCAAATTGCCCAGTGCGTAAACAACAATGCCCCAACACATGGCCACCCGCCGACCACGACGATCTGACAACCAACCCCACAATAGCACGCCACCAGCAAAGCCAATAAAATAAAAGCTCATGGCCAACTGACTGGTCGCCGCTGACACCCGAAATGCTTGACTCAGTGCTGGTAACACCGGGGTGAAAATCGATTCACTAATTTGCGGGAACCCAACTAATACAATTAATAACAAAACAGATGGTACTTTATTTTGGACGTTTTTCACGTAATTCGCTCCTTTGATTTAATTTACGGAAGAACGCCCTTGACCACTTACGGTAACACAAGCAATAAACTGTACGTAAACAGACATCTTTTCCACCCCTTTCATAAGCTTTTATCATACCGGAAGCCAACTGATCTGGCAAATGAGCAAACAAAAAGGAGCAAGCACACACTTGCTCCTTTCGACTACCGCAACTGCAAGTCCTGATTATAAAATTGTGGGTAAGCGGCGTAACAGGCAATTACGCTGCCTAAGCTGGTGGCACCTAACAACATAAAGGTGACCATGATCTGGTACATAATGGCTTCAACTCATTAGCTCTCTAGAGCATCTATCCCCCAAAATGGAATATACTTGATAAATTTACGACCTGCATTTGGATCATATGGTTTTATCATTTTAGCATTTATTGCGTTAGAAATTGCTTTGGAAATTGCTGCACTATCGCGCGTTGTCAGTCGAAATCATTCTCTCAGTGAAGTATTGTTAATTTGTTCATCTGCAACATATTTTAAGCACGCGTGCCAATAAATTGATTGATTTTTCTCAGTGACGCTCATTTCGCTAAATTTTTTGGGGCCATGCAGTGTTACAACAGTAGATTCTGCAGACTGTGCCTTAATATTCATTGCAGGTAAATCTGCTATTTCCAATGCATTGACAACCTTATCAATACCTGAGCCCCTAGATTCAACAATGTGAAAACTTCCAAGTAAGTTTGCTAATTCATCATTTCTTGATTTAGGCTTAAAGTCTAAAAACCGACGTGGATCAATTAATGGTGTACCAGGATTAGAGATTTCGATTCTAGAATCAAATATTTCTACAAAAGGACGACTGCCTGTGATTGTGAAATCTTGATGTACGAGTGCATTTGCAACTAATTCACGAATTGCAATTTGAGGGAATATTGGAACATCTATGCGACTTCCTTTAGAATAATCCTCAGTAAACGGTAATTGAGCCATAATGCTTTTAATAAGGTTATCAAAACTAACTGCAATACCCATTGTTCCTTTTCTATCAGAAACTGCATTGCTTAAGGGCTGATTACCAGCATACTTTGTTACTCTGATTGTCCTTGATTGCAGCTGCGGAAAGTCTTTCATGTTACGCGCCAAAGTATATGCACCTAAATTTGTAATATTATATTTGTTTCCTGTCTGAACTAATACTTTATCATTAACAAGTACATCAATCACTTCTTCAATATTTGTATCCCGCAACTGTCTTTTTTGTATATAAAAGCCAATATCAAGTAATTGTTGTACTTCTTCAAATGAAAGATCAACACAGGCAAATTCTAACTCAAATTTTGAAGCTTCAAACGACTGCCATAATCTTCTCTCTTTTTCCGGGAAACTTACTAACGGTTTATTTGACGTTCCTATTCTGATAAATTCTTTTCCACTATATTTTATTGGACGCGTTACATGTGTGACATCAATTACTAATACCACTATTTTCTTTTCTTGTATTCTAAATTTATCCCAAGACAAATTTAATTTAGGATCGACAAATGATTCAACTTTATTGATTAATGGCATGTTTGTTTTAGCAGAAGTTTTTGATAAGTACGGATCAAACTTAGTTCCAACGATTTCTTTCGTAATATCCTTCACTCCCCAAATCAAATAAGCCGCTGGGTTATTGGTTAACAACGCAGAATTGCCTAATGCTGAAACATATTCACCTATCTTATCGGCTTCATGTAACGCATTTTCTTTAAAATCAAGAATCTCTGATTCATCATGAGATTGAATTAAATTTAAAAGTTCTTCTTCTGTCATTATGCTCTCCTCTTTTTCTCAAACAAAAACAAATTCGCCCAATTCCTTGTGTACCAAGGTCTCCCTTTTTTCCAAATTAAAAACAGTTGTATTTCAGTTGCAAAGTCTTTAGTTTATTATACATAAAAAAAGTGACCTCCTTTTTAGAAAGAAAGTCACTTCTGTTTTATAGAATAAAAAATATAATTTAACGTAATTGTAAATCGTGGTTATAAAACTGCGGATAGGCTGCATAACAGGCAATCACACTGCCTAAGCTGGTAGCGCCAAGCAGCATAAAGGTGACCATGATCTGGTACATAATGGCCTTAGTAGGGTCGACCCCGGCGAAAATCAAGCCGGACATCATCCCTGGCAAACTGACCAGCCCCACAGTTTTCGCGGAATCCACCGTTGGCGCCATGCCGGTACGAATGGCCGTACGCACGATCACAATTGAAGCCTGTTTCAAATCAGCACCTAAGGCCAAGCGTTCTAATACGGCTTGGCGCTGGTCGTGAAAACTGGTATTCAAGCTGCGATAACACAAGCCTGTAGCCACCATGACATTCGAGGCGATCATCCCGGTGATCGGCACTACCTGGCTAGGCACAAAGGCAATGGCGTGAGCGCCAACCAATAACAACAAGGTTAAAATCGTCGCCGTGGCAATCGCGGCTAAACTAATAACAAATGCATGGGGAATCCCGTTGGCCCGACCGCGAGCATTCCAAGCCGCATTTAACATAATGATTGCGACCATGAGTAGCGTCAGCCAAACCCGATCCACTTTAATAATGTAGGTTAACACGTAGCCCACAACTGTGAGCTGAATCACGGCTCGGATCACGCCAACAAGCACATCTTTTTCCAAACCAATGTGCTCTTTAAAATTAATGGCTAACGCTACCGCGACTAAAATAATCGCAAACGTTAACGCGGTGGGACTGACAATTAAATTATTTTGCATCAGCGCTGACCTCCAATCGGCCGGCCACCACCTGTAACAATCGGCTAGCAGCCGCAATCTCCCCTTCATCGTGGGTCACAGAAATCACTGTGATACCGCGTTGGTTCATGGTGTTGATCAACCGGTGAACGATTGCCTTAGTTGTCCCGTCTAAACCAGTGGTAATTTCATCTAGCAGCAAGACTTTCGGTGGAAACAGCAAATTACGAATTAACGCCACCCGTTGTTTCTCCCCACCTGACAAACTAGTAATCGCCTTGGTCAACATGCTAGCTGTCAAGTCAACTGATTCTAGGGCCTCGGTAGCCTTAGTGTCATCAAACGCCTGCTTGCGAATGTCAAACGGAAACGCTAAATTATCCCGCACCGTTTCTCCAAATAAACTGGGCTGCTGGAAACAATAGGACACTTCCCGGCGATACGTAATTTTGTCGTAGCTGGCTTGTGCTTGCCCGTTGTACCACAACTCACCGCTAGTTGGCGTCAGTAACGTGGCCAATACCCGTAGCAAGGTACTTTTCCCGGAACCCGAGGGCCCTGCCAGCGTCACAAACTCCCCAGGTTGAATCGTTAAATCGATCTGTTGTAAAATTTGTTGGTCGTCAACTTTGTATCCGACCTGCTTCAATTCGAAAATAGGCGTCAAAACACCGCCTCCTTTGTGAGTGATTATCATCATCATAGCCTAAGTTTCAGTTTTGTGCAATCGCTTACAAACACGGGAAACAGCGGGTTTTGGCCTTAATTAATACGCTTATCAAACCAATCAGAGGTGACCCAAATGACCCGCAATGAACTACTAACTTATTGTCGTAACGAATACAACGCCATCAGCGACCACCCGTTTAAACGCCTACCAGACGCCACGGCTATTCGCCACGCCAACAATCGCAAATGGTTCGGTCTGGTGTTTCAAGTCCCAGCCGCCAAACTGGGGCTCCCGGAAACGGCCAACATTGAACTGCTCAATCTTAAAATTGCGCCAGAACTAAATTCACTGCTGCAAACCCAGCCTGGTTTCTTGCCAGCCTATCACATGTCCAAAGAACACTGGCTTAGTGTGCAATTAGCCCAGTTTAAAACAGTAAACGCAATTGCTGATTTGATCGATCAAAGTTTTCAGGCAACACGCTAAATTAGCCTTTGAAATTTTAGGCATTTTTGTGGTATGCTAAACAAAATCATTTATAAAAAGTGCGTATAATTGATCAGCATGTCGACAGTTTTTCTGCCGGCGTGCTGTTTTTTTATGCTCAGAAAGGTGTTTTTAGTTTGGCATTTAAACAACGTTTATCGCACACCTTGTTCTACGATTATCCGTGAACTTGCTGTAATGTGCCGATCCACTTTTTCACTTAATGAATCAAATCAAATATCCAAATTTGATTGCAACGGGTATTTGTTATGCCAGCTGATCTGGTGCCAACACCAGCGCTTCGACCAACGTCACGATTGCATTTTCGTCGAGCTGGTCCAGATAAGCTTCACCAGAAAGTTTGGCAGTGCCATAATCGACGATCAGTGAAAAAGCTGCCTCGGCTAAAAACTCGGCCGGTATTACTTTCAAAATACCAGCAGTTTGATACTGCGCGAATAACTTAAATAAACGCGTAAAGACGGCACTTTCGGCAATTGACGGCAGGCTGTGCCGCAGATTGGGTTGGGCCCGAAACGCGGCAATGATTTGAAGCGACGTGGGTTGATCATCAGCGAACAATAGCACGGCTTTAATCATTGCCCGAAGCTGTTGACGCGGTGCCAAATCGAGGTTCAACACTGGCAGTAGCACATTGGTCAAACGCTTTTGATGATAGGCAAATACGCCTAGGATCAAGGCTTCTTTACTTTTAAAATAGGAATAAATGTTGGATTGGGCGCCACCCATCCGCTGCGCCACCTTCGTTGTCGAAGTACCAGCAATCCCCACTTCGATGATCAGTTCAGTAGCGGCTTCAATAATTTGTAGGCGAACGGCTTCATTTTTTGTTTTCATAACCTGATTATACCTGTTGACAAGAGATAAGTCTATCGCTATACTGTACGGCATAAGCGATAGTGTTATCGCTAAAAATATTACTGTAAGCGATAATCGGTAAATAGCTCAAGTTAAAATGGAGGCTTTCCAATATGAAAACATGGTTTATTACAGGCGCTACCGGTGGTTTAGCTACTTCTGTTGTGCGTGAACTGCTGCAACGTGGCGATCGGGTGGCAGCAACCACCCATCGTGAAGGGGCGTTGTCTGACTTAAAAGCACAATATGGTGATCAGCTTTGGGAAGCGACAATGAATCTTAAAGATGACCAGGCGGTTCAACAGGTCGTTGCGCAGGCTTTCGCCGACCTTGGCACCATTGACGTCTTAATGAATAACGCGGCGTATGGCTTATACGGTGCCGTAGAAAGTATTAGCGCCAAACAGGTTGCAGATATTTTTGCAGTTAATTTGTTCGGTTCGTTAAGTACGGCCCGGGCTTTTATGCCTTATTTTCGGCAACAAAAACATGGCCAGATCGTTCAAATTTCTAGCATGGCGGGTGCCTATGCCACGCAAGCCATGGGCCTGTACAGTGCTTCAAAATGGGCAGTAGAAGCCGCGTTTGAAGCAATGGCCGCTGAAGTAGCACCGTTTAATGTACAGATAACACTCGTCGAGCCTGGTGGGATCCGCACGCGTTTTGTATCCGGCAACGGTGCCTTTGGGGCTGATCTGCCTGCCTATCATAATACGCCGGTTGACCAAATCACCCATTACATCAAAGGTGACCTCCCAGAAGCGGACAGCAATACTTATCTTAAAATGATTGCCGGCGACCCCCAGAAAATGGCCCATCAAATTATCAACCGGGTCGAAGCCGGTGGCGGTGCCTTACGCATGGCCTTGGGCAGCGATGCCTATAAGAAGATCCACATCGCCTTATCAGACCGTTTAAAGGCGCTTGATGCCCAAAAAGCGCTTGCTGATTCAACCGATGCGGCCGATTATCAAGGCTAGCTACGTTTAAGCCATTTTTTCACGCAAATGATGGCAAAAAATACAGACTGCAACGTGTTCACTACAAGCTAACGGGAAGCACTTCACTGAACCGCCTTGACAGATAACCAATCGTCAAGGCGGTTATTTGGTGTTTTTTAATTCGCCGCACATAAAAAGCAGCTAAGCCATTGAGGCACTAGCTGCTTTCAAAATTAATCATTAACGCAACGCCCATTTTGAACGTTATTCCGTGACTTGTTGTAATTCCGCTAGCTCAGCGGCCGTTGGGTAGGCCTTTTGGGTGCCGCGGCGCGTCACTGTAACCGCCGCATACGCATTGGCATGTTGCAAGGCGGTTGGCACGTCTTCGCCTTGGGTGTAGTAATGGGCAAAGCTGCCAATAAAGGAATCGCCGGCCCCAGTGGTATCGATTGCCTTGACTTTTTTACCCGGTACGATCTCGGCGTGGCCTTTAGTGACCCACAGCGCACCTTTGCTGCCTAAGGTAATGATCAAATTGCCGACGCCTAAATCGATCAAATGATTAGCGGCGGCTTGAATTTCATCTAAGTTGCCAGTTGGCATGCCGGTTAAAGTGGCCAGTTCCGTTTCATTTGGCGTAAAGAAGGCTACTTTTGAAACATAGTCAATGTTCAAATGATCATTGGCTGGTGCCGGATTTAAGAGCACTGGCACATTATATTTCAAACCAAGGTCAATGGCATGGTAATTGGTTGCCAACGCAATTTCTTGTTGGAGCACGATCAATTTGGAATCCTTGATCAAATCAATTTTCTCATCTAAAACGGCAGGTGTTAGTTGTTCGTTGGCCCCTTTGATGATCAAAATCCGGTTGTCCCCTGTTGGATCCACGAAAATTGGCGCCACACCGCTACTGCCTTTCCCCACGCCAATGCCCTCTGGCCGAATGCCGTTTTCCCGATAGTTGTCCAGCTGTTGTTGACCAAAACTGTCATCCCCCACCATGGTGATGAAGTTCACATCCGAACCTAACCGCGCTGCGGCAATCGCCTGATTAGCGCCTTTGCCCCCAAAACCCATTTCAAATTCTGGTGCTTCCAGAGTTTCACCTTGCACCGGCATGCGGCCAACATAAGTGGTGAGTTCAAACATATTTGAACCGATTACGGTAATATCTGCCATGCTGAAATTCCCCCTTATTTCTCTAATCCTGTGGTCACGCTAAAGCTGCGTTTTTCTTGTGGTTTTAACATGATCAACGTGCCAGCTTTGGTGGCTGCTGCTTTGCCTTCTGGCGTACTAGTGCCTGGTAAGGCAAAGGCCGCCACTTGTTGGTCCGCGTTGAATAAGATCCAGCGGGTGACAATTGGGAACTGGGCCGTTTTAAAAGTCGTCAGGAAGTTGTGTTGGTCGTTTAAATGTAACCGGAATTCTGCTTGGTCTGTGAATTGGGTCAAGTTTTGAGAGAAGAACACAATTTCTGGATCATAATGATTTGGATCATCTAAATCATTGATCAGCTTGCCACTGGCTTTCAGCGCATCGTTATAAGCGGACCATTCTGGTGTTGGATGAACGTGAGCGGGCACCGTTTGACGTAATTGGAACGCTTCATCTGGCAAGTTTTGCTCGATATGGCCATTTTCTGCGTAGGCGTAATTCATATGGCACATGTATTGCAATGGCATGGGTTGGTAATTGGACAAGTTGGTCACGCTTAAATGAATGTCAAACAAGCCAGAATCGGCGCGCATCATTACAGCTGGTTCGCTTAAATAATGGTCGCCAAAGCCTTTCACATATTCGAAATCAGCGTGAATCGTTAACGTGTCATCGGCAATGGTCAAGTAAGCGTGATCCATTTTGCTAGTTGGAAATTCGCCGTGCAACTGATAATCGTCTTCTGGTGCTGGCGTGCCGTTGCCTAATAAACCAGAGGTAAATTGAAAACAACCGTAAGTGTCCGCAATCCCAGGCCCTGGCAAGGGTTGTGAGAACATGTCTTTCATTTTCAAGGAAATGCCTTCGAAAATCGCATCCCAAATGATCAAGCCCTTAAACGGCAACACCACTAAATGGCCTTTGCTGTTGTCTAACCGCAGCCCTTCAACCCCGGAAGGATAGGTGAAGGTCGTGGCTTTAAAATGATCATCTTCATAAACCACAAATTCAGCGTGGCTAAACATAGCATGATTTAAATTGATTTTTTTCATCATTCTGACTCCTTTTTAATGGCTGGCTTTTGGTTCGCGTAATTTAAACGTGGCGTAGATTGCAACAACGGCGAAGCAAACCACGTTGACAACAAATGACATGGACATGGTTGAAATATCCGCCACAAATCCTTGGGCTAACGGAATGAAGGCGCCACCAATAATGGACATGACGATAATCGCCCCCGCCGTTTCAGTATGCCGTTTGTCCGTAACCGTATCCAAAGTTTGGGAGTAGATTGTTGCCCAGCAAGGGCCAAACAAGCCACTCACCAAAATCGTGCTGTAAACGGCGGTCATGTTATGCACGAACATAATGTAAAGTAACGCGATAATGCCAAAGACAGAGAAAATTTGTAAGACACGAGAAGGTGTGAACCGTTTCATCATAAAGTTGGCAATCATTTTACCGATGAAAAAGGCGGCGTAACTAAAAATCATAAAGGTAGACGCGCTACGTTCATTAATGTTGTGATTCAGATCCATAGCCAAACGAATGGTAAAGGACCAAACCGCCGTTTGCATGCCGACATACATAAATTCCGTAAAAATCCCTTGTAAGAACTTTTTATTGTGGGCCAAGTAAGCCACGGTTTCAGAAATCTTGGCTTGTGGTTGCTTTTTCGTTAGGTCCACTTTTGGCTTGCCACTTGGAAATTGGGTCAGGCCAAAAATCACCAAGGCCACCAACAGCACCATAATGATGTACTTATAAGGCAACAACGTGTGCTGCAAGGCATTTTCACCAAAGGCGATCCGTTCTGCCCCGTTCATGCCAGCCATTTGTTTTTCCAAGCTAGCCCCACTGCCGAAAATTAAGTATTTACCCATTAAGATCCCGGACATCGCCCCAATTGGGTAGAACGTTTGCGAAATATTTAAGCGCAACGTTGAGAATTTTTTTGGACCCATTAACGAGCTAAACGTGTTCGCCGAAGTTTCCAAAAAGCTGAGGCCACAGGCTAACGCGAACAGTGCCACGAGGAAAAAGCCGTAAGTGGCCATGCGTGACGCTGGGAAGAAAATCGATGAGCCAATGGTATACAAGGTCAGGCCAATCATGATTGCTAATTTATAAGATGTTTTCTTGATAATCAGCGACGCTGGAATGGCGATCAGAAAGTAACCTAAGTAAAAAGCGGTTTGCACAAAGGCGCTGGCCACGTTGGATAAAGTAAAAATGGTTTTAAATTGCGTGATCAAAATATCGTTTAAGCTGGCCGCCATGCCCCACATTGGGAATAATAATGACAGTAAAATATATTGGAACATTGGGGTGCGATCTAAGTAGCCATCATCAAGCTCTTTGGCCCCCAATTTAAATAAGTGGAAGCCAGATTTAGCTGGTTTTTCCATGATAATCTCCTCCAAACTAAAATTAATAGCGCTTACATTTTGTGATAACAATAACGGCCGATTGCTCGACCGTCGAATACTTAGGCTTTCCCGATAATGGCCATACTAGCGCTAACGCCTAAACGTTCAGCCCCGGCATCGATCATCGCTTGGGCCTCTTCAGCAGAATGAATCCCACCGCTGGCCTTCACTTTGATTCGATCACCAACCGCCGCTTTCATTAATTCAACATCATGAACGGCAGCGCCGCGAGTTGAGAACCCAGTTGATGTTTTCACAAAATCAGCTTTGGCATCTGCCACGATTTCACTGGCTTTGGTAATTTCAGCATCGCTTAACAATGCGGTTTCAATGATCACTTTGACCAATTTCCCCGCATCATGGCCTGCCTTGACAACCGCTTCAATATCACTTTGAACAGCAGCGTAGTTGCCACCCTTCATTTCGCCAATGTTGATCACCATATCTAGTTCATCAACGCCGTCCGCAATTGCTTGCTGGGCTTCAGCGACTTTAATGGCGGTGGTGTTGGCCCCCAGTGGGAACCCGATTACACAAGCTGTGGCCACATCAGAGCCAGCTAACTTGGCGTGCACGTGCTTGACCCAGTAAGGATTGACCATCACTGAGAAAAAGTGATTGTCTAATGCTTCTTGGGTAACTTGGTCGATTTGTACTTCAGTTGCTTCTGGTTTTAATAACGTATGGTCAAGATAACGATTCAATGCCATCATACGGACCCCTTTCTTGTTTACGGGTTTATCATAACCGGAAACTGAACATTTGTAAACTCTTATCATGAAATTATGTTCATATTTTTTATGTGCTATAATAATGCTTATTAAACCAACGATTGGAGGCCTGCACGAATGGCCAATCGGATGATCAACCCAGAAAAAGTCGTTTTGGCTTTAAAAGTGTGCCACCTGTATTACGAAGACGGTCGCAGCCAAAACGAGATTGCCAAACAACTCAACATTTCCCGCCCGACGATTTCCCGACTACTACAATTTGCCCGGGATCAAGGCTTGGTGCGCATTGAAATCGCCGATCCTTTAGCCGATATTGATGTGGTCACTTTACAATTACGCGAAAAGTATCACTTGAAAAAAGTCCTGATCGGCTACGACATTTCCAACGACACTGCCGTGATCAACGATAAACTCGGCGCCCTAGCCGCTGATTATTTGGACACCATTGTGAAAAATAATGACAGCATTGGCATCAGTTGGGGTATGACCCTAGATGCGGTTGCGAATCATTTACACAAAAGCGACCGCACTGGCGTTTCCGTGGTTCAACTTAAAGGTAGCGTACCGGCCAGCGACATGAATAACTTTGCCAATGACATTAACGAAAAATTTAGCGCTGCCTTTCACACCAATACTGTGAATATCCCGCTACCCGTCATTTTTGACGCCGCCGTTACCAAACAAATCGTGTTGAAAGACCATTTTATCAACACCATTATGACCGCTGGTGTGAACACCAATATTGCTATTTTTACCAGCGGCACCGTTCGCGACGACGCCATGCTCTTTAACTTAGGCTATTTAGACCAAACTGAAATCGCCCGCCTACAAGCCAATTCCGTTGGCGACATTGTGTCCCGCTTTCTCACCGCCGACGGCAACGTCGCCGACACCGATATTAACAACCGAACTGTCGGCATCCCACTGGCAGAATTACGCAACAAAGACTACTCGATTTTAGTTTCCGGCTCCGCCAAAAAAGTGCCTTCCATACACGCCGCCCTCACCGGCGGCTTTGCCAACGTGCTGATCACCGACTCCACTTCGGCTAAGGCGCTGTTATCGTATTAAAAAAGAATCCAACTGAATGTCTGTTGCGACATTCGGTTGGATTCTTTTTGGGTTCATCACTATTTCTGTTAAATCACTGATACCACGATATTGATGTTCAATTTTCAAAGTATAGCAACTGCTATATCGCATGTTAACGCACCCTAAAATACCATTCATGACTAATCGGTTGTGAACAGTAACCGATAAATATTCAAAATCACTTCTAGCTCGCTGGCTGTGACAGACTCAATAACATTTGCTTGCGTGACATGACGTGATTGTAAATCAAAAGCACGTGTCTGATCTAGTAAAACCTTACCATGAATTTTAGTGGTCGAGGTTAACTGATAGTACATCGGATAATTTCTGGAGGTTGTACTAATCGGTGCAATAACTGACATATTACTAGTTTGTGCCATTAAATCGTTACTTAAAACAATAGCCGGCCGCTTATGACGTTGTTCATGCCCTTTACTAGGATTGAAATCCAAATAGAAAATCTGTCCTTGATTTACCATTTAAATTCACTGCCCTTTTCAGAGCCCCAATCCAATTCAGTATCACGAATTTGATCATCTTGCCATTCTTCAAACAATTCATGAATCGTTGTTGGGCGCTTCACTTTAGGTGTTAACACTAATGTCTGATTTTTAACCTCAATCATAAATTGATCATTGGGTTGGGCACCAATTTGGGCCAATAATTTTGCAGGAATTCTAACCGCCTTCGAATTACCCCATTGCGATAATTTAGTTTCTATTGGTTGTTTTTCAATTTTTGGCATTTAATGCACCTTCTTTTTTAATGTCATCAATAGTATATCCTAAGTATCTACAATTTGCGATTATTTTGCTAATTTTTAGTGTGACGCCACCGCTGCTGATACAGCCAATGCTCTCGTAAATATTTTGCTGGATAAGGCAACACTGTGTATTGCCCATTATGCACAAACTCAACGCTCATCAGTTGTGCTAACTTTTCAAACCAAGGTTCGATCACATCTGGGCCATCATGTAACGGCTGCAAGCATCGTAATACAAGCGCTCGTGGAATATTACGTTTTAAGGATTGGTTAGCGCCAACAAAATACTGCCACTTATTTTCGATTTGAATCAATCCAATCCCCACCAGACCTGCTAAAGGTGAATCTGGCAAATGACGTTGAAGTGTGTCCCGAAATGTAAAAGGCGCATGCTGTTCTAACAGTTGATTTAAGCGCTGCATGCCTTTTTGACGTGGCCCTAAACCGACTTTTCGTAAGGCCTGATCGACTGTTTTTAGCGAAAAAGCGGGTTGTAGCGCTTTAATGATTGCTTGTAATTGTGCAAGGGCGGCCTCACTACCGTCCACTGTTGACACATAGGCTTGCATTTGGTTCAACTCCGCTAAAAATGCCTCACGTGTCCATTCCTGTTCCAAATTACTTTTCTTTAAATCATCATAAATACGCGCACCGCTTGGCATCGTTACACGATCCATCCGCTGGATCAAGACTTGTTGCGTTCCTGATGCCACAACACAGGCAACATTCTCCCAAGCATAAGCATTTGTTTTTTTGCCAATTTTGTCATAAACCGCTTTGCATAGTATCGTGTCTTCATCTTCAGCCTCCAAATGTGCCAAATTAAACAAACGCTCACTAAAATGTAATTGTAGTTGACTGTCAACTGTCATTTTCAACAGCATCACCGTAGGCATTTCCGCTTCAGGTAAAAATTCAAAACTATAAAATGTATAAATTTGCGTTATTTTCGCTAATTCCGGTGATACGGCCTGTAGTCGTCCCGAGTACACGTCTCGCTTAATCAATAGTTCTTGCGCCAACTTAATTAGCCCCGCATCACCAGCCGGGTCCTTTTTACTTGGTGACCATTTTAAGTTCCTTGTTTCAGGATCATATTGACCAAAGGCCTCAACTGTCGCATGTTGGATCACCTGCCGCGCATCACCAAGTTGATAGTCATCTGTTTGCGGTTTTCCACGCACATCACGTACGATTTGAATGTTCCAGCCGTCAATAGCAGCTTGGCCCTGGACAACTTGAAGTTGTGCCGCTTGAATCAGCTCACTTTTCTGTAGCGCTTGGTAAATACGTGTTGCAAGTTCCTGTGTGTACGTATCTCCGGGCAAGGTATAAATATTAAGTGGCTGCGTTGCTAACTGCTGCCAGATATTTTTACCCTCTGGTAACTTTAAATGTGCTGCTGCAACAACCGTACTCGCGTGAAAAGCAACATGCTGCTTTAAATAAGCAATGGCATTCGCATTCAGGCGTTTAAGTATCGCTGTGGCAATCCCCACTTTACTATTTTCAAATTTCACCAAGGTATCCATCGCTAAAAAAGGCACTTGATGATGCTGCGTTGTGGTACTCCCCTTTACAAAAACAGGGGTCTTCATTTGTGGACGGCATTGATATAAGCATTGCCGCTTTTGATCCAACACATAACGAGGCTTTTTCAAATCGGGCGTATTGGTTTCCGTAAACGTCTGTACTTTCAACTGTAAATCATTTTGCCAATTGATCGTCACTTGTAACGCATAACAGCGACGCAATTGATCACGACCTAACCAAACCCAGCTATTGCGCACAATTAAAAGGCTGCTGGTTTTAGTCGGTAATGCTGGCAATGTTTCGCTAGCCGTTTGCTGATTCAATAATAAACTCAATAAATGGTTATCAAAAACCCCATTAGTGCGTCGTTCTTCAGGTTCAAGCCCTAACCGAGTGAATACCAGTCCTGTATCAGTTGGCAATTGGGGTAGCGAAGCCGCCATCACCAACTTATTACGCTTCACACTGACTACTGCTACCGTATCCCACTGATCTAACAACCGATAAAATTCAGCATAAGTATCCTGATTGAGCTGCGCAACCAAAATAAAATAATAGTCTGCTGCTAAGGCTGGTAGATCCAGTAAATAGTCTAATTTTGTGGTATAAACCTTGCTATGATCTGCCAACTAAAAAGCCCCCAATTTGTAATTTTGCCGCTGGTGTCAACATCATATTACCTTGATTATCAATTAAGCCAGGTACTTCAAGGATACGCTGGTCAACTGTAGGCACCGGCTGATGGTGATTTATACCCACAACATTGATGATCAAAACCCGCCAAGGATAGCCGGTGTTGTGTTCAAGTCGTTTCAATTTCCGCTCAACTTGTTGGCGTTCAGCTGCAGGCTCAACATCCCGAATACCGCGCCACATTTTAAAATCCACTGCAACACCGTCTGTAGCTTTAAAATCAAACAATTCATGGTTTGCCAACTCATTAAACGATTGCAATTTAAAGGACGGCCACTGGCGCTCAAAAAGAAATTGCCCTGCGACTTCACCTAACAGCCCTAAATACAAATTAATAAACTGAACCGGATTGATAATTCTATCGGCCATCTGCCAAGTCACCGGATAGCCACGCTTTGCCATATAGGCCTTAAAGCCTGGTATTTTACACAAAGTTGGTAGCTTCGCTGCAGCGGCCGACACTGTCATGCCACGCTTTGAAAAATCAAAGTCACCGGTATCCTTAACGGGAGCACGCACTTCATAATGCGGTTGTCCCCAGTCATTGATCAAGTATTGAGAAAGCGTGTCCGTTACTTGTAGTCCTGGATGTGCCTGTAGTTGTTCATTTGACACAGTTGGATGTGCCAGAATAAACTCACGCCATTGTTGATAACGTGCAGCGTACACCGCATCTATTTGTAACTGTGCCGCCATTGTTTGTAATTCGTGATATGTCAGTTGTGTCCAATTATGCTTACGGGTTTCAGCAATCGTCGCTTCAAATTGGCGTGGTAATTTATGAGCATAACTGATCAGTGCCTGATATTCTGGTGATACAGTGGTCATATCCACGCCAATCCGACTAATTTTAGCCAAAACATCAGTTGTGGCTAAAATCCTAACTGTCTTCAACTTATTAAACGCACGGTTCATTCTGCCTAATGCTTGAATAATCATGCGTGAATAGCTAACCACAATACTTTTAGCGGCTTCCGGTTGTTTGCGTAATACCTGTTTTTGTAATTTTCCAAAATGGTCGGCCAGCGTGGCAATACTAATCTCATTTGCATCTACCAAATAAAGCAGTTCGGTAATCAAACGAATCCCTGCAGCATCCATCGTAAATCGACGCTGACTACTGAGGATATGCGTCACATCCCCCAAGTAAACTCCTGCTAAGTCAAGCCTATCATGACGAGGATCATTTGTAGCCGCATCTGCTGGTGCGACAATTACCACCCGTTTTCGCTCAAACGCACCAAGCTGATGTTGTAAATTTTGACCAACACCAATGGTTTGATAGGCACTTAACAAATACACTCGTGTGTTCTGAGTTGCTGGTAGGGCCAATGCACCGGCTAATTGTGTGGCGACATTCGTTTGACCACGGGTGGTAATGAATCTCAATTGTGGTGTTGGATGATCAACCTGTGGTAACAAATCGGCTAACTGGTTAAAAACAGTTTCAATAAATTTCCGATCCATTGTGGGCTTATCATACGCCGGTAATTGAGATTGTAAGCCTAAAAAACTGGTTAAATTTGAATCCAACAAAAAGACAACAAAACTATCAAATAGTGTTAAATAACGGCTTTTGATATAGCTACGTTGCTGTTCATCAATCAAGTTTAATTGTGCTTCAAATTGCTGTGCTAACTGCGTTTGTTTTTGAACGTCCAGCGGTGTTTTAACCCTTGTTTGCAGTTGATCGATCAATGACGATTTTGATGTCATCACCTCTGGCACGATTTTGATATTAGCCTGCTGGTAACGCTGTTTTAAATTTAATGCGGCTTTTGTAGCCGTACTAAAATAAACACTACCATCCTGCAGGCGCTTGCCTAATATTTCTTTTAAATAATCAAGATCATAATTATCAAGTACTGTGGGCAAAGTAGCCGTCGCCGATAGCCCCAAAATAGCAGCCTTATTTAAAATATCTAATAAATATCGTTCTGGTGTGACTGCAAAAAACGACGCATTAATATCAGTACGTAAGTCATGTGTATCATCGTTGGTAAAGCTAAACAAGCTGAGCCCACGCTCTTGGAATCGGTGATAGCTCGGTAAATAATCAGTCTTTGATCGTACAGCCTTTAAATCCAATCCTAATGACATCAAAACCTCGATTTGTTGTGCTGACAAGCCCAGCGCATCGTAAATTGTGAAACAGGCGTCACGAATCGTCATGCCATTTGCTTTATCAGCAAGCGCCGCATTATGTAAGTTTTGATACTGTCGGGCACGCCAGACCATAAATCGGGTAACACCACGAATAAATCTGGCAACCGCACCTAGCATCCTACGAAAGTGCAGCGTATCAACGCCTCCAGTGTTCAAAACCACTTGATTACTTTGTCGATCCAAGTGAGCATGCCAGGCGCGCCCTTGGCTGATCAAATTACGATACGCCGTATGCAACACATAACCTGAGTCTTGTGTGACGGCGCGATTTTTATACAAATGATCCAGCGCATAAGTTTGTTGCAACTGCTTAGCTTGTGCTTGAATATGATTAAAATTTGCTTGTTTTGTGATCAACTCACGTAATCGTATCGGCATATCATCAACTTTTTGTAACCCGCGATACAAGCTGTCAAACAAACTGACAAGATCAACCCGCGCCTTTAGCGCATCATCAATGGCCTTATCCAAAAGTTGCTGCTTCGTGCTATCAAATTCGTCTAAAATCACCACTGCATTGCCTAATACGGATGAATACTGAAAAGGTACTGAATACTGTGCAAAAAATGGCGTGTAACTTCGAATAAATTTCGCAGTCGTCATAATCAAAATTTGCCGACGCTCAAGCTCAATGGTTGGATAAATAGCATTTACCCACGCACACGCTGGCTGGTCTGCATGTGCGATGTAAGCTTTGATTGTTTCCTGACCGGCTTCATCAATTGCGCCTGTTACATCTGCCAAATTAGCAAGTTGCGTGATCAAAGCCTGGCGCAAATGAAAGTCCGCTTTGTTTAGGCCTTGCCAAGCTGCCGTCGTATCCGTATTTTGTTGTGCTGCCATCTGATAATACTTTAACTGAATCTTCAAGGCTTGAATCGCTGTTTTAAAATCCGGCGTCACCAATTCCTCTGGTATTGCTCTGTGTTGCCAATCCTCGACAACTAGCATTGCTGTATCCTCTAAAGAACGCAGCACGGCAACATATTGATTGAAGGTACCGCGTCGTTTTTCTGCACGTTCTTTCCAAGCAATCCTAAACGTATCCTGATTTAAATTTTTACGTTGGTCCGTCACAAAAAAAGCACAAAAATCTTGATGGTCGGCTGCGTACTGGCAAAGTGCCTGTATCATGATATAACTTTTCCCAGTGCCAGTTGGCGCATTGACTAACATTAATGGGTGTTCTTCTGCAGTGTTCAGCGACGTTAACATGGCGATAAAGTCTTCGGTATGCATGAAATCATCCTTTCAAATCAGCAAAGTACTGCCAACCACAAAAAACCCTTAACAAATTTCCGTTTTGAACGTATGTTCGTTTTGATTAATTGTAACCGATTTCAAAAAATAGAACAACCCTATTTGAAAATAATTTTTTTACCAGTGTCATTATTAACATTCTCATTATTTCAACGCTAAAAAATTCGTGCTGAACACAATTATGACTGTGTTCAGCACGAATCCCCTAAATTGCTGATGAACCTTATTCTGTGATATCTTTTCAAACTAACCGACGTCAATTGCCCTGGTGTGCCGATCCCCTGGTGGTTTCAGGTGCTAACACCATAAACACAACATACTATCATTAATCATAACCACTATCGCCAACCATCATCGCCGCCGCTGATCCAGCCAATAAACCAACTCGCCAAGTCCCACAAAACCTAGCCCGATCACGTAAGTCACCCAATTGAATTGACACACCAGATAAGCTAGCAATACCAATGACAAAATCGGCAAAGTGCGCCCACCCCAAAGCTGGATTCCAGCGGGTAATGTTGGATCATGTTGCAATTTTAATAAGGCAAAAACGGTTGCCAAATACTGAACGAAAGCGCTTAAAATAATGAGATTGACTAAGAAAAGGTAGCTGCCACTTAACACTAAGATTGCGGCCAGTCCGATGGTAGCACTTAAAGCAACGACAGGTGCGCCAAAGCGATTTTGCCGGCCAAACTCACGTGGCAAAAGCTTTTTTTCTGTGGCTAATGATGCCAAGCCCACAGGCGTATCAAACGAGACGGCAATGGCCACCCCTAGTGTCGAGACCAGCATGCCGGCCAACATCAGGCCGCGTCCTGCCACACCCAGCACCTGCATCAATGCAGCAGCCACCGGCAATTTTTCAGCGCTGATTGCCGCGCCTAATAATAAGATCGTTAACCATTGTGTCAGCAAGTACAGCAGCGTGACCACCAGCATCACCACTAGTAATGCCTTCGGTAAAACTTTTTCAGCGTGTCGAATTTGTTGAGCAGCCACCGGTAAAAATGAAAAACCTGTAAACATGTAAAAGGCAGTGGTAAACGCTTGGGAAAAGTCATGCTGACCTAACTGACTGATCGGTGTGATCACCGCCAGGCCTTGACGACCTAAAAAAAGACTGCCTGCGATCAGAAATAGCAAGATTAAACCAATTTTAGTGGCACTGGCCAAATTATCAATCACTTTCATGGTGCTAGGCCCAAAATAATTCAGTAACAGAATGCCGCCTAGTAGGCCTAGCGCTAAAGTGGCATAAACCCACCGTTGATGAACCTGCGGCCAAAAACCGCCTAACGTGGTTAAAAAAGCCACGATTTCCGTGCTGATCGTGATCACACCTAGAAACCAACTTAACCACCCAATTTGAAAACCAGCATGTAGCCCAAACGCCTGACTGGTATACACCCAAGCCCCACCATCCGTGTCGATTTTGGACGCCATCACAGCATAATTCATGGCAATCATTAACGTCGCCAAACCAGCTAACCCGATTGCGACCAAACTGGCCCAGCCAGCCGCCTTAAATAGCGTGCTCGGCAGTAAGAAAATCCCCGATCCAATAATGCTATTAATGCCTAACAGCAACACACTATTAAAAGATAGTGTGCCGGTTCCTTTTTTCATGCGCCACACCTCGCTTTTGAAAAATTAAAATCCTGATCTGTGTCTTATTTTATTATACCGGGTGGCACACCTGGATTACCAAAAGGACACATGCTATCTTTTTTAAAATGTGTTGTTATTTCATTAAAAAAGCCTTAAAACAGTAGGTGTTCCGTGCCTCCAGTTCCTTGATTCTGAGTACTTGTTTTTCCTCATCGGTCAAGAATTTATCCTTACCGCGTCGGTCCTGTAAAGTCTCCGGACCACCTTGCTTAAATTTCTTGACCCACGCAGAACCTTGTCCATATGAGACCGCAAATTTTTTAGTCGCACCATTATAGTCCCATTCATTTGCTGTGACCCATTGTGCGATTTCAATTCGTTTGATCTGCGTTGTATTTCTACCGATTTTCATGGGCTGGAACCTCCCAGTGATTTTAAATGGTTTACCACTAGTAAACAGGTTCACCTACTGATAGATGACGCTTGAATTTAGAATATTAAACTGGCTGGTTAATTGGGGATATGAAGTGTTCCCAGCTAGATATAGGTCAACGACTTTCTGCTTGAATTCTGATGAGTATCGGTGTACCTTCCGACACTTCAAGCCGTCTAATCCTTCAGCTACCGCTCTACCCATTGCTTGACTTAATCATATTTAGCGCCATACTAATGTTCAATCTTGATTGTACGCATGCCTTGTTCTACCAAGTCGATGTATGCCAGCTTATCTTCTAAACTAGAGCGGGGCCCTTTTCGAGGCCATGCAAAAATCCCTCCATCATTATCAGATGAATGATTGTATTTCATCTGATAACCATAAAGGGATTATCGCATCTCTATCTTTTTGGTTTGCCACCTGTTTAAGTTGTTATATTGAATTTTTATGATTGTCAGTAATACTGACTTAAAAGCGGGAACCCATACCAAGTCGCTGGTTTTAGCAACTGGCTTGGTTTAACGCTGTTCTGTTTTTATGGTGTCATTAAATAAATACTTTACGGCAATGACAGTGATTAAACTAACAATAGCTAAAATCAATAAAATTCCGTAGGCAATCCGACTACCTTGTTCAGTTGAATGAGAGAGATTCCCATTATTAAACTGATTGACTGAAATAACTGCTGCCAAAACGCTGGTTCCTAGTGAACCTGCATATTGTTGAAAAGTATTGAAAATTGAATTAAAATTGGAATTTTTTTCTGATGTTATGTGTAAACTCGCATCCGACATAGAATTACTGAATCCTAAATTAAAGCCCACGCGTAAAAGAATATAAAGTAAAGTAACCCCCCAAACAGATATCTTTGAAGAGGTGGCAAAAAATAAGCCAGTTCCAGATATAAGCGTAATACTAGAAAACAATAATGGTCTAAATGCTCCAGAATGATCGAAAAGTCGCCCTGCGTATGGCGATATTAACGCACCTGCTAAAGCTCCTGGTAATAAAACGAGACCTGTAATAAATGAATTAACGTGCAAACGGTTTTCTAAAAACAATGGAATTACAAACGAGATACCAATATTAATAAATTGCAAAACAAAAAAGTTAATCCATCTTAAACCAACTACAGGCTGCAACAATAATTTGAAATCCAATATTTTCTTTGATGAGTGCTGCATTTTAAAGCCAAATACTAGTGTGGTTAGACAAAATACAATTAGCATTTCTATAAATCTATAGCTTGTAAAACCATAATTACCGGCATTCGCAAATGATAAACTTAAACTTCCGAAGGTAATAGCTAGCAAAATAATTCCCCACCAATCAAATTTTTGATCAGTCTTATTTGGAACTAAAGAAATATTTCGTTCACCAATCCAAGCTGCGAGCAAAATAACCGGGATAGTGATAATGAAAATAGCCCGCCAAGAACTAAATGCTGACAATGTGCCGCCGTAAGTCGGACCAAGCGCTGGTGCCAGTGATATAATCATTGCAGCAAGTCCCATATAAGTGCCGCGTTTTCCAACAGGAACAACTGACAGGATTATATGATACATTAGCGGAGTTGCAATTCCTGTAGAAATAGCTTGTAACAGTCGTCCTAAAAAAAGAACAATAAATTGCTGGGAAAGCACACATAATATAGTACCGATTAAATTAAAAAGCAGTGCTACTCTAAATAAATTTTTAGCGTTAAACCTATTGTTCAAAAAACCTGTTGCACTCATAACGATAGTCACCATTAATAGATAACCTGATGTTACCCATTGTATAG
This sequence comes from Loigolactobacillus bifermentans DSM 20003, assembly GCF_001434575.1. Classification (GTDB taxonomy): domain Bacteria; phylum Bacillota; class Bacilli; order Lactobacillales; family Lactobacillaceae; genus Loigolactobacillus; species Loigolactobacillus bifermentans. The sequence continues at coordinate 28,216 of NZ_AZDA01000011.1, forward strand.
TACTCAATGAAACAGAAAATTCATGGGTTAATAATGGGAAAGTTACGTTTAAAGAGGTTTCGACTAGGATGCCTAAAAACGATAGGGTTGCCACTGCAATAATTGATACTTGAGTCTTTTTATTAACAAAATTTTCAGCCATTTAACTTAACCTCCATCATTCAAAATAATATGTTGTTTCCAATTAGATTCTCAGGAAACTAATTACATGTTACCGTTTTATTGATGCGTAATCAAATCTCTCATTTTGGAGGGCCTTATGGAATTGCAGTCGAGCATCCTAAATAAATTTATTGATGTTAGCTGATAGCAATCACGCCGAAAAAGTGGCTGATTCGTCAAAATAAATAAGCTAAAGGATTGCGTACAGTTTATTTTCATATGCTTTCTGATTTACAAAAACATCCTAATGCCACCGCTAAAACTATTAGTGAAGAACTTCAAGTTTTGCGAGGAACATTATCAAAACGATTATTTTTTGAGCCAACGCCACTTAATTATAGTAAATACTAACCATAAAGACGGGAGCAGTAAGCGCTATTTATTAACAGAACCCGGATATAAACTAGCTCAATTACACAATCATTTACTGAAGCAAAAAAATAGACAACTTGAAAGTTGTCTATAAAAGTTTTCCACGCAGCAATTACAAAAATTAATGGTTTTTTGCCAGAAGTGGTGACAGCAAAGACAAAGAGTTCATCATGCTGAAACTGATATGGTTTTAAAACTGATAATTTTCCTTGTTTTTTGCTTTCTTTATTTATTTTTAAAATCTGCAAAAGCCTTATCAATTTGTTGAAATTCTGCTTCACTTAAGGTGACATTTAAAGCCTCAACGTTGCCTGCTGCTTGTTGTTGATTACGAGCGCCAGGAATTACAACAGCAATGTTAGGGTTGGTAATATACCAAGCTAAAATAGTTTGCGTTACAGTGGCAGAATGACGATCGGCAATTTTTTGAGTAATTGCTAATGCATTGATAATTGTTTCAAATTCTACTTTACTATAATCATCTGCAAATTTTTCATAATCATTAAGCGTATAGCGGCCTGTTAATAGCCCAGAAGCCAGCGGAAAATACGGAACAAATGCAATTTTATTTTGCTTCAGATAAGGCCATTCAGTCTTTTCTATTTGGCGATGAACCAAATTATAATGGTCTTCGACAATATCAACTAAGCCATCAATATTAGCTTCTTTAATTTGTTCAGGGGTAAAATTTGAAACGCCAACAGCACGAATTAACCCCGCTTGCTTTAATTCATTTAAAGCAGCAACGGCTTCATTTTTGGGCGTTTTATTGTCTGGAAAATGGATATAAAAAATATCAATATAAGCTGTTTGTAGTCGCTTTAAAGCATCTTTAACAGCTTGTTTTAAAAAGGCCGGTTCATTATTAATTTGATTATTATTTTGAGGATCTTGAGCGGCCTTAGTCGCAATCACAATTTTAGAGCGGTCATAATTTTGAATAACTTCCCCAATGATTTCTTCAGAGCGTCCTTCTCCATAGATATATGCTGTATCTAGTAACTTAATACCTGAATCAAGGGCTTTTCTTACAACATCATAACCATCCTGATCATTCAAATTTTGAAACAAATTATGTCCACCGACCTTATTGGTCCCTAAGCCTAATTTAGTTGTTTGCACAGTACTTTTCCCAATTTTGATTTCTTGTACCATCATTTTTTCCTCCTTAAAAATCATCTATTTTGCTTTAATCAAACTCGTATTTGTATTTTAAATCGATTGCTACCAAAATAATAGTAGTGACTTTTTTGATACTACTATTTTCATGTTATTATTTTTGCACCAGAACCGCTATTAATACCTAACCGCAACACACTATTAAAAGATAGTGTGCCGGTTACTTTTTCATACACCACACCTCGCTTTTGAAAAATTAAAATTCTGATCTGTGTCTTATTTTATTATACCGGGTGGCACACCTGGATTACCAAAAGGACACATGCTATCTTTTTTAAAACGTACTGTTATTTAATAAAAAAAGCCTTGAACAGTATGCTGTTTCAAGACTTTTGATGTGTGCTTTTGTCAATTTTATAGCGGCCCACCGACGCCACTGTGCTTTCACAATCGACCATTAACATGTGTCGGCTTAAACTTATCTGAATAGGGCATGGTCTTCCTTTAAAAAAAGAACCCTAGCATGGCAGGCCACACTAAAGTTCTTCAAGTTTAATTGCTTATTCCCATTCTATACTTCACCTTAACAGTATCAGGATGAATCAGCGTGTTTAAGGCGTTTATCGAAACAACTAATAGCAATAAAAAACTAAAAAATCAAATGCGATGTGCCATTTTAGTGCCAGTAGTATTGAGAAATCTAAACTTCAAAACCACAGTTACGGGTAGTCCGATTTATATATTGGTCTACCTTTTTTGTACCCATTTTTTAGTTCAATATTTTTCACTGCTGGCTAAATCTATTTGATCAAAATGGAGGTAATCTACTTGCAAACAGCAACCCGTAAAGTTTCTGTCTGGTTAGCCCTGCTGACCTTGTTCACTTCAATTTTTATGACCCCAATCACAAGTGCTTTTGCCGCTGACATGACCAACATTAAAGCTGGCGACTGGGTATCAACTTGGCATCTCAGTCTATTGAATGGTCTTCATTGGACTGACACCGGTATTTACAAAAAAGTTGTTGATGGCCAAATCACTTTCTGTGTTGAACACGGGATCGATATTGAAAATTCTGGTTCAGGTTGGACACCAACTGATTATTCGGCGGCTGAGAAAGACAAGCTAGCCGAAATTGCGTATTTTGCTTATCAACAAAATCCAACTGACGCCAATTATGGTCTAGCACAAATTATGATCTGGGAAGCCTTAGGTAATGAACTATTGACCACCGACTATCCAGATTATCAAAATAAAAAAGCGGCTGTGCTGGCAAAAGTTGCAGCGTTCAACACCAAGCCATCGTTCAATGATCAAAATATTACCTTAAACGTTGGTGATTCAATCACTTTAACCGACACTAATGGCACTTTGGCTTCATATATTGAACAAACTGCTAATACCGCTAATTTGAACATCACAAAAGCTGGCAATAAATTGACTTTGACTGCCACAGCTAATTCCAAGGAATCTGGTAAGATTTCCTTTGCTAAAGCTAAGGCTGCTAATATTGGTACTTCCCTCCTTTATGGTAAAGGTAATCAACAAAAAATTGCCTATTTCAAACTGCCAAACGGAAATAACTTTGATCTAAACATTAAGGTAAATCTGAATGGTAATTTGAAAGCTAAAAAAGTTGACGCTGATACCAACAAGGCTCTGCCAGGTGCGAAACTCAAATTTGAGTACAATGGTCAAACCAAAGAAGTTACCACTGGCACTGATGGTTACGCCGCTTTAAACGACATCAAGGCCGGTACCCAAGTCAAAGTTTCAGAAGTAACCGCACCTAATGGCTACGTTAATAAAGGTGAAATCAAGACGGCCACGATCGCACCTAATCAAACAATCGAAGTCGTTCTTGGCAACAAAGAACAACTTGGTAATGTAAATCTAACGAAGATTGGCCGCCAATTTGGCACCAATATGTTTAACAAATACTATTCATTAAATGGCGCCATGTATGGCATCTATTCAACCGATGGTAAAAAAGTTGGAACGATCACTACCGATAGTACTGGTAAAGGTGCGCTACAAAATCTAAAACTCGGTAACTACTACGCCGTTGAAGAAAAAGCTCCGGCCGGTTATATTCTTAACAACGAGAAGGTACCTTTTGAGTTGAAATATGCTGGTCAAAATGTCGCGGTCACTGCTACTTCGGTTAAAGCGACCGATGATGAACAATTCGGTACTGCCACTTTGATCAAGGAAGATACTAAAACTGGTAAAACGCCACAAGGCGCTGCATCACTTGATGGTGCTGTCTATGAACTACATCGAGCTTCAAATGATGAACTAGTTGATACCGTTACGATTAAAAACAATCAAGCAAGTGTCGCCAATCTAAAGTTAGACGACTACTACTGGCTCGAAAAAGCAGCGCCAACTGGCTACATTAAAGATACAGAAAAACATGCATTCAAACTGACCTACGCTGGGCAAAATGCGAAAACAGCCACCGTATCAACAACCGTTAAAGAACAAGTCATTACTGGTGGCTTCGACTTAATCAAGATTGGTAACTATGATTGGCACACCGCACTTTCTAGCCATTTAACTGGTAAAGAAAACAAGTCTAATCCACTGGCTAATGTTGAGTTTACAGTCACTAGCAACACAACAAATAAGGTCGTCACAACGGGTACAACCGATAAAGAAGGTTATCTCAAATTTACTGATCTACCCTATGACACTTATACCGTGACGGAAACAAAAACACCAGAAGGCTATAAAACCGCCGATCCATTCAAAGTCACGATTCATCAACAAAACGAGACCCATCATTATTCAGTCGTCAATAATGTATTGGAAGAACGTTTGAAAGTAGTCAAAGCTGACGCCGAATCCGGCAAAACAATTCCGCGTGCCAACGCTGGCTTTAAAATTAAATCACTACAAACTGGTAAATATGTTTCCATGCCTAATCTCAATCATGACGGGACAACAGACACTTTTATGACTAATGAAGAGGGCTACTTGACCACAACTGAGGCACTCCCCTATGGTCAATATGAATTAGTCGAAACACAAGCACCATTAGGCTATGTTCTTGCCAAAGACCCAGCTAAATTTTCGATCACTGGCAAAGATAGTGATGGTATTGTGACCGTCAAATTTACGGATAAGTCGCAAAAAGGTATTGTCACTTTGCATAAAACTGGTGCCACGCCTGTTGAGGTAACTAAACAGTCAACCAAGTACGGCGAACAATACGGTTTTAACTATGACTACACCCCACTGGCCGGTGCCAAGTTTGAATTTACTGCCAGTAAAAATATCACCACCGCTGATGGTACTGTCCACGCCAAAAAGGGTGAGATTGTCGCCACGGCTACGACTGATGCTAACGGACAAATCAAAACCCCACAACTTTATCTCGGTAAATACTCAGTTAAAGAAGTTGCCGCACCAAATGGCTTTATTCTCAATGACAAGCCAATTGATTTTGAATTAAAATACGCTGGTCAAAATGTTGAAGTGACTTCAACTTCTCTCAAAGCGACTAACGATTTTCAGAAATTAAACGTGGTGGTTAACAAGCAAGCTGAACAAATCAAGAGTTGGGATAAAAACAAACCCACGCTTGAAAATAAAGCTGCTAATGGTCAAGTCTTCGGACTGTTCAGTAAAGCCGGCTACAACAAAGGTGACATCAATGTTCCGGCAAAAGCATTAGTCGCAACTGCGACCGTCAAAGATGGTAAAGCAACTTTTGCCGACATTCAATTGCCTGAAGGTAGCTATTATGTGCAAGAACTAGATGCCGGTGAAGCTTATCAGCTTGATGACCAAACTTATGATTTTGAATTTAAGGCAACTGACGACACCACGACTAAGAATTTAACGATCAACGGTGATAAAGACACCCCAATTCTAAATAAATTACACTTCAACGAATTTACCTTTAAGAAAATCAATGAAACCGCCAAGCTAGTTGAAGATAAAGGTTATCAATTCACTTTTGATGGCAACGCCAAAGGTGCAGTGTTTGAATTACTGGATAAGGATAAGAAGGTCATTCAAACCACTACAATTGATGACAAGTCGATTGGTGCCTTCAAGAATGTACCGGTTGGCACCTTCTATTTACGGGAAAAGACTCCTTCCGCGACCAATCTTGTTTTGACTAAGGACTTAACTAAAATTGTTTCAACCAAAACTGGTATCACTGTCTATGATGCTAAAGGTCAATTAATTAGTCAGGATAAAAAACAGGCAGACGAAAAAGCAACAACTGAAACTAAAGAAACCACCAAAAAACCAGAAATTAGTTTCACACTGAAAAATAATTTGATCAAGGGTACTGGTGAATTAACCAAGACTGATGTCAGCAATGGTAAAGTCTTGCCAAACACTGGTATTAAAGTTCTCGATCAAGATGGCAAAACAGTTGTATCAGGTCGGACTAATGACAAGGGTATTTTCAGTTTTGCCAACCTGCCTGCTGGCAAATACCAATTTGTGGAGTATGACGCACCAAAAGGTTACAAGATCAATGAAACACCTGTCGATTTTGAAATCACTAAAGATGGTGAAATCGTCAAGGCGCAAATGAAAGATGAAGCGGTCGATACGCCACTAATTCACCTACCACAAACTGGTGAAGAACGTAATCAATTGTTAAGCGTTATTGGCGTGATTCTACTATTAATCACTAGCTTAATTGTCTGGTGGATTCATCATTCAAGAAAAACTAATGCGGATTTTTATGACGATGAAGATGAAGATGATAACTGGAACAATGAATAGTCTCTCCCATCGGAAAGAGTGATCGTATGCCAAAAGAAAAAATTGATTCTGTTTTTAATTTATCCGAATTTCATCATGACTTTAGAGAATTGATCAATCCAATGTTCCCTACCTCACCAACAGAAGATGAAATTTTAAAAGATGTACTGCAAGAGGCGCAAGCTAATCTAGAAACGTCAATTAGGTTTGAAATTTCAAAAGATGAATGTAAATTAGGCGCCTATATTACCTTTTTGTTCAACTCAGGTTTTATTAATGGTAACAACCCTTTTCTGAGTTATCGTGGTGTACTTCTGGATTAGGTTTCAATAAATACCCAATTTTCATATTTAGGAGGTCAAATGATTTACGTATCTTCCATTAAAATGTCATCCAGTGGTAAACCGAATGTTTTGCTTGAAGGTGAACTCATTCTGAACCATAGTCTGATCATCAACCAAGTACAACTCATTCAAGGACACCATCGTCTGTTCTTAAACTTCCCCCAAGTTCGCAATCAGCGGCTTATCTATCCCCTCAATACTGATCTATATCAATATTTACTCAACCAAGTCATCGAATATTATGCACATTCCAAGTCAGATAGTTAAATTATCTGACTTTTAGTTTGCCTAAAATTCAAGAAAAGAAAGCGAGGACCCAATTATGGATCTTAAATATGTAATTCCCGAAGTACGTGAAACTTTCGGTCAACTCACCTTTGCCGGTAATTTTAGCGAAACTCGCGAAGGCTCCGGTGCCAATCGTAAAGTTGTTTCGCGCACTTATGACCTTTACTCCAATGTTCAACGTGCCGACAACATTCAAGTGACGATCCCAGTGGCAGCCGGTGAAAAAAATGACACGCTCGAACCATTTGATCGGGTTCGATTAATTAATCCACGAATCGCCGCAGTTGGTTATCGGATTGCCGAAGCAGCATTTGTAAATTACACCTGCATGGCTGATGATTTCGTCAAGATTTAGCCACTTATCAAAATTAAAGAAAGAAGGAACCCTATATGCGATTACCAGAAGGCATTAAGCTAGACACACCAAAAACGTTCGGTAAATTATTATTCTCCGCCCAACGCCGTGAAAGATTTATCGAAGACGATGAAGGCAACCAAACAACTAATGTTCGCTCACGTACCTTTGATCTAAAAAGTACAGTACAAGGTCAGATGGTTCAAGTCTCCATTCCGGCCGAAGCTGGGACTAAGAATTTTGAATATGATCAAGAAATAGAACTAGTTAATCCTGAGATCGACACTGTCGCCAATGCGGATTTCCGAGGTGTAACTGTTTCTTGGTATCTCAAAGCATCTGATATTGTATCAGCCAAAAATAACCAATCTAAAACTGGTTCAGTAACCACGGAGAAAAATACAAATGACAAAAAATAACCATCGGAAGTTCTCATCCCAGCGCTCCCCACCGTCTCTATGGCGGTTTAAGTGTTCCCTGGTCATCACAAAAAAGAAGTTAGGAGATTTTTTATGAATGTACTTGTCTGTATTAATGAAATCGGCTTTATGGACGATTTTGTAGCCAATATCAAAGAAAGCTCTGTTAACGAAGCTGAGAGAAAACTTCAGGAAGCTCATGAAATTGCGATTGAATCGCCTGATTCTGGTTTTAGTTTAACAGCTCTATCGGAAGTGACTAAAGATGGTGTTGCTAAAGAATTTACCTTCAAGAGTATGCAGACCGAAGAGGGTCTAACAATGATTTATATTGGCGTAGCTGATGCCGCCTAGTTGATTCTAAAATAATTGAAATGAGGTGATAATTTGAAAGCAATTTTTCACTATCGCGGCACTCAAATCCATCCACGTGATCAGAACCTAGTTTTTCAAACATTGCTAAGTATGATTCTATTCATCTTGCTACCATTGACTATTTTCTTTTATCTGCCGTTACTGTCTAAAATCAACCTCAAAACCGTTTCATGGCCAACAATTCATAGCCTCCCTTGGTCGTTTAGCGGATTGATTATCAGTTCCATCATTACATTTCTGGTTTCATTAATAATCATCTTACTGATATTAATCAGATTTCCCGACCAATACCGCAAATTGATACATCGACAAAAAATTGCGCGAATGTTCATGACGAATAACTGGTATGAGAGTGAGACAAGGAAAAATGATGGCTTTTTTAAAGACTTAGATTTAGGGGGTTCAAAAGAACGAATCTCACGGTTTCCACGAGTTTACTATCGTTTGAAAAATGGTCTGATCCATGTGCAGGTGGAAATTGTAATGAGTCCTTACCAAGATCAACTGATCCATTTGGAAAAGAAACTTGAATCCGGCTTATACTGTGAAATCGTTGATAAAATCCTCCATGATTCATTTGTAGAGTACACGCTACTCTATGATACGATTGGTAATCGAATTTCGATTGAACATGTGAAATGTCAAAAAGGCGCCGTCAACCTTATGAATAATGTTGCTTGGGAATACGATGTTTTGCCCCATATGCTAATCGCTGGCGGCACTGGTGGTGGAAAAACCTATTTTATTCTCACATTGATCCAAGCATTGATTCGCGATGGTAATCAGTTGACCATTCTTGATCCAAAAAATTCCGACCTAGCCGATTTGACCGATGTTATTCCAGATGTTCACTATGAACAAGACGATATGATTGCCGCCGTAGCTCAGTTTTACCAAGAAATGATGGAACGTAATAAAGAGATGAAAAAAATGGCCGGTTACCAAACAGGCAATAACTATGCCGCGCTTGGACTTCCCGCCCATTTTCTAGTCTTTGATGAGTATGTGGCTTTCATGGATATGATCGGACGTGAAGCTGTACAAGTCATGAGTAAGCTTAAACAAATTGTCATGCTTGGCCGTCAATCAGGATTCTTTCTTATCTTGGCCTGCCAGCGCCCTGACGCAAAATATTTAGGTGATGGTATTCGTGATCAGTTTATGTTCCGAGCAGCACTTGGTCGAATGTCGGACCTTGGTTATACCATGATGTTTGGTGAAACCGATAAAGATTTCTTCTTAAAACCCATCAAAGGTCGTGGTTACGTTGATACTGGTATTAGCGTTATTAGTGAGTTTTACACACCACTGGTACCGAAGGGCTATGATTTTCTGGGTGAGATCGATGCTGCCTACCAGAGCAATAACAAAACACTGTAATCGCTTATTCAGGTAGTTATTTATGTTACTCCATACCTGATTTACGGACTAAATCAATCGCTGCATTACACGTAGCTCCAAACTCAATCCCGTGCGCATATTCATTGGGCTTTTGATAAGCAATCCATAATCTTTGAAGACTTGGACTTGTTTTAAGAGCTGTTAATGTTGAAATATAGGTACCTAATTGATTAGTTGTTTCTCTTTTTGCAGAAGTTGCTTGTATTGCCTTTTTTAATACGTCAAACTTTATTTCAGTCTTATCCTGATGATCGAGCAAAAATAAATCGTAAAAATCCTTCAATCGTGTATTAGCATCAGCCCGGCTAACAATCGTCTCCAACTTTTCGGCAATGATGGTTTCAACTGTGTACGCCATAACTTGGACAGTCCGATCCTCAAGTATCATTTTGTGTCCATACTGGATGGCGCGCTCAGTAATCACATCTCCAGTTGATATATCAATCTTAACATCAACTCGTGTGGTATAGATTTGTGCACGGATATGAATCCGGTAACCAGAATACTCATCATCTTCCCTAATTTCGCCAATCCTTACAATTGATAGTTTGATTATATCTTCTGGTAATTCAATGTCACAGATTTCTTGAAACACACTTTTCATTTTATCTTCCGTCACTGGTAAACCAACAATTGAGGTATCAATATCCCGTGTTGAGCGAGTGTCGTTACCAATTAGTGATGCAATCAAGAAGCCACCTTTTAGTACAAGATTTTTTTGGTAAGGCGAATTAGAGATTCTATCAATTAGATCATCCAAAACAATCTCCTGCAACATAATTTGTGGTGTGATTTTTCTTTCTTTTGCTAACTTTCTGATTCTAGCCAAAAATTGCTTCTGGTTAGTAAATTCAAGTTTCACAGTAGGGCCTCCATATACGTTCTAATTTCTTCTTCTACCTTAAATGTTCTTGCGTACGCCATTAATTGGCGGAGATTCTTTTCTTTCCGATGGGCGTAACTATTCATTGCTTGTTTAATCGTCTCGGCATCAGACCTATCTCGCGTTCGCAGGATATCACACAAGGTGCGCTCAACATCGTAAACCTTAACTAGGTGTCCACCGGGAGTTTTAGTTGTTGTTATACCAATTTCATAAAGATCCTTTTTTTGTCGATAAATCTTGATTGGTGCATCGGTTTTTGTACTGTACGCGTATGGCAACGGAAAGTTCATCTCATAGGTACTTGGCGTTCGATCAATCATTCCATAAAGGAATAATGCCGTATCTTTAAAGAAAACACCTTTTGAAAGGCTATATTGTATCGCAGCAATATCGTCACCAAATTCAAGTGGATCAATATAAACACCCGGTGCTAATCTTTCAAGCTGTCCATGAGCATACATGTTGCGCAGCACTCTAGGTGAGATACCCATTGAATTAGCAGTTTTAGATGTAATTTGACCACCGTTTTTGTTCAAGTACTCAATGATCTCATCTTGTTGGCTCATTATTCCACCTCAATTCAAAAAAATCCGCTTTCTACTCAAATTATAACATATAGTGAGTAAAAAACGGATAAATTATTTTGGCTTTCATTGACTCTTTCGCTTGCCATACTTTGCTAGAATATCTGCAATGCTATATTCCTTTAGAATGAGCCTATTTTCTAATAATAACTTATGCAGGAGATTATTTTTATTTTCTTGCCTTGAAGTCTTAATATACCGAGTTAATAAACCATTAATTCTATTGAGGCTTTCAGTTTCAATAGAAAGTGACTGATCTCGACCAGGGTAATCCGTGTACCAGTACTCTATAATAACATCACTATTGTATATATCAGCTGTATCGAAAATTGTTCGAAAATATGAGTCGTCAGCTTTTGATAAACTGTGACCTAGGATTACGATTTTATCAACGTTATAATCAAGCCTAACTCTTTTCTTATCAGGAACACATTTTGATAAAACAGTATTCAACTCTGATAGACGAAAGGTCTTAGTGAATGGTGCCATAAAGTCTGTAAATTCTGGATAGTCGAGAATTACTTGATAATCAAATCCAATAATGATTCCAGAATTTTCTTCTGGGACCAACGATTCATTTTCTATTGATCCATGTATGTTTAGTTGATTCCCACAGTAAAGGCTCTTAGATTCCTTCAGTGCAGGTCGAGAATAGTTAAAATTAAGTATTTGAACTTGTTGATTTTGCTGGGTTTCATTGAGAACAGAATACATCAAAGCGTTTGATGCATCTTGATAGTTAAGTCCACTGTTTAGAAGTTTTCCTTGGCGTTCAGCAATGAACTTTGAAAACTCGGATTCCCAAATATTAATGTCTCGTATTAATACGGGTTGAAGAGAATAAAAACTAGGAAATATCCCGGGAATTTGCAGATCTTTTTCAGGATCACTGATATTATCCATTTTTATAGTCTGTGAGGTCTTAACATCACCAGTATGCAAAAAATACGGATTAAAAAGGTCCAATCGAGATGACTTTTCTGTATAAAATTTATTCACTCGATACAACAATAGTAATTGCCAAAAATAACCATTACTCACATGATCTAAGTTGTCAGGAGTAATAGCCAACAATTTATTAAGGTTAACAACTAGCTCAGCATCCAGACCATCCGTATTTCTTAATAGAAATTCATCACGTGATAATACAATGCCCACTTCATCCATTGCCGAAATGATTTTCTCTTCGTCTTCCTTTTTGGATTCAATACCTCTACCAGAAATTAATCCCAAAAAATCTTGATTATATATTACATCAAGGACGGAATCTTTTAAAAATTTTTCAAAGTTCCACCAATCCCAATTGTCATTTTGTTCTTGTTTTCCCCATCCACCATAGGTATGGGTCTCCAGAGCAAGATCAATTATTGTCCAATCTGAAAGTTTAACATTTTCTAACTGTTTACGGCGATAAATACCAAATTCTTTGAAGGTTGATTGCATACCAAGTGCTAAATCAAAACCATTTCCTATAATGAATAATGTTTTTTTCTCGGCCATAACATTCGCCTCACCTAATTTTATAATATATAGTAAAAATTGTAACACTTTTTTTGATATAACAATAACCTTAGACTGATTCGCCCCGCCGTGCTGTGCAGCGCGAAAAGCGCGAGCGGAGGCGGCGGTCGGCGCAAGCCGGCCGCATCAACCCCCGGTATGTAACACGGGGGTAGAAAACTGATACGTCACGGCCGAAAATAGCGTAGAAACGTTGCCGTAACTACAACTTAATAGCTTTACCTAAAGACGACCAGCTTGTGTAAGGTCGCCTTTTTGTATTTTGAAAAGAAAGGAGTTGATTCAATGCCGATTTGGCGTGAACAAATACGGACTAAGCGTAAGCAACTGAATATCACGCAAACAACTTTAGCTCGACGCATCGGGATTACAGTGAGACACGTCCAACGTTTAGAAAACGGCACGCGGAGTCCAAGTAGTTCTTTACAAATGCAAATTGACTATGTATTAGCTCACTGGGGTGAAGATCCAGAATTAACACTCAATTTTGATTATGTGCGTATTCGCTTCCCCACTCATGATGTGGAGACCTTGATTGAAAAGGTGCTCAATCTAAAAATGGATTTCATGCTATTCAATGACTGGGGATTATATGGTTATTCCACTAGCTATGTTTTTAGCAATATCCAAGTGATGGCTTCTACCCCAACCGAAAAAATTGGTACACTATTAGAACTTAAAGGCCAAGGGTGCCGTGAGTTTGAAGGAGTCCTATTGGCTAATGATGAAACTTGGTTTGACTTTTTTCGAAGGTGTTTAGAACTTAAAGCCGTTTTTAAACGAATTGATTTAGCTATTAATGATCACGCTGGTCTCCTCAGTATTCCTGAACTCATTACCAAATGTGAGAAAAATGAATGTATTTCGGTAATGCGTCGATTTGAAGGCCTAAAATCTGGTGCCATGACTGATGAACAAGCCGAAGATCATGGTGCGAGTTTATACGTTGGTTCGATGAAAAGTGATATTTACTTCTGTATCTATGAAAAAGAAGCGGAACAACAACATAAGTTTGGTACTGACTATCAAACGGTCGGAATCAAAAACCGCTTTGAAATACGTTTGAAAAATGATCGCGCCAAGATAGCTATTGAAGATTTACTTGCCTATCGTGATGTTGAGCGAACTGCTTTTGGCATTATTACTCGCTATATTCGTTTTGTTAATCGAGGCAAAAATAAAGATCGGGCTAAATGGCCGCTTAATCCAACCTGGACAGTTTTTTGTGGCAAAGGTAGGCAGCCACTACGACTGACCCTTGATCCCGAGCCCTTTGATCTTCGCCGCACTCGCGCTTGGATAAAAAAGCAAGTTGCTCCAACCCTTAAAGTTCTGCTGAACATTGACGGCTATAACGGTAATAACAGCACGATGGCTATAATCAAGAACACCGAATTAAAGCAAAAGCATCAAACGATACTTGAACAACAAACCCTTGGTATTAGTGAAGTTGGAGGTGATTATTTTGAAAACGACCAAGGAACTGAATAAGCCACTTGCCACCTTTCCCGCTGGAATCAAAGACTATATTTTCAATGTTTATTACTACCGATTACAATTGGTCGGTGTTATCGAAGATCCCAATTTTCTACAATTACATGAACTAGATAAGTATCTAACGCCAACCAGCTATATTGATTGGCGTTTTTCTGTGCATTGGCCGGCGCCGATTTTAGACGTGTACGGTAATCCAATTAAAAGCGAAGAGTTATTGCAATTGCTCTATCAGGTCTCGGCTAAAACCGGTTGGCCGCTACTAACCATTAAATCTTCCCGCAAATATTTTTGAATTTTGAGGTATCATCATGAAATTTTTAGACCTATTTTCTGGCATTGGTGGTTTTAGGCTTGGGATGGAACAAGCCGGGCACACTTGTGTTGGCTATTGCGAAATAGATAAATTTTCGCGTAAAAGCTACGAAGCAATTTTTGATATCAAAGGAGAATGGACTGCCCATGACATCACAACAGTTAGAATTACTGAACTTCCAACCGCAGATATTTGGTGCTTCGGATTTCCATGCCAAGACATCAGCCTTGCTGGAAAATTGCGAGGATTCACCACAGGCCATCGTTCAAGTCTGTTCTTCACAGTTACAAACCTTATTAAGCAGCTACCCGATAATCGCCGACCCACAATTCTATTTATTGAGAACGTTAAAAACCTTCTTAGTCCTGAATTATGCATATGCATCAAATTGATTGGCCAAATTATCAGTTTTACGTAAT
>NZ_AZDA01000084.1 GCF_001434575.1 Loigolactobacillus bifermentans DSM 20003
TGGTCCAAAATTGTGCGGTATGCCGATATTAAACCTCGTATGAATAATTCGGGTTATAAGTCCTTTTCATACGATCTATAAACCTCTCACACTTACAAATATTTAATTTTGTATGCACCTATCATTTTAAAATCAATCACGCTTAAAACATAGCATCATTTAAACAAATAATCATTGGCTACAGAATATTGTATTCCTTCAATAACGTTAATACGCCTAAAATAATGGCTATTGTAAATAAGGTAACAGTTACCCGCCGTTTCGTTTCTACACGCATTATTGATCACTCCCAACTAACACCTTACCTTTTTGACGTATAGGTGCCATCCTGATTTTCATAACCATTTTGAACCGCCCATTGGTGCTGTTTTTGATTTGTTTCGTACTGAACATTTGGATCGCTTTCATAATGACCATCTGAATTTTGCTGGTACATCATATGGCCATCATCAGTTTGTGACGAATACGTTGCCCAGTTTCCTGATTGGCCTTGTTGTGTGGTTGTCTTTTGTGACTGCATACTACGTTGTGGCTGAACTTGTTGTTGGCTGCTCTGCTGACTAACACGACTTACCTGCGACTGACTAGCTACAACAGACTGGGATTGACTAGCTACAACAGACTGGGATTGACTAGCAGATGTCACTTTAGCCTGACTGACGGATGCCGCCTTAGCTTTTGATTCACTGGCAGCTTTGACCTTAGCCACTCGTTTAACCTTTTTTAAAGAGGCCACTTTAGCTTTTGACTCAGACTGTGCTTTGGCAACCTGTTCTGACTTTGCTGACGCAGCACGATGACCAGACTTTATCACTTGACGGTTACCACAAGCTGCCAAGGAAAAACTAGCAAGGACAAGTATTCCAAATTGAATTCTCTTTTTCATAACCTTATTTTTTCTCCTCCAACGGCTGGTACTTCACGATCCGTCCTACCAATCAGTGATCACCTGCAAAACTTCTGCTTGCGTGTAACTGTCGTCAGCCGCAATGTCTTCTGGGGTTTTGTTGCCATTGACAAAGTACACTTGCCACTTTTTATTAAGGGTGCACCAGCTGGTTTTAGCTGTGGCTGGCCGGCCTTTGGTGGCGGCGAAAATTTCATTAATGTGCGTCACCACAGCTAGTTGCTGGTCAATGAGCCGAAAAGGCAGCTCTAGCACCAGTTTATTGCCGCGGGTCTTTCTGAATTGCCAAAAATATGGGCTGCCACTGGACCAGGAATTCATTTCAGCGGTTAACGGAAGCACGTCCGCAAACAACTGATCCATGTTAGGCGTGCGGAAGCGCACGTAAGTATGACCGCCATCTGTAACCACCATGCTGACCCTTGAATCTGTTTGTTGCAGCTGTTGCAACGCCGCCAACACGTCATCATGCAAAGTGGTAGCCTCGTCAGGTCGATTGGCAATGATCAGATCCAGCGCCTGTTTGTATTTGCTGTAAATAGTATCCACAGTTGTTTTCAATTCTTCGTCATTCATCACATTCACCCTTAGCGTTTCCAAATAATCCTGCATATAAAATTTTTCACGACCAGCCGGTATTTGCGGCAATAATTCACTGATGATCTGATAAATATCGCTGTGGGCCAGTGGCAACCACGCCGTATTTTCAGGGTCATCCGCGTTAACCGTTAAATAAATCAAGACCACCCGCTGAGGATCGGCGGCCGCAGCTAACGCCAAATCACGGTATCGGTTGAGCTGATCATCATGTTGACCGGTGAATAATTTATTTTCAATCACCGACACCAGCCGCTCATGTTGTGACTGCATAAAAATATCCATGTGGTCCCGCTCTCGTTCAACGGTAAAATCAGAAAAGTCTCCCAGCATAATGTCCAGCGGGCTGAGCGGTAAGTCCTGCCCATTTTCAACCAACTTCAGCAGTAGCTGCTTCCCCATGGCGTCTTTCAAAACAGGCTGCGCACTAGGATCTAGCAACCACGCCAGAAAATTACTATGGCGAATTTCCGCGCCGCTAATGCCTAGCACATCAAAAATATTGGTACTACTTAACCACGGTTGTAGTTGGGTTTTGATTTCAGTTTTCAACCCCAGCACCAGCTCGGTCAGGTCTTGTTCATTTGTTTTTCCAGGTTTCATTTTAGGCCTTCTTTAGCCTAGGTTTGCCTTCAATTTTAAAGATAAATTGGCCACGGGACAATGGTTCATTTTAAACTATCAGGTAACATTTGAAAAATATGAAACATGGCTTGCCTATAATGGCTATCTCTGCGCTACAAATCATTTTTTTAAATTACCGTTTCTTCAAGAAATTGGACCCTTTAACCTGTGAAAAAAGTCAAAAAAGTATCGTACATTCCTGTTTAAGAATAGAAATGTGCGATACTTTTTTTGCGCCGCGCTTTAATAATTATACAAATTAGCAATGGTCAAAATCATCCCTACTGGTACAGGAAATATTGTTCGACAGTCATGTCATGCACAACAAAAGCGAGATCACCCTCGCTGGTGCGAGGAATACTTTTAAAAGCTTAACAATATCACTTGATGTTAAGGATCACCCCCGCTAATGCAGGGATTAACAATTAAACCAATATTGTGTATCACACGATTGCTCTGCTCGTGTAGGAAGATACTTTAATTAATATACTACCACAGATGTTCAAACAATCTAGCTCCCAGCAGATACAGAAATACTCATATGCATTGTTAATGATTGATATTTTGCCCTTGATGTAGGGAATACATAATAGCAAATTTACAGACGTCATCTTTTTGAGAGAGCACTCTCAATAGTACGGAAATACAAGACGGAATGAGCACTGAAGTCACCTCTAAGAGGAATCGCCCCCGCTGATGCGGGGAATACTTTGAAGGTTTTCAAAATGGACATGTTGAAGTAGGATCATCCCCGCTGGTGCGGGGAATACCGAAACAGGTAAGCCTACAAGGGGCCAAGGATAGGATCATCCCCGCTGGTGCGGGGAATACACTTGCGTTACTTCATAGACAAACAACAGATAAGGATCATCCCCGCTGGTGCGGGGAATACTATTCTTTGATTTGGCTATCAGTCCACTGTTGAGGATCATCCCCGCTGGTGCGGGGAATACCCAATCTCTTCGACAAAGTTCTCAAGATACAGAGGATCATCCCCGCTGGTGCGGGGAATACCAGCTGATAGCGTGTAAGTCGTGTCTGTAGTGTAGGATCATCCCCGCTGGTGCGGGGAATACACCTGTAGCAGCTGATTCGGGGCCACATAGACGGGATCATCCCCGCTGGTGCGGGGAATACGCAATTGCGTCATCTTCAACCAGTTCTAAGTTGGGATCATCCCCGCTGGTGCGGGGAATACGCGCTTGCAGTTCCAACTCGCTCGACCTGACCAGGATCATCCCCGCTGGTGCGGGGAATACTTGTCGCCATATGCTGAAATGATGCCGATTTTAGGATCATCCCCGCTGGTGCGGGGAATACAATGCCGACACGATGGCGACTGATGCATTAACAGGATCATCCCCGCTGGTGCGGGGAATACCCGCCGTCGGTACGAAGAACACTACACAGCTGGGGATCATCCCCGCTGGTGCGGGGAATACTTAAGGCCGGCGACATTCCGACTAAGGCTGAATGGATCATCCCCGCTGGTGCGGGGAATACATTTTTTTCGCGCCTGGCGTCCAGTCCGCTTGAGGATCATCCCCGCTGGTGCGGGGAATACACAACCAGGGCAATGGCTATGGGCTTGCACCAAGGATCATCCCCGCTGGTGCGGGGAATACGCGGTTGCTATGAGTGAGCCGCTAAAAGACATGGGATCATCCCCGCTGGTGCGGGGAATACCCACAGGGTCAGGCAAAGTACTAACCGGGATTGGGATCATCCCCGCTGGTGCGGGGAATACAATACGATACCTGAGGCGTTTGGCTGGTTGTTAGGATCATCCCCGCTGGTGCGGGGAATACTTTACCCTGACGCCCCTCAACAATGACCTGGTCAGGATCATCCCCGCTGGTGCGGGGAATACTTGTTTCCCATTTTTAGGTAAGTCATAAATTAAGGATCATCCCCGCTGGTGCGGGGAATACCGCTTTTTGTGAAGCGCCCTCACTTGCTGACAAGGATCATCCCCGCTGGTGCGGGGAATACCCGTCTGTAGCATCTGGCGCATAAATAATCTGGGGATCATCCCCGCTGGTGCGGGGAATACAAGCAAACACCGCTGATGGTCAAGCAGTAATTAGGATCATCCCCGCTGGTGCGGGGAATACAAACATCGAACGTTGAAGATTCTTGCCCATGTGGGATCATCCCCGCTGGTGCGGGGAATACTCTGTTGAGAATGTCTATAATCCTAATGGTACAAGGATCATCCCCGCTGGTGCGGGGAATACGGGAGAGATTGAAAATGGGACTATTAGATAAGAGGATCATCCCCGCTGGTGCGGGGAATACACAGACTTCTAAAGAAAGTAGGTTATCCGTTGAGGATCATCCCCGCTGGTGCGGGGAATACATGCTCGTGATGAAGAATTCCCGGCAACTTATAGGATCATCCCCGCTGGTGCGGGGAATACAATGGGCTACAAACCAGAGAACGGTCGCATATAGGATCATCCCCGCTGGTGCGGGGAATACGCCCTTTGGATTGGATAACCACCAGTTGAATCAGGATCATCCCCGCTGGTGCGGGGAATACCAAACATCATCGGGTCTTCACGTAGCGGTGTGAGGATCATCCCCGCTGGTGCGGGGAATACCATCAGTGGCAATGCTAATTGAATCACAATCCAGGATCATCCCCGCTGGTGCGGGGAATACCGAATTGTAGCCATCGTATAAATCGCCGTTGTGGGATCATCCCCGCTGGTGCGGGGAATACTTGCCACCTTCAATTGCTCGTAACTTCGGCATAGGATCATCCCCGCTGGTGCGGGGAATACATGCATTACAGCAACATTACTAGCATTTACGTGGGATCATCCCCGCTGGTGCGGGGAATACATAAGAAAGCAGAAGAGAACTTAAAGAAACAGAGGATCATCCCCGCTGGTGCGGGGAATACTATCTGATAAGACTAAGCAGTTTTTGACGGATGGGATCATCCCCGCTGGTGCGGGGAATACACTAAAAGTATCCCATTAAATCAATACTTTTAAAATAGCAAAAACTGTTTTTTCATCAACTTCATTGTAAGCTCTAACATAACTATTGCATTCCACAGGATAAAGACGTTTATTTTTTGACACCATATTCTCTCACAACCACTCTAAGATGATAGTTATTTATGAATTTATTTTTAATTAGCACTGAATCTGAAATATCTTTGATTTACCTTAGCTCAAAATACTTTGGCTTTGCAGCACCGATTTGTTTACCCATAATGTTATACGGTCGCTATAACAGTCATTAGTCCCATACCAAACGCTTTCTCACGACCTAAGCCTTTGATAAGCGTACCCTTAAATGCTGTTAAATCTTGAACTTGCAACAAACCTTCAAACACAACTCGACTTAAGTGCACACCATGTCCTGTTTTGCGATGTAACATCGGATAATCCCGACTGACCACATCAAAAACAAAGCCGTCCACTTCATCTATTGCTGGCTGTTGCCAAACAAGTTTAAAACCGGCTGCCTGTGCTTTTTTGATTAACCATTGACGTTGTCGTGCAATCGTCACACAAGGATAGATCCGACCGCGCTTTTGACCTGGTCGTGGCGCAGTATAGCTCGGATTAGCAGTTAGTCTAAAGCGCATGATATCACCTATTTTAATAGTATCCAAAAATTGGTCATAGGATTTAGTTGTCGCCGTACCTAAAACACCATATTTTTCTAACTGTCCTTTGTTGGGTTCATTTTCACTTAACACCAATAAATAATTTTTGCCAGTCAGCTGATCAAGACGCCACAAATGGCGCCTGCGTTCGCCATGATTGATTTCATCTGGAAAACCTTGCTCAACCCAGTTGTGATAAGCCCCTAAATGGGTGAAATTCTTAAGCTTTTGCCGATTTTTAGTGTCTATTTCGACTCTTGACAAATACATTGCGCAACTCCTTCCTGTTATCAGTTACCTTTTCAAACTCACGGTAACTGATAACAATCACCAGATTCACTTCTTTTCCCCATAAAACAGTTATTTGTTTTGATAAAGTATTCAAATTATCGCCTACTTTATCTTCATATACGCTGTACTGTTACTATAACTTGTTGTTAGTTTTAATAATACCACAAAACTTATTTTCAATCATAATATAATTATGTCAATTTTGCTGGGGATGATGCCTGCTTAATAAATACTGATGGACACGTTTAGTTGCCATAGAATTTAAATCTCAAAATAAAATAGAAAGTCAGTATGCTTCGGCTTACTTAGAAAGGCTCGACTATACAAAAGAGCACCTAAAAAGTGCCATAAAAGATGATTACCAACACTTACCATCAGATTCAATCTAGTCGCTATTCTTACTGAATAAGTCACGGTATTCTCACTTCGCCATTTTATCATTGGGTTGATCTTCTGTTTCTTGCTATCACATGTCTATAAATGGCTTTCTTTATAATACTTGAATGTCAAAATTCAAGTGATACTTACAATTTTATCTTGTGTGCGTCAAGCTACTTCTAGTTTTCGACTAAAGCCTTTTTTCACCCTACAAGTAAAACTTGTGGTTTATTTTTTACAAAAATATAAAAAGAGTCCCGATCTCAGGATACAAGATTAGGACTCTTTTCTGATACTATCGTTTAGCGCTTAAATCAATACTTTCTATTTACTTAGCAAATGAAAATAGCACCATAACTGAACATTATCAGTTTTCACCCCTCTACTTCTCAAACAACAAATACTTATCAAACTGCGCAGCATCCACCAACCCCAACTGGAACTTCACAATCGGTTCAGTCTTCCCATCCTTCACCTGGAAGGTTTCTTGTTGCGCATCTTGCACAGTGACATCCCCAAAGTAATAAAAGCCACTGCCTTCATCATCATTTTTCTTGATGAATAGCTTCAACGTTGTGCGCTTATCGAGAATTTGGACGATTTCTTTGGAATCCAATTTGGCAGGATGGCGAGTATACCACTGGAAGGTACTGGTGTTAATAAACTGATCTTCATAATTAATATTGGCGTCTACATCGTCAGCTTTGGCATAGGTGACAAAAATGGGGCAGGTGCCTTCTTTAATCCGATAGCCGTACAGTGTGGAGCTGCTATCGGTTTGCCAGCCTAGCAGTCGGCAAACATCTTTGCGCGTGTAGCGTTTGTACAGCATCAGCTGCTGTGTTTGATCATAGCGTTTTGATCGCAATAAGCCTGCCTTAATCGCATCCATGAATAGGCGTTTAAAATCGCCATTTTCTGCTAAATGGGTGCGAATAATGGCGTTAAACCGGTACTGATTGTCCACAATTTCCACAATCGGCTGGTTACCGTACTTAGCCTGATTGGCTTTGGTGAAAAATGCCAATGAGAACACCCGTGCCACCGAGTTCATTACCGTTTGATCATGAAATACTTGCTGGGCCGTTAAAAATTCTTCAAACCTCACCTGACCAATATAGCCTTCAAGTTCCAGTAACTGCTGCAACAGCAACAATTCCACACTGCGCTTGCCGTTCATTAATTCAATGGACACAAAGCTTAGCACCCGCTCCTCATCAATCGTCAGGTGCATGTCCTCTTTCATTTTCACTAAAAATTGATAGTAATTCTGATACTTATCGGCAAATACGGTACAGTCTACTGTGCCAAATTCCTGAAAATCCGCTAACAATGGCACCCGACCAAGACGCCCTTTTAAATCTTGATAGTCATCCCGTAACTGTCTCAACGTATTCAACGATGTGTCATTAATGGACTGATAAATCCGCTCTTTGGCAATTTTTGAAAAGTTCACCGTGGACACACCGGAAATTTGACGCAGTTCCAAGTCGTCACGGGCACTGTCTTTATTCCGCGATTTATCGCCTGTGAGTGCAATGGGAATTAAATAGTTATTTTTATAGTTGCCAATAAAATCAATCACCGTCACGTAGTCCTTGTTTTTAAACTTACGCAAACCACGGCCTAATTGTTGAATAAATACAATGCTGGATTGGGTATTGCGTAACATCACCACTTGGTTCACACAAGGAATATCAATGCCTTCATTGAAAACGTCGACAGTAATAATATATTCAATTTGCTTGTGTTCCAATTCACGCACAATCGCATCCCGTTGCACTTGTGGCGTCGCGCCGGTTAACGCTTTGCTGGGATGGCCTTTTGCCGTTAGCGCCGCTGCTAAGGCCTGGGCTTCCTCCGTGCGACTACAAAAAATCAACCCTTGTAGTGCAGCGCCAGAATAGCCGTAGTAATCCGTTTGCTGAAGAATATAGGTCACCCGCTCTTCTGACACCAACCACTTTAGCTGACTGGTGTCGTCACTAATTTCACCATCTCGTTCATAATCCGTAATACCGATATAGTGAAACGGGCACAACATGTCTTCGTCTAGCGCCTTTTGCAGCCGAATTTCATAGGCAATATTGTAATCAAACAATTCATACAAATTAAATGCATCTGAGCGTTCCGGGGTGGCAGTCATCCCCAACAAAAAGTTCGGTGTAAAATAAGCCAACACTTTTTGATAGGTCGGTGAACCGGCACGATGGGCTTCATCCACCAAAATATAATCAAACTCACCAGGATCAAATTGCTGCAACCAATCGTCTTTAGCAATGGTTTGAATGGTGGCAAATAAATACTTCGCTGACGTATTCTTTTGGTTGCCTGATAACTTGCCAAAGGCCGCATCTGGTTCCCCTAACACCTTTTTAAAGCTAGCAATTGACTTATCCAAGATTTGTTCCCGATGAACAATGTACAAAAATTTGCGGGGCTTGTAATTGGCCACATCAAAGGCCGCTAAATAAGTTTTCCCAGTCCCAGTCGCCGAAATCACCAACGCCTTTTCCTCAGACTGTGCCCGTACCTCAGCCAATCGCGCCAATGCTTCTTGCTGCATGGCATTAGGGGTAATTGCCGTGTAAGTCGCAGTGGCCTCGGCAATTTGTGGCTGCACCAGCGGCTGATACTGTTGCTGATAGTTATTGATCCAATCAGCCGTCAAAGGCGTGGCCTTCTGCCAAGCATCTTCAACTGCGTCGACTAACTGTTTGGTGACGGTACCATTTTGATAAGACGTAAATTTCACGTTCCATTCATAATTGTCCGTTAACGCTTTTTCGGTCAAATTAGAACTACCAATAATGGCGGACTGATAATGATCTGCCTCATGCTCAAAAATGTAACCTTTCGCATGAAAATTGTGCATTTCCGCCAAACGCACTTCCACATTTTTTAGCTTTTGTAACTCTTGAAAAGCTTTCGGCGCATTAAAATTCAAATAATCAGAGGTTAAAATGCGCCCATGAATACCAGCTTCAGCTAAATCAGCGAGCTTCACTTTTAACGTGGTCAGCGCACCTTCCGTCAAAAAAGCAATGGCAAAAATAAACGATGAGCAGTTGTCCAATTCCCGCTCAATATGCAGCAACATCGAGTCGCCTTCACGATTATAAATAAACTGCGGCATCATGGCTTCTGTCCCCGTAACACCGCGTTCTACAAAACCGTTGGTGAGAGAATCACTAATTTGTTGTTGCGTCTGATTAAGCTTCATCAAATACCACCTGACTTAAATTGGCCTGGGTAATTGCCGCAACCGCGGCCTGATCAGCATCGGCCCATTGCAAGTCGTTTAACTGAGTCTGGGTAGTCCATTTCACTTCACTGTGGGCAATTAAATCAAAGTGATGGGTCTGAAATTGCGCATAGTACACCGTTAAATTCACCACACCAAAATCATACTCATGACTACTAGTTGCCGTAACTCGCGGCCCCACCACGATCTCATCGTTGAACTCCTCTTCTAACTCCCGCTTTAACGCTTGTTGTGGCGTTTCTCCTGGTTCAATTTTGCCACCTGGAAACTCCCATAACGTACCTAATACCCGATCGTCGTTGCGCTTGGTGGCCAAGATTTTGCCATTTTCCAGGAAAGCAGCGCCGACGACGTTGATTTGTTTTTTCATTCGTTAAACCTTCTCACTGTATTTAAATCATTACTTTAATTTTAAGGATACCGCAGTGATTGATCAACGATTAATTGTTGGGCTGACACAAAACCAACTATCGCTTGCGTAATTTATCAATAGACGGGATGAAAAATCAATTATAAAAGGAGGACACATGAATCGTTTAAAATTAAAGGCTGGCATCTTTGCGATTTGCATAGGCTTGGTTGTTGGCCACTTACTAGGCCCACTGCCGCCATCGGTGAGCGCCTTTAGCACACAAAACTTGCAAAGCAATCTCATTTGGACTAACATCAAAGAACTTAGTACCGTAATCGGTGGCTTGGTTGCTGTTTTTACCTACTTTCGCAATAGCAACTCACGACGAGAAGATGTCGCCTTGCAGAAATTCAGCAACACCATCGCGGCGGAAAATTATTTTCACCATGAATTTGCACTTACCATCGACAAATCGATTGCACAGTATGAAACACTGCTGGTTCACAATGGTTACTTCATCACTGAAAATGAAATTATAAAGAACGCTGCTGTTCAGCAAACCGTTCAAAGCATCAATTTCAGTCAATACTTTAAAACACTAAACCGGTTAGCAGCCTACCCATACTATCATGAAGTTAACGACAAACAACTTTATAGTAGTATCGCTGATGACATTCAAAAACTAACTGACATTAAAGGCTTTACCATTGTGCAACAAATGTTCAGTGAAAATCACACCATGAATAATTATCAAACTATGATCGCTGATGCACTACATTACTTGGAATTGGTGAATGAAAGGAGAGCTCGGCATGACTAACCTATCAAAAGACCATTACACTGAAAAAGACTTAAAATTCAAGCCGCGTGATGAAAAGGAAAAACAAGAAATTCTGGCATGGCTGAACAATCCGGCCGTTAAAAACACTGCCTTTAAGAAAGAAATCGCTGAAATCGGCCCAATCGCAAGTAGTGCTTTAAGTACAAAAAAAGTTCGAGAACAATATCGTAAAACGAAAATTGGCTATCCAAAGATTTATGCGCCACACTATAACTACTAATTAAATTGATCATCCTGTCTTAATGACAAAAGCACTGTAACCTCAAAAACTCAGGGATTACAGTGCTTTTCAAGTAACAATTTGAGTTGTACCTATTATGGCCCTTTAAACTAGGGATTCCAACATTCAATTTGTGGCTGGGCCATAATTACTCATTTTGGTTTGCGCACCGCACCCAGCCGATTTTGAATCTATCTGAAAAAGAACAAAATCAGCCTCTAACGTGCGCCATAATGCAGCCTTCTCCGTTTAGCTACAAAATAGGGTAGAACTCAAAATTCAGAGTTCTACCCTATTTTTGGCTAATACTCGAAGACTGACCGCATTATGTCCCACCCTCTATTCTGTATGATCAGGGTCATTGACACCTGATGCAAGTTCCGAATTGAGTACAAAAGAGCTACAGGAACAATATCGTAAAGCTAAAGTCGGCTACCCACGGATCTATTTGTCACATTATAATTATTGATCTCGCTGACTTAACTGCCGCGGCAAACCATGCAGCACCATCTGTTTAACTTCCGCTCGATCAAGAAAATCTAATAATCGAATGCCACCCACTAAATTCATTATCTTGTTGGCTTCAGTGAATGCTTTACGATTTTGCTTGATCACACCCTGCTCAATCAATTCAAAGACCGCATCAAAAATACCCATTCTAATTTGTTCGTTATCAATCACATTACTAGATGAAAGTGCCACAAAGTTGCCTCGAAATTCCGTCTCGGTAAAAGCGCGTACAAAGTGGTATGGCTCATCACTTTGTGCATCATACATCATCTGACCAATCCACCACAAAGAGGACAAATTATTGATCGCCAACGCTCGCTTTTTACCATTTATTGAAAATACGGACCGACTTTTAATGGATTGCGCCTGTTTACCTACTTTATAATTCATTAATTTCAAAATTTTCAAATGATAAGCCAAGAAATCTGTATTTTCTAGCGCAACCCATACCCTTGGATCAGCGGCTTCAACAGGATTCAAGTGTTTCAACTGTTCATGTAATAGTACAATGTTTTCAAATGAATAGTCATATTCATTTTTTTCAGGCAATTTCAATTCTTGATAATCATATGTTTTTGATGTGCGAATCAAGTTCTGCTTTTGAGCCATGAGTTGATCAATGTAGGTTACATTTTGAAGTTTATAGAAATTACCGAAATCCACATCAAAATTCGTATCAAAGGTATCTAAAAATTTATTTGTCACGATTGGAATCTGCATTAGTCTTCCTCCACAGTAAGTGCATTAAAGGCTTTAATAATGGGACCACTTAAGATCTGTTGCGCAACAATGATTGATGACGCGTTCTTCAGACTGTCTTCCGTGTAATGTAGGCCTTCATAAATATAGGTCATTAATTCCTTATACCACAGGTAATCGCTATCTGACTCATTAAATTTAATGTCATCAACGGCGCTTATCAAAGCCGGTAACAGTAATGCAACATTAGCCAATTCCATTTCTTTTGCGTTTTGTAATTGACTATAAACAGCGTACGCCGCTTCCGGAAGTTCGACTCGAATCACATCACTATCCAAATTCACATTGAGCAATGTTGCTTCAGACTTTGCAACTTTAATCAGTGTTTTGGGGCCACTTGCAGCAAGGTCCTGCATTTCTAATTGAATTTCAATGCTTGGTTCAAAAGCTAGAATATCGCCTCGACTTAAATTTCGAACACAATAGTTACTACCAAACATATCTGGATTAAAACCCGAGTTCCGATATTCAGCGATCGCTTTATTGGCAACAATCATCACCGTTAAATCAATTGTATCCATCATTTTAGTTGAATCAATTTCAAAACGTAATGTATCTCTCGCTTCTGGAAATTCAGCGATTTCTCTAAACGATGTTAGGCCACTTTCAAAGTGTGCAACCACCTTCGCATCCCCACGATTAATAAGCTGCTGTAAATCATCATTTTTAAGTTGATATTGTATGATCAACTCATGCTGTGAGACCCCAATTAAGTTGTCAGTCACACTAACCCCAAAAGAATTGCCTGCTAAAAAGTCGCCTGCCATATCCGTCAAATTGTTTGAACTTAATACAGGATATGGAAAAGCGTTATCCCTTAATTTCATAAGTTTTCCCTCCTAAACGAACACGTGCATTAAACCCAACCTTGATGATGCCAGAAATCACTTGATTTTTCTGGACGTCTTTTAACAATAGACTTGAATCAGAAAGTAATGCCGCATTTCCCAAAGTAAATGACATGATACCCACATTTTCATGAGCACCGTTTTCACCAGTTACCTGAAATTCAATTTCAAGTCGTTTACGATTTTTTGCAGACTGAATATTGATGCGATATTCCCCAATTTCAGGATTAATCTCAATCAATCTAACATTAACATCCGTTAATTCAGCACCACGCTTCGCAACACCACGTGACTTTTTAGGCGTCTGATGTGCCTCACCTTTAGACTCCCGACGCTCAGAACCACGTACTTTCTCTGATCCGTCACTCCCCTCACCAAACACATCACCAATAACTTGCGTTTCTTTCTTTTTAGCGCTTAAAACTTTGCGTTTTGGATTATATTTTTTGATCGCGCGTTTTATAATCAAGTTAGCCAAATACTTTTAGCTAATTGATAAAATAA
>NZ_AZDA01000085.1 GCF_001434575.1 Loigolactobacillus bifermentans DSM 20003
CGATTTATTCATTATACGCTCTCTTAAAAGTTGTCTCAGGAATCAGCTTACATCCATAGAATCTATTTTTTGTTATAGAAAGTGTTATATTTTTTTGACACTAGGAAATGTGCAAAACTATAGACTTACAGATGGATTATAATCAACTTTTTGGGGCCACTTTACATGGAAGATCGTTTTATTTTAATTGTCCGAAAAAATAGAATTATTTGGTTAAGTCTAAAGGGGCACTTCATAATCGAGGTGCCCCTTTTTAGATTTAGCTAGTAATCCGTACCGAATTAAGTTAATGGCTTACGATCTGTCAACAAAGCAATCGGCGACAGAATCAAAACAATCACCGCTCCTACTAAGTAGGTATGACTGAAGGCCTGACTGATTTGTCGATTCTTAGTATGCTTAATTTTTCTCAAAGCTGTCGTTAAAGCTTCTTTTTGTGCCAATTGTTTGAGACCTACTAACAATTTTTTCTGACCCTGGCTTATTTTCTGATTACCCAAATTAATTTTTTGAGAAGCTACTGATAGTTTAGATATAGCGGTATTTTGATTTTCTAACTTGGTTAAGGTAAGTGCTAGTTG
>NZ_AZDA01000086.1 GCF_001434575.1 Loigolactobacillus bifermentans DSM 20003
GCCAAATTAACAACTAAAAACAAACAGACGAACCTAAGACGTGCCCTTAAACAAGCAACCAAATCTCAAGTTGATTTACCACAGCCCCAAAAGGGAACCGATCTTCACCAGGTCTACCAAGCTCAGAAGAAGTTATCACTAGCTACTGACAACTTAAAAGCGGGCAACCAGCAACTAGCACTTACCTTAACCAAGTTAGAAAATCAAAATACCGCTATATC
>NZ_AZDA01000087.1 GCF_001434575.1 Loigolactobacillus bifermentans DSM 20003
CCATGATACCGGGGTGACACTGTACTTGGAGAACTTATGGTGAATAATTCAGGTCTGTTATTTTTACATCCCTTTTTTATGCTGGAACTATCATGAAAGGCAGGGATCGTGGTGAAAAAAAGGATACGACTGATTTTAATGTTACTTTTTGCTGGGGGGCTGTTAGCCGGTTGTCAGCGTCAATCGAGTCAGTCCATTACAGCAGTGGGATCGACGGCGTTACAACCCTTGATTGAAGCAGCTGGTGAAACATACAGTCAAAATCATTTAGGCGTTTTTGTGAATGTTCAAGGCGGTGGCTCAGGAACTGGTTTAAGCCAAATTCAAGAAGGCGCGGTTGATCTGGGGAACTCGGATGTTTTTGCCGCGCAACAAACAGGCATCAAACAACGGCAATTAGTTGATCATAAAGTGGCGGTGATTGGCATTACACCAATCATTCAGCCGAAAACAGGTGTGAAGAATTTGACCCTAAAGCAGCTGAAGCAAATTTTTACGGGCAAAATCACCAACTGGCGCCAAGTGGGTGGTCAAAATCAGCCGATCGTGTTGATCAATCGGGCGCAAGGCAGTGGTACACGTGTAACGTTTGAACAAGCCGTATTAAAGGGGGAACAGCCTAAGAAGGCGCAAGAGCAAGACTCGTCAGGGATGGTGCGCCAAATCGTGGCGACGACCCCTGGGGCAATCAGCTACGTGGCCTTTTCCTATGTGGATAAAACGGTGCAAGCATTACAGCTAAATGGCGTCACACCAACGGATCAACATGTGACCACCAATGCTTGGCCGATTTGGTCTTACGAACATGTGTATACCAAAGGCCAACCTACCGGCCTGACCAAGCAGTTCGTGGCTTATTTATTAAGTGCGGAAGTGCAGCATCAAATGGTACCGAAATTAGGTTATATTCTGATTGATGCCATGCAAGTTGTGCGCCAAGCAAATGGCCAAGTTAAAACGCGCTAAAAGGAGGCAGTATCGTTTATGGATCCAATTCAAAAAAAATTGACCCAGCGATCACATCAAGCGCGGTTAGAGCGCTTGGGTAAAGGCATTAGCATTGCCTGCATCACATTGATCGTCGTGTTGGTCGGGGCCATCTTTTATTTTATTGCGACAAAAGGGCTGGCTACTTTTCAACACATTAAGTTAAGTGATTTCTGGCTTAAAACGGTTTGGGAACCTAGTATTAAAGATAGTCGTGGGGTGCCTCAAGTGGGCGTACTACCGATGTTTTTGGGGTCGTTAGCCGTGACGATCCTGGCCGCGTTATTAGCCACGCCATTTGCCATTGGCACGGCGATCTATATGACGGAGATCTCACCTAAACGGGGGATGAAAATTTTAAAGCCCGTGACAGAATTACTAGTCGGGATTCCATCAGTGGTTTACGGGTTTATTGGTTTAACTGTTGTTGTACCAGCGATTCGCCAAGTATTTGGTGGCTCTGGTTTTGGGATTTTAGCTGGGACCTTTGTGCTCTTTGTGATGATTTTGCCAACTGTCACGGCTTTAAGTGTTGATGCCTTACAAGCTGTGCCAAGCCACTATCGTGCAGCTTCCCTAGCATTAGGGGCCACGCGGTGGCAAACCATTCAGCGCTTGATTTTAAAATTGGCCTTACCAGGCTTATTAACGGCCATTGTATTTGGCATGGCACGTGCTTTCGGAGAAGCCTTAGCCGTTCAAATGGTGATCGGTAATGCTACGTTAATGCCACAAAGTCTGTTAGCACCGGCGTCTACCTTAACCAGTGTGCTGACAATGGGAATGGGCAATACGGTTATGGGGTCCTTGGAAAATAATGCGTTATGGACCTTGGCCTTAGTCTTATTACTCATGTCGCTGGCCTTTAATTTGCTGGTGCGCTACATTGGTCGGAAAGGGGCGTTAAAATCAAAATGACACCTAAACAACAAGATAAGCTTGCAACAGGAGTTTTAACGGGTTTAGCTAGCATTATCGTCCTGATTTTGGTCAGCTTACTCGGTTATATTTTGGTGCGCGGTGTGCCGCAGATCAGTTGGCATTTTCTCACGGCGCCGGCGCGGACGTTTCAAGCCGGTGGCGGAATCGGGATTCAATTGTTTAATTCACTTTATCTGCTGATTTTAGCGTTGCTGATTTCGTTACCCTTGGCGTTAGGCGCTGGCGTTTATCTGTCGCAATATGCGCGGGATAACTGGCTGACTAGCGTGATTCGAGTGGCAATCGAAGTCTTAAGTTCCTTACCATCCATTGTGGTGGGCTTGTTCGGTTTTCTCTTATTCGTGATCAAATTTAAACTGGGCTTTTCGATTTTATCAGGGGCATTAGCGCTGACCTTTTTCAATTTACCGATTTTAACGCGGAATATTGAAGAAGCGCTACAAAGTATCGGTCCATTGCAACGTGAGGCTGGATTGGCACTGGGTCTATCGCGTTGGGAAACCATTACCCGCGTGTTGATTCCAGAAGCATTGCCGAGTATTTTAACCGGTCTGATTTTAAGTGCGGGCCGAATTTTCGGTGAAGCAGCGGCGCTGATTTATACGGCGGGACAAAGTGCACCAGCCCTTGATTTTCATAATTGGAATCCGTTTAATATTGCCAGTCCGTTAAATCCCATGCGGCCTGCTGAAACGTTAGCGGTGCACATTTGGAAAATTAATTCAGAAGGCATCATGCCGGATACAGCTGCCGTGTCGGCGGGTGCATCTGCGGTGTTGATCCTCGTCGTGTTACTGTTTAATCTTGGCGCGCGTTGGCTCGGGCACCGTATTTATCGGCATTTGACCGGAAAGTGAGGCTGCTATGAAAAATTACGATACAACGCAAACGGCATTGCAACAGTTTAAGGACCCTGCTCAGGTGGCCATCAGTACGGAAGCGTTACACGTTTACTATGGGCAGCATGAACAAATCAAAGGGATTGACCTACAATTTCCGAAACAGCAGATCACAGCGATTATCGGTGCCTCAGGCTCAGGTAAATCAACTTATTTACGTGCGCTTAACCGGATGAATGATGAGATTCCCACTGCTAAAGTGACTGGAAAAATCTTATATCATGGGCTAGACATGAATCAAAAACAAATTGATGTCTATCAAATGCGGCGGCAAATTGGCATGGTGTTTCAACGGCCTAATCCGTTTGCCAAGTCGATTCGGGAAAATATTACCTTTGCCTTGAAACGTTATGGCCTTAAAAATCGTGATGCATTGGCGCAACGGGTTGAAACGTCATTGCAACAAGCCGGGTTATGGGAACAAGTGAAGGATCAGCTGGATAAAAGTGCGTTGGCCCTTTCAGGTGGGCAACAACAACGCTTGTGCATTGCGCGTGCGTTAGCAGTTCAGCCAGAGATTTTGTTATTAGATGAGCCAGCCAGTGCCTTAGATCCTGTATCAACCCGGATCGTTGAGGATACGCTTAATGAGTTGAAGCAGGCATACACCATTATTATTGTGACGCATAATATGCAGCAAGCGGCACGAATCAGCGATTCAACGGCCTTTTTCTACAATGGTCAGGTGTTAGAATATGCGCCGACCAAACAAGTTTTTACGCGACCGCAGATTCAAGCAACCAACGACCCGAATTATTCATACGAGGTTTAATATCGGCATACCGCACAATTTTGGACCAAT
>NZ_AZDA01000012.1 GCF_001434575.1 Loigolactobacillus bifermentans DSM 20003
GAAAATACTGATTTAATAGGATTTATCGTGTGGCTAATTTGTTCTTGCAATTTGGGTATATTTTTTGATTTTCAAATTGGCAACTTTTTGTTCCAAATTAGCAGATCGATCCTCAGTTGCTGCTTGCTGCTCACCGTTAGCAATCAACACACCATCTAATTGAAATGCGTCCATTTCTACGGTGTTTTTAATGGCAAACGTGTCATTAACAGCTGTTTTATAAAAACGCGTTAAGTCCTTTAAAAATTGCCTTGCCGTCGCCTTTTTCTTTCGATCTACAATTCGATCAACATACCAATCATCATGGCTCGCATTCTCGATATCTTTTAAAAACTTATTCAGTTTTTGCCCAGTTGCTTGGAAGACACCGAAAAAGTTAATCGAACCACTAATATGATTTTTATAATTAATCTTCATACCTGATTTTCGGGTTTGTAAAATTTTACGATTTGTATCTTCCAACAAAGCTAACAACAAATGTGCATCTTGAGCAGAATCAATAAAATCATACGTTTCGACCATCTCGCCTGGTAACGCAAGTTGTTTCAAGTCCGAATTAGTCAAAACTTGAAAAGCTCGGAAGGCATCTTTAAAATCCTCCGTCACTTTAAAAGCATTCCGTTTGCCTTTATTCTCTTTTTCTATCTTCTTAAAATAAGCAAATAAAATTGGCAACCGGTCCCTGTTAATGATTTCATCTTCAATCTGCACTTCAAGTTCCCCAGTCCAAATCGAGATCAAAAAATTAGACAATACCGACATTTTAATTAAATCTTGCCAATCCGTATCATTTTTAAAACCCACAACAAATAAATCAGTTCCAAATTGACTTACTTTCCGATCAATCTTAAATGGCACTGTATCTTGCATCGGTTGGTACTGACTGCCAGACAAACCTGCTGAAAAGTATGCCGGACCTTGCGTTACTTCACCAGCAGTCTTTGTATCATACGAGACTAACTGTGAGACCCCAATTGAACGCTCGCCTTCATTCTCCGAAATCGTATGATAAAAAACCATCCGTAAATTTGAAGCCGCAAACGGCGCAAATTTGCCAATCCCCTTACTTCCAGCCGATGCTTCATCATCCTTAACTGAATCACCGGCCACAAAAATCAGTGACTGCCAATTTTTTTCTGCTAATCCTTTTGTATTGAAATCACTGATTTTTAAAACAGGTACGGTTTCCGCTTCAATAACGGATTCATAAGTATCAAAAAACGCCATTGCCGTCTCCGAACTAGCCCATTTATCGCGGATTGCTGGCAAAGTTTTACTTTTAAGTTGTGTGATTCCCGGAATAGCAGCTGAAGCGATCGTACTAGCCGAAAAACTGACCACAACGGGGCCATTGGCTGCCGAATCTCTCGCATCTAATGAATTTTGAATGCCTTCACGTGTAATAGAATCAACCGGCACATCTGAAAATGTATCAATGCCCGCTGCGTTGATGCCATTTAACGTTAACCCTTTCCCACTTGGAAACCGCCAAGCATCCTTCTTTTTATGTGAATCAAAAATACCCATTAAACTAAACCCTACTTTCCCATAAAGAATACCAAAACAGTCAATATAAACCGTTTTCATTTTAATTGAAATATATTCTTTAATATTACCTGAATATCACACAAAAATGTACTTAATTGTTGCGGATGCGTTATTGGTCCCCTGTCAATAAAATAGACAATTTAAATAGAGACTTTTTTGTCCTATGCC
>NZ_AZDA01000088.1 GCF_001434575.1 Loigolactobacillus bifermentans DSM 20003
TAGCGGATCGGCATTATCCTAGTACCCAACGGTGTTCTAATTGCGGACACGTTAAACAAGGGTCGGACAAAATTGGGCTGCGAGGGAATGCCAAACATCAAACAAAACACCATGAATATGTTTGTTATGCTTGTGGTGTCACGTTAGATCGTGATGAAAATGCTGTTCAAAACTTATTACAACTCGCACTTTAAAATAAGGCAGATTGCAAGAAATAACTTGAACAAATTTAGTAACGCAGATTACGCAAAAAG
>NZ_AZDA01000089.1 GCF_001434575.1 Loigolactobacillus bifermentans DSM 20003
TTAAATTCGTGAGCAATCATTCCTGGTGACCAGCTTAGACGTAAATGGTTGAGAATTTTTTGCTTTAACTCATCGCTCAGCTTAGTTTTCCGACCACATCGTGATCGCTTGTATTCGGCATCTGTTTGTGCTAATTCAGCCTGATAAGGTTGACATCGCGATAATTCATAAGAAATTGTTGACGGTGATCGGTTCAGCCGAACGCCCATTTGGAT
>NZ_AZDA01000090.1 GCF_001434575.1 Loigolactobacillus bifermentans DSM 20003
TGGTCCAAAATTGTGCGGTATGCCGATATTAAACCTCGTATGAATAATTCGGGTTAATGCTAACAGAACAACTATTCGACTTATTCCCAGGCATTTTAAAGACCAATCAACGCCTGACTGCTTTGGAAAATTAATTTCAGTATTACATCTTTTGGCTCGCCCCATTCGTTTTGGTAATTTCATTTCAAAACCACAACTTCTTTTTGAAAGCTGTTTTGAAAGTTGCATTAGGTTACCAGTCAGTCACATTATTGTGGGTTATAGCCCATATTTTGCTTTGTTTTCAGAAAACTAAATAGAGTTTTTTACATTTTCTCATTTTTGTTTTTCAGTAATGAAAACGTGTTTTCATCAATTGAAAAACTTGCTATAATGACAACGATTACAAGTTGGAGGCCTAAAAACATGCAAAAGTTGAAAATCGTCACCATTGGTGGCGGCAGTAGTTACACCCCAGAATTAATGGAAGGTATGATCAAACGCTATGCGGCGTTTCCTGTGACTGAAATTTGTTTAGTCGATATTCCAGATGGTGCCGAGAAACTCGCCATCGTTGGTAAAATGGCGCAACGGATGTGGGATAGTTCCCCTTATGACGTGAAAGTCACCACGACTTTAGACCGCCGTGCTGCGTTGAAAGACGCCGATTTTGTCACCACTCAATTCCGGGTCGGTTTATTAGAAGCTCGAATCAAAGATGAACGTATTCCGTTATCCTACGGCATCATGGGTCAAGAAACCAACGGCCCTGGCGGTTTGTTTAAAGCGTTGCGGACGATCCCCGTTATTTTAGACATTGTACAAGATATGAAAGACGTATGCCCCAATGCTTGGCTGATCAATTTCACCAATCCAAGTGGTATGGTTACCGAAGCGATTATTCGTTACGGTCATTGGGACAAAGTCATCGGTTTGTGCAATGTACCGGTTAACGCCATGATGAAAGAACCAAAGCTCATTGATAAGACCACTGGTGAGTTGATTTTTGAATTTGCCGGCTTAAACCATTTTCATTGGCACCGGGTCAGTGATGCACACGGCCATGATGTGACCCCTGACATTATTGAAGCCATGTATCACAAGGATGATGGTATTCCAAAGAATATTCATAAAGTGCCTTTTATTAAGGAACAGTTATTAGACATGAACTTAATTCCTTGTGGCTACCATCGTTATTATTACCGTGCGGAAGAAATGTTGGCCCACAGTATCGAAGAATACAACACGATCGGTACCCGTGCGCAACAGGTCAAACAAATCGAACACGAATTATTTGAATTGTACAAAGATCCTAACTTAGACCACAAACCTGAACAATTATCGAAGCGTGGCGGTGCGTACTATTCTGATGCGGCTTGTGAAGCCATGATGTCCATTTATAGTAACAAAAACACTTGCATGGTAGTTTCTACCGTTAACCGTGGCGCAGTACCTGACTTACCTGCGGATTGTGTGGTTGAAGTCTCAGCGAACCTAAGTGGTAAAGGGGCCTTACCATTAGCCTTCGGTCACTTAGAAGCACCTGAAGCAGGCTGGTTACAGTTAATGAAAAATATGGAACTTGGGATTTGTAAAGCGGCAGTGACTGGGAATTATGGCTTGTTGCTGAACACCGTCTTCATGAACCCCTTAGTGGCTTCTGGTGCAACAGCTAAGCAGGTCGTTGATGAACTGTTGCTGGCGCATGCTAAGTATTTACCACAATTCGCGGATACGATTGCCAAATTAAAAGCAGATCACGTTACCGTGAAAGATCCTGTTGTCAACGAATTATTAGCGACAGGTAAATAATGTACGCTGCCATTGATATTGGTGGCACGGCCATTAAATATGCCCTGTTAGATGACACCTTTCACATTCAAAAAAAGTGGCAACGACCGACCTTGATTTTTGCAGCAGCGGCACAGTTTTACGACTACGTTTGTCGGGAATTGCTGGCTGAACGGCCGACCTTGATCGGCGTTAGCATGCCTGGCATTCTTAGTAAAACCGGTCAAGTAATCTCGAATACATCTCGATTACTGAATTCGATTTTTCACACCAACCCTAATCGTGAAATCAGTCAACGCCTGCACCAAGTTCCGGTGGCCGCGTTAAACGATGCCCGCGCCGCTGGCACCTGTGAAGTCCAGTTAGGCAATGGCCGCCATACGGCCTCAAGCCTCTATTGGCTAATTGGCACGGCCATTGGTGGTGCCAGTTTTCAAGGCACCCAATTGATCACCGGCCAGGATAATTTTGCCGGTGAGTTTTCACATTTACCCATTGCCATTGAAAACAACCGGACAGTCGGCTTGGCCAAGCGAACTGGTATCCCAGCTTTGATCAAAGACTATAATGCACGAGTTACTCCTGAACAAGCCGTGCATACCGGCCAAGCTGTGACCCAACGTTGACGCCAACAGGATCCTGCGGCACAACAAGCGCTTGATCAGTGGACCACGGCCAATGCCCAAGCACTGCTAATGCTCACCATGATTCTCAATCCAGAAGTGATCTGCTTAGGTGGTGCTATTAGTGCCGACCAATCTGTCATCGATTTGATCAACACTAAGTTTCACACGATCCAACAGCCCTTTTCGGCCTTAATGACCACTGAGCTGAAAACGTGCCGCTTTAAAAATGACGCCAACTTGATCGGGGCAACATTATTTGCAGCACAACAATTTCATATTAAAGGAGTAAACTAATGCAACTTGCTCGTATCAACAAAGGCTTTCAAAAGTTTGTCGGCAGCGTTTATATCCAGTCGATTCAGGCAGCCTTTTATGGCGCAATGCCATTTATTATTGTCGGTTCACTGTTCCTGTTGCTGGGCAGTTTGCCCATTAACGGTTACACAAACTGGCTCACTGGAATTGTCGGTAAAACAGGTCTCAACGCCTTAAACACCGGTTATTCTGTCTGTATGGGTATGATGACCTTATACATCATCATTTATATGGCCAATATGATCTGCCAATTTAAAGGTATTGATCGGCTGTTAGGCATTTCCGTCTCCTTAGCAACCTTTTTACTCGCCTCACCCATCAAAATCAATGACGGCGTTAGCTATTTAGACCTAACTTCCTTTAGTTCTGCCGGAATGTTTACCAGCTTTTTCACCACGATTTTCTCACTAAAAATTTTGGAATTGATCGTTAAACATCAAAATCCAAAAAGTATGTCTGCGATTCCAGATAACGTTCGTAAAGCTTTTACCGCACTTGTTCCGATTTTTGTGATTGTTGCCATTTTTATTGCAATTAATTATTTCTTTGCGGCTACGGAATTTAAGACCTTATACGGCTTTTTCTCAACCATTATTCAAAAGCCGTTCACCCATTTTGCAGGTTCCTTACCAATGATGATGCTGTTCACGTTAATTGAGGCCTTACTGTGGGTAATGGGGGTGCACGGCTCCAACATTGTGTTATCCGTAACGCAACCCGTTTTGTTAGCTTTGGCTGATGAAAACTTAAAACACGGTGCCCATAACATTATTAACATCCAGTTCTATTCACATTATATGAAGCTCGGTGGTTTTGGGGCAACGATTGGTTTGTGTTTACTGTGCTTGTTCTGGGCTAAGTCAGAACGCTATAAGAGCATCGGTAAATTAGGCATCATCCCTGGGATTTTTAACATTAACGAACCCATGATCTTCGGGCTACCTGTGATTTTAAACCCAATTTTTGCCATTCCATTTGTGATCACCCCACTGGTCATGTGCTTAGTCGCTTACTTTGCCACTTACATCGGGCTCGTACCGGTGACCAACGGGGTTGTGATTCCGTGGAACACCCCGATTATTATTTCCGGCTTCTTGATCTCCGGCTGGCAAGGTGCCGTACTGAATGTGGTGCAAGTCATAATCTGTATCGCCATTGGCTACCCATTCTTTAAAAAAGCGGATAACCAAGCTTATGCTGAAGAACAGGCCAAAAAACAAGCAGCTGAAACAAAGGAGGAACCTACCGCATGAAAATCTGTCTCGTTTGCAACACTGGTTTAAGTACCAGCTACCTTAAACAAAAATTGATTGCCTATGGTGAAGAAAACCAATTGGAATTATCTGTTGATGCGATTCCTTACGCTGAATGTATCGATTACCAAAGCAGCCATGACGTAGATGTTTTCCTCATGGCCCCACAAGTAGCCTTTATGCAAGATAATTTACGCCAAGCCTTGCCTGACAAAAACGTCAAAATTGCAGCCATTTCTGTTCCTGATTATGGGATGCAAAACGCGGCCAATATTATGGCCAGCTTACAGGCCTAATGAAAGTCGCTCTCGTTGAGGGCGGCTTTTTTAGCGGCTGAAAATGAAACAAGTATCATTATTCAACCTCATTAAAGTCCGCCTACGGTCATGCTTCATGCATCACCGTAGGTTGCAAGCTTCGCCAAGTTTTGGCGCTAACGTGAATACACGGCTATCTGATGCAGGAATCAGTAATTATTTTTGACCTTTTTCAAAACCCAGATTTTTGGGTCATGCCATCACTAAAGCACTCCCTCGCACAATTATTTTAACGTTATTTACTGTAACCCCCCTATAAAAGTCCGCAATACATTTTCTATCCTCAATCAATTAAGCTGCCAATTTCAAAACATCGTCACACTGGAAATCAATTATCCATTTAAGCGACATTCAACAGCTCGATTAGCCCTATCATCGCAAATCACCACCCCCTTTACAAGCGAACAACCCTCACTTTTTCCTATAAAAATCAAAGCTGAAATGACGAGTTCTTGCGCATTACTAATTGAAAATACACAATTCTATTCATCGCCCCCATCGCCGTTAAAGTGAACATTCATACCAAATTTTAATCTCACCTTCATGTCTCAATCGCCACTTCAGACATTGCACCGTTCAAACAGCTTCCTTCGGACACCAAAAAAGTCGACCTTAACGATCGACTTGTCAGTTACTGATTTAAAGTTATTTGATACTTTGATCGTTCTTAATGATAAAGCTTTCACTTCACAATGCTTGTTGAAGTATCCAAAACGATCCAATCTAAAATGGAAAACCAAAATTATAATAAACGATTTGTGCAACTTGATAAAAGTCAGTATCCCTCATTGTTTCAATGTACGTTGCATGCCGTTGTGCCTTGTCAGAAGCATCCAACGAATAGACTTGTGCTGCGATAACTTGGCCAACCGTTTTATAACCAGCTAATGTATAATAGCCAGCTAAAGCTCTAAGCGTTGACGTAATTGGTGCAACAATCAAAAATCCCGTTTGCTGATTATAGCTATCACTACTCAGAATAAGTGCCGGTCGTCTTTTCTTAATTTCACAGCCTTTTTGCGGATCAAAATCAATCCAAATGATATCTTTTTGCCTTAGCTGACGATTCATTATTCAACCTCATTAAAATCTGCTTCCGGCCATGCTTCACGCATTTCTACATGCTGCTGGTCTTGAGTATAGGGATTATCAAGTTTTGGTACTAACGTAAATGAACGACCATCTGATGAAGGAATCAATAACCAATTTTGACCTTTTTCAAAACCTAAATTTTTCGGTAATGTCATTGCCAACGAGTTGCCCCGAGCAACAGTTCTAACTTCATGCATTTTTAAAGTCCCCCTTATCAAACAACGCACTAAATTAATTAAGGTAGCTTTAATTTAACATGTTAAACCATGGTTTACAATTCTTTTGATTCACTTCATTAGCCCTATCATCGCAAATCACCACCCCCTTTACAAGCGAACAGCCCTCACTTTTTTTCTATAAAAATTAAAGCTGAAATAACGAATTTTTGCGCATTACTAATTGAAAACACGTGATGCTATTCATCGCCCCCATCGCCGTTAAAATGAACATTCATCCCAAGTTTTAATCTCACCTTCATGTCTCAATCGCCACTTCAGACATTGCACCGTTCAAACAGCTTCCTTCGGACACCAAAAGCCGACCTTAACGATCGACTTATGTTTTACCAATTGAAAGTCGTCTGGCCCTTTGCACCCTTGGCTTGTAAAGTGAGTGTGACCTGCTTTGGATAATGGCTGAGATCAATTTGTTGGCGTGCCTGCGGCTTTAAACGCACCGTCCGTGTGGTATGGCCTGCTGCTTGCACCAAAAGTTTCAGCTGGCCTTGATTATGCGTATGAATCGTCAGCTGGTGCTTTTGCCGGGTAATGCGCTGGCTTTGAGAACCATCCAAATACCAGTATGATAGCCGCCATTGGTGCGCAGTATGCAAATTATAGCGGCACAAGGCCACATTGAGCCGGGTATGATCGGTGCGTCCCCCATACACCAGGCCGAGGTCCAATGCTAGAACACCTAGCAACAGCACCCAATAGCGTTTCCGCCAATAGCGCACGCCAAAGCCCAGTACAACAATGACCAGTACAATACCAATCCAAAGTACAGCCATGATGATGCCTCCTTTTTTTGGTAACTGTCCAAGATCCCCCCCAACGTTACACTAACGATACCAAAATAATAGCTTAACCGAAATACAAAAGTGAAGCGGTTACTTATTTTATTATAAAAATAAACTGCGCTCGACTAGTCACTCATGAAAGTAATCGTCAAGCTCCCTGTTTTAACCCTTCCCCTCACTGTTGACCATCACACAACACGCTGATGGACCCATCCCAACATTGCATTCCTTTCAAGAGGACTAGTTCAACAAGAATCTGCACCAAACAGACGACACGTGCCTATTGGCCCAGGAGCGGTCTTAAGACTAAAAAACCTCACAACCGCCAGACCGTCTAGGGTCTAACTATTGTGAGGTTTTATTTTATTTCCTAGCAGCAACAACCAGAACCGCCACAACAGCCACCTTGACCTGCTTCTTCGTCAACGAAGCCTAGGCCGGTGTAGTCTGAGATCTCATCCAAGCTAGGATAAGCGCCCATTTTAACAACTTTGCCGTCTAACAAGGTGATTGGTAGGTTTTCCTCATCCCCAGCCAGCGCTTTAACAACCGTTTCATTGCCATTAAAGGCTTCTGGATCGATTTGATGCCGGACCGCCTCCACATCATCAACTTCTTTTAAAGCGTGAAATGCTGCTTTAACTAGCATTTTGTCGTGATTGTCGTCACCGCCGCAACCGCAGCTCCCACCGCCACCACAACATTCATGTACTGGTTCATATATTTCAACTTTGACCATTTTAGCCACCGTTCCTTTCAATTAATAAAACGCTTACGCAATAGTTTTAATTTAAAGAATCTTGCGGCAATTGTCAATAGTGCCAATCCCTAACACTAGCGCCTATACATGAAGCAAGTGCCTGACCTGACGCGCTGAAACTTAAGTATCACTCGTTTAGGATCCCACCACGCAAAATAGCCCCCTGACCAACTGATCAGACGGCTGTGACCGCGACGTGAATGTGAGGGATTGCTTGGGAGACAAATTTAATTTGCGAGGTTTTTCACGGCCACTATGAATAAGATGCGTCAAAAGCCGCCGTTTTGTTTTTTATTTTAAATTAAATGGTAATACTGTAAACCAGCCAGCACCCCATTGTCGGTGGTCGCCACAAATGTGGCCTGCTGTTGCAATGCTGATGTGGCAGCGTGCATGGCGATCCGATAAGTGGCATGAGCAAACATGCCCAGGTCATTGTCCTGGTCGCCAAAGGCATAGGTGGCGCCCACCTGAACCTTATTTTTTGCCAAAAATGTTTGAATGGCTTGGCCTTTTGACACGTTTTGCGGCACAATATTCACGGCCATTGGGTCATAGCGAATGAACCGCAGGTGGTGGCCTAAGCGCTGTAAGTATGGGGCTTCATGTTGGGCGTCCATATAGGCGTTCATAAAGTTCACCGGCTGATGAACGTAAAAATCGGGCTTAATTGGTGCACTGGCAATGCCCAGCCGGTTCATATGAGCTTGAGTCCGAGCATTAATACCAGTTACCGCAAACCCCTGCTGGTTAAAGTAGGCCAGATCATCCCCTTGCGCCTGCGCCACTTGCCGCAACTGGACCATGTCAGCCTGGGCAATCTGCGTTTGTTGCACCAACTGTTGGTCCGCCACAATGTAACTGCCATTAGATAAAATATAGTTTTTAATGTGCAACTGGTTTAACAGCGGCTGGACTTCATACAAACTGCGCCCGGTGACCACCACCGGTAGATTTCCATTGGCAATCAAGGTTGGAAAAATCGCTTGCGTCGCAGCTGGCACTTGCAAGGTGTGGTCCAAACATAAGGTGCCATCTAGATCGAAAAAAAGTAAGTTTTGTGGCATTATTGGGCCTCCGAATGAGTTGATTAAATTTAGTATACCACCTTAAATTTTAAACTTTGCCAGTACTTGTTGCCGTTGTGCTAACGTTAATTGGTCAACTTGTACCACAGGGTGCCATTTAAAATGCCACAAGCGCGTTTTCAAAAAGGTTCCACGTTGCAACATTTTTAATAGTGGTGCCCCAAATAACCACCGGTACAGCAGCTTCGGCGTGCTCATAGTCGTGATCACATCGATCCGTGGCTGACGTTCTAATTTGGTGCGCATATTATCGCCACGGTACAAAATGTTTTTCGCATAAACTTTGTCCAAAAACCCTTTTGTCATGGCTGGCATGACTTCCCACCAAATGGGAAACATGAAAATAATGCGTTCTGCAGCTAATAGTGCTTGCTGGTAACGGGCTACTTGAGCATTCACAGGCAACCCTCGCCGCCAGCGGGCCAACTCGGCTGCCGACATCACCGGGTCAAACTGTTCTGCATGTAAGTCAATTAATGTCACTTGATCGTTTTGCGCTTTTAATTGTTGCTGCACTTGTTGGCACAATGCCGCCAAAAAAGCGCGCTGATGTGGTACATTATGACTGGCAGTAGCGGTATAAGGGTGGTCAAAAATAATCACAGTTTTCATATTGATCGTCTCATTTCATTGGAATACGCTTAGTTTACGTAACCCTTCGCCAAACGGCCTTAACCTTTGTTAATTTTAATCAGAAAGAACTGAAACAGATGGCATTACCTACAATTTTGGCCGTTAAGTTCCCCGAACTAGCAACCCATTGGACCACTTGT
Source organism: Loigolactobacillus bifermentans DSM 20003 (assembly GCF_001434575.1). Taxonomy (GTDB): domain Bacteria; phylum Bacillota; class Bacilli; order Lactobacillales; family Lactobacillaceae; genus Loigolactobacillus; species Loigolactobacillus bifermentans. The sequence continues at coordinate 9,013 of NZ_AZDA01000090.1, forward strand.
GCACCTTACTTTCATGCCCAAACAGTGCCAGCACATACCCCACTTTTACGCCAAGGCGATGTGGCCGACACCATTTATATTGTGGTGCATGGTGCGTTACAGTTACTGCATGAAACAGATCAAAAAACCATCGCCGTCCAATTTTTCTTAGAAAATCAAATCGTCAGCTCATTTGAAAGCTTTTACTGTCAAATTCCCAGCGACTGCACCTTAGCCACCTTGGAAACCAGTCAGCTGTTAGCTCTGAGTCGGGCTGATTTCAACGACTTGTGCCAACGCTACCCCACTTTGGAACAAAGCTTAACGCGTTGGATCTGTCAGCGTTTTATGCAATACCGTCAACGCGTGATCTGTCAACTACGAAACACACCGACACAGCGCTACCAAGCGCTTTTAGCGGATGAGCCTGAACTGCTAGCGCGGGTGCCGTTACATCAATTAGCCACCTATCTTGGCATGACCCCGGTGTCATTAAGTCGGATCCGCAAACGTTTAGCGGCTTTAAATCAACCTGTCAGCAATCGTACACCAACAATAAAAGGACGTGATTTCAATGCCTCACAAAACACAACTCACGCTTAACATTGACCCCGCCTTAAAAACGGCTGGACAAGCAGTGGCCCAGAACCTAGGACTAGATTTGTCGACCGTTGTTCAGCAATTGATCACCACGATGGTGGCGGAACAGCGCTTACCATTTACGCCGACAGATCTGCCTGCTGCAGCCTGACAAGCTCTGTATGAAGCTGCATATCATCATGATTACAAAGTCTATAACAGCGCTGAGGCAATGTGGACGGACCTAGCGGACTAAAAAAGACGCGCAAGCTCATCACTGGCTTGCGCGTCTTTTACCTTACAATTCCCCATCTGCGATCTGCGCCAACATTGGGCGTGACGGGACGAAGAATAATTGTCCCGATAAAATATCTGAGAAGGTCAGCAAGAAGTCTGACTTGTCTAACATTTGTTGCAGCATATTTTTCGTAACGGTCCAATGCCGCGCGTAGCCCATGAAATAGGTGCCGGTATCGCCTGCCGCTGGGTCGGAGTACGCCACATTCATGCGAATGATTTTTTGTTCCACACCATTTTCATCAAACTTCGCGCTAACGTTGTGCGCATTGGCATATTTTTCGTCGTCTTCTAATTCTAAGTCGTTGAATTTTTGACGCCCAATGGCCTTTTCTTGTTCTTCGGTTTTCATATTTTCCCAGAAAGCCATGTCGTGATGCCATTTCTGCGCAAACGCGTAAGAACCGTTGATGAATTCAGGATCTTCGTCCCCAATAATTGCGTAGTCGGCAGCATCCTCTGCGGCTGGCGCTTCGGTGCCATCGATAAAGCCAATAATCGCCCGACCTTCAAAATAGCGGAAGCCTTTGGTTTCATCCACCACTTCGGTAACGTCTTGCAAAAATTGCCGGAATTGCGTTTGGGCTTCATAAACCACGGCTTCATTGCTGGCGCGAATGTGTAAGAAAATGTCCCCTTCTGAGGCCGGCATTTTGTATTCTGGTCCCGTTAACCCGGTATAAGTTTCCAATTCCTTAGGCTTAGCGGCTTTGGGGAATAAGTAATCCCAAGCTGCGCTACTAAAACCGATGGCCACTTTTAATTCTGAATCAGACTGCAAATGAGAGTCTCGGATTCGCAACGAGCGAATAATCGCCTGTGAACGATCCGCAAATTCTTGGATTGCTTCCTGAGCTTTGGCTTGGTCGTCGCGTTTTAGTTTCAGTACTGTAAATTGAACATGCTGGCCCACATCTTTCCAGACATCTTGGGCATCGGTTGGTTTGATTGGCATTTAAAAGTCCCCTTATCCTGTAAATTCATTCACCCTCAGCATACTGAAAACCTTCTCAAAAGTCAATTCACTAGTGTCCTGCTTAATCATGCCAAATTAAGCGTTGTACAACAGTTTTATTTTCCCGCAACCTTAACACCAGTTAAAAAGCCCAGACGATTAACGTCTGAGCCAGTATTCATTCTTCAATGCTATCACACATCTTTGCCTTGGAACTGACTACGATAAAGCCGCCAATACAAGCCTTTTTGGGCCAACAAATGGGCATGCGTGCCGCGTTCCACAATGCGACCCTGGTCAATCACAATAATCTGATCGGCTTTTTGAATCGTTGACAGGCGATGGGCGATCACAAAGCTGGTTTTCTGTTGCATCAATTGGTCCATGGCCTGCTGGATCACCATTTCCGTTTTGGTATCAATGGCTGAAGTGGCTTCATCTAAAATTAAAATCGGCGTTTGGGCTAAAAAAGCGCGGGCAATGCTGATCAGCTGGCGTTGCCCTTGGGACAGGCTTTGTTGACGATCAGATAGCTGCGTTTGATAGCCGGCTGGCAGTTGCATGATAAAGTCATGGGCATTGGCCGCCTTGGCTGCGGCGACAATATCGGCCTCGCTGGCATCCAGGCGGCCCAGGCGAATATTGGCCTGAATCGTGCCAGAAAATAAAAATGGTTCCTGCTGGACAATGGCGATCTGCCGACGTAAAGCGTACCGATCCAGTTGGTCGATCGGGTGGCCGTCGATTAAAATCGTGCCGGCGGTTAACGGGTACAATTTCGTCAGTAAATTAATGGTAGTGGTTTTGCCGGCACCAGTAGGCCCCACAATAGCCACCATTTCCCCTGGTTTGGCCGTTAAGGAAATATCATGCAAAATCGGATGTTCTGGTTGATAGCCAAAAGTCACGTGTTGCAAGGCAATCGTGCCTGTTAACGTTGGCATCACCACGTGCGGGGCATCCTGTTCCGCTGGGGCATTGATCACCGCAAACACCCGCTCGGCACTGACAATGGACACTTGCAACGTGTTGATCAGATCCAACATATTCCGAATCGGCCCGGTAAAGTCCCGCATATAGATCAAAAAGGCGAACATAATCCCCACCGTAATACCCTGATAGCCGTGTAAAATCGCTAAAGCGCCTAACACCGTGATCAGCGCATAGGCCAAATTGTTCAGCATATTATTCAGCGGTCCCAGCGCCCCACTGAATACTTGCGCTTGATAAGCGTGGTGCACATAACGCTGGTTGGTAGCGCGAAAATCAGTCAGCACTTGATCCGCTTGTTCAAAGAGTTGAATGGTTTTTTTACCGGATAAGGTTTCCTCGATTTCACTGTTCAGCTGCCCCAGTTCAGCTTGTTGCTGCCGAAAAGCGGTTTGCGTGAATTTGGCAATTTGCCGCGACAAAAAATAAGTGCCAGTTGACGCCAATAAAACCACCAGCGTTAACGCCGGACTGAGCACCAGCATGGCAATCAACATCCCCACCACACTGATCACACCGGTGAACAGCTGAATAAAAGTTTCCATTAACGCCGTATTAATGTTGTCCACATCGTTGGTCAGCCGGCTCATTAAGTCGCCACTCGGGTGCTGATCAAAATAGCTTAACGGCAGCCGCTGCATGCGGGTGAACACATCCTGGCGAATTCGCGTACTGGTTTCCTGGGCAATGTTTACCATAAAATGGCTTTGCAACCAATTAAAGCCACTGGCCACCACATACATGCCCACCATTAGCAGGCACACCATGGCCAACAGTTTCAAACGGTCGGTGCGAATGTAGCGGTCAATGATCAGGCCATTTAAGCGGGTGCCAATAATCGACACCACTGTGGTCACCACGGTAAACCCAAAAACTGCTGCTAACGGCCAACGTTTTTGCAGCAAATATCCGCTTAATTGTCGTAACGTCGGCTTTAAGTGCTGCACTTTCAACTGTTCTTCGGTATAATGTTGGCCGCGTGGTGGCCGTTTCATCGCAACATTAGGCATCTGTCAGCACTTCCTTTCCCAACTGTGCCACCGCTACTTCACGATAAAATGCGGATTCTTGTAATAAGGTGGCATGCTGTCCGCGGGCAACGATGTGGCCGTGATCCAGCACTAGAATCAAATCACTATCCTGCAACGCCGCAATGCGCTGGGCGATCATAATGGTGGTTTTGCCCTGTCGCACTTGACGTAAAGCCTGTTGAATGTGGGCATCCGTTGCCAGATCCACGGCACTGGTGGTATCGTCTAACACTAAAATCGCTGCTTGCGCCACCAACGCTCGGGCAATGTTTAACCGCTGCTTTTGCCCGCCAGAAAAGTTATTACCGCGCTGTGTGACCTGGGCCTGATACCCGCCAGGCCGCGCAGCAATAAAATCGGCCGCAGCAGCGGCCTGCGCAGCTACCACCAGCTCAGCATCGGTGGCCGTCTCTTTGCCATAGCGCAAATTGCTGGCAATCGTTCCAGAAAACAGCACACTATTTTGCAACGCCACCGCCACTTGCTGGCGTAACTGGGCCAAACTGAGCTGATTAATTGGGACGCCGCCAATGGTAATGCGGCCGCTGGTAGGGTCATACAACCGTGTTAACAAGTCCACCAAAGTGGTTTTACCACTGCCGGTGGTGCCGATAATGCCTAATTTGGCGCCTGCTGGCAATTCAAAATCAATGTCCGTTAACACATTTTCGCCCCCAGGATAGGCAAAATTCACGTGTTCAAAGCGCAAGGTGGTGTCCGTTGGTAACGCAACGGTAGCTGTCGGTTCAGCATCTTGCGGCAGGTCCAGCACCGCCTGAATCCGCGCCGTGGCCGTTTGCGCCCGGGATAAGCTGGACACCGTGTTCACCGTATTGATCATGGCGGTCGTAATCTGGATCATATAGTTCACAAACGCCATGATCTGCCCGGTGGTGATCAAATGACTGGCGTGCAAGCCCCCGCCAAACCACAACGCCGCCACAATACTTAAATTTAACGCCAAGGTCACCACTGGTGCCAAAATAATGACGGACGCTTGGGCGGCCACGCTACTGGTTTGGACTTGTTGATTGATTTGGTCAAACAACTGTTGCTGCTGATTTTCTAACGTAAACGACTTCACGGTTTTAATGCCTAATAACGTTTCCCGCATGACCCGATTGATCCGGTCAATCGCCTGCTGCATTTTGGTAAATAATGGCACACTGTGGCGAATCACCAACCCCATAAAAAGCAGTAACACCGGCACCACAATGGCCAAGATCCATGCAATGCGTGGTGAGATCAGAAATGCCATCACGATCCCACCGAGCAGTAAAAATGGCGCCCGCACCAGCGAACGCGTTAACGTCATCACTAAATTTTGCATTTGGATCACGTCATTGGTGATCCGAGTGATCAACGTCGGCGTGCTCAGATCATGACCGTTACGGGTAGCCAACGCCAAACTGAGCAAATGATTGCGCAAACGCTGCCCCATTTTCAACGAGGCATAGCTGGCAAGCGCATTACAGCCGCTGCCGCTACACGCGCCTACCAAGGCGATCAGCAACATCACGCCACCAGTTTGTAAAATAAACTGCGGGTGCCCGGAACCGGCTAACCCCGTATCGACAATTTTGGACATCAACGTGGGCTGCTGCAAATCGCAAAACACTTCCATCAACATCACCAGTGGCGCCGCAAACAAGCACACCCGCTGCCACCGCCGCGTGTGCTGCCAAATAATTTGAAACATTTTGTCACCGCCTATCCAAAAATAGCCACTAAATAGCCGCTTCAACGTAAATACGTTAAAGCGGCTATTTAATTCTTCATTGAGTTAAGTTTATTATAAACTGATTATCACTTTTGGTAAAGCAACACTGCTATTTCACACAACACGCTTATTTAACACAACAGCACCTTTATCTTTTGACAGCTGATATGGATGATCAAACTAGTCATAACCAGAAAGAGGCTGATGCTGGAACATACTGGTGATTGAGACGCTTTTTTCGCTGAAATGATGCAAGCTGCCAGCTATCGCAGCGGCTATCATGTCGAACCGAACGAGTTGGCCAGCGCTGCAGCATGATTAATAGCTTGCGCCCAAGCCGGCAATCACAACGAATAAAGCATAACGACCACACGCATGAAAATGCCAAGACCTTAGCCGCAGCCTCCTAACCAATCAAAAAACGCTTAAACCGCACCTCATTCGGCTGGTTCAAGCGTTATATTTTATAAAGCACACTCCTGAATGGCCTGGGCCACCCCATCATGGTCGTTATCAGCGGAAATATATTGTGCCGCAGCTTTGACCTGGTCCGTGGCATTGCCCATGGCCACGCCGGTACCGGCTAAGGTGATCATGCTCAAGTCGTTTTGTTCGTCGCCAATGGCCATCATTTCGCTGGCATCTAACTGCAATTCCGCGGCTAATTTGGTTAAGGCCGCGCCTTTGCTCACGCCTTTGGGACTGACTTCTAAGAAAAATGGTGAGCTTTTGACAAAGGTCAAGCGGTCGCTTAACGCCTTAAAAGGGGTCATATCCGCCATGGCAGCGTCTAGCAATGCCGGTTTATCAATGAACATCCCTTTTACCAAAGCAATGTCCCGCATTTCTTCCGGTGTACGGTAAGCAATGTTTAAGTTGACCAGACTGCTTTCATACACGCTGTATTCGCTAATGTTACGGTTAGCCGTGTACAAAAAATCAGCGTTTTCCACGTGAAAATGCAGGTTCAATTGTCGCGCTAGCGCTTCGACTTGAATGTAATCCGCATATTGGAATTGGGTTTGTGCCAACACATTACCCGCAGTTGTTTGCACCAAGCCACCGCCAAAAGTCACGGCGTACTGATCGGCCTGATCAGCTAAACCTAACGGCGCCAAGTAAGGGGTCACCCCTGTAATGGGCCGGCCACTACATAAAACCACCTTAATGCCAGCTGCGGAAGCAGCTTTAATCGCGCTGATCACGCCTGGTGTTAGTTCGCGCTTTGAATTTAAAAGTGTTGCGTCAATATCGATTGCAATGAGTTTAATCGCCATGTGTCAAAAATCCTCTCACGTTTTTCTTTAAGCTTAGCGGTTTTCACCAAGTGACACAACCTTAAATCGCTTTTTAGCCTTAGCCTTTTTCGTAAAGCGCTGCTGGCACATCCGCCAACAACGGCGACAAAGTGCCACTGCTAAGCAAGGTCAAGCGGTGCATCGCCCGGGAGGCAATGGTGTACAACAATTGCCGTTCGTCATCACTGCCGTAGTTGGCGGCGTCCACTTGCCAAGCGATAATCGCATCAAATTCCAGCCCTTTGGCCAAATAAGACGGTACCACGATCGTCCCAGCTGCTAAGCGTTGGTTTTCCGAGCGAATCAAGGTCACCTTGACCCCTGCTGCCTTTAACTGTTGGGTCAAAGCTTGGCTTTCTGGCAAAGTTTTGGTGATGATGGCGGTGGTTAAACCGGCGTCCGTATTCGCGGCCAATTCCGTTTTCACCGCTGCCACTAAGTCCGCTGGATCCTCACGCTGAATCAACTTCGGCAACTGGCCTTTCCGGTTAAAGGCTTGTACGTCTTCGCCGTTGCGCAAAATTGCCTTGGTAAAGTCGGTGATCTGCTTGGTAGACCGATAAGACTGGGTCAACTGCACCACCCGGGTAGTCTCAGGGTCAAACAAATAGCTTAACTCCTGCAACAACCGGTGACTACTTTCCTGAGTAAAAATCGCCTGGTTCAAGTCCCCTAGCAAGGTAAAGCGGGCTTGCGGAAAGTTGAATTTCAAAAAGGCCAACTGATAAGGCGTGTAATCCTGAATTTCATCAATAAATAAATAGCGAATTTCCCGATCACCGTGCTTACCCGTAATCAAGTCGTACAAATAAAGGTAAGGCGTTACATCTTCCATCGCCAATTTTTTCTGGCGTAAATCCGCTAGCACCCGATCCACATCATGTTGCCATTCGGATACAGTCAGGTCGAATTGGGCCAGGTCCAGGTACTGCGGTACCGCCCGTAAAAAGTCGATGTACTGGGCTTTGATGTTTAAAAAGCGATTGCGCACAATGCCTCGTCGCACGCTATCAAAGGCCGCCGTCACCACCCGTTTGGCTAAGAAATGAAATTCCTCATCGCCATTTTCAAAGTTATGCGGGTGATTGCCATACCATTTACGCATGCCTTCGTCGTCCAGCGATTCAATAAAATCACTGACCCACTTGGTTTTGGTTTCACTTTCGATGCGCCGATTTAAATAGCGCACCATTTTTTCTTTGGTTCCCGTCAACCGGTTGCCTAAATGGTAGTTATGGTTAAATTGATAGTACGTTTGCGCAATTTTTTCCTTCGAAATAAAAACTTCCTTGCGCAATTTAATGTCGCGGAAACGCATGTCAGCTTGTTCCAAATGCGTGGCATAATCTTGCGTAGCCTTGAAAAACGCCAAACTGGCCTTTAACTGGGTCAACCGTTTATCTTGATGGCCATTGGTTTTCTCAAATTGTGAGAATAAATCTTCAACCGTCATGTTAGGCAACCGCCGCGCTGCATACTGATGATAGGTCAACTGCACCATGTTTTGTTCGCCTAATTCAGGGAGCACGTTGCCAATATAATCGTTAAATAATTGGTTCGGTGAAAACATGATTACCTGGCTGGAATTTAAATTGCCGCGATAGCGGTACAGTAAATACGCCACCCGTTGCATAATGGCAGACGTTTTCCCAGAACCCGCCGCCCCTTGGACAAACAGTAATTCGGCCTTGGTATCGCGGATGATCTGGTTTTGTTCCCGCTGGATCGTGGTAACGATACTTTTCATTTTCGTATCGCTTTGTTCACCTAGAACTTCCATTAACATTTGATCGCCAATGGTTTCTTGGGTATCGAACATGGTTTTGATCTGGCCATCCTCAATTAAAAACTGGCGCTTAAGGTCCACGTTGACCTGCTGCTCCCCGTCCGGCGTTTGATAGCTGACTTTGCCTAAGTTCCCATCATAATAGATTGAGGAAATCGGTGCCCGCCAATCGTACACTAAAAAGTGATCGTCATTGTCGGTAAACGAGCCTAAGCCAATATAGATGGTTTCCGGCTTTTTCGCGCGATTTTCTTGAAAATCAATGCGCGCAAAATACGGCGTTTTTTCCAAACGCTGCAACACGTCCAATTGTTGTGCTGAATGTTGCCAACTGTTTGTGCGCTCATCCAACATTTGTTGCTGCTGCCGAATGGACAACGCGGTATCCATCATGCCTTCGTAAGAGCCTGTATTGATCTTCACATCTTTTTCAAAATGCTTGTGAATATCCGCCTCTTCCGTTTCGGCTTGCTTCATTTTAGCCTGCAATTGGTGTTCTTTGGTTTGAATTTGTCCTACCACATCGTCCACACGGACTTGTTCTTCTTGTTGTGTCTCAGCAGCCATCAATGTGCCCCCTTCAAGGATTTCCTACGACAACGATTGAAATTGTCGGTATTCTATTTTAGCACGTTCTGACACCCGACTCAAATATTGTGCCGCCGGCGTTGCCACTTTTAAATTTCCCCAAAATCAACGCGAATCAATTGCAGGGCTGGCCTGAATGACTTATGCTTGGGTTATGAGAAACTCTTTAGAAAGCAGGTGAGGTGGTGGCACAAATTATTTACGGGTTGACCCATTTGGAAGCCGTTTTGTTGCCGTTGTTTGAATACTTTGGCACCAGCAGTTATGCCATTTTGTTCGCCATCATTTTTATGGAAACCGGCTTGGTGATTTTTCCGTTTTTACCAGGCGAGTCCATTATTTTCATCAGTAGCACCTTGGCCACCCGGCCCCACTTTTTCCTCGACATTAAATGGCTGGTGCTGACCTTTTTCCTAGCTGCTTTGATCGGTGATACGGTGAATTTTGAAATTGGCCGCAACTTGCGCCGCATGCCGTTTATCAACCGCCATTTAGAAGCTGATAAATTAAAACGCGCCACAGACTTTTTCGTTAAACACGGCGGTAAAACCGTTATTTTTGGCCGCTTTGTCCCGATGATCCGCACCTTTATTCCATTAATTGCTGGTATGTTTCAAATGCACTACCTGCGCTTTGCTTGGTATAACTTGCTTGGCGTGGTGATCTGGGTCGGCGCTGGCTCGCTCACCGGCTATTACCTAGGCCAACTGCCCTTTATCCAACAACATTTTTCTATGTTATTGCTTGGCCTTGTGGTGGTACTCATGCTGCCTAGCATTACCGTAGGCTTGTCCAAATTGATCCAAAATCGGCGTCAGAAAGGAAACTAACATGCGCATTAACGTTTTACAACACACGCCAAATGAAGGCCCTGGTGCCATTCAAACTTGGTCCCAACAACATCATCATGACTTGTACGTTTACCATCCCGCCCAATTTGGCGTTTTGCCCACTGCGGCTGAAACTGACCTGTTAATCGTGCTTGGTGGTCCCATGAGTCCCAACGACGATCTACCTTGGATCGCAGCAGAACGGCAATTGATAGCTAACTTATTGGCCCAGCAACGTCCAATCTTCGGTGCTTGCTTTGGCGCCCAACAAATCGCCAAAGTCCTAGGCGCACCAGTGACCACCGCCACAGCCAAAGAAGTGGGCTGGGCGCCGGTTTACCGCCAAACAGACGTGCTGCCCGACCTACCGGCAACCCTAACCGCCTTACACTGGCACGGCGAGATGTTTGGCCTTCCCGAAGGCGCACAATTACTGTTTACCAGCGATCTGGTGCATAACCAAGGCTTTATTTACCACCAAAATGTGGTGGGCCTGCAATTTCACTTTGAACCTTTGCCGGACAACTTACGCGAAATCGTGATCAACGACGCTGCCTACACTGCCGGTTCTGCTTTAAACCAAACCCCACAGGCGATTTTAGACCACGGGGTACCGCCAGAAAATAAAGCGGTGATGCATCAGATTTTAGATTTTATCACCACCCATTAGCCAAACAAAAACCGACCGCAGCTTCACACTGATAAAAATCAGGAATGCGGTCGGTTTTATATTGCAATTAGCGTTTGCTTTAAGCTTGTGGCCGTCGTGGTTTAAAGGCGACTAAGAACCCAGCAAAGCCAACTAAGGCCAGGCCGACTGCTGCCAACCAAACTGAATTAGCGTCATTGGTCTGTGGCAAGGTCGTTGCCGTTTGTGACGTTGGCAATTTATCAGTGCCGTTGGTGGTGGTCAGGGCCTGTTCACGCGCCGTCAGTGCCGGTGCCAAGTTAGGCGTACCAGTAGTGGTTTGAACCACCGTTTGAACCGTATCAGTAGCAGTTTGAGTGGCCACTGTTGGCGTTGTTTCTGACTGCATCGTGCCGGTTGTCTCAGTTTGTGGCTGCGCTGGTGCTGTCTGTCCGCTTTGATCCGAATCAGGCATGCCCGTTGCATTGTGGTCTTGATCCGGCGCCACTGGATTTGGTGTGTAGGTAACCTGCTGCGTCGTGGTGATCGTCCCGTCTGGGTTCACCGTTGCAGGGACTGTACTTTGGTCTGGCGTATAGCCAGCAACCGCCGGTACTGTCACGTCAACTGTTTCACCGGTTTTGCCCGTTACGCCAGGTACGATTTGTGGCCCTAAGTTACTTGGAATCGTTACGTCGGCGGTGACTTCATTTGGTGTGTACACCACTGTTCGGTCCGTGGTAATCGTGCCGTCTGGATCCACTGTTGCAGGGACTGTACTTTGGTCTGGCGTGTAACCAACAACCGCCGGTACCGTCACGTCAACCGTTTCGCCGGTTTTACCCGTTACCCCAGGCACAATTTGTGGCCCTAAGTTACTTGGAATCGTCACATCAGTGGTGACTTCATTTGGCGTGTACACCACTGTTTGGTCCGTGGTGATCGTCCCGTCTGGATTCACCGTTGCAGGAACCGTCGTTTGATCTGGCGTGTAACCTGCCACTTCAGGTACCGTCACGTCAACTGTTTCACCCGTTTTGCCCGTTACCCCAGGCACAATTTGTGGCCCTAAGTTGCTTGGAATCGTCACGTCAGCGGTGACTTCATTTGGCGTGTACACCACTGTTTGGTCCGTGGTGATGGTGCCGTCTGGGTTCACCGTTGCAGGGACTGTACTTTGGTCTGGCGTGTAACCTGCCACTTCAGGTACTGTCACATCAACCGTTTCACCCGTTTTACCCGTTACCCCGGGCACCGTTTGTGGCCCTAAGTTACTTGGAATCGTCACGTCGGCGGTAACTTCATTTGGTGTGTACACCACTGTTCGGTCCGTGGTGATCGTCCCGTCTGGGTTCACGGTTGCAGGGACTGTACTTTGATCCGGTGTATAGCCAACCACTGCTGGTACCGGCACGTCAACCGTTTCACCCGTTTTACCCGTTACCCCAGGCACGGTTTTCGGCCCTAAGTTACTTGGAATCGTCACGTCGGCGGTGACTTCATTTGGTGTGTACACCACTGTTTGATCCGTGGTGATCGTGCCGTCTGGATTCACTGTGGCAGGTACTGTCGTTTGATCTGGCGTGTAACCAGCAACCGCCGGTACCGTCACGTCAACTGTTTGGCCGGTTTTACCCGTTACCCCAGGCACCGTTTGCGGCCCTAAGTTGCTTGGAATCGTTACGTCGGCGGTAACTTCGTTTGGTGTGTACGCAACTGTCACCGTCCCGCCAGTTTCTGGTACAACTGGGGTTGCAGTCGTATGATAACCTGGAATTGGCGTTAAGGTAATCGTTTGGCCTGGCACACCGCTGCCGGCAAATCCCGTTTCATACCCAGGAATCGGCTGTCCATCAACCGTTGGGATCACGGTATAATCAACCGCGGCCCGCGTGTACACCAATACCACATTGCCATCAGTTGGTGCTACGAAATTCACGTTATCATCCGTGACAGTTAACGTATAATCCGTTGAAGTTGCTTTAACAAAGGTGTAGCCTGCAATTTCAGGAATGGTGAACTGATTGTCACTATCATAAGCCGTACCAATGGTGGTAATGGGTTGTAATTGTTGCCCGTCATCCGTCACAACGTTCACTTGCGCGTTTACACGGCCTAAATTGACCCGAATGATATACGGTGCCCCACTGCCACCTACTAAGGACAACTTAGCCTGGTTGATTCCAGCCAGTTCAAACAACAACGGTACGCCATTTAACGTGTAGGCATTCGTTTCTGACGCCACAGTGCTACTGTCTACCGGTGTTTCTAAATCAACCACTTGTTTCGTTGCCAATTGCGAGGTCGTGGTGGTGTACTGCAAATTGGCTAAAAGCGTATTCGCTGGCAATCCGTAGGCTGTTTCCACATCCTGTGCCAAGACGGCAACAGTTGGCATCACATCCTGTAAAACTTCCACAAAAGCTGATGGTAATAACTGCTTAACCGCCACTAACTCATCTGCAATCGCCGCATCATACTGATCTGTATTTCCCCAGTCAATTTCATCAATACCGGCATTGAAAGCTGTTTGCATGGCTTTTCCTAAATGGTTAGCCAATGGCATCAGCTTAATCGCTTCTTTTAAAACTAACGGCTGTAATTTGGTTAACACCTCGTTTAAGACCGCTGTTTGCTGGGCTGTCGTTAAATCGGTCGCCGCTAAAATCGCTCCCAGATTAGGGGCATACAGCTTATAAAACAAATTGGTCATCACCTTAATGCCAGTTACAGCGTCCGTGGTCGCGTCTGTACTGCCGTTTGCATAAAGGCCTAAGTCCGTCAATTGTTGTACCAGCGTAGCCGTGTCTAACGCAACTGCCTGATAATTCGTGTTGGTTAATAGTTCATTGCCGCGGTTATCCACCACTAAAACCGGCAGACTCGCAACTGCCACTTCCACTGGAATCGTCAACGTTTGATCCTGATCTGCTAAAACAACTTGGCTTAAATCATGTGCTGCCGCATAGGTTGGATCAATCCGATAAATATTCGCTGATTGGGCCAATAACGTGTTAAATGCAGTTGCCACATCAACGGTGGTGCCAGCATCTCCCGTTGTGGTCCAAGTCGAACTCGCATTCGTGGTACTGCCTAAACTGATGGGTAGCCCAGTTTTAGCATCCACCCAGTCAACGGTTAACTCAGTTGGTGCAGTATACACGTAAGTCACGCTACTTAATTGACTAGCCAGTTCAGCATCATTTAACGCTACATCCCCATTGAGCTGAATGCCCCTAGTGGCCAAATGTGTTAGAAATCCTTGATAAATATCGCCTGTCGCTGCTGTATTCGCGTCCATGCCCAGTTTAAGCAATTCAGCTAACGTCGCACTGGTTAAGTCCGCAGTGGTTTCATTTTGTAGCCAAGCGCCTAGCGTGCTATACGCCGCCGGCAAAACTTGTTCGTTAGTCAAACCTTCATTTAAAATCAAATGGGTGGTGGTGAAATCAGAATTAAACACTAACGTTAACGTGGTCACGCCACTTTTTTGTTGAGCGCCAGCTGTTGGGGTCAAAACAATTTTTTGTAATTTGTCAGTGCTTAGATCAGGTGTGCTGGCGTCCCCCACTGCTAAGGTCACGCTAGGCAGCATTGCCGTTTGTTCCGCATTATCATAGACGTAATTCACAGTAATGTTGGTTGGTACGATTTGATAAACTGCCTTAATGGTCACCGTGGTTCCGCCGGTTTGCGTCACCTGTCCTTGCGCATCCGTGGTGGTTTCGATTGGCGCCGCGGTAATCACCACGTCAGGCCCCTGTTGCAGATCACTTAAATCGTCCCCGACAGTGTACCCGACCAGCACATAATTCACGTCATCTAACGTGAAACCTTGGTCTAAGGTGACTGTGGTATCGCTGGTATATGTTTGGTGGCCACTGATTGGGGTTCCTTGATACGTGATAGGAGCCGCCGTTGCTTCAAGATAGTTTTCCACCGTTACATCTGCCTGAACGGCAGTATTTTCCGACGTCATTGACTCGGTTGCCGGCTCATCGTCTCCTTTTGCTTGCGCCGCTGCATACAAATCTTTCAATCGATCCAACAAATCAGCATGCGTATCCGTCACTGGTGTTGTCGCTGTGGGTGCTGCCGAATTGTAAACGTACTGAATCGCCGTAATATCAGGTGAAAACTCAGGGTTAGTTGGATCCACTACCCCATTAGTACCAATTCCCACGGCCGTTAACGCCTGTACAATAGTAGTCCGACTGAATAAAGGCAGCCCATTTGCTTGAAGCGCTGCAGTAAGTTGATCAGCCAATGCCGTTGCCTGGTCATCATTATCAATGACTTGCTTTAAGAAACTCAGATCCAGCTTGGTCAAATCTTGATCAACCAACGCCAGCCCACTATCAGCGGTGGTGATTGCCGCAGTGCCATCGTCGTTTAAGGTCACCGTCATGGTTTTCTCTACCGACGCACCACTATCAGAATCCACGCCAGCAGTGGCCGTCACCAAGATCTGTTGAACGGCGTGATCACTGCCAGTGGCATCGGAGCCGTCTGGGTAAACGTACGTCACCTTTAAAGGCACTAAATCATAAACCGCTTGAATCGCAATTGGTGCCGTACTAGTTGCGTCTGCAGCAATCGGAAATTTAATCGTCGCTGTGGTTTGTAAACTGCCCCCATTAACGGTGTACCCTTGGAACCGATACCGCCCGGGCACTAAATTCGTTTCGACTCCCTGGGCAATAATACCATCGATCATGGCCTGGGTGACGGTTAAATTAGCCGGTAAAGGCAGCTCAGTGCCACTTTCAACAGTATCCGTCACAGCACCTTCCAAAATATCCCCTGCACTGTTCACCAGCGTTAAGGTCACGTCCTGAGATGTACTGGTGGCAGTGGCATCCGTTTGCGTCACCGTTTCCGGTACGCCCGTTGCTTGATAACGGGCAGCGGCTTGCGCTCTAACAGCAGCGACGGTTGCAGGCGTGGCTGCGGTGATATTGCCGCCTGCAACGGCACTACTGGTGGCTGCACTGCTAACTGCCGTAGTCGTCGATGAACTGTCTGCTGACTGTACTTGACTTGCCGTACTGCTTGTTTGTTCTGCCGTAGAATGGTTAGCTGAATCAGCAGCACTAGCCGTAGCCGCTGCAGTACTAGTAGTGGCTACGCTGGCAGGTGCCGTACTATTAGCAGCTGAACTGGCGGTTGTTGTCGCTTGCGCTGCACTGCTGGCAGCCGAACTAGTAACCGTTGCGGACTGTGCCGCACTGCTAGCAGCGCCACTTAACGCCAAACTGGCCGCTGTTAGCGCCGTGTCAGACGACGCGCTGGTGGTAGCTGGTGTTGTTGTGGTAGCAGCCTGTGTAGTCGTCGTTCCAATGGCCAAAAAAGCCCCAGCCAGTGCCACGCTGGACAGACACACCGTTACCCATTGCTTACCACGCTTGTATAACCGATAATGTTGTTTACTGTTCATCTGTTGCGCCCGTTGCCGATTCATTTAAAATTCCCCCGATTTCAAAATCAAATATGTACGCTTTTTGCCTTAAAAAATATCATAAAATTAAAACTATTTTCTTCAATCTTACGAAATTGTTTAAGAAAACGCTATCTCACATTTAAGGAATCAGTTTTATAATTTGTGACACAAACTAAAAAGTACGTGGTTTAAAAATACACTTAACGTATTTTCAAGCCACGTACTTTTTCGGTTTAAATCAAAAAAAGACAATCAGTTTCAAGAAAGTGATTTAAACCAGCACCCCATGTTGATCCAGCACACTTTGAATTTTTTCAGCTACAGCATACTCACCATTACTACCGATGCGAGCGGTGGCATAAGGTTCAATTGCCTTAGTCGCCGCTTGCATAATGTAGCTGTGACCAGCAAGTTTTAACATTTCAATATCATTTAAGTTATCGCCAAACGTGATCATTTCATCCGGGGTGACGTCTAATAGACCACCTAGTTCAGATAGCGCATGGCCTTTGTTGACCACCCGATGCATAATATCCAAAAATTCACTGCCACCAACGGTGACGTGGAATTGGTCGCCTAAAGGCTGCACATAATCCCGCTCATAAACGTCGGTTAAGCCACCGTTTGGGTAATAAACAGTGTATTTAGGTACATCCACATCCAATTGGGTAATATCTGGCACCACGCGTAATTCAGTGATGAAATGACGTAAATTATCTGCATATTGTGCATACTGTTCATCAATATAACTAGCATCCAGGGCGCACAACAACGGCACGCCTAACCCTAGCGTTCGGGTGTGTTGGATCAAGCGCACATAATCCGCCTTTGGTAAAAACTGCGAGTACACGATTTTACCGTTACGAATGACAACGGCGCCATTTTCGCCAACCAAACTCATACAATCTTTCACCGGTTCAAACATCGGCTTCAAGGTATAGATGGCCCGGCCGCTGGCAGCCACAAAGTGAATGCCTTGGTTGTGTAGGGCGCGAATTTCATCATAAAAATGAGGGGGCAGAGTGCCGGCTTCAGTGAGCAACGTGTGGTCCAAGTCAGAGGCAATTAATTTGATTTGTGTCAAGGCGGATAGTCCTTTCTCTGTTTGATCTACCCACAGTATACACAAAACCACGATGTAAAAAAAGAGGCGACACCTTCCGTGGCATCGTCGCTTAACAAGCAAGTGTGAATGTGTGGGTTTGTTGGGTAACAGAGGAAAATAATTGCTGCAATACAACACGAAAATATATGTACTGTAACCGCTTGCTTATCGCCTTTAGTATAGCATATTTTAAATAGTATGCAAGATTAGCTAGCGTTTTTTACGAAAGCAAGTGCTACAATGAAGAAAACGTTTATTTGACGCTTCAGGGGGCTTTCTTATGCACTTATCAACCAAGCAACGCCGTGGTTTAATACTGGCGCTTTTTATCAGCGGTTTTCTCATGCGTGCGCCGATCACCACCCCACCGCTGTTTCTCACCCCACTGGCCCGCGCACTCCAAACGCAGCCCAGTCAACTGGGGATTCTCACCACCTTGCCGTTACTGATGTTCATGATCTGTTCTAATTTCGGCGCACCAATCATGCAACGACTGGGCCTTAACCGAGCCTTATTAGCGGCCGTCACGTTATTAGCGGCTGGGTCACTGGTGCGGTTATTATTAAATTTGCCAGCTGTCTTGGTAGGCACTGTTTTAATTGGGATCGGCATTGCCTTACTGAACGTGTTGATGCCAGTGTGTGTGGCCCATTATTTTCCCAAACAGATTGGCCAATTGACGGCGGTTTATTCCTTTGCCATGATTTTCGGTAATACCATTTGCAACTTAAGCACCGCACCGCTGAACCACGCTTTTGGTTGGAACGCCATGTTCACCTTGTTGGGCTTTTTACCGTTGATTATCGTCGCCACTTGGTTATGGCTAGGCGGCCAGTTAAAGGACGTCGCCCAACCAGCCGCGGTCAATATCGCTACCACCCAAGCGCCGCATTTATGGACCAACCCGCGGGCTTGGTTTTTCCTACTCACCTTTGGCGGGCAATCCACGTTAAACTACACGGTAACCGCCTGGTTGCCTAGTTTAATGGCGTATCACCACTTAAATAGTACCCATATCGGCTGGGTCATGGCGGCTTTCACTTTGATCAGCCTGCCCATTGCACTGTTTTTACCAAGTTTACTGGCCCAATTGTCCCAACGCTGGCTGGCAATTTTAACCGTGCTTGCTGGCGCCTGCGGGATCATCGCTGCCTTAATGCTGTTTCACCAAAATACCCAGCAACTGTGGTTTTGGCTGTTAGAAAGCAGTTTGATCGGCTTACATATTGGCTTTTTCTTCATGGAAGTGCTGACGATGTTTGGGCTGAAAACCAGTACGCCACAAACCACCGCCCGACTTTCTGGCATGGCGCAGGCTGGCGGCTACTGCCTGGCCGCTTTAGGGCCCACCTTGTATGGCTGGGCCTTTGCCGTCAACCCATTAGGCCAGTGGCAAAACATAGCCTATTTAGCCTTAGTGCTGATGACCTTTGGCGCAGGTTGGAAAATCGTTCATTTAAAACAGCTTTAATGAAGCAATTAAAAACCACAACCGACCTGCACTGCCTTGCAAACCACTTTGCTTCTCACCGCAGCACGTGCTAAGATAGAACAATTCATTTTGAAAGTAGGCGTATTATGGCACAACTCTCTTTGCTCGTCGTGATGTTGGCGGCCTTGATGATCCCACTGCTCATGGCGCAATTCAACATCACACGGATTCCCACGGCCGTCGCTGAAATCGTCGTCGGGATCCTATTAGGAAAAAGTTTACTCAACCTGGTCCACGTCACGTCTAACCTGACCATGCTCTCTAGTTTAGGTGTGATCGTGTTGATCTTTCTCTCGGGGATGGAGATCGATTTTGACCTCTTTAAACCCCAACCGAAAAACAATGGCCCTAGCTGGACCCCCGTTAAAATGGCCAGTTGGGCCTTTGTTGGCATCTTAGTCACTGCTGGCTTATTAGGCTGGCTGCTTCATTTAATCGGCATTTTCAACGATTACTTGCTGGCGACCATTATTTTCGCCACCATTGCCCTTGGAGTGGTAATCGCGGCGCTTAAGGAAAAGGAACTGCTTAGCAAACCCTTGGGCCAAACGATCTTACTCACCGCCGTATTAGGCGAAGTCGTCCCCATGCTGGCCTTAACCGTGTACGCCTCCTTAAATGGGGGCCACGCCGGTCGCATTTGGCTGGTGCTGCTGATTTTCTTAGCGGCCATTATCTTATTGCTGCGATTCCGCGGCATTTATCAATTCTTCGAACGCATTGATAAAGCCACCACCCAGCTGGATATTCGCCTGGCCTTTTTCCTGATTTTCACGCTGGTCACCATTGCCGAACGTGTCGGTGCTGAAAACATTTTAGGGGCCTTTTTAGCCGGAATGGTGATGAAACTCTTACGGCCTAGTGAAGCCACCCAAGACAAGCTCACTTCATTAGGCTACGGCTTTTTGATTCCGATTTTCTTCATTATGACTGGTGCCAAGCTTGATCTACGCAGCTTATTAGCCGACCGCCAAGCGCTGGCTTTGATTCCCGTATTCTTCATTTGTTTCATGGTGGCAAAATTAGTCCCATTTTTGGTATTCAAAAAGCGCTTCACCACGCAAAACGCACTTGCCGGCAGTTTCTTAGCCTCCACTACCATTACGTTGGTGCTGCCAACCTTGCAGGTGGCACGAAACTTAAACGCCATTACCAGTCAACAGTCAGGCGCCTTTATTTTAGCCGCCATTCTCACCTGTGTCCTGTCGCCGATTCTCTTTAACCAATTTTATTATCCTGAAAAAGAGGACCTGGTGAAAACCAAAGTCACCTTTGTAGGCACCAACTTACTGACTATGCCGGTGGCGCAACAGCTTTCCAAAGGCTGGTACGACATTCGCATGGTGACGGATCGACCAAAAAACTATCGCACATATAATAGTGAGATCGACAATATTCAACTGCTGGATCGTCTGGACGAACCCACCTTGGTTGACAATGGGATTTTCGACACCGATATTTTAGTCCTCGGCTATTCCGATTACGAACTGAACTTCACCATGGCCCAACAAGCCGTTCAACACCAAGTGCCGCGGATCGTAGCTCGGTTTGAATCCCATGATATTGCCGAAGACCGTTATGAGATTCTTGCGCAACAAGGCGTGGAAATTTTCAACAGTTATAACGTTAACATCAGCCTGTTGCGCGGCATGATTGAATCACCGTCCAGCCTGAAAATTCTCACCGATACCGAAGCCGGCCTGTACGAAGTCACCGTTCACAACCGCCGCTTCACCGGCATTGCCTTACGGCAGCTGCCCTTTATTGACCTGATCACCGTCAGCCGCATTTACCGCAATGGCAAATACGTGCCGCCACATGGTGACACCTTGATCGAACCCAACGACCACCTAGTGTTCACCGGCGACAAAGACGTGGTCAAGGACTTACGGCAACAATTGAGTCGGAAGAATTAATCATTTTACGCTATCAAAGCGGCTACGGCCGCTTTTTTAGTTGCGCTGGAAAGGCCGCTTAGGTTAGTTGAACAAAACGTCCTCCGACGAAAATCGGACTGGAACGCCATGAACACGACTTGAAGCCAATCATAAACCGATTGTCTTCAAGCTCGGTTTTATGCTAAGTGATAAATCACTAAGCATAACGCCACGGCTGAGCCCATTTTCACCTCCGGACTTAAATTTACCCGACGCCACTTGAAATGATGATCTCATTAAAATGGCTGATCGCTATTGCTTGAATAACAGTTAATCGTTATCACTGGCAAATTGGTTTTTAATACCTCAATCAACGTATTTTAAAAAATTGCAATCTTGCGCTGCTAGCGAATGCGAATTGTTTTATTTGTGGTTATCAGCTTAACATGAATCACATGAACAACATCAAGTCTGGAGGCATGGATGACTCAGCGCCATGTTTCTTACAAGCGGTTTTCCCACAAGAATGGACAATTTATCTTTACGTTAGCAAAGTATCCACACCGCACTTAGTAGCCGTGAAATGGTCCTTAATGGCTTTGTCACTTAGGACCAGGCTTCAAGCTCAAACCCCACAGCGTTATCTTCAGCCCGATTTTCGCCAGAGGACTGCCCGCAGCCGCTGCACAAAGCGCTTGCCAGCACCAAAAAAAGCCCTCAATTCGCATTAGAATTAGGGCTTTTCTTAGACTAATAATCAAACTGCCAACTGGTGGTGCGGTGAAATGTTTGGCCTGGCAGTAATACACAACCGCTAAGTTGGGGATCAGCGGTGGGGGGCACTTGGGCTTCCAAGGCTACACCGTCATACTGGCCTAAGTTCGCCGCCACTCCTGTGTGATTGAAATGGTTGGCCGTGTAAGCCACTACTGATGGCGCATCAGTGGTTAACGTCATGCGCCGGCTGGTACCCGGTAAGCTCAGCACAGCACCTTGTTGCTGGTCATTTAGCAAAAACGGATGGTTTAAACCATGTTCTGCCACAATCTGTGGGTCAGTGCTGCGCAACACAGCCCCTAATGCTTGCGGTTGACGCAAATCAAATACCGTCCCAGCCACGGCTTGTCGTCCGGTATCCGGAATGCTAGCCGCATTTAACGGCAAATAATAATCAGCGTTAATTTGTAGCTGCTGCGCCTGCACATCTTGTCCCGCATCCGCCAAGTTAAAGTAGGTGTGATTAGCAATATTGCACAACGTTAATGCGTCGCTCACCGCCGTTACAGCAAAAGTCAACGTATCCTGATCCGTTAACGTATAAGTGACTTGGACCTGCAAATTACCAGGATAGCCATTGTGCCCAGCGGGATCAAATAAGGTTAATGTGACACTAGCAGTGTGCGCAGTGTAATCGGTGGTGAAATCAAATACCTGGGTATCCAAACCTTCATCCCCACCATGAGCATGATTGGGGCCATCATTTAATGTAAATTGCTGAACCGTGTTGCCCACTTGCCACTTACCTGCTGCCATCCGGCCAATGATCCGCCCAACAGTACCACCAAGAAAATTCCGTTCTTTACTGTAATCCTGAAATGTCGGCAAGCTCATGATCATATTGGTCTTGTCGGCGGTTGTAGGCACTAAAATTTGGGCCACAGTAGCGCCATGATTTAAAATCACTGCGGTCATACCATGACCGTTGGTTAAGTGAATGGCGCAATAATCGCGATCATGCGCATAACCATACTTTTCAACTGTAACGTCCATGCTTTTCTCTCCCTTCAAAAAAATGCGGTCTCACCAACGAGACCGCATTCTTTAATGACTAAACTTCCGGTTTCACAAACGCTGCATGCCGCAACACACCTTGATGGCTATTGGTTAACGCAGTTGCTTTCATAAACATCGCTTGGGCCTTGTCGGTTTCGTTTAACCCTAAATAACCGAGTGCCATTAAATAGTAGCAATGCACACTGTTGCGTTGTTGATAATCCTCATCAAACAACAAGGCATCTGGCAAGGAAACGGCAAAATAATCCATGACAAACTTGTTAAAGATCTGCTTTTCACCGAAGCTAACCAATTTATGGTATTTAGCCACAGCCTTTTCTGGCTGGCCCAGTTGTTCATAGGCCAAACCTTGGTAGAAAATTGTATCGGCTGGTTGGTCATTGTAATACATCATGTCGGTAGGTTCCGTTAAACCTACCGTGGCTTGTTGTAAGTATTGCGTCGCGTGGGCCTGATCGCCAAGTTGTTTGTAGGCATAGCCTAAGTAGAAGTCAATAATATCATCATGCGCAATTGGCAACTTACCTTCCCCTAAACTGCGTGGGTAAACCAAAGCCTTTTGTAACTTGTCAACGGCCGCTTGATAAGCCCCAGCTTGCAAGTCAGCTTTCGCCAATTCAATCAACGCATACTCATACTGAGTGCTGACTTTGCCTTCGCCACCTTCCCAAGGATGGAAGATGTGCGCCATTAATGCATCATAAGCCGCTTGATATTGGCCAGTTTCGTTCAACAATGTCACCAAAGCAACATAACTATCATCCCGTTGGGCCACTAAGTCTTGATGCGCTTGTAAAAAGGCCAACCGCTCTGGTAAAGGCCGATTAAATTTCTGATACAAGGAATCCAGTTCAAACACGAGCCGCGCATTGGTCGGATCCAGTTTAAAGGCCTTTTCCAAATACGCTAACGCCTTATCAGATTGATGTTGCTTATTGTAATACGCAATCGACAAATTCCGGTAAGGCATGGCATAGGCAGGCGCCAAAGCGACTGCCTTTTCCCATAATACCACGGCCTTGTCGTAAATTCGCTTGTCATAGTAAAAGTTGCCTAAATAATACGGCGCATAGCCATCTTCAGGATTAATGGTTTGAATAAAGTCCAATACCACAACATCAAACAAGCGATTTGGGAAGACGTAATCTGGTGACAATTTAGCGCCAGCCTGCGCGTGTTGCAAGGCGGTCTCTGATTGTCCTAATTTAGCATAAGCGTAGGCCAAATAGTAAGCTTGCAACGGTTGTTGGCCAGCATAACGTTCTAACACCGCAATGGCATCCTGGTATTGTGCGGTAGTTAAGTAAAGTTCAGCTAAGGCCAACACATCGTTTAACCGCCCGCCAATATAGTGGGTCAACTTGGCTTGATCCGCTGCAGCCTGACTTAATTGTGCTTGTTCATACAACAAACCAGGTTCACTGGCGTCTAAGGCCAAGCTTTCCGTTAAGACCGTTTGGGCTTGTTCGTTTTGACCTAATTGCCGTAAAATATGGGCTTTCAGTGTCCGAGCCGTTAAATCATGGTAATTACGCAACAGACTTTCATCTGTAAAGTGTAAGGCTTCCGTTAAGGATCCTTGCGCTAGTTTGATCTTTGCTAAGGCTAAGAAGCTAACTGCCTGGGTATCCCCTGACCAAGTGGCCTTGTAAAAAGCATCATAAGCCGCATCAAGCTTGCCTTGCTTCACCAAACTTAAGCCTAGATGATAGCTGGCCGAACCGGAAACCGGGTTGGTGTTGTGTTGATTTTGCCGAGCTAATGCCTTGCAGAAATAAGGTTCGCTAGCTGCAAATAACCCTTGGCGATACAGTAATTCCCCGTAAGCATCGTTTAGCCGTTTGTCCCCAGGATCCCGTTTTAAGCCTTCCAAATAATAGGTTTCAGGCCGGAAACTGGCGTGCCGATACTGTTCCAAATGTTGGCCGGCAAAGTACAATTCGTCATTAGTTTGCAGCTTTTCTGGTGCTGCAATGGCCGTAGCTGCGTCTGGAATCTTTTCAATTTTATCGGCGTCTGGTGTATATGTCACCAACGTATTGCCTGTGGCATCCGTCACCGTGACGGTTAGATCTTGTGCTGTACCGCTGACATTTTCCTGGACGTCTTTAAACGTTGCAGTTGGGCTTAAATCAACGACCTGGTCATATACCTTTTTCCCTTTTGCCGTTAGAATCACGTGGGCGCCAGGATAAGCACTGGTCGTATAGGCCGCTACAGTGACTTGCTCGGCATTTTTTTCCAAATTAACTGCCGCATGGATGGTGGCATTTTTCACTGCACCAACAGCCTTATACGGCATGAAATATTCCGTGGCATGCTTTTCTTCATGGGGATTTAACCAAGTAAAATCAGGCTGATTATCCGTAAACGTCCCGACCATTAATTCAATGTAAGGGCCATTTTCATCGGTTAACTGATGGTCCCAAGACTGGCCAAAATCGCCATTGCCCCAAGTCCACTGCTTTTTACCTGGTGACGTGTGATGATCCGCGACGTGCAGCAAACCAGCTTGCTTTTGATGATCATAATTGCCTAAGAAATTGTAGTTGGAATGCGCTGCCATGTAAGAAGTTGGAACCGGTACATTTTTATACCGTGAAATGTCCACACCAGCTGAATAATCAACTTTGTAATACTCACCAGTAGCAATTGGAAAATCAGAAACGGCCCGCTTACCATGATCAAACACCGCATGCACATCAGGTGGGAAAATAGATTGGGTGTGGTCGTTGACTGGTACCGCCGGGTTGGCCCACCATAAGAAGGTTTGCGGCAAATCCGTTGGATTAGAGAAGGTTTCATCGATTTTCAAGTAAGCTTTATCAGGAAACATGGTAAAACCGACTAAGATCTTCGTGCCGTACATCCGATCCACATCGCTGATCCATAAGGTTTTCGAGCCATCTTTATGGTCTTCGGTGTAATAATTAATTGGCAAAAACGTATCTGGCCGATGGTGTTGTGGCCAATTAAATTCGATCCCACCGGAGATCCAAGAACCGGCTAAACCGACTAATGCTGGCTTAATGACCTGGTTATAATACACAAAATCATAGTGATTGGTTTTATCCAACATCCGCTGGATCCGACCGCCAAGTTGTGGCAAAAAGGTCACTTGAATATAGTCATTTTCTAAAATGACGGCTTGATAGTCTTGATCATGTTTCTCATCAAACACCCGCTCAGTGACTGGAAAAGGATAAACTTTCCCTGTGCTACCCTGATAAGCACGGTTTTCCAAAAACATTGGATTCTTTTCAGGTTTAGCGGTGGCATAAGTAGGAATAGTTAACGTCTGACGGGTCAAGGTCACTCCGCCATTAGTAGTTTGAATAGACATGTTTTAAACACTCCTTTCGATTTCTCCTTCAGTTTAATCTAGAAACCGTTTTCAGTGAATGCACTTTAACTGTTAAAATATGGATTATTCGGTACAGACCAACTTGCAATGACACACTAACCCGTTTAAACTAAAAAAATGAGAACCATCATTTTTGGAAGGAGTCCTCTATCATGCGAAAACTACAAGGCTTTCCCAATGAATTTCTTTATGTATTGCCACGCGCTGTCCTAGACAACTTTACGTTCTCCCCTGTGATCAAAAACCTGTATTTCACAGATATCGGCTTTTATCCTGACGCCAAGCAACATTATGTGCACCGGGCCACTGGCGCTAAAGAATGGATTCTCATTTTTTGTGCCAATGGTGAAGGCACCGTGATTTCGGATAAACATGCCTGGAAAATCAAACGCGGCACTGCAATTTTATTACCGCCAAATCAAGAACATACTTATTACGCCTCGCAAGAAAATCCTTGGGATATTTTTTGGGTCCACTTTTCCGGCGACTTTGTGAAAAGTTATTTGCCTGGTGGGTTGGAACAGCCCGACGACTTTTACAACTTTTCAAATTTAACTGATGACAATATTAAATATCTCATGTCCCTGTTTTGGGAAATGTTACAGGCCTTACGCACTGGTTTCTCTTACCAAGCTATTTTCTTTGTTTCACAAATTCTTGGCGTACTGCTCGCCTATATCGGCATGCACTGTTCCAGCGATACCATTAAAACCAGCTTGGCCAACGAATATGTTAATCATGCCTTACAATACATTTACGATAATATCGACCAAAAAATCACGCTGCAACAATTAGCCGATCATTTAGGTGTGTCGGTGAGCTACCTCGGTCGTCTGTTTCACAACAGTGTGGGCACCAGTGTTAACGCCTTTATTACCAGCGCTAAAATGCAACAAGCCAGCCATTTTATTCAAAACACCACCTTGTCTATTCAAGAGATCGCCCAAAAATTTGGCTATGCGGATCAGTTTTATTTTTCCCGACAATTTAAAAAAGAGTTTGGCCATTCACCATTGAAGTTTCGCCACCAGTAGCAAATAATCCATATTCATGCGCTTCCAATCCATTCAAAAGAAAACGATTTCAAAATAAAATAGACTTGAAATTTAATTTTAAACCTCACAAGGAGGGTATATGAATGGAAACAAAACAATCACATGTTAGCGGCTACGTGATCCTGATCACCTGTGCCGCAGCGTTAGGTGGCCTGTTATTTGGGTATGACACGGCTGTGATCTCTGGGGCGATTGGCTTTTTAAAGATTAAGTTTAGCCTCAGTAGTCTTGAAGTCGGATGGGCCACGTCAAGTATTTTGATTGGTTGTGCAATCGGTGTCAGCATCGGCGGCGTGCTCAGTGACCGCTTCGGTCGGAAAAAGACCTTACTGTTATCTGCCATTATTTTTGCTTTATCGTCTTTAGGTGCCGCTTTAGCCAGCACGTTTACGATCCTGATCGTTTGGCGGATGCTGGCCGGTATCGGCATTGGCTTAACCTCACTGATCTCACCACTGTATATCGCCGAAATGGCCCCAGCAAACATGCGGGGCAAGCTGGTGTCAGTGAACCAATTGGCCATCACCATTGGTATTTTCGTCGTCTACTTTGTTAACGCCGGCATTGCATCCAGTGCTAGTCAAACTTGGAACGTAAATACTGGCTGGCGCATTATGATGGGCGTGGGCGTCTTACCTTCTGTCTTGTTCTTACTGTCCTTGATTCCAGCCAAAGAAAGCCCACGCTGGTTGTATCAGCACGGCAAACAAGCTGCTAGCTTGGCCGTTTTAAAAAAGGTTGATCCGCAAAATGCCCAAGCCCAACTGGATCAAATCGTTGTGGCCGAACAAAAAACGGACGATACTAAATTTTCTGATTTATTTAACAAAACTTGGTTCCCAGTGCTATTGATTGGGGTTTTACTAGCCTTCTTCCAACAATTCTCTGGGAGTAACGCCATTATGTACTACGCCCCAGAAATTTTCCAAGGCGCCGGATTCGCGCAAAATGGCGCCTTCTTAGCCACTGTTTCCATTGGTGTCATCAACATGGTGATTACCATTGCGGCATTAGGCTTAGTGGATCGGATTGGTCGGAAAAAGTTACTAGGCTTTGGTTCGTTAGCAATGTCGATTTGCTTGTTCATTGTGGCGATCTGTTTCTACGTCAAGGCCCCAGCTTATTTGACCTTGTCCTTTGTGTTACTGGCTATTGCGTCATACGCCATTTCATTAGCACCTGTAACTTGGATCTTGATCTCAGAAATCTTTCCATCTCGTATTCGTGGCCGGGCCATGTCCATTTGTACCGTGGTATTATGGCTCAGCGATTTCTTGTTAAGCATCACCTTCCCAATTTTAACCGGTGCTATCGGGCAAGGCGCTACCTTCTTACTTTACGCCATTATCACTATGGGTTCCGCCATTTTCGTTTGGCGCCTGTTACCAGAAACCAAAGGCAAATCTTTGGAAGAAATCGAGCTTTTCTGGCAACAACGGCATCAAAATAACGCCTAACTGTATCACTAGTGTATAAAAGCGGCTATGGCCGCTTTTTTTGTGTGCTGAGAAAGTCGCTTAGGTTAGCAGTTAATGATCGGCCTCCAGCAAAAGTTGCTGAAACGCTGCGGCTCGCTTCTAAAGACACATTGGATACTTTGCTAGCGCAAAGATAAAATTGCCGTCGCTGTCCATTCTTGTAGGAAAAGCACCTGCAAGAAACATGGCGCTCCAGAACTAACTTTTGAAAAACCACCAAAAGTGGATTTCTTCCGACTCGCGTGACTACTAAGTGCATGAAAGATACTTTGCTAACGCAAAGATAGAATTGCCGGGCGCTGTCCATTCTTGTGGGAAAATCACCCGCAAGAAACATGGCGCTGAGCACACTTTTGCTTTCGGCCTTAGAATTGCTTACGCTATTAAATCAGTAATTTCATAAAGTAACCCACCCGCTATTCGTTTAAACAACAATTTTCAACTCACAAATTAATCGAGCTTCAATCTCATCTACAATACACTCATTATGTTATAGCAGTAATTAAAAAACGTTTTATGCTGAAATTAACCACATTCACATAAAAATGCGTTCTATTGATCAAGTATACTTGTGATTGTTTTTAATTTAACTGCTATTTAAGCAACTGGCGTCCAACTGTCTTATTCACAATATTAATTTAAGTAGCGTAGACAACTCCTAGTCCGAAGGCGAAAATGGGCTCAGTCGTGTTCACAGCGTTCCAGCCCATTTTCGCCGTAGGACGGCCTGCAACTGCCACACAAAGCGATTTCAAGCACAAAAAAGCCCTCAAATTCATATTAGAATTGAAGGCTTCATTCAAATGACTGGCCTCATTTGAACCGTTACAAGCTGTCCACACTTGTTGGTTATGAATCAGTTTCTGGCAAAACTGACGTTATTTTAAAGCTTGATAATGATAGCGAATGCTAGTGGTTTGGGTCACACCGGCTGGTAAGCTAATGCTGCCAAATTCAGGATGGTGCACGCTATCTGGTAATACTTGGGCTTCAGTGGCCAAGGCACTGTATTGGTGTTGGTCATGTTTGGCCTGATCGGCTGGGTTGGCGGTATAAATCACCAACCCATTGCGCCGAGAATAAATATCTATTTGGCGCTTGCCATCCAAATCACCTAAGCTGGCAATTGGCGTTTTCATGCTAGGCTGTACTTGATAAATATCATCAAATTCAACACCACCATTTTCTTGTTGCAAGTCTGCCAAAGCGGTTTTAACCGCCTTTTTAGTAGTGAAATCATACGCCGTCCCAGCAACTGGCAACAAAATGCCCGTTGGGGTTTTGTCAGCGTTTAATTCAGCCCGGTGACTGCCATTGATCCGCAACCATTGTTGGTCCAAGCTGGTTTGCCCTGGCGTTACGTTCCAGTACACATGGTTGGTGGGGTTGAACAAGGTATCCGCGTCACTACTACCGGTAAAGCTGATTTCAACCGTATTATCGTTGGTTAAGGTAAAAGTCACCATCAGTTCCAAGTTACCGGGATATTGATCTAAGTTACTAGGAATGGTACGGGTTAAGCGTACGCCGCAGCTGTCAGCGGTGGTAAATGGTGTCCCTTCAAACAGCAAATTGCTAAAGCCATTAGGGCCACCATGAATGGCATTGCCTAATTCGGTTGCCGGCACGTGATAGGTCTGACCCGCAACAGTTAATGCACCGTTTTTGATTCGTCCGGCCACTCGGCCAATGGTTTTGCCTAATTGGTAAGGGGTGCTTACATAGTCAGCTAGTGTGTCATAATGAAAAATCAGTTGCTGGCGTTGATTGCCTTCTAGCACGGAAAATTCCTGCCAAGTGGCCCCTAACGTACTGACGGCCATTCGGGTCCCTTGTGGGTTCGTGGCCACAAAGCGGGTCACCGTTTGATCCTGATACGTGCCAAAAACATCTTTTGTTACAGTTGCTTCCATATTTTTAGGACTCCTTCACTTGTGGCAAGGTACTCTTGCGCAAAACCAGTTGGGTGCCCAAAATAATCTGTTGTGCCGGTCGTTTTTGTTGAAACCGCGTGAGCAATAAGTCCACGGCGGTAGTACCCATTTGCGTCGTCGCCACGTGCACAGAACTGAGCTCTGGATAGACATAAGTGGCTAACGCCGTGTCGTTAAAGCTAAACAGGCTCACCCGTTCTGGCACCTTGATCTCAGCGGCTTGCAAGGCCTTTAAAGCCCCAGTAGCCATGGGATCGTTGGCCACAAAAAACGCATGGGGCAAGTCATCCCCCAGCGTTTCAATGGCTTGCTGCATGGCCTCAAAACCACCTTGATTGGTAAAATCGCCTTGGAAGGTCAAGCCTTCCTGATAGGCCGCTTTCGCCGTCATGGCTGCTTTAAAGGCCGCTCGCCGCGGGTCCACAATGTGGCGCTTGCCATCGGTGGTTTCTTCATCGCCGTAAATCATGCCAATATCATGAAAATCTTGTGCCCAAAAGAAATCAACCACTTCTTCAACGGCTAATTTAAAGTCCGTTTGAACGCTGTCAAACCCAGCCGCAAATTGATCGTCATCTACAAACACAATATTATCGGTGATCGTTTGAAAAGACGTCACTTGATCCGGGCTAAATTTTCCAATGGCAATAATCCCATCAATATCGTTGGCAATTTCCGTCACGTTATTTTGGAAAATCCGGGTTACTTCTAAATGATGTAACTGGCTTTGTTGCTCAATTCCTAGCCGAATGGCTAAATAATAGAGATCGTCTAATTCGCGCGATTCTGAATACCATTGCACCACTGCTAATTTTCGCAATTGCGGTTTAGTAGCTGCTTTGGGACGGCGTAATTTGGCATAGTTTAAGGCCTGAGCCGTGGCAAAAATCTTCTTGCGCGTGGCCTCGCCAACGGACAACGACTGATCGTAATTTAAAACCCGGGATACCGTGGTCAATGACACCCCAGTCGCCTTGGCAATATCTTTTAATGTAGTGGCCAAAACCTATTACCTCCTGAATACTTTATGTTTTTACTAAAGTTTATCACACCGACTTCCATTCAGTCTCGCGAATTCATGCTATTTGTTCGTTAATGTTTGGATAAACCGGTTGAACCCGGCCAAACCAGCGGCCGTTTGCTTGTAAACCCCTGCATCTTCTAAGACCCGGGCAAATACCACGCCGATTTCGCGGTGCACAATACTTTGCACGTTGTCCGGCGTCGGTTGGTACTTGGCCTTCAAGTCGTCTGCCCAAGCCTTGTGATAAGCCGCCATTTGGTTAGGCTGATCCACCAAGTAGGCTTCGACGTCGTGCATTTCCGTCTTTAAGCGGGCAGGTAAAATCGCCCGGCCCATGACTTCGATCAAGCCGATATTTTCCTTTTTAATGTGTTGCACATCTTGATGGGGATGGAAAATCCCATCTGGGTATTTTTCAGAAGTCTGGTTGTCACGTAACACCACATCCAACACGTAAGCGTCACCTTGACGGTAAGCAATTGGCGTGACCGTATGGTGTGGCGTATCGCCGGTAAACGCCCGAATGTCCAAACTATCATCTGAATAACCGCGCCAAGCGTTCGTGATTTTGGTTGCCGCATTGATCAACTTTTCAGGTTCATTGCTGGTTAAGCGCAATGTTGCCAGCGGCCATTTCACGATCCCCGCCGTTAAACCCGCGATACCTAAGTCCACCTGTTGCAACACAGGCGCCTTCATCATTGGGAAGGTATGATGCCCACCTTGATAATGATCATGGGTCAACATGGACCCGCCAACGATCGGCAAATCCGCATTACTGCCGACAAAATAAGTTGGGAACGTGGTCACTAAGTCCAGTAAATTCGTAAACGTCCGTTGGTTGATTGCCATTGGTCGGTGTTCTTGGGCTAAGAAAATCGCATGTTCCGTGAAATAGGCATAAGGTGAATATTGGAAGCCCCAAGTTTGCCCGCCTAAGGTTAGACGAATAATTCGGTGATTGCTGCGGGCTGGGTAGCCTAAACGCCCGTAATAGCCTTCGTTTTCCATACACAATTGACATTTGGGATACGTGGTGGTCGTTTGGTGCTGCGCCGCTGCAATGGCTTTTGGATCCTTTTCCGGCTTGGATAAATTAATCGTAATTTCCAAGTCACCATAAAGCGTTGCCGCTGAAAAAACCACATTTTTAGCAATCGCCTTGGTTTTAATGTAGTCATTATCTTGGCTTAATTGGTAAAAATAATCCGTCGCTGCAGTGGGACTCACTTGATACTTGTTCCAAAAAGTCTGGTTCACCAGCGCTGGGGTTGGCGTGACAAAGTCCATGATCGCCGCTTGAAGCAATTCCCGATCCGTTAAACTATCCTCGATTTTACCGTTGGCCACCGCTTGAGCCACTAACCCAGCAGCTTGGTCCAACAACGTTTCAGCCGGCTGGTTCAAAGGTGTTTCACCAACTAATTGATACAACCGATTTACTAAATACAAACGGTCTAATTCAGCGTACATCGGATTTTTAGCGATGATCTGCGTTACAAAATCAGATACAAGTGTCATGTTAGTCTTTCCTTTCACCGTAGCCTTGGGGATGGGTTTGTTTCCAGTTCCAAGCGGTTCGGATAATTTCTGTCACATCGTCGTACTGCGGTTGCCAGCCTAAAATGTCCCGGGCCCGTTGGCTAGCGGCCACTAAAGTCGCTGGATCGCCAGGACGCCGTGGTGCCATTTGCGCTGGAATCGGCTTGCCAGTGGCTGCCCGCGCCGCTTCTAAGATTTCCTTATTGGAGAAGCCGGTAGCAGAGCCTAAGTTAAAGGCATTGCTATCGTTGCCTTTGGCTAAGTATTCTAAGGCTAAAATATGGGCATCAGCCAAATCAACCACGTGCACGTAATCCCGTACATTGGTGCCATCAGGCGTTGGGTAATCCGCCCCGAAAATCTTTAATTCATCCCGTTCGCCAGCCGCAACTTGTAAGATAATTGGAATCAAATGGGTTTCAGGATGGTGGTCTTCCCCAATTGAACCGTCCGCTTTAGCGCCAGCGACGTTAAAGTAACGCAACGCCACAAACTTAATGCCATACGCCACATCGGCCCAGTGCATGATCTTTTCCATGGCCAATTTACTTTCACCGTAAGGGTTCGTTGGCACTTGTGGATCGGATTCTTTGACTGGAATCGACTTGGGTTCGCCATAGGTCGCCGCCGTTGAGGAGAAGACGATCTGCTTCACATTGTGCCGGTTCATGACTTCCAATAAGGTCACTAAACCAGCAGTGTTGTTATCAAAATACTTCAACGGGTCTTTCATGGATTCAGGTACAATGGAAAACGCCGCGAAATGAACCACGCTGGTAATGTCTTCAGCTGTGAAAACTTGTTCCAACTGTTCTGTGTTGCGTACATCCCCGTAATAGAAACGTGCTTTGGGATTAACCGCACCACGATGGCCAGTCACCAAGTTGTCGTAAACCGCTACGTCATAGCCTTTTGTCAATAAACGATCAACTGCATGCGAACCGATATAACCGGCGCCACCTAAAACTAAAACTGTCATTTGAGTAACTTCCTTTCTATACTTATCTCGTTAACTAGTCTGCTAATTCACGTGGGCCATCCGCAATTTCGGCCACGTAGAAGATTGGTGCATAGCCAATTTCTTGTTCATAAGTCGCCCCAACATTCTTTTCAAAGTCGGCAACTTGGTCCTTGGCCACAATGGCAATGGCACAACCGCCAAAACCAGCACCCGTCATCCGGGCACCTAAAACGCCAGGTTGCGCCCAAGCAGTGGTGGCCAATGTATCCAATTCTTTCCCCGTTACTTCGTAGTCATTTTCCAACGAAACATGCGACGCATTAACCAAATGACCAAACGTCACCAAATCATTTTCTTTCAATGCTTCAGTGGCTTGGATCGTCCGTTGATTTTCCAAAACCGCATGACGCGCACGTTTGATCAAAGTGGCATCATTGATCAAGTAAGTGGCCCGATCAAAGCTGTTTAAGTCCAGATCACCTAATGATTGAATGTCTAATTGAACTTGTAATTTGGCTAACGCTGCTTCACATTCACCGCGGCGTTCGTTATATTTTGAATCCGCTAATTCCCGCCGTTTGTTGGTGTTCATGATCACGATCACGTTATCCCCTAGTTCAACGGGGCTGTATTCGTAAGCCATGGTGTTGGTATCCAACAAAATCGCTTGGTCTTTTTTACCCATCCCAACGGCGAATTGATCCATAATTCCGGAGTTCACACCAATAAAGTTGTTTTCATCTTTTTGGCCCATTTTTACCAAATCCAAGTTTGTCACTGGCAAGTTGTAAACCGTTTTGGCAATGAAGCCCATTAATAATTCAATTGAGGCAGAAGAGGATAAACCAGCACCATCTGGCAAGTTGCCATGCACGTACAAATCAAAACCATGGTCAAATTGGTAGCCAGCTTGGTTTAATTCAACTAGCATGCCTTTTGGATAGTTAGTCCAGCCATCTTCCTTGCGGTAAGCTAAGTTGTTTAAGTCAACTGTTACCGTGCCTTGTTGGGCAACATTGGCAGAATAAAAGCGCGCTTGCATATCGTCGCGCGGGGCATAAGCGGCGTAAGTCCCTAAGCTAATGGCACAAGGAAAAACGTGACCACCATTGTAATCCGTGTGTTCCCCGATTAAATTGATCCGGCCTGGTGAGAAAAACACCCGCTGTGCGTCTGTGCCAAATTGTGCTTTAAATTCTTGTTTTAAGTCTGCTGATTTCATGATCTGCCTCCTATTTTACTAAACTTTACTGTTCTTCACCAACAAATATAAACTAAAACGATTTCATTTACAACCCTATTTTCGATTAATTTTACCCTAAAGAGCGTTTTCAGCGCAAATTATCCAGCTTTCGGCTTGAATCATCCAGTTAATTATTTTAGTGAAACAGTGTGTTAATCAGTCCTCTGGCCTTTCCCATCAAACTCACGTATCCTAATAGATAGAAAGGTGGGACTTCCCATGACTGAAAATGCTGAACAACGCTTAACCGATCAACTGGCCGGCACGCCAGTCACCAAACCAGAGGAGCGCCGCCAATACTTAGGTTCATTGCGTGAGCGCCTTTACTTGCGATTAACCGTGGCCGAAATAACCACCACTGCTATTGGTGACTTTCAAGCCGCCTTAAAGCAGATCCACGATCCAGCCGCCAAACTCTTACTCAACGGCAAACTGGCAACCAGCATCTTACAACCTTACTTAAAAGCTGCCACAGCCCAGCAACTGGCCTTTACTGTAGTTAACGACGAAACCGCCCAAACAACAAATACAGCCACTGGCCTCCTAATTGTCGCGCCAACCGCCATTAATCGTGATAAAATTCAATTAGCAGATTACGTCACCCTGACACCGGTGACGGCTAAATCCAAGCGTTCTTTATTTGAACGACTTTTCGACTAATTGAGGTTTATGAATGAAAAAATTGCTTTTGCTCGGGTCACTGCTCTGTGGCCTAACGCTGATCAGTAGCGGTTGCCAACGAAAAAGCACCAACACTGCCAAAAATAACAGCAGCCGTCAAGCCCAAGTGGCGGTGTCCCAATCCAATGCCACCAGTCACACCAAACAGTCAACGACCACCACCACTGACACATTTCCAACGGCTAAAGTGCGCCAAACAGTTCAACAAACAGTGGGCCACCTTAGTGGGGACACCTCCGTTTACATTGCGCCAACTCGTGGCACTGGTGCTGTGTCCATTCGGCCGCAACCCCAGCGCTCAGCCAGTAGCATTAAACTATTTATTTTAACCGCCGCTTACGCGCACCATTTAGACCTACAAGCCACCCATACTTTAACGGCGGCCGAACAAGTCGGCGGTACCGGCGTGCTGCAAACCATGGCGGCTGGCACTCAGTTAACTTATCAGGAGATCCTCACCAAAATGATCACCGATAGCGATAATACCGCCACCAACATTATCATTGACCAACTCGGTGGCGTGACCAAAGTCAACCAGGAGATCCAAGCACTAGGCGCCACCCAAACCACCTTGCGCCGCAAAATGCTGGATACCCAAGCCCTGGCCAATGGCAAAGACAACACGACTACCGCCAAAGACATGGGTGTACTGTTAACCAAACTGTACAATCACCAGTGCTTAGGCACCACTGACGATAATGCCATTTTAAGCATTCTAGCCCAAACGAAGAATCACGAAAAACTGCCGGCTCAATTACCAACCGGCACCACCATCTATAACAAAACCGGCGAATACCCCGACTACGGCGTCCAAAACGACGCCGCCTTGATCAAAAATAACAAAGGTGCCTTTGTGGCCGTGGTGCTCTCTCAAAACGGCCAACAAGCGCAACAAATCAGCGCGATGAGCGACTTAGGGTTAAAGCTGTATCAACTGTTGTTGGCGTAACAAAAAAGGATTTCGAAAAAATCGAAATCCTTTTTTTACTAGCCACTAAACATGGTCTACAATTCGGTCGCAGTGCTGGTCTGGCACCGAATCAGCCGTTATTTTGTGATTCAAACTTGCTGCGTCATTTAAATTCAAATCCTTGGTTTCAGGTGCCATCATCACCGAAATCACCGTGCCAACAATTGAAACGCCAGCACAAATTGCAAGCATTGTCTGTAGTCCAAAACGATTTAGTACAATTGGTGTCAAAAACGTTGAAACCGCTGATAAAATTCTCGTAAAACTGGTGACTGCACCGACAGCTGTCGCTCGTACTTCTGTTGGAAATAACTCATTGGGATAAACAAATTGATGGGATCCGCCGGCTGCATTTGAGGCGCCAAACAAGACGAACAAGAATAGCACGATGGCAAACGGTAAGTTAAGCTTTGCTGTTAACGTTAAGATAACCAGCGCCACTGAACGGACTAAAAATGACGCAATTAAGGTCGGCCGCCGCCCAGCGCGGTCTAAATAAATAAAAATGGGAATTAATCCTAACAAATACAAACAGTTCACCACTGCCGAACCCAAATATTTTAGATTACCAGTCAGGCCGAGTTGCGCCATAATCGTTGGTAAATAAGTGCCAATGCCAAAAACCGGGATAATCTGTAAGGACCAAAAAGCGACCACAAAGAAAAACCATTTGCCATAGCCACCTTTAAAAATCGCGCTAAAGGCAACCTTTTGTTGATGATCTGTCACCGGTACAACAGGCAAAGTGACTTGCGGCCCGATTTTCGCTAAGATAGCCGGCACTTCGGCACCACGTCCACGACTGATCAACCAGCGCGGTGACTCAGGCATTTTACGAATCCCAATCAACCAAATCAGCGTTGGCACGGCACAATACACAACATTTGAGTTACTTAAAATTCCGCATTCAGGGTATTTTATCTTATCACCTATTGGTCTATCCTCCCAAATAAGTATCCTCAACTGCCTTTAAAAACTTAGTCTTTCCAGCAATAACAAATTTAAACTCCTCTCCGTTGTTTAAATGTACACTGAGTCCATTGGAAACAATTCCAAACGTCTTAGCCTTACTTATAGATGCAATATCATACCTACTTATAAACAGATATTTTGTCTGTACATTCAAAATATGCGGTTTAAATGCAAGGTCCTCTGTTGTAACAGATAAATGCCCTCCCATGTACTCGGATCCTCTTTTCAAATTTGCACGTACACGTATAACTTCATTCAGCTAAAACGCCTTCAATTATCTTAATTTAATTCCATCACCACTAGCAATTAATGATACCTTCTCAATACCATCTATCGCTAAACTCGATGTAGTAATACTAATATTAGCTACACCGTCCAACTCATTTACATCCACAATTTCACGAATTTTATTCATCAACTTTTCCATATGCTGACTGTAATCCTCATTTACACGACTATTGAATGATACTCGTCCAAGTACTGGTCCAACTGCAATGTACTGTGTTGGTACATTGCCGAATAACAGTACTTTACCTGTTATTTCATGCTTGTAAAATAAACCATTTTCTACATGTACCTTTACCGGCTCATTTTTCAAATTATAACCGCATTTTATACAAAACATAGCATCACTACCACTTTGAGTACCGCATTTTGGACACAACTTATACTCAATCTTATCCATTCAATTTCCACCTCACCTTAATCATCCAAATAATTATACGTTATCTTAGTTCCTGTACTATCAATATAGACTTTCGAATGATTCCAGGGATTTTCCAATTCTGTATAATATTTTTTATACTTTGAACCCATATGATCATTAACATCTCTAATAAAATCCTTGTAATTACTTGTCAAATCGTTCATATCATCTTGGTTATCTTCGTATGAGTCAAAGTATTCTTTAAGATTTGCCCTTACGCCTGAATCTGATAACGTTTTAATCGTAAATAAGTTACTCTTCTTTGAATAATAAACCTGAACCTCATCATCTCCAAAATCATTATCCGCAATCGTTTGCGCCATATTGGCTGTTGACTGGGTGGGCCTATGATTTAGGTAAAAGCTGTGTCCGCCAAGACCAAGACCAATAAGAATGAATATTGACACAATCACAAGTCCAATTACTTTACCAATACCAAAGCTATCGGTATCTTGAACCTCTTCAGTATCCATTTTAAAACTAGTTTCCCTTGTACTAGTTTCTGTATTCGGCGTAATTTGCTGAATAGCTGTTTCAAAAGCATTTCCACACTTTGCACAAAATTTCGCATTTTCTTCGTTTTCTGCCCCACACTTTGTACAGTACTTCAATCAAGACTCCTCCTCACATTCCATACGTTGCTGATCCAACCGACGCTCCAATAATAACGCCTAGAATTCCGCAAACAATTGATGCAATGATCAAAATTGTTCCTTGTGTTGTATTAACCCTTCGTTCTGAAAATCCAAGTGCCACACCGATTCCACCAAAAACAATCGGAATAAAAAAGATTGAGACTGCCGCTGACAACCATCCCAGTATTAAAAGTAATATTGAATTGCTTTGTGCTTTCCCATCGGACTTAAAGTTATGTTCATATTCCCTTGTTACCTTTTGTTGAGAATTATCTACACTTAACTGTGCTCCGCACTTTACACAAAATTTTGAGCCACCTGCATTTAACGCACCACATGTTGGACAATATATTGGTTCCATGAAACTTCCTCCCAAATTAATTTTCTATCTTCTTCCATAGTAATGAATTACTAGTATCATAGGACAATTTTACCTCAATAAGTATTATTTTACTATTGTACTATCAAAGTTATCCCTGTTGAAACAACTCTAAAAATAAGAAAGTTTCAATGGAGGTGCTTATTAATGAATAGCAATCACATACCAAATAAGATACGTTATCTCAGACGTATCAAAGGGTACAGTCAATTTAAATTAGCTGAGCTTTCTGATGTTTCTGACTCTTTAATAGCCAAAATTGAACAAGGTAAAGTACCTAACTTAAGTATTTCAATGTTAGCTAAGATAAGTAGTGGCTTGGGAATCACACTAAATGACTTCTTCTCTGATAATATTACGTTAAGTCAATCAATAATCACTGATAAGTTAGAACAACTCCCTCGAAATAAACGTGAAGATGCATTAAAGGTAATTATCCAAGTACTAGAACTTATGAAATAGTAACACCTTACAGAAAGGTAAAATTTGTATCATTTAGAGTAAATTAACGCCCAATGATGTTATTAAAACCAGTACTGGACTCTTTTAGTGGTGTTTATTACATTTTAGGATGTTTGCAAATCGTTATAACCGTCATAAAGTTCTGAACTGTCCCGCTAAGTGGTTACATGTACTAATTGATGGAACTAGTCTAAAACCTATTACTGTACATGGGTTCCGACACACACACTTCCACCTTATTTGCCGGAGGTGCATCCATCAAAGAGGTTCCGGACCGGTTGCTCAAACAACGTTAAACATTTACACTCACGTTCCCAAAAATCAAAATAAAGAGGCTGTCATCACAGCTTACTCATTATCTCAACTTTTGACACCTCACAACGGTAATTTAACAGCAAACGTAGCCAATTTAATCAAAAACGATCACTAATGATCATAAAGACTGCTATTATCATGGTTTATCGAGTCCAGCGTTCTATCCACTGACGATAACGCTATTTTAAGCATTCTGGCCCAAACGAAGAATCACGAAAAACTGCCGGCTCAATTACCCACCGGCACCACCGTCTATAACAAAACCGGCGAATACCCCGACTACGGCGTCCAAAACGACGCTGCCTTGATCAAAAATAACAACGGCGCCTTTGTGGCCGTGGTGCTCTCTCAAAACGGCCAACAAGCGCAACAAATCAACGCGATGAGCGACTTAGGGTTAAAGTTGTATCAACTGTTGTTGGCGTAACAAAAAACGTTCCAGGGAAACTTTTCCCCGGAACGTTTTTTAAACCACTAGCCAAAAATCGACTGCCACGTGGTTTTCACCCAATTGACTAAACGGTGCCACCAACTGGAATTTTGTGCGGTTTTCAAATAACCGCCGGCCTTGCTTAAAGCGGAGCTAATACTGGATTTAGCCTTGGTCAACTGCGACAGTGAACTATCGCTTAAAACGCCTGACGTGGTTTGGTACTTTTTAGCCAAGGTCACTAATTTATTCACGTTGGTTTGGCTGATCACGTTGGTCAGATTGTTATTCGAAATGGCGTTATTCACAATCGTCGTCACTTGGCTGCTGCTAGCGTCTTTATTTTTCGCTAAATTTTGTTTGATTTCTGTAATAGTATTGGACAATTGCAGCTTGATTTTTTTAGCATCCTGCGATTGTTCGCTGCTGGATTGCCCACTCGTTTGATCTTGTTGCTGTTGAACGGCATCTTGGGCAATGGTGTTGGTAGTTTCCAATTCTTCTTGTCCTAAGGCTGCCCGATCCGGATCGACGGTTTCGCCATTGCTATCAAAGGCTTTATAGATCCCAGTTAAGGCACTTTCACCGGTGACCGGCTTGACGCTGGCCACTTCAATGGTGGCGTCTTTGATACCCGCCGTGATCAGCGGATTTTTGTATTCTTCTGCTGTGATCTGGGTAATGTTGTTCGGCGTGTCAATTTTCACCGTGATCCCGTGACCACTGTCCTCTCGGGTCACCAAAACGGACGAGATCATCACGCTAGTATCGCCAGAACCACTACCTAAATAATGGACTAAGTCACTACCGGTGACACTTTCGGTTTTCACAGCTGAATCATCAATGTTTAACAACGACTTGGTTTGGGTCAGTTCACTGGCATTTAACCCGCCACCATAAACGAACGTTGGCTTACCCCAACGTTCATTGACCACCGATGTCGAAGCCGCAGTCGCATCAGTGGTTGTATCTGCTAAAGCAATGGTGGCCGTGCTCAGTAAGGTCGTGGCCAGCATCAGCGCCAAAGCACCACGTTGCCATTTTTTGATTTTCATGATGACACCTCATTTGTATTTTGCCCTATTATACCGAACTTCTAGCCCATAAAGGGCCGTGCAGGCCAGCTTTACCAATTTTTAGGAAATAAGGAAATACCAGCACGGGATTGTAACTTTCTCATGAGAATATGCTAAACTAAGGCTAATATATTTTAAGGAAGCGTGATATAAATGCCTGAAAATGGAACACACATTATTACATTAGACAACGGCTATCATTTGTGGACCCACACCGATGGAATCGGCGATATTCAACTGTTAACCTTACACGGTGGCCCTGGCGGCAACCATGAATACTATGAAAACTTCTATCAAAAGTTAGCCCCAATGGGGGTCCAAGTATCCATGTATGATCAACTTGGATCTTGGTATTCTGACCAACCTGACTTTTCAAAGCCTGAGAATAAACGTTTCTTATCCTACGATTACTATTTGGATGAAGTAGAAGAAGTCCGGCAGAAACTCGGCTTGGATAACTTCTATTTAATTGGTCAATCTTGGGGTGGCGCCTTAACCATGCTGTATGCCTTGAAATATGGGCAGCATTTAAAAGGTGCGATCATTTCCAGCATGGTGGACAACATCGATGAATACGTGGTGAACATTAACAAGATCCGGGAAACCGCCTTGGCGCCTGAAGCAGTGGCTTATATGAAAGATTGCGAAGAACGTAATGACCTGGATAACGAACGTTATCAAAGTTACGTTGATATTTTAAATGCTGGTTACGTGGACCGCAAACAACCAACCGCCATTCGCCACTTGGTCAGCACCATGGCCACCCCAGTTTACAACGACTTCCAAGGAAATAATGAATTCGTGATCACAGGAAAACTGAAGTCATGGGATATTCGCGACCAAATTCAAAACATCAAGGTGCCAACCTTGTTGACTTTTGGGGAACACGAAACTATGCCATTGCCAACCGCTGAACGCATGGCCCAACAAGTTCCACACGCCCGTTTGGTGACTACACCAAACGGTGGGCATCACCATATGATCGACAACGCGCCTGTTTATTTTGACCATCTGAGTCAGTTTATCAAGGACGTGGAAACAGGCAACTTTAATGATTAACTCGTCCAAACAGCTAACGCTAGTTGGCTGTTTTTTGATTAAAGCTATTGTTTACCGTTAAAATTCAGTATAATAAGATTGGGAAGAAGATTATTTGGGTGAATCAGTCGCAGCGATGCGGCTTTTTTAGTGTCTTGACAGATTGATAAAGTGTGGGACAATCAAGCCAATACTGAAAAAGGGGTCCTTTTGATGCGTCAAACAGAA
Organism: Loigolactobacillus bifermentans DSM 20003; assembly: GCF_001434575.1. Lineage (GTDB taxonomy): Bacteria > Bacillota > Bacilli > Lactobacillales > Lactobacillaceae > Loigolactobacillus > Loigolactobacillus bifermentans. Next base: position 51,895 of record NZ_AZDA01000090.1, read on the forward strand.
GCATTATTGATCATTGATTACACCAACGATTTTGTTGCCGATAACGGTGCTTTAACTTGCGGCAAACCTGCCCAGGCTTTAGCCACCAACATTGTCGCCTTAGCCGATCACATGCTGGCCGATGGCGGTTGGGTTTATTTGCCAACCGATGTCCATCAGCCGCACGATCCGTATCATCCGGAAACCAACCTATTTCCGCCTCACAACGTGCATGACACTTGGGGCCGCGCACTTTACGGGCCTTTAAAGCCTTGGTTTGAGCAGCATCAAACAGCCGCCAAAGTCCGTCAATTTGACAAAACACGCTATTCCGCTTTTGCAGGCACTGATTTAGACTTACGCTTGCGGGAACGCCACATCACCACGTTACATTTAGCTGGCGTGTGCACAGATATTTGCGTGCTGCACACTGCCGTTAGCGCCTACAATCTTGGCTATCAATTGGTGATCCATGAAAATGCCGTCGCCACTTTAACCGATGCTGGCCAAGCTTGGGCCTTAGCCCATTTCAAAGGCGTGCTAGGTGCACGTGTGATTTAGCCCTTTCGCTTTTGAATTAAACCCGCGTATAATGAAGGTGACTTAATTAAATTTAAAGTGAGGTTAACTATCAATGAAGAATATCACCGTTTACTTTGTCCGCCATGGCCAAACGTACTTCAATCGCTATAACCGCATGCAAGGCTGGGCCGACTCACCTTTAACTGAAAAAGGCATTCTGGACGCTGAATCAACTGGCAAGCGCTTGGCACAGATCCACTTTGATCGGGCCTATTCCAGCGATACCACTCGGGCACGCAGCACGGCGCAACTCATTTTAAACGCCAACCAGGCCTCTGAAGTGGCGAAGCCGCAAGACATTCCTTATTTCCGGGAACAATTTTACGGTTATTTCGAAGGTGAACCTTCTAACCAAGCTTGGCATATGGCCGGTGCGCCACATGGTGCCGGCAGTTTCGGCGAAATCGTCACGAAATATTCCATTGATAAATCCAAGGACTTTATGAAGGCCGCTGACCCATTCCATGATGCTGAAAACAGCACGGAATACTGGGCCCGCTTATTGTTAGGCTTTGATTTACTACGCAAAGAAAATCAGCCTGGCGATCACATTTTATTGGTCAGCCACGGCACCACCATGCGCAGTATTGTGGCCAAATATGGTGACGGTCAATATGATGTGACTAAAAGCCCACGTAACGGTTGCGTCACCAAGTTATTGATCAATGAAAATGGCATTGAAATCGCCTATTATAACCGGATTGATGAAGGCCCACTGGAATAATTAAAAAAGTGCAATGTTCCGTAATATTCTGAGACAAGACACCTTTTTTTTGGTACACTACCCTCAGTAACTTAACTTGGAGGGGAATGCCGCAGTGAGTGCTTTAATTGATTTTGTGTTGCATATTGATAATCACCTGGTCAACATCGTGAATACCTTTGGAAATTCATCCTATTTTATTCTATTCGCGATTATCTTTATTGAAACAGGTGTGGTGATTTTACCATTTTTGCCAGGGGATTCACTTTTATTCGCCGCTGCTGCATTGGCTGCGAACCCCGTGTATCACCTGCACATTAGTTGGTTTGTGATCGCCTTTCTCATCGCCTGTATTGCCGGTGACTCGTCTAACTACTGGATCGGTCACAACGCTGAAAAAATTCTATCGCGCTTTACTTGGTTTAAACGTTTCCTCAATGAAGATAGTTTAGCCAAGGGACAGGAATTTTTCGAAAAACACGGCGCCATGTCCATTATTTTAGCCCGCTTTATGCCGATCATTCGGACCTTTGTGCCTTTTGTCGCCGCTGGCTCAGGGTTTCCTTATCGGAAATTTGTGCGTTACAATTTGATTGCCTGCTTTGCTTGGGTCTTCATTTGTAGCGCGGCAGGCTACTTCTTCGGCAACATTCCAGTGGTCAAAGCGCACTTTTCTGCGGTGATCATCGGAATCGTGGTGGTCTCCTTGATTCCTGCCATTGTCGGCTTTTTAAAAACAAAATTTGCGTCAAAATCAGCTCGTATTTAAACCTAGCGTTGGCCATGATGCCAACGCTTTTTTGTTGCAAAAAAAGAACCACCGGCGCTGGCCAGTGATTCCGCTACTCATAACTGATTTCGTTTATTATCCCACCATTGCCACACGTTCCGGTACCAGCCGGTGTTGCATATGGTAATATTGATGGTCGCCAATGGTCATTGTGCCCACCACTTGATATTGATGGTGCTGGTACAATTTCTTGGCGCCTGGGTTGGCAAAATCGACGTTTAAGCCGATGGTTGCCATGCCGTCGCGTTTGACGTACCGCGGTAAAGCAGCCAGTAACTGACCGCCAATGCCACGGCCTTGGTAGTCTGGATCAACGGCAATTGAATCCAAATACCATTCGCCTGCAAAAGTCTCCGATTCTAATTCTAAAGGCTCGTCGCCGAAGCCTGGTGTGTGTGCTGACAACTTGGTCATGATCTCATCCACATCGGCTTCGTACTTATCTGGATAGCCAAAGGCCACCCCGACGATCTTTTGGTTGATGACGGCCACCACGGTCGTAGCCTTACCCGACAAATAATCTTTGGTCTGGTAAGCGGCCCTGATGACCTTCAGCAAGTCACCGTCTGGAACGTCTTCCAACTCGTCTAACTGCATCTCATCAAAAATTAGGTTAATTAACGGGGCTATCTGGCCCGCATCATCGGCTGTTGCTTCTCGAATTATCACAAAATTTCCTCCAGATTACACGGCGGAATCTGTCGATTCACTCCACGTGTTACCCTTCATTATACCGGATACGCTGAAACAAAGTCAAAAGAATGCCTATTTTAAAGCGTTTTCCTCTCATTAAAAAACATTTAAATCGGCTAAAGCGGCGCGCACCCGTTCCTTAGGTTGATAGCCCGCTACGCGCCGAACAGGTTTGCCATTGTGAAAAATCATTAATGTCGGCAACCCTTGGACCTGGCATTTTTCCGCAATCGTCGGTTCTTCATCAACGTTAACCCGCACCACGTGGACAGCGGGAATTTCTTTTTCACAGGCTAATAAAATAGGCGTCGTTTTTTGGCACGGCGTACACCACGCCGCCCAAAAATCAACCAACACCCATTCTTGTTGGATCAGACTAAAAAAATTCGTTGCTTTTGAATTGACTGCCATCATATTGCCCCTTCATAAAACTGGTGTCATTCCATCGTTTACAGTCATAGTGTTGGCTATCTTGCGTTTCCAAAACCGTAATACTGGCGTTGTTCAGCAAGCCATCTTGCATAATATCAGATAAAGGCACCCCTAATAACGTACGCGTTAGCACCGTCAACATGGTGCCGTGTCCGACGATCAACAACGTGCCCGTGGGATTTTCATATGTGACCCGTTGCATGAAATGGACCCCACGCGCCGCTAATTGGGCATACGTTTCACCATGAAATTCACTGGGATCAAATTGATCCGGCGCCAATGTGAATTTATCAAACTGCTCATGCTTGGCAAAATCACTGATCAAATGGCCTTCCCAATCACCTAACGACATTTCACGTAACGCTTCATTTAAGCGAATCGCTTGGCGCGTGCGCTGCTGATGCACGTTGGGCTGTAACACCAATTCCGCCGTTGCAATCGCCCGGCGTTGGGGACTGCTGTAAACAGCATCAAACGCTACCGCTTTCAAGGCCTGCCCGGCTGCTCGCGCCCCAGCAGTACCGTCTGCAGTTAGTTGGGAATTCACTAAACCACCGTTGACCTTCTTTGCAACATTAATTTCTGTAATACCATGGCGTACAAAATAGCAAGTTGTCATCTCATCACCTATGTCCTTTAATTTATCTTAACAAAATCAATTGATTTCAGGGTGCCAAAGCACTTTGTTGCGCACCAATCCCACCGTAAACGGCAAAGCCAAAGCATGTTTCGTCTAAATCGGGTATAATGGTGCTACAAACTTTTCTTCATTTAAGGTACCTCAATGTTGCGAATCCTGCAACTTACCACGTACCTTCACAAGTATCACAACCAACGACGATTTTATAGGAGGCTACAATGAACTTTTTCTGGGTTCTTTTGGATTTGATTTTTCTAGCCAGTGCTGGCTTTACCGTTTACCGCCAATCAAAAATCACCTTTCACGCCCGCTACAACTACTTCGCTTTAGGCTACGGTGTGATTTTTGGTTTCATGTTAGTGATGTACGCGATACCTGGTTTCACCTACATGGTCATGGTGGCACTATTTATCCTCTTAAATGTCATGTCTGGTGTTGGTGGTTTAGCAGAAGACCGGGTGATCACCAATGGCATCTTTTATGGCGTCACCGTTCGCTACACTGATCTGGCAGCCGTCACCTTAACATCCCGGCCCATGCCAGGTGAAAAACACTTTACCATTGCCATTTTCACCTTAAAACGCAATGGCCGCAACATTCGCTTAAATTTCTCCCAATCTTTAGAAACCTTAGTCGAAGACTTACGCAAAAACCTACCGTCAGAAGTGGCACTGGTGGTGCGCTAAAAAATAAAGCACTGCGCAAATTGCGCAGTGCTTTATTTTTTAGCACCCGGTACTTCTTGAAACGTTAACGCCACCACTTTTTGACTGGGTTGCACATCAACTGCAACCACAATGCGCTTTAACGTTTGTTGAAAGGATTGGTTGGTCAATTGCACGCCAAATTCATCTGCAATGTCGGCAATCTCCATTTTGTTTAATTCAAAATTTTGGGTCACATAACGGGTGGTGTAAAAATAAGCCGCATACACTTGTGCCACTTTAGGCAATGGAATTTGTAAGCCTGCATGGTAATTGGCCTTTAATTCATAATCCGTATCCATCACCGGTGTGCCTTCAATTAAGGCCGTTTGGAAAAAATCAGAAAGTTTCATTCAGGAACCTCACTTTGTTTTTCCTTCATTATACGCTATTCGGCCAAGGCTTGTTTTAAATCCTCACTTAAATCGGTTAATGCTTCGACACCTACAGATAACCGCAATAAGTTTGGCGTGATTCCTAAGGCTAAACGTTGCGTCTCAGGCATTTCAGCGTGGGTCCGCAAAGCCGGCACGGTGATCAAGCTTTCAACGCCACCTAAACTTTCAGCAAATGAGATCACCTGTAGCTTTAATAAAAATTGTTCCACATCGATGGCTGGGTTGATATAAAAGCTGATCATGCCGCCATGTCCAGGATAAAGCACTTTTTCAACTTGGGCTGACGCTGCCAACACTTTCACCAAACCTTGGGCGTTGGCCTCTTGTTGACGCAGCCGTAACGGCAAGGTCTTTAAACTCCGCAATAGCAGCCAACAGTCAAATGGTGCTAAATTCGTCCCAGTGGTAATAAAGTTTTCAGCCAATTCGTCTGCTAATTTTTGTTCCCGCACCATCACGGCACCGGCCAATAAATCATTATGACCGCCTAAGAATTTCGTGGCACTGTGGACCACAATATCGGCACCTTCAACTAATGGTTGCTGCAACAACGGGGTGTAGAAGGTATTATCCACGATCAATTGGGCCCCGAATTCATGCACGGTTTCAGCAGCCTTGTGAATATCGATGACTTTCATGGTTGGGTTGGAGGGCGTTTCAATCCACAACGCTTTCGGCTTTTCGGCACACAATTTTCGTAAAGCGGCATCATCGTGACCGTCCCACAATTCAAAGCGAATCCCATAATGACTGGTCAACTGATCAAAGAAACGGAAGGAGCCACCATATAAATCGTTGGAGGTAATGATTAAATCGCCAGTTTTAAATTGTGAAAAGACCAGCTGAATGGCCGCCATCCCGGAAGACAGCGCAAAGGCTTGTACCCCGTGTTCCAGTTTTGCCAAAACGTCTTCTAAAATCGTCCGCGTCGGCGTCGCCACCCGTGAGTAATCACACGGTCCTAATTCACTGTTTAATTCATCATGGCGGAAAGCCGTTGAAAAGTACAATGGCGCTGAAATACTTTTAGTATTGTCTTCGTCACTTCGATTGCCTGCCTGTGCTAATTCGGTTTCTAATGAAACATGCCGTCTGTTTTCTGTCATTTTAATCTTCCTCTTTTTCTTTTCTAAAATAAAAAAAGCGCCCCTTCTGATATAGAAAGGACGCTGCCGCGTGGTACCACCTTGTTTGAGCCCATAAAGCTCCACTTAAAAGCGCATTATCGCGCGCTAAACGCAAGTTATTCAGAATTTGATTTTCTCCAAGACCATTTCTTAAATCCCGTTTGACCCCGTTTCAGCATCTGAGGCTCTCTGCGCAAATGAGGATTTAAGTCATCTCTTCATCGAAAAATATTGTTTTCATTATAAAACAATTGGAATTCGATTAAAACCCCTGATTTAAATTTTTTTTACAACAGAATCAGTCTCTTGACCGAGCATTTTTGCTGACAAGCCTGTTAAAATCAGGTATAACTTTAGCTAAGCTACGATTGAAAGGGGCCATCAATTTTTGAAACCAGCAGTCCCACGACGTTTAATTAATATTATTTCATTAGCCGGTTTAGGATTTTCAATTTGGTTCGCTATTTATTGTTATCAAATCGGTGCTTTTAAAAATACAGCTGTTTTGCAAGGTCTGGTGGGCCAACGCGTGATTCTAGGCCCGCTGATCTTCATTCTCTTACAAATCGTGCAAGTGGTGGTGCCGATTATTCCTGGTGGTTTAAGTTTAGCCGCCGGTGTGTTGATTTTCGGCCCGGTAAACGGCTTTTTGTACAATTACATCGGTATTGTGCTCGGCTCGCTGATCGCCTTTAGCCTGAGCCGTTACTATGGCAAACCGCTGATCCAACATTTAATTCAACCTAAAACTTACGACAAATACATTGGCTGGGTCAGTGACCAAAAACATTTCACCAAGCTTTTCGCCTTAGCCATTTTCTTACCTGTTGCGCCAGATGACGCGCTGTGCATGTTAGCCGGCCTCACGAAAATGTCCTATAAAACGTTTAGCCTGATCATTCTCCTAGGCAAACCAGCCACCATTCTCGCCTACAGCTTCATCCTGGTTTACGGCGGCGGTTGGCTGGCCCATTTACTGTAAATTAAAAACGGCATTACCCTCCTATGAGGGAAACGCCGTTTTTTGATTGCAAATACGATTATTAAATGAACTACTTATGATATACTATTGACAGAGGTGATTATGATGAGTACAACAACAATCCGAATTGATGATGCATTAAAAAAGGACTTAGATAAACGTCTAAAAGAAACTGGATTAACATTAAATGGTTATTTAAACTTAGCAATTCGTCAGTTTGTCATTCAAAATAAAGTACCATTTGAAGTGTTAACCCCAGAAGCACAACCCAATGAAACAACGCGTCGCGCAATTGTTGAAGCAGAAGCAAAAGCGCTTGGATTAATTCCAGATCATACACCAAGTTTTACAGACGCCAAGTCAGCCTTAGCCTATCTTGATCAGGATGAAAAATAAAATGCTTTATGAATTAAAATTTGAAGCTTAATTTAAACGTGATTACGCACAATTTAAACGACAATATCCAGAATTAATGAACGATCTACTATCAGCATTTGATTTACTTATTAAGACTGGCCAGGTAACTGAGGCTTATACACCACATTTATTGAACAACAAGGGTGGCAACTATAATAATTTACTTGAATTCCATTTATCTGACGGCAAAGTGGATGTTCTGGTGATTTATAAAACCCATCATACAAATCCAGTGATCCGCTTCGTTAGAATTGGTCCACATTCCCAATTATTTCAAGGAAAATATCATTAATAAAACAGTTTTCCTAGAATCTCTAATGGCTATCGGATACTCGTTCCCTGTGATATCTCTCGATATACAGGAAAACGCCGTTTTTCATTCGTCCCACAAAAAAACAGCAGGCCCACACATGAGTGCGCCTGCTGTTTTTGCGAGTGGCAAATGAGCCATTGCTTGATTAATCTTTAAACAGATCCGTTGATAAGTAACGTTCGCCGTTATCTGGGGCAACGGTGACAACTGCTTTGCCTTTGCCTAATTTCTTAGCCAGTTCAATGGCACCGAAAATGTTGGCACCAGCTGAGATGCCTGGTAAGAAACCTTCTTTATGGCTCACTTCATGCGCCATATCAATGGCTTGATCACTGGTGACTTCAATAATGTCGTTGTACAAATCCGTGTCCAACACATTTGGTACAAAACCAGCGCTAATGCCTTGGATCTTATGCTTGCCGCCATGACCTTCCTTTAAAATTGGTGACTCAGCGGCTTCAAGGGCGTAGACTGCAACATCTGGGTTAACTTTCCGCAAAGCACGGCCAACCCCAGTTAAGGTCCCACCTGTCCCAACACCAGCGACAAAGGCATCTGGTGTTTTGCCATCAAAGGCATCCACAATCTCTTTACCTGTTGTGGCTTCGTGAATATCCGGGTTAGCTGGGTTGTCAAATTGTAATGGTAAGAAGTAACCTTTTTCGTCGGCTAATTCATGCGCCTTCTTAATCGCATCTGGCATCCCGCCATCGATCAAGATCAATTCAGCGCCATAACCTTGGATCAACTTACGGCGTTCAACACTCATGCTCTTAGGCATCGCAATAATCAAATGATAACCCTTGGCAGCGGCGACTAAGGATAAGCCAATCCCTGTGTTCCCAGAAGTTGGTTCAATGATCGTATCGCCAGGCTTTAAGCGACCATCTTGTTCGGCCGCTTCGATCATGGCCAAAGCGATCCGATCTTTAATAGAAGAGCCTGGGTTGAAGAACTCTAATTTGACGTAAACGTCGGCTGCATTTTCAGGGACGACGTTGCGTAATTTAAGCAGTGGTGTGTTACCGATTAAGTCTGTGACGTTAGTTGTTGCTTTTACCATAATTTAAAACCTCCATATTGACGGTGTGACTGACTTGTTTGATCCAATTTTCAAAGAAAACTTGCTGTGTCTGTTGCCAGGCAAAGGGTTGCCCGGACTGATTTTCAGGTTGTTGGTAATGTCGTTCTGGATGAGCAGAGACCTCCCGCCGATATTCAGCGGTTAACCCATCGGCCTGATATTCCAAATGAGAGAATAACATGGCTTCGTTACCTTGCTGATTTTGGACTAGGAAGAGCTTACCTGCTGGGGTCGTTGCCTTCAAGCTTAATTGCGGGTGTGTTTCAATTTGGGAGCGTAATGATTCAGCGTACCGTGCATGCGGCGCTAAAAAGCCGGATTCTAGGCCCTTTAACAACGGACTTGGCGCCAAGATCTCTTGAGGATAAACCCCAAATAACTTCTGGGGCAGATCTGCCTTGCCGACTTGATACAATTCATGTAACGCCAACATACCACCCCAGCAGAAATATAAACGTTGTGGCACATGAGCCAACACGTCGAATAACGCTTGGAGTTCTGGTAAATAAGTAATTTGCTCAAATGGGAGCTGTTCAATTGGCGCACCAGTAATGATAAACGCATCCAACTTCGCCACCGCTTCAAGGTCAAGCGGTTCGAGCGCTGCCTGGACCGTGCTGGGCACTGGTCGATCTTGATAATGCATGGTTGGATAATAAAAATGTAATGCAACTGGCTGGTCGGTCTGCGTCAAGACCTGCTGAAAATCGGCGTTTGTTCGTGCCTTATCATGCATGATATTTAAAATTCCGATTTGTAAGGTCCGTTTAAACAAAGAAATTCACTCCTTTAACCCATTAAACCTGTGGCAAAACTGCCAACACAACCTAAGCTTAGCCCCTACAGTAGGCCAACACCCCGCCGAGATGCAGGGCGCCACGCAAAGCGTGATCCAAAGTCGATTCAAGTCTAATTAGAATAAAATTGTGAATTTTTCGTGTTGTGATTGCCATAAAAAAAGACTCCTATACAAATTTTTTAGACTTCTCGCGGGAAAACCGCTTTCAAGGGCTAGAAATCGACTAAAATAAGCCGATTCTACTAAAAAAGTATAAGAATCAACAACAGCAATCTGTATTTAATTGTGCAAAAAGACGTAATTCACGTGTCGCGCTTAAGTTATCTGTTAATAAGTTTGTCATGTTCATCACGCCTTTCCGTTTTCGTATTTGTTGGGGCAAGCATAACAAGTTTTAAAATGCCTGTCAAGCCTTTAAATTTATTTTTTGAAATCATTCAGTCATTTACTTTGCTGAAGATGGCTTTAGCCTAACATCGCTATTTTTTAAAGTCAAGCCTAAATTTATTTTCAAATTTTGCTTGACAGCTCTTTGATAAACCGGTTATGATAACTCTAAATTTAATCTCATTTTAATTAAAACGTTGAAAAGTAGAGTACGGTTTAACAACTTAGACCAGCGAGCCTGAGCCAGTGGAAACAGGCACTAAGTCAAAACCTGAAAATGAACTTGGAGTTATGACGCTGTTCACGCAGCCCATCGTCAGCCTGCGTTACTGGGCTAGGTATCAACTGGTACTGAAATCAAGGTACAGCACTGCTGTATAAATTTGGGTGGTAACACGACAATTCGTCCCTTTGTGGCTTCGGCTGCAAGGGGCTTTTTTTGTGGACTGCCTGCTATTGGAGTGAAGAAAATGAACTTACAACAAATGCGTTACGTGATTGCCGTAGCGGATCACGGTAGCTTTCACGCCGCCGCCAAAAAACTGTATATTTCCCAACCGAGCCTGTCACATGGTATCAAAGAGCTGGAACAAGAACTGAACACCCAACTATTCCAGCGCACCCGACAAGGCAACTTCTTAACCACTTCTGGCGTGGACTTTGTACGGCAGGCCCGCAAGATTTTGCATGAAGTCACCTATTTGCACCGCGCGTTTACCGTGAATCCCGATCACCAACGCTACTTTTCCGTTGCCGGACAACACTACGATTTTATTGCCCCGATCTTATGTGCCATGATGGCCAAATACCCGGATTATCAATACTTACGCGCGTTTGAAAGCACCACATTAGACGTCATCAAAGATGTGGCGCAGTATCGCAGTGAACTAGGAATCCTCTTGCTCAATGACGACAACCGCTCACGCTTGTTAAATCTATTTGATCAAAATAAGCTGGCCTATGAAACGCTAGCCACGGTTGAGACGCACATTTTTATGCGCCTACACCATCCCCTGGCGGCCAAAAAAACCATTACGCTGGCGGATCTCGCCCCTTACCCGCAAGTGCGTTTTGCCCAAGAATCGGCTTATACGGAACTGGATGAAGATCCACTGGACCCACCTAACTCAGGGCCAATCATCACCACCAGTGATCGGGCCACCATGTACCGCATCATTAATGAAACCCAAGCTTATGGCGCTGGCACCGGAATCTTAGCAGAACCTGAACGACAGGGCCTGGTGATACGGCCCTTGCTTCAAACCCAAGCCAATCAAATGATCATCCTCAGACAAGCCAACCAAGAATTGTCCGAAATCAGTCAAAGTTTTAGCCAAGCCCTGCGCCAATTTTTCAAAACACAATCGGTCTGATAGAAATAGACTATATGCAACAATACTTGATTTTATCAGCTTTTTGACCACTAATGTCGCTTGGATCCATCAAAAAGTGATAAAGAATAACTATTGGAAAAGACTTGCAAGTCCTTTGCAAATTGCTTAGCATAATAGCTAAATTAAATTTCAATTAGAAAAGCACAACGATAAGATGAGTACACCAGTTGATTAAACAGAGACTTCTGAATGGCTGAAACAGAAGAATCCACTGGTTGGAAGATGGTCTTTGAGTGTTTTAGCACCCAGCCAACGGGTAAAGTGCTAACGCGTCGTTTCCGTTAACAAACTGACACATTGTGTCTAAGCTGACCTTGGCAACAAGGCCAGAAAGTAAAGGTGGTACCGTGCATTTGCGCCCTTTCCGTTATGGAAAGAGCGCTTTTTTGATACTTAAGGTTCATTTTAGGTGACGCCGTTATGCTATTTTTGAATCAAGTCAGGAAGGTGTTCAAATGTTTCATCGTTTAAAGCAATTCAAATTATACCTCATTTTTGGCCTGATCATCGTTTTAGGCGGCGCTTACTGGGGCTTTTACTTGCACCAGTTGCATCAAGCTGATCAAGCAAGCACCAAACTCACCTTAACCAATGTTTCCTACGATCCAACCCGCGAATTTTATACCACTTATGACCAGTACTTTCAAAAGTATTGGCAGCAAAAAACCGGCCAACAAATTAACATCAACGTTTCCAACGGCGGTAGTGGCAAGCAAGCCAACGCCGTAATCGACGGCAACCAAGCCGATGTGGTCACGTTAGCCGGCGCCCAGGACATTACCAGCATTCAAAAAGCGGGTTTAATCGACAAAAATTGGGAACAAGCTTACCCGCACCATTCAGCACCTTACACCTCCACCATCGTGTTTCTAGTTCGCAAAAATAACCCAAAGCACATTCAAGATTGGGACGATTTGGTCAAAGCAAATGTGAAATCGATTACCCCTAATCCCAAAACGTCAGGGGGTGCCCGCTGGAACTTCTTAGCAGCTTGGGCTTACGCCAACGCCCATCATTTAAACGCCAAACAGTTTGTTAAAAAGATGTATCAAAACGTGGCTGTCTTAGATGCAGGCAGTCGCGATGCCACCACCACCTTCGTGCAAAATCAACAAGGTGACGTGCTGGTCACTTGGGAAAACGAAGCTAAGCTTACGTTGAAAGAACATCCTGGCAAATACGAAATCGTCACCCCTAGCATCAGCATTAAAACAGAACCATCCGTGGCCGTGGTGAATCAAGTAGCCAAAAGCCGCCACACCACCAAAGTCGCCAATGCTTATATTAAGCAACTTTACAGCACAAAAGCCCAACGGATCATCGCCCAAAACTTCTACCGCCCTACCAATCAAAAAGTCGCCCAAGCCTACAAGTCAGAATTTCCAGCGGTGAAAATGGTCACCATTGACGACCCGCAATTTGGTGGCTGGGCCAAGGTCCAACAGAAATTCTTCGCTGACAACGGCATTTTTGATCAAATTTACACAAAATAAACGTTAGAAAGGAGCCTGCATATGACCACAGCAAAACGTTTGATTCCCGGCTACCGCATGAGCCTCAGCATTGCATTGATCGGTGTACTACTGGTCATTGTGTTACCATTTTGCGCCTTACTACTGGCCGGGATCCAAGTGGCCCCGCAGCAGTTTTGGGCCGAAACCACCAATAGTCGCGTGTTAGCTAGCTATTGGGTCAGCTTAAAAGGTGCAGGATGTGCCGCTTTGATCAACACCATTTTAGGCCTGATACTGGCTTGGGTGTTAACCTTTTACGACTTTCCTGGCAAACGCTTGCTGGACTACTTGTTGGACCTACCCTTTGCCTTACCTACCGCTGTGGCTGGAATTGCCTTAGCTTATCTATTTTCAGATCGAGGCTGGCTCGGCCAATTAGTAGCCCCTTTCGGTTGGAAAATTTCGTACACCTTTACCGGGATCGTGATTGCCATGATTTTTGTGACATTACCGTTTGTGGTCCGGGAAGTCCAACCAGTATTAGCCCAATTAGACCAAAGCTTCCAAGAAGCCGCGTTAACCTTAGCTGCCAAACCCCATGTGATCTTCCGCAAGTTGATTTTACCAGAAATCTTGCCCGCTTTGATCGCCGGTTTCGGCTTATCCTTTGCTCGCAGCTTAGGTGAATATGGCAGCATTGTTTTTATTGCTGGCAACCAACCGTTTAAAACCGAGATCACGCCATTGATGATCATGTTCAAATTAGAAGCCCATGCTTATCAAAGTGCCACCGTGGTGGCGTTAGTCATGTTGTGTTTCTCCTTTGCGTTTATTTTTATCATTCATTGGCTTCAAAACAAGGCCCGTTTCCGTCAGGGGGTGCAACCATGAACCTATTTCAAAGTCGTCGTATTAAATGGCCGCTACTCATTATCACGTGGCTGTTCATGCTGGTGCTTTTGATCCTACCGATCGTACTGGTCTTTACCCAAGCGTTTGCGGCAGGGTGGCGTCACTACTTCAGTGTATTAGGTGACCTCACCACTTTACACGCCATTAACCTTAGCGTTGCCGCCACTGTCCTTTCGGTAGGCATCAATTTAGTGCTTGGTTTAAGCGCTGCTTGGGCCATTGCTTTTTATGATTTTCCTGGCAAGAAACTGCTAAACACCTTGATCGACTTACCATTGTCCGTGTCCCCTGTCATTGTCGGCTTAATCTTCATTTTAATTTTCGGACGCACGGGTTGGCTCCAAGGGCTACACTGGCAAGTGATTTTTGCCCCACCGGCGATTTTCATTGTTACGATTTTTGTGACCTTTCCGTTTGTCGCCCGAGAATTGATTCCTTTTCTCATCGCTCGCGGCCGGGAAGAAGAACAAACGGCCGCCTTTCTAGGCGCGCACTTCTGGCAGATTTTACGCCAGATCACATTACCGGCTATTAAAGCGCCACTTGGCACAGGTTTAGTGCTAGCCACTGCTCGCGCTTTAGGGGAATTTGGTGCCGTGGCCGTCGTCTCTGGCAATATTCCGGATAAAACCTTAACGCTGCCGCTATTGGTCCAAAACTTATACAACGATTTTAAGTTTACGGATGCCTTTGCAGTGGCTACGATTTTACTCTTGACCACATTTTTGATTATTACGTTGAAACGTATTTTGATCCAACCTCAGAAAGGATGAGCGCCATGTATCTTGAAATCAACCAAATTGCCAAAAACTTTAAACAACAAACCGTCTTAAAAGAAATTAGTTTTGGTGTGAAGGCCGGTAGTTTAACAGCCTTACTTGGCCCCAGCGGTAGTGGCAAAACCACCTTACTGCGCATCCTTGCTGGGTTGGAAACTCCTACCACTGGTGACGTGGCCATTGATGGCCAGGTGATCAATCGTGTGAAACCGCAAGACCGGGGCATTGGCTTTGTGTTCCAAAACTACGCCTTATTCCGCTACCTAACCGTTTACGACAACATCGCCTTTGGCTTGCGCACGCAGCATTGGTCAGAGGACAAGATCAAAGCACGGGTGGACCAATTATTAGCGGTCACCGGTTTAACGGCTTTGGCGCAGCGTTATCCCAACCAATTATCAGGTGGACAAAAACAGCGGGTGGCCTTTGTGCGGGCCATTGCGCCTAATCCCAAAGTGTTATTTTTAGATGAACCCTTTGCCGCTTTAGACACTCAAATTCGTCAGGAACTGCGCGGTTGGTTGAAACAAGTGATCCATCAAATGGGGATCACCAGTATTTTCGTCACCCATGATCACACAGAAGCCATTGAAATTGCGGATGAGATCGTGGTGATGAATGATGGTCGCGTGGAACAAATTGGCACGCCAGCTGACGTTTACAACCAACCAGCCAGTCAATTTGTCGCTGAATTTATTGGCCATTCTAGCCTTCTGGAATCGCCGCAATTAGCCGGCTATCAGCTGCCAACCGCTCCTTATCAAGTGCAAATTCGACCGGAACAAGTGGCAATTTTTAAGAAAAATGAACCCACCGCTTTACCAACCCAGACGGCAACGGTCAAACATGTTACCTTCTGTGGCGCTTTGATCAATGTCGAATTAGACCTAAATGGACAACGGCTATTTGCCACCCGCCAAGCCCAACAAGCGCCATTATTGATCGGCGAAACCGTTCAGTTAACTATTAACCGCCTGGTTTTATTCAAAGATAACGTGGGCCACGCCCAACATTTACAACCGTTACAACCTGTACGACGCTCCTATGCCTTATAAAGAAAGCTGGTCTTCTCAATGGAACAAAAAACGATCCAAGCTGATCTACTGATCATCGGTGGCGGTACGGCTGGTTGCTATGCAGCAATCACAGCTGCTAAAGCGGACCCACAGCTTAAAATTGTCGTGGTGGAAAAAGCTGACATTCGCCGCAGCGGTTGTTTGGCCTCAGGGGTCAACGCCTTAAACGCCTACATTACTCCTGGCCACACTCCCGACTTTTACGTGGATTACGCCAAAAAAGATGCCGACGATATTGTGCGTGAGGATTTATTGCTCACATTAAGCCAGCGCTTAAATCACGTCACTGCCGATTTGGAAACCATGGGCGTTCCCATTTTAAAAGATGAAGCTGGCCACTACGTCAATCGCGGCCCACGCAATCTCAAAATCAACGGTGAAAACATCAAACCATTACTGGCCCGAGCCACACGGCGGCAGCGCAACGTGAAGATCATTAATCACGTGAATATTGTGGACTACTTAGTGGCTGATCACCGGATTTACGGCGCTGTGGGCTTTAGCCCGGTGACTGAAACAGCTTATCAGTTTAACGCTAAAGCTGTCATTATCGCTACTGGCGGTGCTTCTGGGCTTTACCGACCGAACAACCCTGGCTTTTCCAAACATAAAATGTGGTATCCCCCGTTTAATACAGGTGCTGGTTACGCCATGGGCATGCGCGTCGGTGCGGAAATGACCACGTTCGAAATGCGGTTTATCGCCTTGCGCTGCAAGGATACCATTGCCCCAGTTGGCACCATTGCCCAAGGGGTCGGGGCCAAGCAGGTCAACGCTTTAGGCGAGGTTTACGAAACCAAGTACGGGTTAAAAACGTCGCAGCGCTTGTACGGCACGGTTCAAGAAAACCTAGCGGGCCGCGGCCCTTGCTACTTAAAAACCACTGGCATCGACCATCAAAAAGAGGAAGACTTGTACCACGCCTATCTGAACATGGCCCCTGGGCAAACTTTAAAGTGGTTGGAAAATGGTGGCCCGAGCCAACAAAATGTAGCGATTGAAGGCACTGAACCTTACATTGTTGGTGGCCACACGGCTAGTGGTTACTGGGTGAGCACCAATCGGGAAACCACGATCCACGGCCTTTTTGCCGCCGGCGATGTGGCTGGTGGTGCCCCGCAAAAATACGTCACCGGTGCACTGGCCGAAGGTGAAATTGCCGCCCAGGCTGCAGTGAAACAGCTGCATGAGACTACTCGCACAGCTCCGGTAACCATTCAAACCCAAGCTGAGCAACTGTTTGCACAAGCCCAACAGTACTTGCACAATGACCCCACTGCCCCTAGCATTCGCACCGTGGAAACTGCCATGCAACTGGCCATGGATCAGTACGCTGGCGGTATTTCCCAACATTACGGTTACACCGAAGCCCAGCTCACCACCGCACAGGCCAAAATTGCCGAATTACAGGCCCAAATTGAGCAGGCCTTTGCCCCGGACATGCACCAGCTGATGAGCTTGTATGAAGTGCGGGAGCGGTTGCTGATCTGTCAATGTGTGATTGCCCATTTAGCCGCTCGGAAGGAAACCCGTTGGCATTGTTTTGCGGAGAACTTAGACTATCCTGACCTGGATGATCAGCAGTACCACCGCTATGTTAACTCGGTTTACCATAATGGCAAGGTCGAGATTCGGTTCCGCAATTTAGTGAAAAGAGCTGACGTTTATGAGCATCAGAATTGATCGTGATAAATGTGATGGTTGCGGCCTGTGTGCCAAGATCTGTCCCGGCAACTTGATTCGTATGGAAGGAGAAGGTAAAAACCGCAAAGCAGTCATGGCCTATCCTGATGAGTGCTGGGGCTGCATGTCTTGTGTGAAAGTTTGCCCCCACCAAGCCATTGAATATTATTTAGGGGAGGATATTGGCGGTAAAGGTGGTACCTTACAGGCCAAAGTCAACCGCAAAGCAATCGAATGGACGGCCTGTCAAAAAGGTTGTTTATTAGAAAAAATCATCACCTCGCGTGAAGCATCTAACAAATATTAGAAAGGTCGTCTTAAGATGGATCGTATCGATGAATTAGAAGCGGAAAGTATTTACATTTTACGGGAAGCGTATAAAAACTTAGGGAAACTAGGCCTGTTATGGTCAATTGGGAAGGATTCCACAGTTTTACTGTGGCTGACGAAGAAAGCCTTTTATGGTCAAACGCCATTTCCATTTATTCATGTGGACACCTCATTTGAAATGCCAGAAGTGATTCAGTACCGCGACAGCTTGGCCAAAGAACTCAATTTAGACTTAATTGTTTACACCAACCAACAAGCCTTAGATGATGGCATGAATCCAAAACTCGGTCGCTTGGCTTGCTGTGGCGCGTTAAAAACCGTGGCGTTAAATCAAGTGGTGCACAAATACGCCTTTGATGGCTTGATTGTTGGGGTCCGTCAAGACGAAGAAGGCTCCCGCTCCAAGGAACGGATCTTCTCAGAACGGACCGCGCAAGATAAATGGGATTACACCAACCAACCGCCTGAATTATGGGATGAGTTCAAAACAGACTTTCCTAAAGGCAATCACATTCGGGTCCATCCCCTCTTACACTGGACGGAATTGGACATCTGGGAATATATTCAACGGGAAAATGTGCCGATCATTGACTTGTACTTTGCCAAAAACGGCCAACGTTATCGCAGCTTAGGTTGCGCCCCTTGCTCTGGCACAGTGCCGTCAAACGCCAGCACCGTCCAAGAAATTATCGATGAACTAAAAGAAACCACCATTAGCGAGCGTGCCGGTCGGGCCCAAGATCAAGAAGACGCCTACGCCATGCAAAAACTGCGCCAATCCGGTTATATGTAGAAAGGAAGTTACAAGTATGGATGAATCTGCTTTACACATTGTCATGGTAGGCCACGTGGATCATGGGAAGTCAACGGTGATCGGCCGCTTGCTTTACAGCACAGGCGCCTTACCTGCTGGCACGATTGACAAAGTCAAACGCATTGCCAAGGAAACTGGGAAGCCCTTTGAGTACGCCTATTTACTCGATGCTTTTGAAGAAGAACAAAAACAAGGGATTACCATTGATACCACCCGTTTGCAGTTTAAAACCGACAAACGGGATTACATTATCATCGACGCCCCTGGCCACCAAGAGTTTTTGAAAAACATGATCTCCGGCGCCTCAAACGCCGAAGCCGCCTTTCTGATCGTCGACGCTGCCCGTGGCGTTGAGGAACAAACCAAGCGCCACGCCTACATTTTAAAGCTATTAGGCATTCGTCAAATTTACGTGCTGATCAACAAAATGGACCTGGTGGACTACCAAGAAGCACAATTTAACAAGGTGCAACAACATGTCCAGGACTTCCTGCAAACCTTAGGCCTGACTGCCGTTAGCTACCTGCCGTTATCCGCTTACTACGGTGAAAACTTGCTGGAAAATTCCCCGAAAATGCCTTGGTACACTGGCAAAAGCTTTATCGAAACCTTAGACAGTGCCAAAGCCCATAAAACCTCGGAACAACGGCCGTTACGCTTGCCGATCCAAGATGTCTTTAAATTTGACGACCAACGGATCATTGCTGGGCGCATTGAAGCCGGTACGTTAAACGTTGGGGATGACATTACCATTTACCCTAGTGGCCGCCAAACCAAAGTCACTGGCTTTGCCCAATGGCCTCAGGATGAACATCTACAGTCCCATCAAGCTGGGGAATCCGTTGGTTTGTTATTGGAAGACGAATTTTTCAATCAGCGTGGGGAAATCATCACAAAAACAGCCGAGAACAGCCAGCCAGTTGTCGATACAGTGATCCAAACCAATCTGTTTTGGATGGGTGAACAACCATTGGTGCCGGGGAAAACGTACAAGCTTAAAATTGCCACCCAACAAGTCACGGCACGCGTTTTAAAAATTCTCAAAGTTACCGATGCTGGCGATTTAAAAGCCCGTCAAAATAACGATCAAGTGCGCTTAAACGATGTGGCTGAGGTGGTCTTTCAAACGGAACAACCACTGGTTTACGACTTTTTCAATGACCAACATGTTACCGGCCGTTTTGTGCTCGTAGACGGCTACGACGTCACCGGCGGCGGCACCATCACTGAACGCTACCAAGGCGAACGCGAATTAGAAGGCGCGGTTTTCAATGATGGCCAACAACAATATCAATTAAGCTTGTTCGATAACTATTATTTAAACGGGGACCACATTGAAACGGAGGCCACCGAAGGGCAGTATGCCTTAACCGATGAATTGCCATTAACGGGCACCAGTTATCATTACCCCACTCGCTTTAACATTATTTTGCCACGCCAAAATCGCGTGATCAGCGTTGACCACGGGCGCTTTATCAAGGTGGTGAGCTTAGAAGAACAGCTCACCCCTGATGTGCCGCTGATCAATAGCATTGGCGCCAAAGTCAAACTCGATCCCCAACGGCCTTTAAAAGCCTTTTTAGCCGAACAAGAAACCTTAAACGACAAAACAAAAACCGCTTTTTATCAAAAATGGCTTGACTTTAGCGCTTACCATCAGGTTATGATTAAAGAAATCTAGTAAAGTCAAATTTTGGGGGATTTTGCGATCGCAAAATAGTCAGCATTATTGAGGAGGGCTATGTTTCCTACGAGGGTGATTGCGCCCGTAGGAATAGTCATCCTCCGAAATGAGATTTTGCGGTCGCAAAATAGTCAGCATTATTGAGGAGGTTTTTTTATGAGTTATCAAGTCACTTGGGCCGAGACGAAGCTCAACAAAAACGAGGTCAGTAAGCTTCAGGAAGATGGGTTAGACGTTTTTAAAGATTTGCCGGAATTGGTGAAGCATCCTTTTTCTGAAGTGGATAAAAGTTATTACATGTATTTTAAATTTGCCGGTTTAACGGTGCAAAAACCACAAGCTGACGGGAATTTTATGATGCGCATCAAAGTGCCTGGTGGCGTGATCAACTTAAAACAAGCCGATCATATTGCTTGGATCGCTGAAAATTACGGCCACGGCTATGTGGATCTCACCACTCGCCAAGCCGTGCAGTACCACTGGATTCCCTTTGCCAAATTACCAGAAATTTTCAAAGGGATTAACGCTGTAGGGTTGACCACAGCTGGCGCAGAGGGGGATATTACCCGAAATATTATTGACAATCCCTTATCTGGCATTGACCCAGATGAGCTATTTGATACGCGGGAACTGGTGCTGAAAGTCAATGCGCATTTCCAAGGCAACCGGGATTATTCCAACTTACCCCGTAAAATGAAAATTTCAATTAGCAGCAGTCTTTACAATGCCGGCAATGCAGAAATCAATGATTTGTCCTTTGTACCGGCGCTGAAAACCATGCATGGCGAAACAGTTAAAGGCTTTAACGTTCTGATTGGTGGCGGCTTAGGCATGCGGCCTTTCTTAGGACTGGCGATGAATATTTTTGTCACCCCGGACCAAGTGGTCGACCTTGCCGACGCGGTGGTCACCCTTTACCGGGACAACGGTTATCGGCGCAACCGCAGTAAAGCGCGACTGAAGTTTTTGATTCAAGACTGGGGCGTGGCCAAATTTGAGGCTCAATTACGGGAAATTTTGCCTGATTTAGCCACTGCTGGTGACAATCAAATGATTGGTTGGTCGGCTGGGGCTGCTTTAGGCATTCATCCCCAAAAACAAACGGGCTACAATTATATCGGCGTTAGTATCCCGGCTGGCCGTTTAGCAGCCGCTGACTTCCGCGCCTTTATTGACATTGCTCGGCAATATGGCCGAGATGAACTGCGCTTTGATCATGCGCAAAACTTAGTCATTCCGTACATTTCAGATGCCGATTTAGACACCGTAAAGGCGTTACCGATTTTTGAGCATTATTCGTATAACCCACATCAACTTTTGGATTTCGGCACCAGTTGTACTGGGGCGCAATATTGTAACTTGGCCAACGCGCATACGAAAGAGCTGTTAAAACCATTATTAAACAATTTAGATGATCGGTTTAGTTTTGATCAACCTCTACAAATCACCTTGACGGGTTGCGGCAACAACTGCGCCCATCGCAGTACCGCTGATATTGGCGTTGAAGGCGCTGGCGGCAAAACCGCTAGCGGTGACAAAGTGGAAGCTTATAAATTATCGCTTGGCGGTAGTTTACTGAATGGCGGGCACTTTACTGAAATGCTGAAAGGCAAAGTGGATCAAGCCCATTTAGCCGACGGGATTGCCGCAATTTTAGCCGATTATCGCGACCATAAAACCACCGCTGAAAGTTTCTATGCCTACTATCAACGTCAAGGAACGGCCTATTTCCAAACGGTTTTTGAAACTTATCTGGCCCAGCTGGCCCCAGCGGAAGCTGTGCACTAATAATTGTTTAGTTGTCAGATTTAAGTGAAGGGGGGATCACATGACAACTGGTATACTTTACGTTTTACATGGCCGCCGCGGCAAAGTATCTACCGCTAACTTGGATTTGCTAACACAATTGCAGCACACTTATCCCAACTTACAACGCACCTGTTTTTTAGAAGGCGATATTCAAACCTTGGAAGATAGCCTACTCACCTTACAAGACCAAGTGACGCAAATTCTAGTGGTACCGATTTTATTATTTCCCGCTACCCACGTCCGTTGGGACTTGCCGCGCCGCATTCAAGCAGTGGCCCGAGCCGATTTGCAGCTCGTTTATTTGCAACCGTTAGCCACGACTCAGGCCATTTTTCAATTTTTAAAAACGCAATTGGCGGCGGCATTACAACAGTATCCGCAACGCCAAGTGTTACTAGTGGCGCATGGTACGCCACACTTTTCTGAACCTGGCACCCAGTTACAAGCCTTGGCCCAGCAATTGCAAACCAGCTTGCACGCCCCTATTTTGTGGGCTCATTTTAAAGGCCGACCGCAACTGGATCAAGTGTTAGCAGGCCAAACCGAACCGTTGATCGTTCAGCGGTTATTCCTTACAGAAGGCCGCATTGCCGGTGAGTTACAGGCGCGCATTGCGGCACAGCTACCAGACAGTGTATTTTTACCAACTTTGGAAAATCAGCCTGCATTGGCCCAAGCAATCGTTGAACGGCTAACGCCTTATTTGCCCACTGATCTGGCGCAACTCGCTTGAGACTGATTTTCAAATGCAGTCTGGTTTAAAGTGGCTTAGCACAACGTTTTAAAGCAGCATAACACATATTGATTTATCAAAACTGGCGCCTCCTTTACACTAAAATAAAGGAGGCGTCATTGTCTTGCGGTGTGAACTGACACCATAGCCTCCGAAAATAAGATTTTGCGTTAGCAAAATAAACATTAACTTATTTAGGAGGTGTTTTTATGTCAAAATATAAATTATGGCTGACTGTGATAACGGGGCTCATTGCCTTAGGCTTGGCTTTTATCGGCCAACAGCCTTTTGCTGCGCAAGCGTTGGTCACTGTTGTCAGTACGGTCTTAGTGCTGATTCTGATCAAAGACATGCTCCAAACGCTCCGTTCTGGTCAATATGGGGTGGACCTGCTGGCGATTTTGGCCATTGTCACCACCTTGATCATTGGCGAATACTGGGCTGGGCTGATGATTTTATTGATGCTCACTGGTGGCGATAGTTTGGAAGAATATGCCACTCACAAAGCCGGCCAGTCATTGGAAGCGTTGTTAGCCAACTCCCCGCAAACTGCTCATTTGCAAACCGAGACTGGCTTGGTGGATCAGCCGGCTACAGCCGTGGTCGTTGGTGCGCAACTGGTGGTCAAACCAGGCGAATTAGTGCCCGTAGACGGCAAGATTATCCGTGGCAGTAGTCAATTTAACCAGGCCACGTTAACCGGAGAATCGGAACCGGTCACTAAAACCGTCGGTGAAGATGTCTTATCCGGTGCCATTAATGAAAACACCGCGATTACTATGGTGGCCACTGCTACGGCGGCTAACAGTCAGTATCAGGCCTTAGTCAAATTAGTCCAAAAAGCCCAATCTGAGCCGGCGCAATTTGTGCGCCTGGCCGATCGCTATGCGGCGCCGTTTACGGCCATTGCCATTCTGATTGCAGCGGCGGCCTGGTGGTTGTCTGGCGACGTGGCGCGTTTTGCAGAAGTACTGGTGGTGGCCTCCCCTTGCCCCCTGATTTTAGCAGCACCGATTGCGCTAGTAGCTGGGATGAACCGCGCCAGTCAACGGGGCATTATCATTAAAAATGGCACGATTATTGAAAAACTCGCCCAAGCTGAAACAGCAGCTTTTGACAAAACAGGGACCCTCACCCAAGGCCATTTAACCTTGGATCAAGTGGTGCCTTATGGCGAACTGACAGCCGGTCAATTGCAACAACTGGCGGCTAGTTTGGAACAACACTCCAACCACATTTTAGCCCGTTCTCTGGTAGCCACTGTCGATTCGGCCCAGCTGTTAGTGGCCACTGACGTTTCGGAAGTAACTGGCCAAGGCGTGCAAGGTCAGATCGACGGCCAATTGGTAAAAGTCGGTAAACCCAGCTTTGTGCAGTTACCAGCAGATGCGCCACAACCAGCACAAACCGCCATTTATGTCCGAGCGGCGGACACTTATTTAGGCTACTTAACCTTTACTGATCAACTGCGGCCAGAAGCCCCGACTGCCTTAGCCCAATTACGCCAATTAGGCTTTCAAAAATTGGTCATGCTAACCGGCGATCGGCAAGCCGTAGCCGCTGAGGTCGGCGGGAGCTTGGCCTTAGACACGATTCAAGGCGATTGTCGACCAGAAACCAAAATGACCGCCTTACACGACTTACAAAAAATCGCCCCAGTGGTAATGGTCGGTGACGGCGTCAACGATGCCCCGGCACTGGCCACTGCTGACGTCGGCGTGGCCATGGGCGCGCACGGCGCTACCGCCGCCAGTGAAGCCGCCGATGTGGTGATTTTAAAAGACGATCTCCAACGGATCCCCCAAGCCGTGGCCATTAGCCAAACCACCATGCACTTGGCAAAACAAACCGTCATTATCGGAATGATCGTGTTAGTGGTGCTGATGTTGATTGCCACCACTGGCGTTCTCCCCGCCTTATTCGGCGCTATGTTACAGGAAGTGGTGGATACATTGACGATTTTACTGGCACTACGGGTGCGTTGGGCGCACACGCGGTTTTAAACGTCATGTTAAAAAGCAGCCGATCTTAGGCATATTTAAAGCCATTTCTTTGACAATTTTCCACATTATATATGATATATATATAGCGCATTATTTAAATGATTCAATCTACTGATAAGGGGTGCTTTTTATCATGAAACCACGTAAAGTTGGAACTTCAACCGTGTTAACCGTTCCAAAAAACATCAAAATTACAGCTGACGATTACGATGTTTTTTCTGGACGTGATGGTGCCATTATTTATTTACCAAAAACTAAAAATCCTTTTACTGATCCAGCGTTTATTAAAGCCCATCTTAATGCGTATTCAGACCAGGATTTTATTGATACCAGTATTTTACCCGATGAATTCTAAATATCCGCTCTCTTTTGAACAACAGGAAATCGTTTGGGCAGATTTCCAACCTTCAACAGAAAATGAATTGCGTGGCCGGCACCCTGCAGTTGTTCTTAGTACAAAGGGTTATGCTCTCATTACAGGTCTGGTCGCCGTTTCTCCAATTACACATGCAACAAACAATCACTTTAAGTCGCTGTTTGTGCCAATTGAAAAAAATAACAAAATAAACGGTTTCGTCAATCCCCTGCAATTTCATACCTTTAGCATTAAGGACCGGCAGATTGAATCAGCTGGCAGTCATTTAGATGACCATACATTTGCACAAGTCATTCGCATTCATCGACAACTGCTTAACCTCGCCTAAAAAAATAACTGAATCATTCATAAAAATAGCGCTCAAAGCATACTTGTACTTTGAACGCTATTTCACTGTCATTATAGTGATTAAAAATTCAATCGTTTCATTTCTCAGCTATTTTTATTGGGTCACAATGCCTAAATCCAACATAGATTGAGCGGTGGCCAGAATAGCGTCTTTGGCTGGGCGCGGTTGCCAGCCTAAAACCGTTTTAGCCTTTTTGGCGCTGGTCTCAGCATAGGTACCAGCCACTGAAGCCACCATGCGCAACATGGGATTGGCCTTAGCCGCAGCTTTTAGCACGGTGGTGGGCACTGTTTTCGTGGGCAAGCGTGCTGCAAAATCAGGGTAAGCCGTGCGTAAAATATTCGCCACGTCTAACATCGAATACGTTTCACCAGTGGTCGCTAAAAAGCGTTGGCCAGCAGCTTCTGGCCGGGTCATGGCTAACAAATGCAAGCTGGCCACATCCCGCACATCCACATAACCAGAATCCACTTTAGGCAAGACTTTGGTGTTGCCCATCAGCATGTCATAAATTTGAATGTTGGAATGAGAATAATCTGCCGCCAGGACTGGGCCCATAACCGCCACTGGGTTCACAGTGGCCAGCGTCATACCGCTATGATCTTGGTCCATAAAGTCCCACGCTGCCTGTTCCGACAGCGTTTTGGATTTTTGATACGGGTGCACGCCTTTAGCGGTTAAATCAGACCAAACATCCTCGGTAAATGGTGTGGTGCGATTACGGTGCCCTGCAAAAATTGCGCCGTAAGCTGAGGTCAAAACCACTCGTTTGACATGGGCTTTACTGGCGGCTTGCAGCACGTACAACACCCCGTGAATGGCTGGCTGAATCATTTCAGACTCGTCTTTAAAATTCAAAGTTGGCGTTGGTGAGGCCACATGAATGGCATAGTCGGCGTCAACCATGACTTGGTCCCAATTTTGAGCATGGATCAAATCGGCTACCACAACGCTCAGGTCTTGAAAATCCGTCCAACCGCCATTGGTCAGCATTTCTTTGATCAAGGCCGTTTTGGCTAAATCGCGTACGGTGGTCCGCACCGCATACCCTTGTTGCAGCAATTGTAAAATAATGTGAACGGCGATAAAGCCACTGCCGCCAGTGACGACCACTAATTGTTTTTTCATTTGAATTGTCCTCTCATCCGTTACGTTTGTAACGTTAGTGACATTAAGATACAATGATGGTAATCAAAAAACAAGCGTTACAGCGGCATCTGTGACAGATTGGAGCAATTGTAATGGCAGCGACCCAACACGCGCAACAATTAAAAAATGACTCCCAAACCTACCTTACAACGGCGTTATTTCAGCTTTTAGCCACCAAGGAACTGCAGCAGATCACCGTCACCGAACTGGTGAAACGCGCCGGCGTCAGCCGCATGGCATTTTACCGCAATTACCAAACGTTAGACGACTTATTGTTGGCTTATTTTGAACCCCAAATGACGCGGCTATTTGATTTGATCATGCGGCCTGTACCAACCAACGTTAAAATGGACCAACTTGCCACCTACTTTGATCAGTTTAGTGCCATGCTAACACTGGCTACCAAACGACATTATGAATACTTGATCCAGCAATTGTTCAACGAGAACATGGCCCGCTATTACCAAAATCAAGTGACCCAATTACACCTCTCAGCGCAACAGGCACAGTATTGGACCACTTTTATGAGCAATGGCGTTTATGGGATTTGGCGGACTTGGCTCTTAAATCGTGATTCTGCCACCTTAACCGAGATCCACGATTTGTTGGCCCTATTTCAAAATGCGACGGCACAGGCATTAGG
This sequence comes from Loigolactobacillus bifermentans DSM 20003, assembly GCF_001434575.1. Lineage (GTDB taxonomy): Bacteria > Bacillota > Bacilli > Lactobacillales > Lactobacillaceae > Loigolactobacillus > Loigolactobacillus bifermentans. Next base: position 79,113 of record NZ_AZDA01000090.1, read on the forward strand.
ATCTGCAACATCATCAGATAATGGTTTCGGTCCGTTCACAAAAAAAGACCATTCCAATGAATGATCTTGCTGGGCTAAATCAGATAATTACGCAATGCCACCAACTGGGCTTGGGTGTCGCGGTACCCGGTGTTGTGCAGGGCGGCCAGTTTGCGAGTGTCATTTTCCAAACGTTTAACGGTGACGGCTTGTTGTGGTGCTAGCACAAACACCTTGCCTTGGCGCTCCAATTCGGTTAATTCCGCGGCTTGCTGATTGTACATGTCTGGGCGAGCAATGGCGGTCTTCACAAACGTCTCGTACTGGCCAAATGCTCGTTGGTACCCTTGGCGCAATACGGCCGAGGTGGGCTTTTTTCGGTAATCCCGTGGGCGGGTGCGCACCACAACAATGCGGTCAAAGCCAGCCACTTGGGCGTATTTGTAAGGAATTGAATCCGCGATACCACCGTCTAAACACAGTCCTTGCGGCGTGCGTTGGGGCTTGGAAATAAACGGCATGGCGCTGGAAGCTTTTAAGGTGGCCACAAGCTGTTGGCCTTGGGGGCGTTCAAAATAGACTTCCCGGCCGGTGGCCAATGCAGTGGCGCCGACTATAAAATTCATCGGTGATTGAATGTACGCTAATTCATCAAAATCAGCCCAATTCTCACCGTGAGGGGCAAATAAATAGTTTAAATTAATAATGTCTTGATGGCGAAAAACCCGGCGCACGGAAATATATTCCCTTTCGTGGCGGTAATTGACGTTTACATCATTGGTTCGGCCGCGCTGATTAGACACATAATTAGTGCCACATAAGGCGCCAGCCGACACGCCGATCACAGTTTTAAACTGAATGTGGTGCGCCATTAACGCGTCTAAAACGCCGGCTGTGTATTGACCGCGCATGGCGCCGCCTTCAAGAACTAATGCTGCCTGATACATTGCTCAACCTGCTTTCTAAAATACGCTAATGTTCAATTGCCATTGCCTTTATTGTAAAGCATGTGCCATTATTTGGCCAACAACCAGTTACGAAAAAGCTGGCGACTGGCCACTTGCCAGCGGTTGATCACCGGCTGCTTAGGGTCATTGGCCTGGAAATAATGTTGCGGCAAGGCAATGGTTAAGCCTGCTTGGCGATCCCGTTGGTATTCTTGCGCCAACGTTTGCGTGGCATATTCGGGATGCCCAGAAATGTAAGTCCGGCGGCCATTTTGGCTTTGCATGATCACCGGGCCTGCCACGGGGTCATCCACCAACAAATTCAACCCTGGGGTGGCTAACACATCAGCCGTGCGCAAGGTGGTGTGCCGGGAATGTGGCATATAAAACGGTGTGGTCAAGCCTTGAAACAGCGGTGCGGCCTGCCGCGGTTCATGTTGAAACACACCAAATATTTTCGCCGGTACCAACTGTTTTTCCAAATGATAATCGTGTTGCAAGGCGGCCTGCGCGCCCCAACACAAGTACAAACTTTTGGCCACATGGGTTGCCGCCCAGTCCAGCAACCGGCTCAGCTCCGCCCAGTAGTCCACCTGGGGAAACGGCAAGGTTTCCACTGGGGTCCCGGTGACGATCAGCCCGTCAAACTGTTGGGCCACAATTTGATCAAAAGTAACATAATGGGCCTGCAAATACGGCATAATGGCAGGGTTTTTAAAGCGATGACTGGCAGGATACATAAACGTAAACGCCGGCGGTTGGACCATTCCTGTCGCTAAGGCCTTGATTTGGCGCTCGGTTGCCTGTTTATGGGGCATTAAATTTAACACTAAAACTTTCAAACTGGTCACGATCCTTTAGGATACCAAAAAGGCCTCCTTCCCGGTGCTTGTAAGCACTGGGACGAAGACCTCGTGGTACCACCCAAATTTGATATTCATTTCACAACAAATAACCTTAACGTATATCGCTATACTGGCAGGTTAACGGCTGCGTCCGGTGATAAAGCCACTGACTGACCTGACCACTTACTCTGAGCTCATCTTCACCTTAGCTTGTCGATTTCTTTCCACTATCGAAACTCGCTGAGCGGCTGCACTAAGGCTACTCTTCTCTTCATCGTTGTGATTATTTTTTAATTTAATTTTAATCTTATCACATTCAACGAGAAGTGCAACCAGCAACCATCAGCTGGATCATTTGGGCCAGCACATTTTGTTGCACCGGTGGTTGCACCATAGTTAAGCCGGCTTGACGGCCTAACACTGCGGTGCTCGGGCCTAACGTGTAATAAGTGCTGGTTTGAAACGTGTTCGGTAAAGCTTGTTTTAGCGCCAATAACCGGCGTAAATTCAACGGACTGGTTACCAAAACCTTTTGAAACTGCAAGCTTTTAAAAGTCGCTTGCGCTTGTTGTTGTGCTTTTTCCGGCCACTGGTTGGTGTAAATCGTCACTTGGTGCCACGCTGGCGGTAAAGGTTGCGTTGGATGGTGGTCGCCTTGTAGCCAGCAAACCCGTTGGGTGGGTATTTGTTGGCGCAAGTATTGGTACAATTGGCGCTGTTGGGCGGCTGGGGCCACCTTGATCGGTACTGACACCTCAGCCTGGCGCAAGCGGTGGGCCATTTTCGGACTTAACACGGCTAGCGCAGCGGTGGGATTCAAGGACTGGAGTTGCTGTAAGTAACACTGAATGCCAAAGGGACTGGTGAGCACCAAGCACTCACTGGTTCGAATCAGTCGCTGTTCTGCGGCTGTTAATGGTCGCGGCGTCAGCTGCCGCAACGGATAATACACCGGCTGAAACGGCGCCAATTGTTGCTGCAACGCTACGGGCACATTGGCCTGAGGGTACGTCAGCAAATAGGCCATATTAAGCCTGATCCAAGCGGCGGGCCACGTCTTTGGCAAAATAGGTGATGATCAAGTCAGCGCCAGCGCGTTTCATACCCACCAACGTTTCGTTGACAATGCGTTCCTCGTCGATCCAGCCATTTTGGGCAGCGGCTTTGATCATGGCGTATTCGCCGGAAACATTATAGGCCACCAACGGCAAATTGCTTTGGTTGCGCACTTCCCGCATCACGTCTAAAAAGGCCATGGATGGTTTGACCATCACAAAATCGGCGCCTTCTTCTTCGTCGCTAGCCACTTCCCGCAACGCATCTAAGCGGTTGGCTGGGTCCATTTGATAGGTTTTCCGGTCGCCAAAAGCTGGGGCACTGTTGGCCGCATCCCGAAACGGGCCATAAAAGCTGGAGGCGTATTTCACGGCATAGGACATGATCGGCGTATTGATAAACCCAGCGTCATCTAAACCTTGGCGAATGGCCGCCACATAGCCGTCCATGGCATTGGAAGGCGCAATAATATCCGCGCCAGCTGCCACCTGGCTGACAGCGGTTTTGGTAATGTACGTTAAGGATTCATCGTTTAAAATCTCACCGTCGCGGACAATGCCACAATGGCCCGTTGAGGTATATTCGCACAAACAAGTGTCCGCAATCACGATCAAATCAGGATAAGCGGCTTTGATTTTACGAATGGCGGCTTGCACAATGCCGTTTTCCTCCCAAGCACTAGTCGCCACCTCGTCTTTGTGGTCGGGGATCCCGAAAATAATAATCGACTGAATGCCCAGGTCCACAATGGTTTTGATTTCTGCCAAAATCGTATCCAAGCCAAATTGATACACGTCCGGCATGGATGGAATTTCCTTTTTCCCAGTTAAACCGGCTTGCACAAACACCGGCATAATTAAATCCGTTTTAAGCAAATGGGTTTCCCGCACGAGATCCCGCATTGCGGCGCTGCTGCGTAAACGACGATGATGATCAAATTGAACCATTCCAAAAACTTCCTTCCAAAATTAAATTAAGGTTGAATCACGTTTAAAGCCCCTTGGTCAATTAAAATATTGCCGGCCGTTTGGCCAATGCCAGCTGGCCGCGGCCCGTTATTTTCCACCTCAAACCAGTGCTGACCGTCGGCGGCAGCCGCAAAGCCTTTAAAGCGATAGCCCAGGGCATTGGTAAAGGCATAGCTGCCAATGGGAAAACTGCACGTGCCGCCTAATGCGGCCATAAAATCCCGCTCAATGCCCACACAAGCGGCGGTTTGTGGGTCGTTAATGGCCTGTAAAAATGGGGCCAGTGCCGCGTCATTGGCGCGACTTTCCACGGCTAACGCCCCTTGGCCGGCGGCCGGTAACAGCACATGACGTAAGGACAGCCGTCGGTACGTTCCAAGGTCAATGGCCAGGCGATCCAAACCAGCTTCTGCCAAAATTGCGCCAGCTAAGTGCTGGGTTTCAATTTGGTGTAAGCGGGTTTCCACATTGCCGCGAATGGGGACGATCTCTAGATCCGGCCGTAAATGACGTAAATTTGCCCCGCGGCGGGAACTGTTGGTGCCTAAACGGGCACCTTGGGGCAGGTCTGAAAACTGGGTCAGCGGTAACGGGGTAACCAAGCAATCAAACGGCGACGCGCGTTTTAAAATCGCACCTAAGGCTAAGCCGGTGGGCAATGCCGGTGGCACGTCTTTTAAGCTGTGCACCGCCAAATCAATGGTACCATTTAACAACTGCTGCTCAATGGCTTTGACAAACACCCCTTTGCCGCCAATTTTTTGGAGACTACTTTTCCGATCACGATCCCCCTGGGTGGTAATCTTTGCCACTTCGACGGTTAAATCAGGAAACTGCCGCTGCAGCGCCTGCACCACAATGGCCGTTTGGCGCAAAGCCAGTTGACTTTTGCGCGTGCCGATCACAATTTTTGTTCGCATGTTTTTGCCAGTCCTCTCTTACTTCATCTTCTAGGCTAGCACTTTTTGACCTTAATCAACATGCGCTTTTAACCAAGTTTTAAGCTGTTGCTTTAATTTTTTAGCCCGGCTTGGCGCATGGCCGTTGGTGGAGATCGCCACGGTGACCTGCCCTTGCTGGACTTGCGCCATATTGTAAAAATCTGAAGCCCGGTGGTCGCTGGTATTGTTCACCCATTGGCCGGGGCTGGCGTCTTGGCGGATCTGGGCGTTGAGTTGCGGCTGATCCGTACAGGCGATGATCAACACCATGTGCTGCACCAATTCTCGCCTGTAAGCTTGGGCCAACCACTGCACTTGTGCTTGGGGGATCGCCGGATCCAGCGTTGGACTGATCACCGTGACTTGGGCCTGGGCCGCTAATAAAGCGCTGATTTTCCGCGCTGCCACGTGGCCCCCACCCACCACCGCCACCGGTTGGCCGGCTAAATTTAACATCACTGGGTACATGCCCTCACCTCGTTTGCTGCCACCAAGCGGTGATCTGTGCGGTGGCTGTTTGGGACGCCACGGTGTAACAACGTTGACACCCAAATTGCCAGGCCAATTGACGGATCTGGTCGCCAAACACAAAGCAGGGCAGGTGGCGTAATTGTTGCTGCTGGGTGCGATTTAGCCCTTGCCACAGGTCTAAAAAGGCCCGTTGACTGGTGAAAACTGCGCCATGAAAATCACGGATCGGCAAGGCCGTTTGATCCAATGCCTGTCGCCGGTAAGTGGCAACTGCTTGTTGGTTAGCGGTGAAATTCAGTCGGGGCAAATCTTCTTGGGCGCCAATCACCACTGCATGAGCTGGAAAACCTTGGCCAGCGACTAACAACCCTTGTTCCCGTAACTTTCGGGCGGTCATCTGATAGGCCGTCCACAGCGGGTGACCGGCTAAACTGCGCAAGTCTTGACCTTGGGCTAACAAATATTGCTGCAAATACTGCCAGGCGGTGACATCCGTGATCACCAGTGGCTGCCCTGGCATTAACGTCGGCCATTGAAACGCCACTGGCTGGGACTGACTGCGCCAAAATGGCTGCACCGCAGCCCCTTGATCGGTTAATTGTTGGTACAAATGCTGGCGCTGACTGTGCGGCACCAGTAAATGGCAGCCTTGTAGCGGCCGCTGAGGGGCTAAAGCGGCTTGAAGCCGCACCACATCCCCTACCACGATCAAGCTCGGCGCGCCCAGCCCCGCTTGTTTGACCTTGGTGACAATGGTGGTTAAATCCCCTGTTACCACCCGCTGGCGCCAATGGGTGGCCCATTGGATCACGGCCACTGGCGTTGTCGCTGGTTGCCCGTATTGTTGCAACCGGGCCACAATTTGCGGTAATTGGGTCATGCCCATGAGAAACACCAACGTGCCGTGACTTGGGGCAATGTGCGCCCAATCAATGGGGTTGCCATGGCGCCGGCGTTGCCCAGTGATCACCTGAAAACTCGCAGCGTAGTCCCGGTGGGTCATGGGAATGCCTACTGCGGCTAAACCGGCCAACGCACTGGTAATGCCCGGCACCACTTCAAACTCAATGCCCGCTGCAGCTAACGCCTGACTTTCTTCCCCACCACGGCCAAAGACGTAAGGGTCGCCGGCTTTTAGCCGCACCACTTTTTTGCCAGCTTGGGCCAATTCGATCAGTAACGCAGTGATCTGCTTTTGCTGAATCCGATGATGACGCGGCAATTTGCCCACATTAAGCCGTTGGGCTGCCGGCCGGCTAAATTGTAGCAGCGCCGGGTTAAGTAGCCGATCATACAACACCACGTCCGCTTCCGCCAACCGCCGCTGGCCTAGCAACGTTAATAATTCTGGCGCGCCTGGCCCAGTGCCTACCAAGGATACCTGTCCCACGCCCATCTCACCACGTCCTTTTCACAAGCTTATTCATTTTTATTAAACCACACTTTGTCCTGTTTGACGCGCCCTTTTTGCCACTGCCAGCCAAAGCCAGTGTCCAAGCCGGTTGGCGCCTGATAGAAAAAAACTATCGGCGGGCGGGTTGACAAAGATTCACCTTGCAATTGCTGTCAAGCCGGTGCAAAAAAAGCCAACCCGCAGGTCAGCTTTTCGTGACGAAATGTTTGAGAAAATAGGCGTGTAGCTGAGTGTCAGCCGTTAGTTCTGGGTGAAAAGCGGTGACCAGCACGTTGGCTTGTTGGGCGGCCACAATACGGTGGTCGATTTGAGCCAAAACAGTAGCGTCGGGGCCAACCGTTTTTAAGTACGGTGCGCGGATAAACACCGCTGGAAAAGGTTGCGCCAAGCCTTGCAGTGTTAGCTCAGTTTCAAAACTTTCCCGTTGGCGGCCAAAGCCGTTGCGAACCACGTCGCCGGTTAAGCCGTTTAACGCGTCGGGCTGGCTCAGCAACACCAAGCCAGCGCAGGTACCAAAGGTCGGCAGGCCTTGGTGGATCAACTGCCGCAGCGGGGCCAGCAAATTTTCGCGGGTTAATAGTTTGCGCATGGTGGTGCTTTCGCCGCCTGGCAAAACAAGGCCATCTAGGTCCGTTAAGTCTGCGGCGGTGCGCACAAAGGTGGTAGTGACGCCTAAGGCTTGTAAGGCCCGGGCGTGCTCGGTAAAGGCGCCTTGTAAGGCTAAAATCCCAATTTGTGTCATCTTAAATGCCTCGGTTCGCCATTTTTTCGGCTTCGGTTAAGGTTGACAGTTCAATGCCTTTCATGGCGTTGCCTAACCCGGATGAGACTTTGGCGATCAAGGCGTAATCTGTGGGATGCGCAGTGGCCGTTACAATGGCTTTGGCAAATTTTTCAGGATTGTCTGATTTAAAAATCCCTGAACCCACAAAAATACCTTCGGCGCCTAAATTCATCATTAAAGCGGCATCGGCTGGGGTGGACACGCCACCAGCGGCGAAGTTGACCACCGGCAATTTGCCAGCGGCATGCACTTCTTGAACCAGCTCGTACGGCGCCTTTAAGTCCCGGGCAATGGTCATTAATTGCTCCGGATCCGCCGCAACCACTTGTTTGATCTGGGTTTGAACCTTTTCCATATGCCGTACGGCTTCCACAATATTGCCGGTGCCAGGTTCGCCTTTAGTCCGCAGCATGGCGGCCCCTTCGCCAATCCGGCGTAAGGCTTCACCTAGGTCGCGGCAGCCGCACACAAAGGGGACTTTGTAGTCGGCTTTTTGAATGTGGTAATTATCGTCGGCTGGCGTGAGCACTTCACTTTCATCAATGTAATCTACGCCGAGGGCTTCTAAAATCCGCGCTTCGGCAAAATGACCGATGCGGACCTTGGCCATCACGGGAATGGTCACGGTGTCCATAATGCTTTGGATCATGGCTGGATCCGTCATCCGGGCTACGCCGCCAGCAGTGCGAATGTCAGATGGCACCCGTTCCAACGCCATCACGGCTACGGCCCCTGCGGCTTCGGCGATTTTCGCCTGTTCCACGTTGGCCACGTCCATGATCACCCCTTGTTTTTGCATTTGCGCCATGCCGCGCTTAACTTTTAAAGTTGCTGTTTCTGTTGTCATGATCAAATCGCCTCAATTACTTTATTTGGTAGGTCGTTTAACTTGCGCGCACAAATTAAAGGTTAGGGCTAGCTTAGCCTATGCTAAAATAGGTGCCAACGACCAATTGGTTGTTTTTATCCCAACCAATTTTCAGAAAGGATTGAGCACATGCAGTGGCAATTACCGGCCGGCCAACAGCCGCCTTACTTAAAAATCATTGATCTGATCCATCACAGTTTGCAAACCGGCACCTTACTGCCTGGTCAAAAATTACCCGCCGAACGGCACTTGGCCCAGCAACTAGGCGTGGACCGTTCCACCGTACAACACGCGTTTAATGAGCTGGTCAGTCGCGGCATTTTAGTGCGCCATGTGGGCAGTGGTACGTGGGTCAACGCCGACAAATGGGGCGTGCTGCCGCAAGGGGTGCGTTGGCAAACTTACCTCACCACCAATCGGCTTAGCGACCCCGATAATTTTATGGTGCAGTTGCAACAGCAGCCCCGCAACGCCAGAACCATTGACCTGACGGATGGCAGTTTGCCCAGCGACTTGGCCTTGACGTTAGATAACCCGAATTTTTCCCTGAATGAGGCTTGGCAAGGCGAACAGCAAGTGGCAACCAGTGGTGCGCCAGCATTGAAACAGCAGCTGCAACAGCGGTTGGCCGGTTATTTAGGGCAAACGCCGCGGCGCGAAGAATGGCTGATCACGGCTGGGGCGCAACAAGCCTTTTTCCTGATCACCCAAGGCCTGCTGTCGTTTGGGGATGCCATTGCCGTGGAAGCCCCGTCTTATTTTTACCAACAGCCCTTATTTCAGGCAGCGGGGATCCGCATTTTTGGCGTACCGTTGCTGGCCAATGGCGGCTTGGATCTGGCGCGTTTGGAACAGTTGTATTACCAGCAGCACATTCGCCTATTACTGGTCGACCCTACCCACCAAAATCCCACTGGCCGCACCATGCCGCTGGCTCAGCGCAAGGCCTTGGTAGCCGCTTGCCGCCAATTAGAACTGCCCATTGTGGAAGACGATCCCTTTGGTCTCAGTAACGCTGGTCAGTCCACCACGCCGCCACCGTTAAAAGCGCTGGATCCCGCTAACGTGCTGTACGTCGGCTCCCTGTCCATGGTCACCGGCTCCCAAACGCGGATCGGCTGGTTGGTGGCGCCAACCCAAGTGGTGACGCATTTAGCCAATATGCGCCAACAAATGGAAGCCGGGCTGAGCATTTTTCCCCAATTGGTAGCCACGTCTTTATTGACGCAGCCTACCTTGCCAACGGCGTTGCAACAGCTGGACCAGCGCCTGCAACAACGCCAACAGCTACTGGTGCAACAGTTACGCCCGCTGCAACAACAAGGTCTGCTCCATTATCAAATACCCCGGCATGGTACATTGATTTGGTTGCACTTGCAGTTACCACGGTTGCTGGCGCCACAAGACTACGCTGCCTTTTTAAAAGCCGATTTACAGGTGCTGCCCGGCTTTTTGTTTGGCAGCCAAGCCAACACTTTACGGCTAAGCTACGCCCGGTTAGCCACCGCCCAGCCCATTGGGCAACGCTTGCGACAGGTGCTGACGGACCTGGTGTAATTGCTTGCAGCCACCAAAAAAACCGCCTACGTCAGTTGACGTTGCGGCTTTTTGATTTATTTGGCTGGCAAAGCAGCCTTCATCTCATGGGCATACTGCTTTAAATAAGGGGCGGCTTGGTCACCGTGTTCGGCGATGAGTTTCACAATGGCGCTGCCGACGATGACGCCGTCTGCCACTTGGCCCAGCGCGGCGGCTTGGTCTGGGGTGTGGACCCCGAAGCCAATGGCGGTTGGGATGTCGGTGACGGCTTTGATTTGGCTCACTAAGCTCCCCAGATCGGTTTGAATCTCATCCCGGGTGCCGGTAATGCCTAAGGAAGACACCACGTAAATGAAGCCAGTGGCCGCTTTGGCGATTTTAGCAATGCGGTCCCCTGAGGTGGGCGTGATCAGCGGCACGAGGTCCACCCCGTGTTGGTCGGCATAAGGGGCTAAGCCAGCGCGTTCTTCATAGGGCATGTCGGGAATCACCAAACCGGAAACGCCAAGTTCAGCACATTTGGCGCAAAAAGCGTCGTAACCGTATTTGAAGATCAAGTTTAAGTAGGTTAAGAACACCAACGGAACTTGGGTGCGTTGGCGAACTGCAGCGACCAGGTCAAAGACTTTGTCGGTGTTGGCCCCGGCGGCAAAAGCCCGTAAATCAGCTTCTTGGATCACGGGACCGTCGGCCACTGGGTCGGAAAATGGCAAGCCAATTTCCACAATGTCGGCGCCACCTTCGGCTAAGGCCACAATGTGGTCAACGGTGGCGTCAAAATTGGGATCGCCGGCTACCACAAAGGCGATAAATGCTTTTTCATCTGTAAAAACTTGTTTTAAATTACTCATTGATGTCCACCCCACGATATTTGGCAATTGATGCCACGTCTTTGTCCCCGCGCCCAGAAATGGTGCAAATAATAATCTGGTCTTTGCGCATAGTTGGCGCTAATTTTTCCACGTAAGCCACGGCATGACAGCTTTCAACAGCGGCGATAATACCTTCCGTCTTGGCAATGTATTCAAAAGCGTCCACAGATTCGGCGTCGGTAATGCCCACGTATTCGGCGCGACCACTTTTGGCTAAAGCGGCGTGTTCGGGGCCAATCCCCGGGTAATCCAAACCGGCTGAAATGGAGTACACTTTGTCAATTTGACCGTGTTTGTCTTGTAAGAAAATCGATTTCATACCGTGGAAAATGCCGTCAGAACCCCGTTCAATGGTGGCGGCGGTGCGGTCGGTGTCGACACCGTCACCAGCGGCCTCCACCCCGTACAATTTCACGCTAGGGTCGTCAATAAAGTCGGCGAAACTGCCAATGGCGTTACTGCCACCGCCGACACAAGCCACGACAGCGTCTGGTAATTTACCCGTTTCCTGCAGTAACTGTTGTTTAGCTTCTTTACTGATCACACTTTGGAAGTCGTGGACCATTTGTGGGAAAGGATAAGGGCCAACTGCGGAACCCATGACGTAGAAGGTGTCGTCTACCCGGCGAGTCCATTCTTGCATGGTGGCGGTGACGGCATCTTTCAACACTTGGGTGCCGGTGGTCACAGCATGCACTTTGGCGCCGAGCAGTTCCATGCGGTACACGTTTAGGCGTTGGCGGTCGGTGTCTTCTTTGCCCATAAAGACTTCGCAGTCCATGTTAAATAAAGCGGCAATGGTGGCGGTGGCCACCCCGTGTTGGCCGGCGCCCGTTTCGGCAATCAGGCGGGTTTTGCCCATGCGCTTGGCCAGCAAGGCTTGGCCGATCACGTTATTAATTTTGTGGGCACCGGTGTGATTTAAGTCTTCCCGTTTGAAATAAATTTGCGCCCCACCGAGGTCAGCGGTCATTTGTTCGGCAAAATAAAGCAAGGATGGCCGGTTAGCGTAATTGTTCAATAAATCGTGAAATTCCTTTAAAAATTCGGGATCCGCTTTGTAGTGGTTGTAAGCCGCGGTGATCCGTTCAATTTCACTCATTAGGGTTTCTGGAATAAATTGGCCACCATAAGTGCCGTAGCGGCCGGTTTGGTTATCTTCTGTCATGTGTCAGTTCCTCTCATTCATTAAAGTCATGGACCAGCTGGGTGAGCTGGCGCATTTTCTGTGGGTCTTTTAAGCCGCCGGTTTCAATGCCACTGGACACATCGATCACGGTGGGATGTACCGTTTGGATGGCGGCGGTCACGTTGGCCACGGTAATGCCCCCTGCTAGAAAAACAGGTTGGGGCACGTTTTGCGGCACTTGTGTCCAATCAAACGTTTCCCCAGTCCCTTTGCCGGCGTCAAACATCACGGCGTCAGCTTGGGTGGGCTGATAGGTGGTTTGGGTCAGGTTAAACACTTGGATCACCTTGGCGCCGGCTTGTTGCAACTGGTCGACCATCGTTTCCGTTTCATGGCCGTGTAATTGCACGTAGCTGATGGCGCCGCTGTTTACAGCCGCCAGCATTTCGGTTAGCGGCGCGTCTACAAACACGCCGACGGTTATAATAGTAGGGTTTAGTTTTTTGCGAAAATTTTGGGCCTGGGCCAGGCTAATTTGCCGGTGGCTGTTGGCAAACACGAAGCCGGCAAATTCAGGGGCTGCCGCATTGGCCGCAACCACATCTACGGGCCGAAACAGCCCACACAATTTAATTTGCGTCATGAGCAGGCACCTCGCTGAACAATTCGGCTAGCTTGGCCGCTTTATCCGGGGCCCGCATCAGCGTTTCGCCAATTAACACCCCGTTGATCTTAGCGGCGGCCAGTTGGGCAATGTCGGCTGGGGTTTGAATGCCACTTTCGGCGATCATCAGCGTTTCCGCTGGAATCTGTTGGCGCAACGTTAAACTGTTATGAAAATCAACCGTAAAATCTTTCAAGTTGCGGTTGTTCACCCCAATGATCCGGGCGCCAGCGGCTTGCGCCGCCGCTACTTCGGCGGCATCATGGGCTTCCACAATGGCGGATAAGCCTAAGCTGTGGGCCAAATTCAGGTAGTCGCGTAATTGGTGCGGGGTTAAAATCGCCACGATCAGTAAGATCACGCTGGCGCCGGCGGCTTTGGCTTGATAGATCATGTAAGGATCAATGGTGAAATCCTTGCGCAACACCGGTACGTTCACGTTGGCCGCAATGGTGCTTAAATACGCTAACTGGCCTTGGAAATAATCGGGTTCGGTTAATACGGAGATCCCGCTGACCCCGGCTACGGCGTAGTCTTTGGCAATTTGCAAGTAAGGAAAGTCCGGCGCAATCAGGCCTTTGGACGGGGATGCTTTTTTCACTTCCGCGATGACGTGCAGACCGGGTTGACGTAAATTGGCCTCAAAGGGAAAATCCTGGGTCACTGGTAATGCCGCCACTTGCTGCTTTAACGTGGCCAGTGGCAGCGCCGCTTTTTCAGCCACCAAACGTTTTGCCGTGGCGGCCACAAGTTGGTCAAGAATCAAGCGGCAGCCCCCTTTTGCGTTAAAGCGATAAAGTCAGCTAGCTCCGCTTTGGCCTTACCCGTATCAATGGTATCCGCGGCTAATTGGATGGCCTGAGCAATGGTCAAGTCGGGATGTGCCACGTGTAACGCGCAACCAGCATTCATTAACACCACGTCCCGTTGTGGGCCTTTGGCACCATTTAAAATGGCGGCGGTGATCTTGGCATTATCGGCTGGGGTGCCGCCGACTAAATCAGCCGGCTGGCAACGTTCCAGGCCGAATTGCTCCGGCGTGATCTGATAAGTGGTGAGCTGGCCGTTTTGCAATTCACACACGTCGGTGGTGCCAGTTAAGGACACCTCATCTAAGCCATCCGCGCCGTGCACCACCATGGCCTTGTTCACGCCTAACTGTTGCAACACCTTGGCCAGTGGTTCCAACAAAGCTTTGTCGTAAACGCCTAACAGCTGCATGTTGGCGCCGGCTGGGTTGGCTAACGGGCCTAAAATATTAAACAACGTCCGAATGCCTAAGGTTTTGCGCACCGGTGCCACAAAGCGCATGGCTTGGTGATATTCCTGGGCGTATAAGAAGCAAATGCCGATTTGGTGCAACACGTCAGCGCTGGTTTCTGGCGTTACATCAATTTTCACCCCTAACGCTTCTAACACATCTGCCGCGCCGCTTTTGCTAGTCGCCGCACGGTTACCGTGCTTCGCCACTGGCGTGCCTGCCGCTGCCACCACCAGTGAGGAGGTGGTGGAAATGTTAAACGAATTAGAATGATCACCACCGGTACCCACAATTTCTAAGACATCTTCGGCAGGTTGGAAAGTTAACGCGTGGTCGCGCATGGCTTGGGCCGCCCCGGCAATTTCGTCGATGGTTTCATTTTTCACACTCAGCGCCGTGAGTAAGCCGGCGATTTGAATATCGTTGGCATTGCCGCTCATAATTTCATCAATAACGGTTTTGGCTTCGTCAAAGGTTAAATCTTCTTTCATGGCTACTTTTTGAATGGCATTTTCGATCATAATGGATTCCCCCGTTTGGTTGTTTTTTAAGCAACAAAAAATCCGTCCATAACAAATGATGATTGTTAAGGACGGATTATTCCGCGGTGCCACCTTAATTGAGTACAATGCGACCTATTTTGCCTAACGAAAAAGGCCTTGTACTCCAACTCAACAGAGGACTAACATCCCCCTGACAACTGACGTATGTCTGTACGTTTCCCCGTACTCATTGCTTTTCGGGGGAACCCTCGATGGTCCATTTAATCGTTTGCGTTCGACTGCCATTCTCAGCACCGGCAATTCTCTGGGCGTGCACCACGATCTTGATCTCCATCTCATTGGTTTGTTGGACGAATATTTTGTTGTCACTAACAATAATATTTTCTCATTGTTTTGTCAACAGTTTTTCATAATTTATTTTTTGAGTGCTTGGTACTGGTGTATGAGCACCCATTCCGCTCCGGGTGGCGGGGGCCGTGGAACGCAAGGTTAGCACGTCGAATCCATTCCGCGCCACACGGCTTAGGTCGTGGAACGCTGTGGCTCGCTCCGGAACTAACTTTTGGAAAATCACCAAAAGTGGATTTCCTCCGTCTCGCGTGACTACTAAGCGATAAATCGCTAAGTATCACCGTCACGGCTGACGACCACGCCGTGTTCTGCTCCATTCTGACTGGTATTTGCTTATCATAAAGCGACCGAAAGTTGAATCACAAGTTGCTGAATTAGCCAACAAAAAATTGTGACTACTGGCGGTATAAAACAAAATAAAATTTGCTTTACAGACAATTGCCCATATCATACTTAATAATTTTTCACCCAGTTACGTCAAAACAACGTCCTGCAAATGCACTACTTTCGCAACATAATTACACCGCACATCAACGCAATTCACGCTCAACCACTTGTAAATTACGCTCAAAACGCCATCAATAAACGACCAGCACCTCCAAAACATAATCAATGCGCTGCGCCTTAATAACAAATCGAAGCACCAGCCTAATGCAGCGGAGGGTGGCGGGGCCGTCAGTGGTGAAATTGTCGTTGGCGATTTATCGCTTACGACAAGGCCGAGCTTTGAAACCGGTGATTTCCCGGGTTCAAAGTCGTGCCCACCGCGTTCCACGGCCCCCGCTGCCCGCAGCGGAATGAATCTTTACGCTACCCCACCTTCGCTGCCGTTAACGCCAAAAAATTCTCAATGATTTGGCGGCCGGCTGCTGGGTCGGTCATGATGGATTCGGGGTGGAATTGGACGCCGTAGACTTGGTGAGCGTCGTCGGCGACGGCCATGATCTCGTCGTCGGCGGTTGTGGCGGTAATGGTCAAGTTTTGTCCCACCGGGTCAGCCGCTACTAACGAGTGGTAGCGGGCAACGGTGAATCGGTCCGGACAGTTGGCCAGGAGCACGTTAGCCTGGGTTTGCTGAATCGGCGAGGTTTTGCCGTGCATCAGCACTGGCGCGGCCACAATGTTGCCGCCGTAAACGTGGCAAATGGCTTGGTGCCCAAGGCACACGCCGAAAATCGGCTGTTCACCGGCTAATTCGGCGACCACGGCTTCGGTAATGCCGGCGTCTTCAGGCCGACCTGGTCCTGGGGACAACACGATACCAGCCGGGTGCAAGGCCCGAACTTGGGCCACCGTTAGGTCGTCATTTTTCACCACGCGAATGGGTTGGTCGGTGAGTTGGCCGATCAGTTGGTATAAGTTATACGTAAAACTATCGTAATTATCAATCAGCAACAACATTAGCGTTCAGCTCCTTATCCGTTGTGAGCAATGCGTTAACCACACTGCGGGCTTTATTGTTAAATTCTTGGTATTCCTGTTCAGGCAGGCTATCGGCCACAATGCCGGCGCCAGAGTGCACCACCAGCGTATCGCCTTGGCGGTAAGCCAGGCGAATGCCGATGCACATGTCCAGATCCGCGTTGTAGTCTAAATAACCGAGGCAACCGCCGTACAAGCCGCGTTTGTTATTTTCCAGTTCGTCGATCAGTTGCATGGCGCGGACTTTCGGCGCACCAGACAGCGTGCCCGCTGGCATTAAGGCGTTGACAATGTCAATGGCCGATACGTCAGCGGCCACCTGGCTTTCGATGGTGGAGCCTAAATGCATCACGTTGGAAAATTTCAGCAATTGGCGCAATTGCGTGACTTGCACACTGCCAAATTGGCTGACGCGCCCGAGATCGTTGCGGCCCAGATCCACCAGCATGTTGTGTTCGGATTGCTCTTTGGGGCTGGTTTGCAGTTCGTTGGCAAATTTGGCTTCTTCGGCAGCATCTTTGCCACGGCGCCGGGTTCCGGCTAAGGGATAGGTGAACAGCTGAGTGCCTTGGCGGTTGACCAGCGTTTCAGGTGAGGCGCCAATGGCTTCAAAGTCGCCATGCTGGAAATAAAATTGATACGGCGACGGACTGCTTTTAAACAGCTGGGGTGCCGCGGCTAACAAGGATCCGGTCAGCGTGGCGTGCTGCGGATTGGAGAAAATCAGCTGAAAAATATCGCCGGCCACAATGTGCTGTTTGGCGGCCTCGACTTGTTTGGCAAAGGTGGGCAAATCAAATTGCAATTGTAACGGCGTGGTGATGGCAAAGGGATAACGTGGCGCAGGTTGGTCCAAAAGCCGGCGTAATTGGGCTTCCTGTTGGGCCAAAGCCGCCACTACGGCGTCGTAGCGTTGTTCAAAGTCCGCGCTAGGCACAATTTGGCTTAATGTGACAACTTGGGTGGCATGGTTGTAGGCCAACACTTGGTCCACCAACAAGAGGTCCACGTCGTTTAAGCCCAGCGGGTCGGCGCTATGGGGCTTTAGGGTGCGGTTGGGATATTGGGCGTAATCGTAGGCAAAGTAGCCCACTAACCCGCCGGTAAAAGGTGGCAGGCCAGGCAACTTAGGCGTGCGCAAAGCCGCTAAACGTTGCTCCAACGCGGGTTGAATGGCGGTTTCAGTTTGGGTGGTGCCGGCCGCCGTTTCGCTGGTCAGCACCCCGTTGCGGTAGGTTAAGGCTTCTTTGGGGTGCAGGCCTACAAAGGTGTAACCGTCTTCGGTGGTTTTCGGTTTCCCCGTGAGCAAGTAGCAAGGTTCCCCGGCTTGGCGCAACACTTCGATCACGTGTAGTGGCTGAAAGTCGGTTAAGGTAAATTGGCGGATCACAGGCACCGCTGGATAGTGGGCGGCCAGTTCGGCGAGTTGGATTTTGGTTGGCATAACGCATAACCCCTTTATTTTTGAGTACAAAAAAACCGCCCGTAACAAATGATGCTTGTTAAGGACGGAATTTTCCGCGGTGCCACCTTAATTGAGTACGCCAAAAAAGCCCGTACTCCAACTTAACAGAGGACGAACATCCCCCTGACAACTGACGTATGTCTGTACGTTTCCCCGTACTCATCGCTTTTCGAGGGAACCCTCGCTGGTCCATTTAATCGTTTGCGTTCGACTGCCATTCTCAGCACCGGCAGCTCTCTGGGCGTGCACCACGATCTTGATCTCCAGCTCATTGGTTTGTTGGACGATTAATTTGTTATGGCTTAGCTTAAATAGTTCGGCTCAGATTGTCAACTATTTTTTCATTCTTTTTAATTGGTCTAGGTTAATTTTCAATCGTGTAACGGCCTTAGTGGTTTTTAATTTGGAATTGGTATTTGTTTAAGAAAGCGCTATAATCAAGTTATCTTGACGCCAAATAAACGTCAAAATAGTATCTAAAAACCTGAGGAGGTTTCATCTCTATGTGTGAAAATGAGGCCACGCTGCTTCGGAAAAAATTTCCAACGAAAACGGCTCTGGCAACCGAGATCATTAATTTACAAGCTATTTTAAGCTTACCTAAAAGTACGGAAGCCTTCTTAAGCGATGTGCATGGTGAATACGATGCTTTTCAGCACGTGCTTCGCAACGGTTCAGGGAATGTTAAGCTCAAGATCCAGGACTTATTTGCCGGTCGCATGACCGAACAATCCATCAGTCATTTTGCCTTCTTGATCTACTATCCATCTGAACGCCTGAAGGTCATTCGGCAACGTTATCAACATCACAACGATTTATGCCAATGGTACTTGGATACGTTCCAACGTTTGATCGAATTACTGCATTTTGTGTCCACCAAGTACACCCGTTCCAAGCTGCGTAAGGCGTTGTCACCGAAGTTTGCTTACATCACTGAGGAACTGCTTTACGCCGATAACAATAATTCGGATAAGCTCCAGTATTATCAACAGATCACCGAAAACATTATTAGTCTTGGTCAAGCCGATGCGTTTATTATTTCCACCTGCCACAGTATTCAACGGCTGGTGGTGGACCATTTACATATGGTCGGGGACATTTATGATCGGGGTCCACACCCTGAAAAAATTGTGGAACGCTTAATGCGCTACCACTCGTTGGACATTCAGTGGGGCAACCACGACATTTTATGGCTGGGGGCCGTTTCTGGTTCCCAGTTGTGCTTGGCGAATTTACTGCGGATCTGCGCCCGTTACAATAATTTAAGCATTATTGAAGACGCTTACGGCATTAATTTGCGCCATTTGGCTTTGTTTGCGGCGGCACACTATCAAGATAATCCGGCGTTTCGGCCCCATATGATGCGCTCGGAAAAGCCGTTAACGGCGCCGGAACAGTTGCAGATCACCCAGATCCAGCAGGCCATTAGTATCATTCAGTTTAAGCTGGAAGGGCAAGCGATTGCCCGCCGCCCTGAATTTAACATGGCCCACCGCGCCTTGCTGGACAAAATTGATTACAAGAAAAACACCATTGACTTAGCGGGCAAAACCTATAAGCTCACCAATCCTTGTTTCCAAACCATTGACCCGGCCAAGCCTTATGAACTGTTACCAGAAGAACGCCTGCTCATCGACCAACTCAGTGAAGCCTTTCAAAACAGCGACAAGTTGCACCAACACATGGCGTTTCTCATGGAAAAAGGCCACATGTATTTGGCGTACAACGGTAATTTGTTGTTCCACGGCTGTATGCCAGTGGACGCCAAAGGCAACTTTGAAGGCTTACAAATCGACGGCAAAACCTACGTCGGCAAGGAATTGCTCAGCGCGTTTGAAGACAATTTGCGCCAAAGTTTTGCGGAACCGAAAGCCAAAACCGACTTGGCCACTGATCTGTTGTGGTACTTGTGGACTGGCCCGCGGTCCCCGCTATTTGGGAAGCACGAAATGACGACTTTTGAACGTTATTTTGTCACGGACAAAGATACCCATTTTGAAAAGCCCAACGCCTATTATCACTTGCGCCAACAGCGCTGGTTTGTTGAAAAATTACTCACTGAATTTGGCTTGGACCCCGATAACGGGCACGTGATCAATGGCCATACCCCGGTTAAGAAAGGCCAAAGCCCGATCATGGCCGAAACCAAAATGTTGGTGATTGACGGCGGCTTCTCCAAGCCTTACCATGCCACCACTGGTATCGGCGGGTATACCCTGCTGTTTAATTCCTACGGCATGCAACTGGTGACACACCAACCATTTACATCACGCGACGACGCCATTGCCAATATGACCGACATTATTTCCACCAAACGGGTGATCGATCAAGTGGTGCAGCGCAAACGCGTGGCGCAAACGGATATTGGCGCGCAATTGCAGCATCAAGTCACTTTACTCAAAAATTTATTGGCTGAAGCTACTGAATCAAACGGTTAAGCACTGATTTAAGTCATAAAATTCAGTTTTTAATCAAAATAAGCATATACAGTCTCTGTTATTAGGAATAAAATAAAGTGACACCTTTTCTTGTCTAAGTGTAGAAATGGGGACTTGCTTTGAACTATGAAGAAATTTTATTGACCAAAACAGATGATACGTTCTACCGTTTTTATAAATTATTAGACAGCACAGAACCCGATACTTATACCGTTAATGAGCTGGCACGACGGGCAGGGCTGTCTTATCAAAAGACTTACAATATGGTACAGGCCATCAACCGGCAAGTGCAACAATTTTCAACTGAGCAGCAACGGATCTTAACACCCCATGGTGGTATCGATACCCGCCAGTTGAAAGTGTCGCTGGACTGGTATCGGTTTCAACTGATTAGTCGCAATTTACCGTATAAAATTTTGTATTATTTATTAACTAACCCAGCACCAACATTAGAAAATTTTAGTCAAACATTAAACATCAGCCAGTCGACGATTTTTCGTAAACTGAAACCGCTCACGCAATTTTTAAAGCGGTTTAACGTGCGCCTCCACTATAAAACCTTGTCGTTAACCGGCGACGAGCGCTACATTCGGCTGGTATTGTACTATATTTTCCATTTAGCTGCCCGGCACCAGTCCATTCAGATCTTCCCCGAAGCCTTGCAACAGCGGGTACAGGCTGTGCAAGCGTTGGCCAACGAAAAGATCCGTTTGTTTACGGAAGTTCGGGAACGGCTGGACATGGACATGGTCACCGCCGTGTTTTTACTGCGGCAAGATCAAGGCCATTTTGTCCCCGATGATCCGCGCTACAACGTGCTGCTTGATGACAATCCAAATTACCAAATGGATGTGTTAAAGGCACTGCAACCTGCCACGCTAAGCGCTGATGACCTGATCGGCGAATTGCACTTTGGCTTTTTTGTGCTGAATTACCCGCCACTTTTTCGTGATGCCGATAGCGCCTTTTTGCAACAACATTTGGCCTATTTCCAGCGTCAAAATAATTTGATCTGGCGGTTTTGTACCGATCTGTTAGCAGCTGTGCAGCACGCCTGTTTTAACGACCGGGTCAATTTGGCCCAGGATCGGGTGCTGTTTGGTAATTTGCTAAATGCCGCCCTGGGGTATTATGTGTTGCAAGGCCCTTTTATGCTGTTACAGGAAGAAAATTCGGATGGCGTGTTTAAAGCTTATGGTAAAAATCAATTATACCGCGCCATCGATTGCTATTTTGCGCAATTACCACCGGCTTTTCGCGCGTTTCGCAAGGTTGCGCCAGCGTTGACCAAGGCCATTTACCTGTTGCTGATCCGGCAGTATATTGGCAACAACCCGCAGTTTCAGTTGCGCATTGGCTTGGATATTCACGCCAGCAATTATATTTACCAAGATTTCGCCGAGTTTTTAGATGGCATGCCCTATTTTAAGGTGCACCCTTATACCTCGGAACAAGCCGCGCATGACGACGTGGTGATCACCACCTCCGCGTCCTTGTACCGCCAAAATTTGGCCACTCAGCGCTATTTCTTTTTTACGCTAGACGATCCAGCCAGCTTTGTGGCCCTTTACGCCAAGCTGTATCAGTATTACGGCAAGCACATTATGACCTTGCGCCGGATGCAGACCCTGCCGTTTACTGATGAAGAACTGGCTGAACTTTATTAAGCATGCTAAAAACGCCGATTACTTGCACAAGGCTGGTGATCGGCGTTTTTGCAGCGCCAGCAGATTTTCACAACAACTGACTTTGCTTCCCGCGGCTTTCCTGTTAAGCTGGAATTAATTTGATTTGAAGCTTATCCTAATCGTTGCTGGCCTTAAACACCATCAACTACGATTTCAACTATTCTATCTCTAAGGAGTGCCATGTTTCTGGTGTGACGGTCTTCGTCCACCAGAATGGACAACCAGCGAAAACAAAACCTTTGCGGAGCAAAGATACCCTAGTGCACTTAGCTGGTGCCATGTTTCTTGCGGTGCGGTTTTCCGCCACAAGAATGGACAACGACGGCAATCCGCGATTTGCGTTGGCAAATCAACTACTTTATCTCTAAGGAGTTTTTCGATGCAACCTAAACTCATTGCGCTGGACCTTGATGGCACCTTGTTAAATGGCAAGGAAAAAATTAGTCAGCGCACCAAGCGGGTGTTGGCGGCGGCCCAGCGTGCTGGGCACCATGTGGTGATTGCCACTGGGCGGCCGGACAACATTAGTGAACGTTATTACGATCAGTTGCACTTAACCACGCCGATGATCAATTTTAACGGCGCCTTGATCCATCGGCCGCACCAGCATTGGGCTGGGGAGCGGCAGTTGACCATTCACCGGCAAACGGCGTTGGCTTTGTTGCAGCTGCGGCAGGCGTTTCCGATTCGTGCGGTGGTGGCGGAAGGCAAACAGTTGTTACTGCCGGACCGGCCGGTAGCGCATTTGCCTTTTTTCCCGAGCATGCGACATCCCCGGGCTTTACTGGCGCAAGAAACCTTGCGGCGGGATCCGATTTCCATGACTTTTTTCATTCAGGCCAAAACCTTGCCAGCGTTGCAACAGGCGATTCAAACACAGTTTCCTGAAGTAGCCGTTCAAACTTGGGGGGCTTGGAGTGGCGACAATACGGCGTTGGAAGTGATCCAGCAAGCCACCAACAAGGCCAGTGCGTTGGACCATATTTTGCCGCAATTCGGCTTAACCCAGCGGGACGTGATCGCATTTGGCGATGATGACAACGACGCTGAAATGCTGACGGCAGCTGGGTTAGGCATTGCCATGGCTAACGCCAAGCCGCAGATCCAAGCGCTGGCAGGCCACACCACCCGGCACGCCAATCAAGCCGATGGCGTCGCGCGTTTTCTCGCGCGCTATTTGGCGTTATAATGAAGCTACTTTCAAAAAAAGAGGCGCGATCCATGTCAACCTTAGACCAATATTCACTGCTCAACACGCCGCACTATCAGTTGCGGTTTTTAAATACCGTTCCGGCGCAAGGGGTCCACGCTTTGCGTCACAGTGCCACGGTGGCTGCGGCTTCAGGGCGCACCCGTGATGACACGCTGGAACAAACCATTGCCTACATCATTAAAATGATGACTGGCGTCAGCCAAGGCGACTTTTTAACTTGGGGCATTATGACGCAAGCCGACGACACCTTTGTGGGCCTGGTTCAGCTGTGGAATTTTGAAGCCCATGAAAAAAGCGTTGAAGTCGGGTATGAAATTCTACCGGACTGGCAACGCCATGGGGTGATGACTGAAGTGCTTACCAGCCTCAGTCAATTTGTGTTTCATGACTTAAATGAAACGCGTTTAAATGCCGTCACCGCCATTAACAACGTGCCATCACGGGCGTTGTTAACGCGGCTAGGCTTTGACCTGGACCTGGATTTTCGGGCGATCACCTATAGTTATCCCGAGCCCACCGAGCTGGTGCGCTATTTTATCACCGCGCCGCTGGCTTAGGCCACGCTTTCTAAAAACACTTGGTAATCCAGTTGTTGGCGCTCATTTTCGGCCACAAAGGTCAAAGTCATTTGCGCCTGGGCTAAGTCGGTGTTCGGCTTGATCTGGTAGAAGCACTGCCATTCGCCTGGGTGCGCCTGTTCAAATTGTTGCGCCCAACTTTGGTAATCTTCTTCCATTAAAACCAGTTGCTGCTTAAAATCGGCGGCATATGGTGTTAACACCAACATGCCGACAAAAAACAGCACCTGACCGAATTGCAATCTTTTAAAATAAGCCGTTGAAGTAATCTCAAGTTGCATGCGTGACCTGCTTTCTAGCACCTTTGGCCTTTTTGGTCACAGGTGCTTTTTCAGTTGTTAAAGCATTCGCTGGCGCTCACTAAACATCGGCGCCATGAATTTATGATTGAGGCTATCCGTTGGGAATCCGGCGGCGATTTGATCGTACGCTTGAATAAACGCTTGTAAGGTTTGTTCCCCGATCCATTGACGGGGTAGCAAGCGCTTGGGTAACACCGGGTCCTGCAAAAACATTTGATTCAAGTGGTTGCCCACATCTAAATACAACTGTAACAAAGCATTGTCGTCTTGTGCAATCAGTAAATTGGCCAACACCGGTTGTTTTTGGCGCAACCAGTCTAATTCGCGGCGGTACATTCGGGCTAAATCGGACAAATGCCACAATTCATAGGCCTCCGCTGGGGTGATCGGCGTTTTTTCAAAACGCGCGCTGGTGACTTTCACACTGGCCGCCACCCCGGCTGCCTGCGCCACCGCCAAGATCTCATCGCCATACGGCCACGGCGACACGTAAATATTAGACTGATACGCCGCAAAACCGTAGTCGGACAGCGCCGTTTTCAACGCCACTTTGGCCTTGCGTTGAGTTTCTGGGATCCGCAAAAGCACCACCCACCAATCCCCAGCAAACACTGCGTGGTAGTGCAAGTATTTTTGGTTAATGTCGGCTAAATGTTGCCGGCCGGCAGCGGTGATCGCATACCACCCCCGCCGAATGTTGGTGATCTGCCCGTCATTTTTTAACGCTGATAAATTGTTGCGAATGGTCATTTCGCTGTAATGCCGCTGGGTGTAGATCTGCACCAACGTCCGCGCAGACACCTGGCCCCCAACGTCTACTAAATGTAAAATTTGTTTTTCAATCGACTGCATAGTGTGCCTTCCTCAAACCTTTTCATGAAACCTTGTATTGACATTTTTAAAAAGTGAAATATAATTTAAATTAAACCATTTCGCATAAATAAAATTATATTTCAGTTCTGCGTTTTTGACAATGTTTTTATTATAAAATATTGACAAAGATACCGTACAAACAAAAAAGGGGTTTGGAAAATTTTGAAACGTACTTACTTATATGTTCTGATCTCAACCTTCCTATTCAGTTCGATGGAAATTTCATTGAAGCTGGCAGGTAGTAGTTTTAATGGGATCCAGTTAAACTTTTTACGCTTTTTAGTCGGCGGGGTGTTCCTACTGCCGTTTGCAATCAAGGCATTGCGTCAAACCCACAATCAGATTCGGCTGAGCGACATTGGGATTTTTGCCTTAACCGGCTTTTGCGGCATTGTGGTGAGCATGACGCTGTTCCAGCTGGCCGTTGAAGTGGATCAGGCTTCCACCGTGGCCGTTTTATTCAGCTGTAACCCAGTGTTTGCACTGATCTTCTCCTATTTAATTTTACGAGAAAAGCTCAGCCGAACCAATTTGTTAGCCGTGATCATTTCCATTGTGGGCCTGCTGATTATTGTGAACCCGGCGCATTTAAACAATCCGCTG
The DNA here is from genome assembly GCF_001434575.1 of Loigolactobacillus bifermentans DSM 20003. Taxonomy (GTDB): domain Bacteria; phylum Bacillota; class Bacilli; order Lactobacillales; family Lactobacillaceae; genus Loigolactobacillus; species Loigolactobacillus bifermentans. The sequence goes on from NZ_AZDA01000090.1 coordinate 104,287, forward strand.
GGCTTGACCTTGTCCATTACCTCCGCCATTACCTTCGGGCTGTATTCGATTATTTCCCGGTGGGGCTCAGGCAAACGCAATTTTAACGGTTTGACCATGACCAGCTTGTCTTTCTTAGCCGGTGCCGCTGAATTGGCGATCTTAATGGGCATCTCGCACATTGGCAGTATTTCAACCGCCTTGACCAACGCCCATTTAGCCACCTTTGCCAGCATTCCATTTTTGCAAGGCGTTTCCTTACACAGCATTGTATTGTTAGCGTACATTTGCTTAGGCGTAACGGCTGGCGGGTTCGGCTTTTACTTCCTGGCCATGGAAACGTCCGACGTGTCCACGGCCTCGCTGGTGTTCTTCATTAAGCCAGCGCTGGCGCCAATCATGGCGTTGTTCATCTTGCATGATCAAATCGTGATCAACACGGTGGCTGGGATCGTGGTCATTATCATCGGGTCTGTGATCACCTTTATGGGCAATCGGTTGGCCGATCAAAGCAACAAAATGGCTTACACCGATGTTTACGACAAACTAAACCGGGAACCTGGCACCCCTGGCGAATTGCATCAGAAATTAGAAAATGATCGGGAACAGTTGCACGAAGAAGCAGCGGTGGCCAAAGCGAAGTTACATCATCAAACCACTTCCCCTGAAAGTCATCACTAAAAATTTTTGAGAAGTATGAACAAAAAAACAATATTGTTCATACTTTTTTTGTGCGCTTTTTTGTTAAACCGCGGTGTTAAGGGCTTTCATGAATTTACCAAAAAATTTTTAAGCTGTTTTCGCCGCCCTTCTAAATTTTTTTTAGTTTTGCTTTATTTTTTTCAGGAACGTGCTATACTCGGAGATGAAATAAGTTAAGTCCTGAACATGACCTGGGTCTGGCACCTACTTATTATCCACTCAAGCGACGCTTGCTTTTGGCCGAGCAGGTTTCTCCTGATCAATTATGGAGGTATTATAATGGATTACGAAGCAATTAAAACACAAGCACAAAAATATGAAGCTGATTTAAC
>NZ_AZDA01000013.1 GCF_001434575.1 Loigolactobacillus bifermentans DSM 20003
TAGCGGATCGGCATTATCCTAGTACCCAACGGTGTTCTAATTGCGGACACGTTAAAAAAGGGCCGGATAAAATTGGCCTGCGAGGGAATGCCAAACATCAAACAAAACACCATGAATATGTTTGTTATGTTTGTGGTGTCACGTTAGATCGTGATGAAAATGCCGTTCAAAACTTATTACAACTCGCACTTTAAAATAATTAAAAAGGGGCAGGCTATGCCCTTAAACTTCAAGAGTTAGTCCCTGCGATTACCCGTTTTTCGGCTATCGGAATACTAATGATGACGGAAGTAAACGAAATTCGGAAAGGAAAAACTATATTTCTTTCTCATTATGTTGGATGACATAATTCTACATTTTGTATAGCAGTACATTAAATGACAACTTTATTAATTAAAAATGCGCACACGATTGTGACTTGTGATGAGCAAGACACCGTTTTACATGACACCAATTTACTAATTGAAAACGGCCAGATTACTTATATTGGACCACAGGTGAAACCAGCGCAACAAGTGTTGGACGCGCAATATAAACTGGTTTATCCCGGATTGGTTAATACGCATCATCATCTCTATCAAACGTTTACACGTAATCTGCCACAGGTCCAAAATATGGAATTGTTTGATTGGCTAACGACACTTTATGGGATTTGGAAAAACTTAGACGAACAAATCGTTTATGCTAGTAGCGTAACGGGACTAGGCGAACTACTTAAAAGTGGATGTACCACTGCCTTTGATCATCATTATGTTTTTCCAAAGGATCACGACACAGGTTTAATTGAAGCAGAATTTCGTGCAGCTGAAATGCTAGGTATTCGACTGCATGCCTCTCGGGGCAGCATGAGTCTCAGTCAAAAGGATGGGGGGTTGCCACCTGATGATGTCGTACAAGCGATTGATACGATTTTGAAAGATTCAGAACGCGTTGTGTCACAGTTCCATTATTCCAAGCCATTATCGATGCGTCAGGTCGTATTAGCGCCGTGTTCACCTTTTAGCGTATCAGGTGACTTAATGCGGCAAACAGCGCAATTAGCACGTCAGCTTCACGTTAGATTGCATACACATTTAGCGGAAACCAAGGATGAGGAAGCCTATGTCCAAGCCCACTTTGGGATGCGTCCCTTAGCTTATATGGCGTCGCTGGGGTGGACGGGGCCTGATGTGTGGTATGCGCATGGTATTCACTTTAATGAAGCAGAATTAAAATTTTTAGCGAAGACACAGACCGGCGTCGCACATTGCCCAATTTCGAATATGAAGTTAGCCTCTGGTATTTGTCAAATTCCGGAGATGTTACGCTTAGGTGTGCCAGTCGGTTTAGGGGTGGATGGCAGCGCCAGTAATGATGCCTCCAATTTGTTAATGGATTTACGCACAGGCTTCTTGTTACAACGTTTGGCGGCCAGTAATGCAGCGCCAACTGGTTATGACTTTTTGAAAATGGCAACGTGTGGTAGCGCACGTTTACTGGGACGCTCGGATATTGGTCGTTTAGCGGTTGGGAAGGCTGGGGATCTGTTTATGATCGATACGCGGCAATTGGGATTAGTTGGGACACTACAAGATCCGAAGGCGTTATTGGGAACGGTTGGGGTGACAGGCCCAGTTGATAGTACGGTGGTCAACGGGCAGGTCGTCGTATCAGAAGGGAAATTGGTGAATTTAGATGAAGCGGTATTTGCCGAAAAAGCAAATCGGCTACAAGCGGCATTTTTAAAACGATAAGCACCAAAAAGGCCACCCAAGCGGGCGGCCTTTTTAATAACAGGGTTATTTTGGTTGAATATCAGCTTTTTTACCAGCTTGGTTCAGTGCCGGTTTGTTGTTTAAATCAGTCCGGACGACTAACACATCACAAACGGCGGTTCGTGTTACATATTCAGTGACAGAACCAATCAGTAAACGTTCAACAGCGTTTAAACCAGTGGCACCGATCATAATCAAATCAATATCTTGCGCCTTTGGAATCTCTTTGGCAACGACTACTTTTGGTGCACCATATTCGATGCTAAAGTTGACTTTGTCAAGGCCGTTTTCCTTGGCCATTGCAACATATTGTTCCATGGTCTTTTTGGCGGTTTCGGTGACTTGTTCAACCATTGCAGAATCGAAACTAGAAACGTTTTGGAAAGCGCGGGTATCAATAACGTGCACTAAGAATAATTCGGCTTCATTACGCTTGGCAACTTCTACGGCTTTTTGGAAAGCCAATTCAGCTTCATAAGAACCATCGATTGCGACAAGAATATGTTTGTATTGTTGTAACATTTAAATCACCCCAATTCTTTTGCTACCTTTATTGTACGTTATTTAGGGACAAATTGTAAATGAAAGCAAAGTATTTCTTATAAATACTTTGCTAAGGCAATGGCAAACGCTGACGTTAAGATGGCAACGAAAATCAACAGTACCACCCAAACAATGATGATATTGCTGATAGCGCCTAAAAGGGTCACGATCCCGGTGATCACAAAGTAGGTCCGGTAACGTTTTAGGAATTGACCGAATCGGGGTTCTTTCACAGGATCGTGCATGAGAAAAGGGCGGGTTAAGTGGCGTTGTAAATAGTAAGCTAATAAAAATTGAACCAGTGCAAAAATAACCATTGCAATGTGACTCATAAAATAACCTCCATCAATAAAAAAGGACTCACCACGAAAGTGAGCCCAACAAAGTAATTGAACTTTGCGATATCTGGTAGTGCCGTTGTCATTTCTTGTGTATTGAACCCGCTGAATGGCAGGTGGGCTCAGCTGTTTAATGATACTAGCTTCCTCGTGAAAAGGCATGCTTGATCATCAACTATAAGTTGATCCCAATACTTTGTTACTTGATCGGTCAATACTAGAGTAGAAATACTCGTACACCTCAGATGATCTACTCTTATATTAGCACATGGTGCTAGGTTTGTCATTAACGACCTTTAGCGCGTTCCAATCGATCATACTGTTGTTTTAAAGCGGTTTCGTAACGGCCATTTGTTTTGGGTTGGTAATAGTGTGCTTGTTTTAACGTGTCGGGCAAGTATTGTTGTTTGACCCAATCACCAGGAAAGTCATGTGGATACTGATAGCCTTCACCACGATGTAATTGTTTTGCCCCTTGATAGTGCGCATCGCGTAAATCATTGGGAATCACACCAGCATGACCGGCTTGAACGTCAGCTAAAGCAGCGTCGATCGCTGCTATGCCGGAGTTTGATTTAGGTGATAGACAAAGGTCGATCACAGCATCCGCCAGGGGAATACGGGCTTCTGGAAAGCCTAATTGATTGGCTGCCTGTACGGCCATTACGGTGCGCTGACAGGCCTGTGGATTGGCCAGACCAATGTCTTCATAGGCAATAACGAGTAGTCGGCGGGTCAAACTCACCAGGTCACCAGCGGCGACTAAACGCGCCATATAATGTAAGGCAGCGTCTGCGTCACTACCGCGAATTGATTTTTGAAATGCTGAGATCACGTCGTAATGCGCATCCCCATCTTTATCTTGGGTGATGGCTTTGCGTTGTAGACATTCCTCGATGATCGGCAGGGTCAGATGGATAACTTGTTCGGCATCAGCAGGCGTAGACTTTGCGGCTAATTCCAGGCCGTTTAAAGCACTACGCAAGTCCCCATTGGTCATTTCAGTGAGCTGTTGCTTTGCGTCAGGGTCTAACTGGATTTTAAACTGACCCAGGCCGCGTTCAGCGTCACCTAAAGCACGTGTAATTGCTTGTGCAATATCAGCCGGTTGTAAAGGTTTCACTTCAAAAATTTGTGTTCGGCTACGAATCGCGGGGTTAATGGCGATGTAGGGATTTTCAGTGGTCGCGCCGATTAAAATAATGCGGCCATTTTCCAAATGTGGCAGTAAAAAGTCTTGTTTGGTTTTATCCAAGCGATGGATCTCATCTAACAGTAAAATCACCGTACCACTCATTTTGGCTTCTTCCGCAACGACTTGTAAGTCTTTTTTGGTGTCGGTTGCGGCGTTTAGCATACGAAATGCATATTTGGTTGAGCCGGCAATGGCACTGGCGATGCTGGTTTTACCAGTGCCAGGTGGGCCGTATAAAATCATGGAACTTAACAGTTTAGCGGTGACCATTCGTCGAATAATTTTACCAGGGCCAACTAAGTGTTGCTGGCCGACGATCTCGTCTAAATTTTGCGGCCGCATCCGGTAGGCCAAGGGCTGTTGCATGATAAGACCACCTTTCTGAATTGTGCAGCGCCATTATACCATAGACCTTTCAGAAATAATTTAAGGTATAATGAAATTGGCATCAAAAACGAGGGGGAAAACAAATATGAATTTCGGACAAGTCGTGCAGCAACAGCAGCGCATGCCGTTTTTATATGAAGGAACGTTTGCATTACAACAACAATTGACGATTGTAGATCCACAAGGGCAGGTTGCAGCAGTATCGGCGGCAACATTAGGGGTATCGCCTTATATGACGCTGAATGAAGCGGGGACTCAGGTTGCGTTTAGAACGGATCCGTTTACCGTATTAACAGCAGGCATCGCCCAGTTGCAAGCTTTGAAACAAACTGTTTTTGCCGCATTACCTGAGCAACGCTTATTGTGGCCGTTAAACCAGGTTACAGGGGTAACAACGGCCGCAGGACAGCAATTGCGCTTTACATTACCACGACGCTTAATGGTGCATTTGTTTGATGATTATTACCATGATTATTTCGAAAACTATGTGGCGTTTCAAAATCAGATCTACTTGCAACTGGCACAAAACATTCAGGCGTATCAATTTGTGTTAACGACATTATTTGGGACCCCACCGGCAGAAAGAGAGACTGACTATACAACGCTGGCGCGCTATTTAAAAACCGTTCAAATGGTCGACGGCACATCGCCGGTGATTTTTGGCGGTGAATTGCCGGACCAGCTGGCAGCGCGCGGTATTCATTATATTGAACTGACCACCTTGGGGTTCGTGCCGGAGCAGGTGGACTTATCAGCAACACAATTGGCCTTTTTAAAAGCATTCATCGTATTTTGTTTAGTCACGTCAGCACAACCAACAACGTTCAAGGCCTTCCAACAAGCGTTTAAAACCTTTATGGCGGACTACCAGGTACCAGCAGCGTTACAAGCCGCTAGTCAGTCTGTTTTAACAGCACCGGCTGCCGCAACGGTGCAACAGTCAGTTGGTCTGAAATGGGCTCAGCAGTACGCGCAACAGTTTCGATTACCGGCGCCGACACTAGCAGGCTATCAAACGCTGAGCTTGGACACACAGTTGTTGATGAAAACAGCATATCAAGCTGGTTGCCAGGTGGCTTTAATCGACAAACAGGCCGAAATAGTCAAGCTCCAGCATCAGCAATCAACTTGGCTTAAAGCGGGCCTATTACCGTTTGATCAGCAGTTGACCACGGCATTGTTGGCAGACAAGTGGTTTTTAAAGCAGCAATTGGGGCAAGCAGGTTTTCACGTGGTGCTAGGCAACCATTATCAAAGTGTAACGGCGGCCGTCGCCGATTTTCCCGATTATGCGCAACAGGCCTTAGTGGTGAAACCGAGAACAGCAAGTGCCAGTCAAGGCTTAACGATTTTTAGATTGCCACCACAACCAGCTGAGTTTGCAGCAGCGGTTAAACGGGCGTTAGCAGTTGCTGATGATTGTTTGGTAGAATCCTTTACACCTGGAACGATTTATCGCTTTTTGGTGTTAGATCAACAGATCTTAGCGGTGAATGAAGAGGCACCGGCCAATGTGGTTGGGGATGGGCGTCAGACGATTGTACAATTGGTACAACGCAAAAATCAAAAACGTGGGGTCCAGCGTCCATGGCAACCGATTCCGCTGGATGACCAAACCACATTTGATCTGCAGCAACAAGGGTTAACGGTTGCAAGTATTCCGCAACGTGGCAATCCGGCCTATTTGCGCTTAGCAGCATCCTGGATAACTGGGGCGGATGAAATCGAATCTCGTTCAGAAGTCGATCAAAGTTACCAAAAATTGGTTTTGCAGATCACCCAACACTTAAACTTACGTTATGGTAGTGTGACGTTGGCAATTGCCAATCCTTATCAAACGTATCAGGCTGATCAGCCAACGCAATTAGCTGTGATCGATGTGGATAGCATGCCACATTTAACTGCGTTTGAAGTGCCATTTTTTGGTGAAGCTGCACAACCAGCCCAGCAGATTATGAAAACGCTGGTGCAACCTTAGGGGGGATCGGAATGCCTTTTACCCAACAAGATTTTTCGGTATTTGATGATCAAACTGTAACCGGACGGTTAGCGAAAATTCAGCAACAACTTGATCCTAAGTTTACGACATTAGGCACACAGTTGGTGGCACAAGTGGCAACACCGACCCAACCAGCTTATTTACAACTTGCACGGCATGCACGTCGTTACCGCAACCCAGCGCCTAATACCTGGTTAGCAGTAGGGCCTAAGCGGCAAGGCTATAAAATGGTGCCACATTTTGAAATTGGCTTTTGGGATGATCGCCTTTTTTTATGGTTGTGTGTCTTAAACAGTGTGACAACAAAAGCGGTGTATGTGCCTTATTTAGCAGCACACCAAAAAGCGATACTGGCTTTAAAGTCAGTTGATCGGCCGTGGCAACTGTCAAATTTGCATACGACCAAGCAAGTACAGCCATTAACAGCGACCAACTTGCAGCAGCAACAACATGATTTTACCCACACCAAAAAAGGCGAATGGCTACTTGGGCTGGTTTGGTACAAGCAGCAAAAACCTTTTCAAGGCCCTGGACAAGTGGAGCGTCAGATTCAACAAGCAGTTGCCGTTTTGACACCTTTGTATCAAGATTTAATAAAGTTATAATTGAAAATTGACCAACTTTTTGAATCAAAATCTGTCTTTAAATGCAGAATAGGCTTATAATGTAGTTATTAAAAGTAAGCAATTGAAAGGGGCAATGAACATGCTTGAAATTCATTATCTTGAAGGTCAAAACGAACAAACGAAGACTTATCCAGCACCAGCTGATTTTGTACGGCAACAACAATTAGAAGTACCTGATTTTGAGGACTACACGAAGCTCACCAAGGTCACAGTTGACGGGGAACCATTGGCATTAACCGATGCAACAATGGGTGGGCTTTACAATTATTTCATTCAAAAATAGCATTAAAAAAGAGGCTTTCCCAAATTGGGAGCCTCTTTTTTTGTCTTGAAACGGATGACCAATACTAGAATTGGTTATAGTATTCAACGACTAAGGTTTCATCGATATCTGGTTCTAATTCTTCACGTTGTGGTAAACGTGTTAATGAACCTTCAAGTTTGTCAGCGTCAAAGCTTACGAAAGCAGGACGGCCAACAACAGATTCGATAGCGCCTTGGATGATGGTTAAGTTCTTAGACTTTTCACGAACAGAAACAACTTGGCCAACTTTAACTTCGTAAGAAGGAATGTCAACGCGTTTGCCATCAACCAAAATATGGCCATGGTTTACTAATTGGCGTGCTTGTGGGCGAGTTGTTGCTAAGCCTAAACGGAATACTAAGTTATCCAAACGACGTTCCAATAAGATCATGAAGTTAACACCTTGTTTACCTTCTTTGATCTTGCCGGCACGGTCGAATAAGTTAGCGAATTGGCGTTCGTTTAAACCATACATGAAACGTAACTTTTGCTTTTCACGTAATTGAACACCGTATTCAGATAATTTACGACGGTTGTTTTGGCCATGATCACCAGGTGCGTAAGGACGACGTGCTAATTCTTTACCAGTACCTGAAAGTGAAATGCCGAGACGCCGTGATTGACGCCATTTTGGACCTGTATAACGAGACATAAAAAAATCCTCCAATAAAATAAATTTGGAGTAAAATAAGCGAAATGTAAACTCAGTATACGTGCAGTTATTTTTGCAGGTTTCACCAATTGCAGCCGCTGGTTACTAACTGAGCTAAAATGCAAATAACTGTTGACGTGCTTACCGTCTACTGCTGCATATTTTACACAATGGCTAGTCTATCAGGAAAAAGCAGTGAAGTCAATTACTTTAGGGATAAGTGCTGGCTTAAAGCTTGCACAAATTCGGTTAATTGTACCCGATCAGTTTCCTTAAAGCGGTCAAATGATTGTGAATCTAAATCAAGCAACGCGATCACTTGTCCAGCCTGAAGGATGGGGACCACTAATTCCGAATTTGTGGCGCTATCACAGGCGATATGGCCTTGAAATTGGTGGACATCAGGAACTAATTGCGATTTTTGTTCGGTGTAGGCCGTTCCCACAACGCCTTTACCAGGTTGAATGTGCATGCAAGCCACTTTGCCTTGGAATGGGCCTAAGTAAAGATCATTTGCGGCAGGATCTGCAATATAAAAGCCTGCCCAGCTAACATCAGTGAGATTATCTTTTAAAAGTGCCGCTGCATTGGCTAAGTTTGTGACCCAATTGGTTTCACCTGTGAGTAACGCATCGATTTGTTGTGTCAAAAGAGAGGGGGTATTTGTGGTGGACATGACAGAATTCCTTTCCTGAAGCGAGATTAAAGTATTAAATATTTGGAAATGGTAGTGCTGATAGAATGGCACTATGCTATAATTTAGATTAGATTTTAGCCATCTAAAGAAGTTTTTGCAAGCTATTAACTTACAAAAACAAAGCACGCGACGGGGGTTTGATGATGATATACATTTTTCTAGGCATTATAATAGTTGCCTTATTGGCTTATTTTGGGGTGATTTTAGCACAGCATCGAAATTCGAAAACAATTGATCAACTGCAGTCCCAAGAACAAGCCTTAAATGAAATTCCTGTTCAAAAAGCAGTATCAGAAGCACGCAACTTAAAATTAACGGGGCAAAGTAAAAAGACGTTTACCGCGCTAGAAAAGCAATTTAAATTGCTTAACGAGAAAAATATTGCGACAATCGATGAACAGCTTTATACAGCTGAAACTGCAAATAATCATTATCATTTTTTACAAACACAACAGATGGTCAAAAAGGTCACGGAACAGTTGGCTGAAGCAGAGCAGGCCTTTAAAGAAGTGTTAGCCGGATTTGAAACGATTATTGAACAAGTCGATGAAAATAACGCAAAGCTAAAAGAATTGGAAAAAACCTACCAAAAGTTGCGTAAACAAATTTTAACGAAAAGTTTTGTTTATGGACCGGCCATTGATCAACTGGAATTAAAGTTACGCCAGTTGGAAAAGGCGCTTAAAAAGTATCGTCGGGTTACCGCAGCAGGGGACTATGATGAAGCCGCTGCAATTTTAAAGACCCAAGGCGAGGCCATTGAAACCTTGGACAAGCTGATGGTTCGAATCCCAGATCGATACAAAGAAACGAAAACGGAATTTCCAGATCAATTACGAGAATTACGGCACGGCTACGCCGAGTTGGCAGAAACCGACTATCAGTTTTATGACATTGATATTCCTAAAGAGCTGGATCAAATCGAACAAGATATTGATGCCACTAACCAATCTTTGAAAACGCTGGACTTGGAACGGGTTGAAACAGATAATCAGGCGATTGCCCAGCGCATTGATCATTTATACGATGTGATGGAAGCCGAAATTAAAGCGCGGCAAAGCGTTGAAAAGCGTAATGGTGAATTAAGTGCGTTTTTCAAACATGCGAATCAGCAAAATCGAGCGCTTTATTTTGAATTGGATCATTTGGATCAAAGTTATCATTTAAACCATGATGAGATCAGTCAATGCCAGGACCTTAAGTCGCAAATTGATGATTTAGCCAGCATTTATCAAACGGATATGGATAAAATCACGCAGAAACAAGCGGTTTATTCGATGATCAACGATAATTTTGACACAGCTTTTGCAGGCTTAACGAAGATTGAAGAACAACAAAAAGCTCTAAACGATAGTGTCCAAGGGATGCAAAAAGGCGAACAAGAAGCGCAAAAGAGTTTGCAGGGCTTTGAGTTTGAACTGCGCAATATCAAGCGTCAAGTTGAAAAGTTGAATCTGCCAGGCCTTAATCAAAAGTATTTAGATACGTTCTTTATGGTATCGGATGAACTAAAGGCGTTAGACGAAGCGCTTAATCAAACCAAAATCAATTTGGACGAGATTACCAAAGCCTTGATCACCACGCAAGCAGACTTGGATCATTTAAAAGAAGCAACCAACGATATGATCGACAGTGCTTTGTTGGCTGAACAAATGATTCAATACGCCAACCGTTATCGTCATTCACATGCGGACGTAGCCGCGGCAAGTGAACAGGCTTTTCAGAAGTTTGAAAAGGACTACGATTATAAAGGGGCGTTGGAAACCATCGCCACGGTGCTAGAACAAATTGAACCAGGTAGCTATAAGAAAGTTGAAGATAGCTATTACAATAGTAAAGACCAAGAGTTAAACGTATAAAGGGCTGTAAGGCCCTTTTTGATTGGACTTACTTTTTGTTAGTGTTGTATTTTTAATAGTTTCTGCTATAATCAATGAGGAATTTTAGACAGATATTAGGGAGTGGCATTTTGATATATTTTGATAACAGTGCAACAACAGCGGCGGCCCCGGAGGTGCTGGCAACCTATCAAAAAGTCAGTGAAGATTTTTGGGGGAATCCATCTAGCTTACACGCGTTAGGCAATAAAGCGGATGGTTTATTGCAAGCATCCCGGCAGCAGATCGCTGATTTAATGCAGGTTCAGCCAGAAGAAATCTACTTCACCAGTGGTGGTACAGAAGGCGATAATTGGGTGATTAAAGGGACCGCAATCGCGAAACGCCAATTTGGCAAGCATTTAATCACCACCGCCATTGAGCATCCAGCTGTGAAAAATTCAATGGCACAATTGGAGCAGCTCGGATTTGACGTGACGTATTTGCCTGTGAACCGGCAGGGGATGATTGACCCAGCTGATTTAAAGGCAGCCTTGCGTTCCGATACGATTTTAGTGTCGATCATGGGTGTTAATAACGAAATTGGGAGTATTCAACCTTTGGCAGAAGCGGCACAGATTTTGGCGGACTATCCCAATGTGCATTTTCATGTGGATGCGGTTCAAAGTATTGGGAAAGGCCTGATGGACCTGTTAAAATTGCCTCGAATCGACTTTTTAAGCTTTTCTGCGCATAAATTTCATGGACCACGTGGCATGGGCTTTTTATATGCTAAAAAAGGGCGTCAGCTGGCACCGTTGTTAACGGGTGGCGGCCAAGAACACGATTGGCGTAGTGGTACTGAAAACTTACCGGCCATTGCCGGGATGGCGAAGGCACTGCGGTTGGTGTTGGCGGATGAATCTGCAAAAGTAGCACGGCAACAGGCCATTAAAACTAAAATTTATAACCACTTACAAGAAAAGCCGAAAGTCACGATTTTTTCCGGCAATGATGCCCATTTTGCGCCGCATATTCTTTGTTTTGGCATTGCAGGCGTCCGTGGCGAAACGGTGGTCCATGCATTTGAAGCGCATGACATTTACATTTCAACGACGAGCGCTTGTTCTTCTAAAACCGGTGAGATCTCCGGTACATTGGCGGCCATGCACGTGCCGGATAAAGTGGCGACCAGTGCCGTGCGAATCAGTTTAGATGAAAATAATACGCTGGCGGAGGCAGATACTTTTATCAAGGCCTTTGACCAAATTTACCAACGTTTTGAAATTATTAACTCTTAAGAAAGTCAGGTGACTTATGGAATATACAGAAATTATGGTGCGTTACGGTGAATTGTCAACCAAAGGCAAAAACCGGCGGACGTTTATTGATCGTTTATGTGGCAATGCCAAAAAGGCCTTGCACGATTTTCCAGAATTAAACTTCCACCCCAAACGGGATCGGTTGCACATTGTGTTAAATGGGGCCGATAGTCAAGCAGTGATGACACGGTTAGGTTTGGTTTTTGGGATTCAAAGTTTTTCACCTAGTATTCGTCTGGAACGGGATATGGATTTAGTTCGCAAAACAGCCGTTCAAATGATGACCGAACAATTCCGACCCGGGTTGACCTTTAAAGTGAACACTCGCCGTTCAGATCATAACTTTGAAATGGACACCAACGAGATCAATGCTGATTTAGGGGATACTTTGTTAACGGCTTTGCCTGAACTCGTGGTTCAAGTGCACAATCCTGAAGTCACCTTACGCGTTGAAGTGCGTTTAGACGGCATTTACCTTTCCAGTGAAACCATCTTAGGCGCCGGTGGGTTGCCAGTGGGAACTGCCGGTCGCGGCATGCTCATGTTGTCCGGTGGCATCGACTCACCGGTTGCAGGTTACTTAGCCATGAAGCGTGGTGTTGATCTGCAAATGGTGCATTTTTTCAGTCCGCCTTATACCAGTGAAAAGGCGTTGGCCAAGGCCAAGGAGCTTACGGCTAAAATTGCGCCTTATGCCGGGTCGTTACAGTTTATTGAAGTGCCGTTTACCAAGATCCAAGAAGAAATCAAGAACAAAGTCCCTGAAGGCTATTTAATGACCGTTCAACGGCGCATGATGTTACGGATCACAGATCGGATTCGTGCAATGCGGCGTGGCTTAGCGATTTTTAATGGCGAATCCTTAGGCCAAGTTGCGTCACAAACCATGGAAAGCATGGTGGCGATCAACGATGTGACCACGACACCGATTTTACGGCCAGTTTTGTCCTTGGATAAAAACGAGATCATTAAAATCGCCAAAGATATTGATACCTTTGATCTATCAGTGATGCCATTTGAAGACTGTTGTACAATTTTTGCACCACCAGCCCTTAAAACGCGGCCTAATTTAGATCGGACTCGGCATTACGAAACGTTAATTGACGTGGACGGTTTAATTGAGGCTGCGATTGCCGGCATTCAAGTCAGTGAAATCAAACCAGGGGAACATTACTTGGTACAAGATCAAGCTGAAATTAACAGCTTACTTTAAAGTTTGGCGGGTTTTATCCCAAACAACAATTGACCCTACGTCTTTTTTTTGCTAGACTAACGTCAAAGCATTGAACAAGAGAGTAATCAATGAAGGCTGTTCAGAAAGAGCGTACGAGCTGCGAAGCGCTTCAGTTTTCCTTGATGAAGGTAGCTTGTGAGCTGTTGCGCTGAACAGATTAAGCGTAGCCGGACTGAGTTCGTTAACAGAAGAGTGGCGCTAAAAAGCGCAATTTAGGTGGTACCGCGAATACTCAAACATTCGTCCTTTGTTAAGGACGGGTGTTTTTTTTATGGGTGACCATCAAGTGAAAGGATGCGACATCATGGCTGAAACAGAAATGTCAACCAAATATGATCCACAAAAAGTTGAACCGGGTCGTTACGATCAATGGCTCAAAGATAATCGCTTTAAACCATCAGGTGATCCTGATGCAAAACCTTATTCAATCGTTATTCCACCACCAAATGTAACGGGAAAATTGCATTTAGGGCATGCGTGGGATACCACTTTACAGGACATGATCATTCGGCAAAAGCGGATGCAAGGTTACGATGTGCTGTGGCTCCCTGGTTCTGATCATGCTGGCATCGCCACCCAGGCCAAAGTTGAAGCTAAATTACGTACGGAAGGCAAAACCCGTTATGATTTAGGTCGCAGCAAGTTTATTGATGAAGTTTGGGATTGGGTCCATAAATACAGTGGTATCATTCACGAACAATGGGCAAAATTAGGAATTTCCGTTGATTATTCACGGGAACGGTTTACCTTGGATGAAGGGCTATCTAAGGCCGTTCGAACCGTTTTCGTTAAGTTATATGAAAAAGGCTTGATCTACCGTGGCGAATACATTATCAACTGGGACCCTCAAGCACGGACTGCCTTATCTGATATTGAAGTCATTCATAAAGATGATCAAGGGGCATTTTATCATGTGAAATACCCATTTGTGGATCCTGAGTATACGTTTAATGGGCAACACTACATTGAAATTGCCACCACACGGCCTGAAACCATGTTTGGTGATACGGCTGTGGCGGTTAATCCTAAGGACGAACGCTATAAAGATTTAGTGGGTCGCGACGTGATTTTGCCATTACAAGGGCGGCACATTCCAATTATTGCCGATCAATATGTTGATATGGAATTTGGGACTGGGATGGTTAAAATCACACCAGCGCATGACCCTAATGATTTCCAAGTGGGGAATCGGCATGATTTGCCACGCATCAATACCATGAACGAAGACGCAACAATGAACGAAAATGCAGGGAAGTATCAAGGCATGGATCGTTTTGAAGCGCGTAAAGCCATGGTGGCTGATTTGGAAGCCGGCGACTATATGCTGAAAATCGATCCGATTGTCCATAGTGTCGGTCATTCTGAACGAACCGGTGTGCAGGTGGAAGCTCGTTTATCAACGCAATGGTTTGTGAAGATGCAGCCATTAGCAGAAGCCGCTTTGAAAAATCAACAAACCGATCAAAAGGTTGCGTTTGTACCAGAACGGTTTGAAAATACCTTTACCCAGTGGATGGATAATGTGCATGATTGGGTGATTTCGCGTCAGTTATGGTGGGGCCATCAGATCCCAGCTTGGTATAACAAACAAACTGGTGAAACTTATGTTGGCATGGAAGCGCCTAAAGATGCCGAAAATTGGGAACAAGATCCAGATGTATTAGATACTTGGTTCAGTAGTGCGTTGTGGCCATTTTCAACCATGGGCTGGCCGGATACGGAAAGTCCAGACTACAAGCGTTATTTCCCAACTAATACACTGGTAACCGGTTATGATATTATTTTCTTCTGGGTCTCTCGGATGATCTTCCAAAGCTTGGAATTCACTCAGCAACGGCCGTTTGAGCATGTCTTGATTCACGGCTTGATTCGGGATGAACAAGGCCGCAAGATGAGTAAGTCTTTAGGCAACGGAATCGACCCAATGGAAGTCATTCAAAAGTACGGTGCAGATGCCTTACGCTGGTTCTTGGCCACGGGCTCAACGCCTGGTCAAGATGTGCGCTTCTCTTATGATAAGATGGATGCCGCTTGGAATTTCATTAATAAAATTTGGAATGCCAGTCGTTTTGTGATCATGAACTTAGGTGATATGCAGGCACCAACGCTACCAGCAGCGGACCAACGTGATTTAACAGACCGTTGGATCTTAAGCCGGTTGAATAGCACGGTGAAAGATGTGACCCGCTTATTCGATAGTTTTGAATTTGGTGAAGCAGGCCGCTTATTGTATAACTTTATTTGGAATGATTTGTGCGATTGGTACATTGAAATGAGTAAAGAAGTGCTTTACGGCCAGGATGAAGCAGCTAAAACGGCCAAACAAAATGTTTTAGGTTACGTGTTAGATCAAACATTGAAGCTGATGCATCCGATTATGCCATTTGTGACCGAAGAATTATGGCAACATATGCCGCATGAAGGAGATTCCATTGTGGTGAGCGCTTATCCAGTGGTACAGGCTGACTTAGCTGATGCTCAAGCAGAAACACAAATGGAACACTTGATCGACTTGATCCGCTCCGTACGGAATATCCGTTCTGAGGTGAATGCACCAATGTCCAGTCCAATCAACGTGTTGATCAAAACCACGGATGCCGACGTCCAAGCCGTTTTTGAAGCCAACAAAGACTACATTCAACGGTTTGTTCATCCAAAAGACTTACAAATTGGTGCGGACACCACAGCACCTAAACTGGCCATGTCTGCTGTGATCACTGGCGCTGAAGTCTATGTGCCATTGGCTGAATTGATCGATATTGATGAAGAAGTGGCGCGTTTGCAAAAAGAAGCAGACAAGTGGCAGGCTGAAGTCACACGCGCTGATAAAAAATTAGGCAACGAACGCTTTGTCGCCAATGCACCTGAAAAGGTTGTGGCTGAACAACGCGATAAACGTGCTGATTATGTGAAGAAGTTAGCTGCAACACAAGCACGAATTGCTGAATTAAAGGCAAGTCAAGCTTAGTGGCGCTGACGAGGGGACGATTCAAACGAATCGTTCCCTTTTTTTCGGTTAAATGCGTTAAACTAACAGTAAAGACTGAAAGGTGGGGGGATCATGGTTGAAAACATGACACAAACAGCATTGGAACAGGTTTTGCAGTTACCAGTGGCACAACGTGCAGGGGTTGATTTGACCCAGCGGCTTTTTGTGGCGCTGGACTTACGTAATCGGAATCTAACCCAATTAGATTTAAGGTGGAGTCGGTTTGAAAACTGTCAATTAGCAGGGGCTGACTTGTCAGATAGTCAGTTGGCCAATGCGCGGTTTATTCAGAGCAACTTACGTGGCGCTCAATTACGGCGCTGCAATTTACAGGCCACAGATTTTCGCGGGTGTGATATTCGCGAGACGCACATCGAAGGGGCTAATTTGCAACATGCGGCATTGGATCACGCCCAAACGGCAGGGATGATTGCCGATGATCAGACGCAGTTTTTCAAAATGACTTGTCCTGCTACCGGGCCATTTATCGCCTATAAAAAATGTTTTAATGAGACGTTGGTGACGTTGCTGATTCCCCGTGAGGCGAAGCGGGTGATGGGAACGGTTCGCGCTGGCCGCTGTAATCAAGCACGGGTCCTTGCGATTACCAGTTTTGATGGCAAGGAAGCCTTTGAAGAAACCACTGCCCCTTACCATCCGAACTTCGTGTATCGATTAGGCGCTACCGTCACTGTACCTGATTTTGACGACAATCGGTGGTTGGAATCTGCACCTGGCATTTACTTTTGCATGACGCCTGCAGAGGCGATTGCATACTAATTTGAAAGTCACCTAACAGTTGTTGTGAGGGGCTTTTTTTATGGTAAACTGGAAGCAGATGATGGGAACGAGGGGTTATGAGATGTATGCAGAAAATTATGAAGCCGCTTTAGAATTGATTCATAGTCGGCCTAAGATGCACAAAGAAGGTAGTTTAAAACGAATCAAACGTGCCATGGCCGCATTTGGGCACCCGGAATTGGCCCATCCGGTGATTCATGTTGCCGGGACCAATGGCAAAGGCTCGGTGGTCAATGCACTGCGTCAGATCTGCCAAGCCCATGGCCTAACGGTGGGGACCTTTACGTCACCTTTTTTAATGCGCTTTAATGAACGGATCAGCGTTGATGATGTTCCGATTCCAGATGACAAGTTGTTGGCTTTGGTGAATGAAGTTGGCCCACAAGTTGACACACTGGATCAGGCGGCACCTGACAGTCAGCTAACTGAGTTTGAATTCATTACATTATTGATGTTTGTTTATTTTTCACGTCAGCCATTGGACGTTGCCATTGTAGAAGTTGGCATCGGTGGCTTAACCGATGCAACGAATGTGGTGAAACCAGACGTTGCAGTGATCACTACCATTGGCTATGACCATATGGCACTATTAGGTGATACGTTACCAGAAATTGCCCAGCATAAAGCGGGGATCATTAAGCCACATTGTCCCGTGGTTGTTGGCCGGGTGCCAGCCGAAGCACAGGCTGTGATCGACGCCCAAGCCAAGGCTCAAGCCAGTCCCATGCTCCGGTTAGGGCATGAGTATACGGCCAGTACCGGGCAACCATTACCGGAATGGGCTGAACAATTTAATTATCAAATGTCGGGGTATCACTTTACTGCTTTGAAGATCCCCATGTTAGGGGCCTATCAAGTGGATAATGCAGCAGTGGCAATCACCGCTTTTATTGTGTTCATGACCCAAAAACACTTGCCATTGGACCCGCGTGCGCTGCAGCAAGGTTTGGCGCATGCCAGTTGGGCCGGGCGACTTGAAAAATTAAATGATGCGCCTTTGATCGTTTTAGACGGTGCTCATAACGAACCTGGGATTCGGGCGTTAGCCCAAACCTTGAAAACGACCTTTGCACAACGCGAGATTTATGTGATTTTTGCGGCATTACAAGATAAAGCAACCGATAAAATGTTACCGTTGTTGGCACAGGTACCGAATGTTCATTTAGTGTTGACGCAATTTCAAGGGCCACGCAAAACGGAAACAGCGACTGATCTAGCGCAGGCATTAACCACGGATGTGCCGCAATATGCTGTTTGGCAACAGGCCTTACAAGCCGTTTTGCAAGCGGCATCGGCGGAAGATATGATTGTGTTAACGGGCTCGTTATATTTTGTATCCGATGTCCGACAGTACTTTATGGCTGATGAGGCCACCAATCAATGATCGTGAGGGATTTTATGCTTAAAGGTGTTATTTTTGATATGGACGGGCTGATGTTCGATTCTGAAAAATTGTATTATCAAGCGAACTTAGCCGCTGCAAAAGTCATGGGGCTAGGTTATCCAGACGACTATTATGAACGCTTTATTGGGGCTTCTGACGAAGATCTCATGGGCTTTTTTGCAGCAGCTTTTGGTGGTCAGGCTCAAATGGAACGGTTTATGCAATTGACTTACGACAAGATCAATGCCTTTGTCAAAGCGGGGAAGTTAGTTAAAAAGCCAGGCTTAGATAACTTACTGGCTTTTTTAGACCAGGTACACTTGCAAAAAATTATCGCTTCCAGTAATTATCAGGATAAAATTGATGCATTTTTAACGTCTGGGCAGATTCGGCATGAGTTTCCTAAAATTGTTTCTATGGATGATGTGACGCAAGGGAAACCTGCACCAGATCTATTTTTAAAGGCAGCGGCTAAATTGAACTTGCCAAAGGACCAATTGGTGATCTTAGAGGACTCAGCAAATGGCTTCCAGGCTGCACAAAATGCCGGTATTCGGTGTATTATCGTACCGGACATCGTGCCGCCAACAGCCGAGATCAAGGCCAATGCGTGGCAGGTCTTACCAGATTTAAATGCCGTTCAGGATTTTTTAAAAACGCAATTGGTTTAATTAGCGCACCTTCTTAATAAGGAGGAGCCATGTTTCTGGCGTGACGGTTTTCGTCCGCCAGAATGGACAACCAGCGAAAATAAGACCTTTGCGCAGCAAAGTTACACAAGAGCACTTAGCTGGTGCCATGTTTCTGGCGTGACGGTCTTCGTCCGCCAGAATGGACATCCTCCGGAAATGAGATCTTTGCGTTAGCAAAGATACATTAGAGCATTTAGGAGGTGCATCAATGCTGAAACAACTAGCAGTACAGCAACCAAGAGAACAATTACAGCGTTCAGGGGCGCAAACGTTAACCGACGCCCAATTAGTGGCGTTATTATTACGCACTGGCACAACGCAGCAAACGGCTTTACAGTGTGCCCAAAGATTATTGCAAATTTACCCACTGCAAACGTTAGAAACGGCCCAGTTGGACCAGCTGCAGCAAATTTCTGGGGTTGGTCCCACCAAAGCGTTGACGTTAAAGGCGGCCATTGAATTTGGGCGCCGGGTACAACAGGCCCATTATTGGCGTTATGGGACGGTGGTTTCCAGTGAAATGTTAGGTCAACGGATGCTAGAACGACTTGCAGGAATCGATCAGGAACAATTGTGGGGGCTGTACTTGGATACGAAGAATCAGATCTTGTTGGAAAAATGTTTATTTGTAGGCACCTTGAACACATCTGTGGCCCACCCACGGGAGATTTTTCAAATTGCCGTTCAAGTGGCAGCCGCTCGTTTTATTTTGGTTCACAATCATCCTAGCGGCCAAACCACAGCATCCCATTATGACTTACGCTTTACGGAGCGGGTGCAGCATTGTGGTGAATTAATGGGCATTGAACTTTTAGATCATTTGATCGTGGGGCAGGATGCTTATTTAAGCCTAAAGGCCAGTGGCCAATTGACCTAGCGCCTTTGCTTGTGATGCCTGAATGAGCATGCTAGAATAATTGCGTTAAGTGATGTCATACAAGGGGGACGCAACATGGCACAAGGAACAGTGAAATGGTTCAACCCAGAAAAAGGGTTTGGTTTCATCACACAAGAAAGCGGACAAGATTTATTTGTGCATTTTTCTGCCATTCAATCAACTGGTTTTAAAACGTTAGAAGAAGGCCAAAAAGTGACGTTTGAGGTTGAGGATAGCCAGCGTGGGCCACAAGCCGTTAATGTGGTGAAGCAAGCATAGACCAATCAAAATTCTTGAAGGCAACGTGCTTTCAAGAATTTTTTTATGCAGGTGAATGCGTCAAACAAAGGCCACTTTTTTTGACGCAAGTCAGTGTACAGTTGGAAGTGCTTTATTGGTGCCAGCGCCTTTTTAACAATTTCTAAAAAACGATTAAGTTTTGAAAAGGGCTTATCAAAGCCTGGGTTATTCGGTATCATAGAAGGTGAGAGAAGCGGCTAAAGCATCATGATTTATGGTATAATGCCACTATTCTAGCAAAGTTAAAAATCGTTGAACGGTTCATGTTTAGATTTGAAGGAGAGAATATCGTGTTCGGATTAGGAACGAAAAATATAGGAATCGATTTAGGAACCGCCAATACCTTAGTTTATATTGATGGCAAAGGCATTGTTTTGCGTGAACCGTCGGTTGTTGCCAAGAATACCAAAAGTGGTGAGATCGTTGCTGTCGGTACGGAAGCGCGGGATATGATTGGGCGGACACCAGGGAGCATTGTGGCGATTCGACCGATGAAAGATGGGGTTATTGCAGACTATGACACCACAGCCGCAATGATGAAATATTTCATGGAAAAAACGCAAGGTGCTGCTGGTAAACCGTATGTGATGGTGTGTGTGCCAAGTGGTGTTACCGAGGTTGAAAAACGGGCTGTGATTGACGCCACACGCGTTGCAGGAGCCCGGGATGCTTATGTGATTGAAGAACCTTTTGCCGCTGCGATTGGCGCCGGGCTACCTGTCATGGACCCAACAGGCAGTATGGTGGTTGATATTGGTGGTGGGACGACTGATGTGGCCACGATTTCATTAGGTGGTATTGTTTCAAGTCGTTCGATTCGAATGGCAGGCGATAAAATCGATGAAGCCGTTATTTTCTATATCAGACAGCATTTTAATTTATTAATTGGCGAACGAACGGCTGAGGATGTTAAAATTCAAATTGCCTCTGCTTCTGTTGAAAAGGCGAAAGAGATTGAATCCATTACCGTACGTGGTCGTGATTTGATCTCCGGTTTACCTAAAACCATTGAAGTCACAGCTGTTGATGTGGCAAAAGCGATTCAAGAAGTGGTTCAAGAAGTGATCGGCGCCATTAAAGAAACGTTGGAAGAGACCTCACCTGAAATTGCGGCCGACGTGATCGATCACGGCATCGTCTTAACCGGCGGTGGGGCTCTTTTAAAGCATTTGCCTGAAGTCATCGCAGATGCCACTAAAGTTCCGGTGTTCATTGCTCAAAATCCATTGGATTGTGTGGCAATTGGCACTGGGGAATCACTTAAAAATATTGATGTCATGAAGAAACGCTAATGATAGCATTGTAAGTGGAACAAAAAAACGAATTATGAATTGGCTTGTGTGACAAACTAATTTATAATTAAAGCGTTCTAAGTTCCACTTTTTTCATGTTGCTTATTGGAGGCAAACGCATGCAGAAGTTTTTTTCAAATCGAAAACTAATTATCTTACTGATCGTGATCATTGTGAGCATGGGCTTAATGGCCTATTCTGTTACAATGCGCAATCGCAAAAGTGCCACACCGTTGGTGCAACAATTTGGCAATGATATTGTCGGCTTGGCGGACCGCGTGATTGCAGCGCCTGCTAATGGCATCAAAGGCGGTGTATCATCAATTGCAACCTTGATGAATACCTATGAAGAAAATGCTGAGTTAAAACGTCAGGTCGATGATCTGGCGCAAGCAAAGGTACAAAATCAAACATTGAAGGCTGAAAACAAAGAGCTGAAAAAGCAATTGAAATTGAATAAAACGTTGACGGATTATAGTCCGATCAGCGCAGCCGTTTTAACACGCTCACCATCGGCTTGGCAAAATAACGTTGTCATCAATCGCGGGGCCACATCAGGCATTAAGAAAAATATGCCTGTGATGGTCGGCTCTGGTTTAGTCGGGCGCGTGATCGAAGTCAATCAAACAAATTCGAAAGTGCAATTGATCAGTACGGATAATCAATCGGCCAATCGTTTCGCAGCAGATGTGACGACAAAAGCCGGCAAAACCGTTAACGGTGTGATCTCTGGTTATGATAAAACCACAGGCACATTAACGTTATCACAACTCAATACAGACGACACGATTGAAAAGGGCGATACCGTTGCCACTTCTGGCTTAGGTGGCGTCACACCAAAAGGTTTGTTTATTGGGAAAGTAACCAAGGTCAAGCATGATGAATATGATTTGGCACGTTCTGTCAGTGTCCAACCGGCTGCTGATCTTAACAACTTTAGTGTGGTCACCGTGATCAATCGTGAGGTTGGAGGCGACTAAAATGCGGAAATCGATGCTACAGTTTTGGGTCGCCATTGGACTGGTGGTGTTATTGTTTTTAGATGGTTCACTGGATTATCTGTTTCAAGATCATTTCTTGGTGTATCCCAATATGATGCAAAGTCGGTTAGTGGTTATGGCAGTGGTCATGTTGGTGTTCTTTTTACCAAAGTGGCAACACCAGCTGGTGACGCTGATGGTGATTGGCTTTTTATTTGATTTGTTTTATACCGGGATCTTAGGCATTTATATCTTTTTATTACCGTTGATCTGGTTATTTACAACTTACATTGAAGGCTTTTTCCAGGCCACGCTACCGGCAATCGGGGCCATTTATTTGATCGACTTAACGCTTTTGGAAACAATGACCTATATGCTGAATTCGTTTATGGGCTTAACTGATATGAGTGTTGCAACTTTTATTCCCAGTGTTTTAGGGATGACGCTGTTGTTAAACGTGATGTTGTTTGTGATTTTGTATTTTCCTTTCCGAGGATTGTTGCTAAAATTAGAAATGATAAGTGTGTAATTGAAATGAGGAACATTTTATGAAGGATGTCGTATTAAAGGGGCACCAGGATGGGTACCTTTTAACATTAAAAGCAACTGGTTCATTTGAGCGGATCTTAACTGAACTAACGGACTTATTTGCCCAGCTGAATCATGATCAGCAAGTGGCCAAAAAAGACCTCGTTCAGTTTAAAATTGATACAGAAAATCGTCTGTTAACGGCGCAGCAACGGCAACAAGTGCTCCATTTGATTGAACAATACCCTGCGTTTCGCGTATCGGAATTAAAGTCAAATGTCATTTTAAAAACCGAAGCACAGCGCGAAAAAGAGCAGGACTCAGTTCATATCAATCGGGCCACGATTCGCAGTGGGCAAGAAGTGACAGTTGAAGGCGACGTTCTGTTTGTAGGCCAAATTCATCATGGGGGCATTTTAAAAGCAACCGGCCACATTTTCTTATTAGGCGATGTTGCCGGTATCGTCCAAGCGGGCTTCCCGGATAATGAAGAAGCTGTGATCGTCGGTGATCTGTCAACCGCTTTTCAAGTGAGGATCGCCGATCAAGTTGCGATCATGGCAGATGATCAGCATGCGTTTACGGCGCGTTCAGTGGCGTATATCAACGATTTACATTTATTAGATTATGGCACATTGGCCGACCTAAAAACGATTCGACCGAAATTGTATAATAAAATGGGGGAGGCCTAGTCATGGGAACAGCTTTGGTAGTAACTTCTGGTAAAGGGGGCGTTGGTAAAACAACGTCTAGCGCTAACTTAGGCACTGCATTAGCCTTGCAAAATAAGCGTGTTTGTTTAATGGATCTAGATATTGGGTTGCGGAACTTGGATGTTGTGTTGGGACTTGAAAACCGCATCATTTACGATATTGTTGATGTGGCACAAGGTCGGGCAAAATTACATCAGGCTTTGGTAAAGGACAAGCGGTTTGAAGACAATCTGTATCTTTTGCCAGCGGCACAGAATACGGATAAAGATGCTTTGTTGCCAGATGAAGTCAAGGCCATCGTGGCAGAATTAAAGGAAGAATTTGATTTTGTGATTTTAGATTGTCCTGCAGGAATTGAGCAAGGGTTTCAAAATGCCATTGCCGGTGCCGATGGCGCAATCGTGATCTCAACACCTGAAATTTCAGCGGTTCGTGATGCTGATCGGGTGGTTGGCTTGTTAGAACAACAAGACATGAAGTATGAACCACGGTTGATCATCAACCGAATTCGGCAACACATGATGAACCAAGGTGACGTGATGGATATTGATGAGATCACCAAGCATTTGTCGATTAAATTATTAGGGATCGTATTAGATGATGACGGCGTGATCAAGTCATCAAATCATGGGGATCCAATTGTGTTGGATCCTAAAAACCCAGCTAGCCAAGGGTACCGCAACATTGCCCGCCGCTTGTTAGGGGAAACCGTGCCTTTAATGTCCATCAAGGAAGAAAAGGTTGGTTTTTGGCAACGGTTGTTCGGCCACAAGAAATAGTGGTTTGACATTAAAATTAAATTATGCTAATCTTATTCTCATAAATAAGGAAAAGCAGTGAACAGATCAGTAGCTTAAGGTTGCTTCGCAGAGAGTTTTCGGTTGGTGCAAGAAAACAGGCAGGTTAGGTGAACACACATCTGGGAGTTGGCGTGTTGAATTCAAGTAGGCATGCTCGGTTGAGCCCGTTAGCGCTGTAGTTAGTTTAACTACCTGAGGTAAGCGATGTGAGTCGTTTACAAAATTGAGGTGGAATCACGAGATAATCGTCCTCTAAGCGCCAATGGGTGCTTAGAGGCTTTTTTAATGGTGATTAACTAACTACTAAGGTTTATTGTGCGAACAATAAATAAATTGAGGTGGTACCACGGTATTGATCGTCCTCGTAAGCGATGCTTACGAGGATTTTTTAATTGACTGCTATTATTTTAAATTTAGGGGGGCTTTGTCATGGACTACATTTGGCAAATCATGCCATCATTACTTTCTGGTGTCAAAATGACATTATCGATTTTCTTGTTAACACTGATTGGTTCAATTCCATTAGGCATTATTGTCGGGTTAGGGCGGTCATCACGCTTTAAACCGTTACGCGATATTTTAGGTATCTACGTGTGGATCATGCGTGGGACACCACTGTTACTGCAGTTGATCGTGGTTTTCTATGGGTTACCGGTTGTTGGTATCGTATTCCAACGTTATAATGCCGCTTTGTTTGCGTTTATTTTAAACTATACGGCTTACTTCGCTGAGATCTTCCGTGGTGGGTTGCAGTCCATCGATCGCGGCCAATACGAAAGTGCGCGGGTACTGCGGTTGTCTTACGGGCAAACGATTCGTAAAATTGTGTTGCCACAAGTCACCAAAATCGTGTTGCCTTCTATCGGGAACGAAGTCATTAATTTGGTGAAGGATTCATCCTTGGTTTATGTGATCGGTTTAGGCGACTTATTGCGGGCTGGTAACGTGGCCACTGCTCGTGATGTGACCTTAGTACCGCTGGCGTTAGTGGCGATTATTTATCTGCTGCTTACCGCGGTGTTGACCTTTGCACAGCGTCGAATTGAAAATCACTTTAGTTACTTTAAATAGGAGGTGGCAAGATTATGCTTGAATTAAAAAACGTTTCAAAACAATTTAATCATCGTCAAATTTTAAATAAAATGAATTTAACGGTTAATGACGGCGATGCCATTGCCATTGTGGGTCCCTCTGGTGCCGGGAAAACCACCTTGCTCCGTTGTATTAGTGGTCTGGAAAAAATCGATTCTGGTGAGATCACCATGGATGGTGAACCCTTTGATCCGTATACCAATCGTGATAACGACCGTGTGATTGGCGTGGTTTTCCAGGACTTTCAACTGTTTCCAAATCTGAGTGTGATGGAAAATATCACGTTGGCGCCGACTTTGGTTTTAAAGCAATCCGCTGCAGAAGCTAATCAAGCAGCGCGGCAATTACTTGATCAATTGGCGTTAAGTGGTAAAGAGGATATTTACCCTTATCAACTATCTGGTGGGCAAAAACAACGGGTGGCATTGGCGCGGGCGTTGGCGATGAATCCTAAGATTTTATGTTATGACGAACCAACCAGTGCATTGGATCCTGATTTAAGACACGAAGTTGAAAAAATTATTTTGAAGCTTAAAAAGGCCGGGATGACCCAATTGGTGGTTACCCACGACCTTGAATTCGCGGAACACATTGCAGATAAAATTAAGCACGTTGAAGCGTTGTAGGGAAGGTGAACGGGATGCGAAAATGGTTGAAAGTGCTCCTGGTCAGCTGTTTCTTGCTGATTGGCTTAGGCGGGTTAACCAGCTGTGGCCGACAACAATTAAAGCAAGACTCATGGTCGACGATCAAGCAGCGTAACAAAGTGATTATTGGGTTAGATGATAGTTTTGTGCCCATGGGATTTCGGGCGAAAAGTGGCCAGTTACAAGGCTTTGATATCGACTTGGCGCGGGCTGTTTTTAAGCAGTATGGGATCAAGGTTGATTTTCAAACCATTGATTGGTCAATGAATGCAACGGAATTGAATAACCATACCATCGATTTAATTTGGAACGGGTACTCTGTCACACCAGAACGGCAAAAAGTAGTTCGTTTCTCAAAGCCTTATTTACAAAATGATCAGATCTTAGTGACATTGAAGAAAAATCATATCAACAAGTTCTCCGATATGCAAGGTAAAGAGCTAGGGGTCCAGGCCGGGTCATCTGGTTATTCGGCTTTAGAATCTGAACCAAAATTATTGAAACAATACATTCATAAACAAACACCGGTATTATATGATACGTTTAACGAAGCGTTTATTGATTTAAATGCCGGACGGATCAAGGGATTATTGATCGATAAGGTGTATGCGAATTATTACATTGCACATCAAGCAAATCGTAATGACTATCAAACCGAAGATGGTGGCTTTGCGCCAGAAAGTTTTGCAGTTGGGATGCGTAAGTCTGATAAAACAATGCAACGCAAAATCAATCAAGCTTTTAAAAAGCTATACCGTGATGGCACCATGGCCAAAATATCTGATAAGTGGTTTGGCGAAAATGATGCGATGAAACAAGATTAAGGACAATCAAAAAGTCGATTTGCTTAAAAATGAGCAAATCGACTTTTTTGATTAGCGCTGTAGCTTTTTGGCAGGCTTGAAAAAGGCCTTGTAGAGACTGCGGACTGTGTTGGCAGTGTCCTTTTCACGGATCCCAAACATAATTGAGACTGGGGAAGCGCCGTGGTTTAAGGTCACCAGGGAAACACCCGCTTGGGCAATGCTGGTCGTGGCTTTGGCCATCATCCCAATATGATCTTGAATGCCTTCACCAACGATCATGACTAAGGCGTAGTGATGGATCACCCGTAAGTCATCTGGTTTGATGGCTTGCCGAATTTCATTGAGCACTTTTGGTTCAATGTCCGGGGTCAATTCGCTTTCGCGAATGATGATCGTCACATCATCGATTCCTGATGGAATGTGTTCAAAGCTCACATGGTTCTCGTCTAAAATTTGTAGAATTTTAGCCACAAACCCGACCTGCTTGTTCATTAAGTATTTACGCACATAAATGCCTAAGAAACCTTTGTCACTGGCAATCCCTGAGATCGGCTTTTTTGGATCATAAATTTTTCGAGCAGAGATCAATGTCCCGGGTTTTTCAGGATGGTTGGTATTCTTGACCCGGACAGAGATCCCGCCTTCAATGGCTGGAATCAAGGCCTCATCATGAAAAACTGAGAAACCAGCATAAGAAAGTTCACGCATTTCACGGAAGGTGAGATGGTCAATGGGTTCTGGGTGAGGGACGATTCCAGGATTGGCGGCGTAAATCGCGTCAACGTCCGTAAAGTTTTCATATAATTCGGCTTTAAAGGCGCGGGCGAAAATGGCGCCAGTAATATCGGAGCCGCCACGCGAGAAGGTGCAAATCGCACCATTTTCAGTATAACCGAAGAAACCAGGAATAATGAGAATTTCCTTGGATTTACGGAAAGTGGCCAACTGTTGGTAGCTACTTTCTAGGACCTGTGCATCGCCCGGGCAATCTGTAACCACTAAACCAGATTCGTGCGGGCTTAAGTAATGGCTGGGCATGCCCAAATGGTTTAAAATCGCAGCGACTAATTTGGCGTTATTATCTTCGCCCGCGGCCTTAAAGGCGTCTAAAACATAAGCTTCTGATGCATAGTCTTGTTCTGGTAAGCCTAAAATATGGGTCTCGATCGGCTTGAAGTCAGCAGCCGGTAGTTCAAAACCGGCTGCAATCTCGCGGTAACGCGCTAAAATTTGAGATTGAATGGGTTCTAAAGGTTGTTTTGCCAAGTAGGCTTGGGCGTATTGGATCAATAGATCGGTCACCTTAATATCGCCACTAAATCGTTTACCTGGGGCCGAGACAACCACTGCTCGGCGTTTACTATCGGCGCGAATAATATCGATCACCTTTTGGAGCTGACTACTAGAAGCCAGGGAACTGCCCCCGAACTTTGCAACTTTCACAACCAATCCACTTCTTTCCAAAATTAAAAATAAATTAATTTTAGAATAGCAAATCCTCATAGAAAAGGCAATTAGGGATTGGGTGCATCTCGACCGATCTGCATGTGTTTGTCGGGGGGCTGTTCCTAGCAAAGAAGGGGCAAGCTTGCTAAGCGTTCCGCAGTAAACGGCATTATGATCACATGCTGTCCATTCTAGCGGCCGAAAACCGTCACGCCAGAAACATGGCACCAGCTAAAGACGCTATTGTATCTTTGCTGTCGCAAAGGTCTTATTTTCGCTGGCTGTCCATTCTGGCGGCCGAAAACCGTCACGCCAGAAACATGGCACCAGCTAAAGACGCTATTGTATCTTTGCTGTCGCAAAGGTCTAATTTTCGCTGGCTGTCCATTCTGGCGGCCGAAAATCATCACGCCAGAAACATGGCGCTAAAAAAATAGCCCCAGACCCAAAAATAGGTCTGCGACGCTGTTTGTCGTTTATTCTGGCAAGGTGTAGCGCCAAAAAAATAGCGTTGCAACAACGCTACAACGCTAAAATAACCCCAGAGAGCCAGCTGCACCGAGGAAGACGCCACCGACTGTTGCAATCAACATGATCCAAATGAAAATTTTTGTGATTTTTGTAAACGTGCTGGTTTCTTTCTTCATTGATTAGACACCTCAATTAAATCGTTTCAAGGACATTTTAAATTCTAACCTAGTTTACCTTGTCTGATTTTAGATTGCAACTAAGCTGGCCAGTTGTTTTAAACAAAACTTGCCAGTTGGCCAGGCTGCGGGTTAAGATGACATTAATGAATAGAAAGTGGGAAATGACATGCGCTATTTTTGGCTTTGGGTTGCGTTACCGTGGGTGCTTACATTGGGCTATTACGTTGTGCGTCAAGTTTTGCCGCTAACGTGGCGCCGCCGTTTACGGCCGGTGGATCTCATGACGCTGTGCTTATTGATTCCCCTTTATGTGATGCTCCGCTTTAAGTATCAATTAGCAGCCGGTAGTTTGATTTTGGTTTTTGTCATGTTAGCAGGGATGTTTAGTGCCTTTTTCCTAGCGTGGCATCGTGGTGAAATTTTATTTAAAACTTTCTTTAAGTTTTGGTGGCGCCTGATGTTCTTTGTGAACTTGATCAGTTACGTCGGATGCCTGATTGGCCTAATATTCGTGAAATAGCGACGCGGGAAACTGCGTTTTTTTTGTACCTAAAAATCGTCCCCCACACCTTGAAAAGGCTGTTAATTCAAGTTAAATATGACATTCTCGTGACAAAAAAGGGATTTCATCTTGAAGTTATGGTAGAAAGTGGGGGGATGTGGTAGACTTTAAATTGTGCATCAGTGAGTGAGGTGAGAGTATGTTTATGGGTGAGTACCATCATACGATTGACACAAAGGGTCGCTTGATCGTTCCCGCGAAATTTCGGGAAGCGTTAGGCCCTAAATTTATTGTGACACGTGGGATGGATGGCTGCCTATTTGGATACGCCGTTACGGAATGGGAACTGCTTGAGCAAAAGCTCCGACAGTTACCCTTGACAAAACGCGATGCACGGGCATTTGTTCGGTTTCTTTATTCAGCTGCAACTGAATGTGTGGTGGATAAACAAGGCCGCATCAATTTGCCAGAATTACTGCGGCAACACGCAGGACTTGAAAAAGCATGTGTGTTGCTGGGGGTTTCCAATCGTATTGAAATTTGGGACCAAAGTCGTTGGGAAAAAGCCAGCGCTGAAGCGGCCGAAAATTTTGATGACATTGCGGAAAATATGCTTGATATTGACTTTTAAAAACAAGGGAGTAACCGTTGATGGCCTTTAAGCACCAAACCGTTTTGCGACAGGAAACGATTGACCAATTACAAGTAAAACCAGATGGTATTTATGTCGATGCCACATTAGGTGGCGGCGGTCATAGTGAATTATTATTATCGCAGTTGGGACCAGCTGGGCATTTATATGCGTTTGATCAAGATCAAACGGCAATTGATAATGGTCAACAGCGTTTGGCACCTTATATTCAGCGGCAACAAGTGACGTTTATCAAGGCCAATTTTCGGTCGTTAACCGCGTCATTAGCTGAACAAGGGGTAACGGCCATTGATGGGATCATTTACGATTTAGGTGTTTCATCGCCGCAATTTGATGAAGCGCAGCGTGGCTTTAGTTACAAATTAACGGCACCACTGGATATGCGCATGGATCAAAGCGCCACCTTAACGGCACAGACGATTGTAAATGATTGGCCGTATGCTGATTTAGAACGGGTGCTTTACCGTTATGGGGAAGATCGTTTTCCAAAGCGTGTGGCGCGGGCCATTGAGCGGGAACGCCAAATCAAACCGATTGAAACGACGACAGAATTAGCTGAAATCGTTAAAACAGCGATTCCAGCAGCGGCGCGTCGTAAAGGCGGCCATCCTGCCAAACGAACGTTTCAGGCGCTACGGATTGCCGTCAATGATGAATTAGGTGCCGCGGAGGAGTCTTTGGAAGCCGCGATTGCTTTATTGAAACCAACTGGACGGGTTTGCGTGATCACATTCCAGTCCCTTGAAGATCGGTTGGTTAAAACCATTTATCGCGATCATGCGCGGCTACCAGAAATGCCACGCGGGTTACCCGTACGCGGCGATTTAGCGACGGCTGAGCTTAAAATCATTACCAAGAAACCCATTGTACCAAGTGAAACAGAATTAGCTACCAACCGCCGGGCGCACAGTGCCCACCTACGTGTTGCTGAAAAACAAATTTAAATTGAGTGATCTTATCAAATAGGATGTGGTGCATGATGCTAGATGAAAGTACAGCAAGAGATTTAACGGCCTTAACACAGCCCGAAACAACAGCCCCTCAGGTGCAGCCTGAGATACATACAGCGGCGCAACCTGCACCACAAGCAGTGCCTCGTCAGCATGTGGCCTTTTCAGTGTTTGAAAAGGCCGCCGTGGTTGCTTTAGGGTTAGTTGCTGTAGCTTTGTGTACGTTGATTGTTTCCAGCAAAATTGCATTGGCCAGTACCCAACGCAATTTAGAAAATGTTGGGCGGTCGATTACCAAAGTTGAATCGGACACCACCGATTATAAGCAAGAGGTCAACGAATTGATGCAGACGAACCATCTTGATTCTGTTGCGTCTAAAGATGGCCTAAAACTTAATGAAGCAAACATAAGGAATGTTAAATAAATGAAGTTTTTTCAAAAAGAGCGATTGTTAAATAAGGAGAATCCACGGGTGAGCCGACGTTATTTAGGCGCCACTTTCTTTGGCATTATTATTGTGGTATTTTTCATATTTATCGGTCGTTTTTCTTATATTGCCATTCATGGGCAAATTAATAATAATAATTTAAGCCAAAAAACGGCTGCACTTTATCGAAAAGATACGGTTATCAAAGCCAAGCGAGGGACGATTTACGACGCCTCTGGGAATGCCATTGCAGAGGACACCACGACTTATTCGGTTTATGCGGTTTTGGATAAAAAATATGTCAATGCCAAGCATAAAAAATTGTATGTCACGGATAAGCAAAAAGTGGCAAAGCTGTTAAGTGCGTATTTACCAATGAGCCAGGCGAAGATTTTAAAGACGTTACAAACCAAAAACGCCTTTCAAGTCGAATTTGGCACAGCAGGTAAAAATTTATCTCTGGCGATCAAACAAAAAATTGAAGCAGCTCATTTAAGCGGGGTCTACTTTACGGCAACCCCGGCCCGATTGTATCCCAACGGCATTTTTGCGTCGCATCAAATCGGTTTGGCGCAGGCGGCCAGTAATTCAACGGACACCACCCTAAAAGGTGTGATGGGAATCGAGCAAGGGTATAATACGATTTTAAGTGGTAAAAACGGCAGTAAACAAGTCGACCAAGATTCCTATGGTTACCAATTGCCAGATAGTAAAACCAAATATAAAGCGGCTAAAAATGGCAGTGATATTTACTTAACTTTGGATTCACGGTTGCAGTCTTATCTGGAAACATTAATGACGAAGGAACAAAAAAAGTTCAATCCCAAGTCAATGACGGCCGTTTTAATGAATCCGAAAACGGGGCAAATTTTAGCTGCCTCACAACGGCCAACTTTTAACCCACAAACCGGGGCGGGCTTTGGTTCAGCCAATGCTTGGCGCGATATTTTAACGGAAGATAGTTATGAACCTGGTTCTGTGATGAAAGTCTTCTCACTGGCATCGATTATCAATGCCGGTAAGTATCCCCCTAACGCCTACTATCAGTCTGGCAAGATCACAGTCGGCGGTGTCACCGTGCATGATTGGAACACTACTGGTTGGGGCAGTATTCCGTATTCTCAGGCGTTTCCAAGATCAAGTAACGTTGGGTTTGTTCATCTAGAACAGATCTTAGGTCACAAGAAATGGTTGGCTTACTTAAAGAAGTTTAAGTTCTTAAAAGCGACGCATTCTGGGTTGCCAGGTGAAGCTAGTGGCAGTGTTCAATTTGGCTCTGCTGCTGATCAGTCGATCACCGCTTTTGGGCAAGGCATCAATGTGACAGTGATGCAAATGATGCAAGGCTTCTCAGCCATTGCCAATGGCGGAAAAGAAATGAAGCCGCAGATCATCAGCAAAGTTGTGAATAGCCAAACCGGCAAAACCACCACGTATCAACCGCAACAAGTGGCAAAACCAGTCACCAAGAAAACCACTAAAAAGGTGATCAGTGCCATGCGGGATGTGGTGAATAAGAAGTATGGCACTGGGACGGCTTATAAGATCAAAGGACAAGATATTGCGGTTAAAACTGGGACGGCGCAAATTAGCGGTTCTAATGGCTATTTAACCGGATCAAATAACTATATTTTCTCAGTTGTCGGGATGGCACCTGCTAGCAATCCAAAGTATGTGTTGTACATTACCATGAAACAACCACAAAATATTCAGTCAACTGATGCCACGAACTTGTCTGATATTTTCAAACCAATGATGACGCGGGCATTAGCTTATAGCAATGTGACCACCACCAGTAGCACTGAAAGTACTGCAACCATGAAAAAGTTAAGTGGTGAAAGTGTGACGAAGGCCAAACAGGTCCTTGACAAGCAAAAGTTAAAGCCGATTCAAATTGGAACTGGGAATACGGTGGTCCAACAATCACCAGTTTCCGGTACACAGCTGTTAAGCAATCAACGGGTCTTACTATTAACCAATGGCGCCATGACCATGCCAGATGTGAGTGGTTGGTCCAAGAGTGATTTGTTGCGCTTAGAACAATTAACGGGTAAGACCTTTAAAATCACGGGGACTGGTTATGCCAAAACCCAAAGTTTACCAGCCAATTCGTTAATGAATTCGGCAAAAACCATTACTGTTACCTTAGAATAACCAAAATAGGAGCGAGAGAGAATTATGCAAGCAACAGCAACATTGATCCCCATTGTCAGCAGCTTTGCCATTACGTTTATGGTGATGCCACTGTTTATTGGTTACTTCCGGATGAAAAAGGAAGGCCAAGTGATTCGTGAAGAAGGACCGAAATGGCATGAAAAAAAATCAGGGACGCCTACCATGGGTGGTTTGGTGTTCTTGATTGCCAGTGTGATCTCAACGATTTGGGTTGCCATTTGGCAGCATCAATTGACACCACATGTTTTGATCACTTTGTTTATCCTGGTGCTCTATGGTGCCTTAGGGTTTATGGACGATTCGATTAAACTGTTTGAAAAACGGAACCTGGGTTTAAGAGCTTGGCAAAAGCTGTTAGGTCAAATCGTTGGCGGTTTGATTTTTACTTGGGTGTACGTTGCCACAGGGTTACCATTGTCATTGAACCTGCCCGGTTTGGGTGAAGTGCCGTTAGGCTTTTTATACGCGGTTTTCATTTTGATCTGGTTGGTTGGCTTCTCCAATGCGGTGAACCTCACGGATGGGTTAGATGGCTTGGTTGCTGGTACGGCGACCATTGCGTTTGTCACGTACGCGATTATTGCCCAACACGAAGGCCGCACCGATATTTTGATTTTCTGTTTAACGATTATTGGTGGCTTGATCGCATTTTTCTACTTTAATCACAAACCAGCAAAAATCTTTATGGGGGATGTCGGTTCGCTGGCCTTAGGTGGCGCCTTAGCCGCTGTTTCCATTTTGTTACACCGTGAATTTTCATTGTTATTGATCGGCTTGGTTTTTGTGATTGAAACCGCCAGTGTCATGATCCAAGTGGCAGTGTTCCATTTAACCGGTAAGCGGGTTTTCCGGATGAGTCCGATCCATCACCATTTTGAAATGCTAGGTTGGTCTGAATGGCGCGTGGTTTTGACGTTCTGGGGCTTTGGTTTATTGTGCGCAGTGGTTTACTTGGCGTTATTCTTATAAGATTCAGTTAAGAGCAGTTGGGCGGCCTTGAGCCGGACTGCTCTTTCGTTGACAATAAAGGTTAGTGTACTTATTTTATGAATAAAGGGAGATTTTGGCAGTGAAGTCAATTCAGGATTATAAAAATAAGAAAGTACTCGTATTAGGGTTAGCCAAAAGTGGGGTTAATGCAGCACGGTTGTTAGTGAAACTAGGGGCTTTCGTCACGGTAAATGATAAGAAAAAGTTTGACGATAACCCAGAGGCACAATCCTTATTAGCAGAAGGTATTCGTGTGATCACCGGCAGTCATCCGTTGGCCTTGCTAGATGAAGATTTTGCTTTGATGGTGAAAAACCCTGGTATTCCTTACGATAACCCATTGGTTGCTGGTGCTTTGAAAAAAGGCATTCCCGTGATCACGGAACCAGAATTGGCTTATGAAGTCTCAGAAGCGGCCTTTATTGGGGTCACTGGGACAAATGGGAAAACCACGACGACCACGATGATCAGTCTGATGCTGAACCAAAATCGACCGGCTGGTAAAGCCTATGTTGCTGGGAATATTGGGGTGCCTGCCAGCAAAGTGGCGCAAGAGGTTACCGCGGCCGATACCATGGTGACTGAATTATCCAGCTTTATGTTAATGGGTATTACCAAATTAAAGCCACATATTGCCGTATTGACCAATGTTTATACCGCGCATATTGACTATCATGGCAGTCGTGAAAAGTATATTGAAGCCAAAATGCGGATCGTGATGAATCAAACCGCTGACGATTACTTTGTTGTGAACTGGGACAATCCTGAATGGCGTGAACTCAGCAAACAAACTAAAGGGCAAGTGGTGCCATTTTCACGACAAGATCAGATTGAAACCGGTGCTTATGAAAAAGATGGCCTATTATATTTCCGTGGGGAAGCCATTTTACCAGCAAGTGAGATCAATGTGCCTGGCGATCATAACGTGGAAAATGCGTTGGCAGCTTTAGCAGTGGCAAAATTATCCGGCCAATCAAACGAGGCGATTGCGGAAGTGTTACGCACGTTTACTGGCGTTAAGCATCGCTTACAATTCGTGACAGAATGGCAACAACGGCGTTTCTACAATGACTCAAAGGCAACTGATATTGAAGCCACTGAAATGGCCTTAAAAGGCTTTAAACAGCCAGTCGTTCTGTTGGCAGGCGGCTTAGACCGCGGCTTTACGTTTGAACGGTTAGTGCCGGCCTTAAAGGCGCATGTCAAGGCCATGGTCTTGTTTGGTGAAACGGCCGAACTGTTGAAACAAGCAGGCGAAGCGGCAGGCATTCAAAACATCACGCTGACCAAAGATGTGGCAACAGCTTTGCCAATTGGTTATGGGTTTAGTGAACCAGGTGACATTGTCTTACTGTCACCTGCTAACGCTAGCTGGGATCAATATCCTAACTTTGAAGTGCGTGGGCAAGTCTTTATTGATGGTGTTGATGAATTGAAACGTAAAAATGGAGGACAATAACATGCGGGTTATTTTTTCAGGTGGCGGCACGGGCGGCCATATTTACCCGGCACTGGCCTTGATCCAGCGGCTACAAGAACGCCAGTTAGCAGATGATATTTTGTACGTTGGGACGCAACGTGGACTGGAAAGTCGCATTGTGCCACAAAAACAAATTGCGTTTAAAGCAATTGAACTACAAGGGTTTAAACGTTCTTTATCATTGGATAACGTTAAAACAGTTGAACTCTTTTTAAAGAGTGTTCACACGGCTAAAAAGATGATCCGCGACTTTAAACCGGATGTGGTGGTTGGCACTGGTGGGTATGTTTCCAGTGCGGTGCTTTATGCAGCGGCGCGCTTGCATATTCCGACGATCATCAATGAACAAAATAGTGTGGCTGGGGTGACCAACCGTTTCTTAGGTCATTTTGTGGATCGGATCTCCATTGCGTTTCCCGATGTTGCGGCGCAATTTCCAAAGCAAAAGGTGGTTTTAACTGGGAATCCACGGGCGCAACAAGTGGCCAACATGCAGCCGAGTGATCGGTTAAGCGATTATCATTTAACAGCGGATCAGCCCACCTTATTGATTTTTGGCGGCAGTCGTGGGGCTGAAAAAATCAACCAGGCGTTTATCGAAGCCGTACCAGCTTTAAATCAAAAGCCTTATCAAGTGTTATTTGTGTCAGGTCGCGTACATTTTGATAAAATTAAAGCGGCTTTGGCCGATCAAAAAGTGAATGCCAAT
This sequence comes from Loigolactobacillus bifermentans DSM 20003, assembly GCF_001434575.1. Taxonomy (GTDB): domain Bacteria; phylum Bacillota; class Bacilli; order Lactobacillales; family Lactobacillaceae; genus Loigolactobacillus; species Loigolactobacillus bifermentans. The sequence goes on from NZ_AZDA01000013.1 coordinate 36,752, forward strand.
ATTTCCGTGCAACCTTATATCAACGATATGCCTCAAATTTTACCAGAGGTCGCTGTAATTTTAGGTCGGGCAGGAGCGACTTCCTTATCGGAGATCACAGCGCTAGGGATTCCATCGATTTTGGTGCCAAGTCCGTATGTGACCAATGATCATCAAACCAAAAATGCCAAAAGTTTGGTGAATCAGCAAGCAGCTAAAATGATTACAGAGGCCGAATTAAACGGCCAAACATTGGTTAAAACGGCTGATGACATGATGACAGATGCGGCATTGCGGCAGTCAATGGCCGCAAATGCGAAAAAATTAGGCGTGCCGGATGCGGCGGATCGCTTTATTGAAGTGATGCAGGCCTTGATCTCAGATTAAAAGAGGGGGCGAAACTGGTGGCAAAAAAACGCCAGCAACCGCAAAAGTCTGAACCAGCTGAGCTCACCCCTTGGGAAGCCTATCAGGCTCAGCAAAAACAAACAAAACAAAAAAGTTCGGGTCATAAGCGAACCATTGAAAGTAAGTTACCGAAGCTCAAAGAAGTGCGCCGCAAACGATTACGCCGCCGGTTATTGGTGTTAGTCGTGATTTTAACGGTCTGCTTGTTAGGGGCTGGTTATTTTGCCTCACCACTGAGTCGGGTAGGCACCTTGAACATTGAAGGCAAGGGGCAAACCACGTTAAGTGATCAGGCGGTATTGGATGCCACGGGCATTAAGCCTAATGATTTGGTAATCAAAACTTTGTGGCAACGTAAACAGATCACCCAACGCGCCCTTAAAAAAGAAGCCAAGCTCAGTGCGTTTCAATTTAAGCTCACTAACTACCATCAGTTAACCTTACAGTATCGTGAACATAAAATGGTGGGGGTCTTGTTGCAGGCCGGTCGATATTATCCAATTTTGTCCACAGGCCGGATCACCAACGATGGCAGTGGCAAACAATCAAAAAGTAATTATACGGTTTATAGTCAATTTACCCCAGGAAAAACGTTAACGGCCATGGTGACACAGTATGATCGGCTACCGGTTAAAATTCGCAGTGCTATTTCTGAGATTCATTATGTGCCCACCAAGGTCAACCCGCAGCGCATTCATTTATACATGACAGATGGGAATCAAGTCTATGCGACCATTAAAACATTTGCCAAAAAGATGCACTACTATCCTAATATTGCGAAGCAAATGACGAAAAAAGGAATTATCAATTTTGAGGTCGGCGCGTATTCCTATCCGGCAAAATCATAGATTGTTCATTATCTCATAGAAAACGCATTGTTTTAGGTTAAATTGAACTTTAAAAAACAAGTTTGAATGTGTTAAAATCGAGCTATATGATGTAAAAATAACTACAAATATTGAAAATAATTTAAGGAGGTTCCACACTTATGGGAAATACTGGCATCTATGTTGGGCTAGATATTGGAACCACCTCAATAAAGGTCATTGTCGCGGAGTACATTAAAGGGCAAATGAATGTTATTGGTGTGGGGAGTGAACGCTCTGAAGGCCTTAGTCGTGGTGTCGTTGTTGATATCGATAAGGCCGTGACCGCCATTCAAAAAGCAGTAAAGCAAGCAGAACAAAAAGCAAGTATTGAAATTCAACACGTTTCAGCCGGCATTCCAGCCAATTTGTTGGAAATTGAATCCTGTCAAGGGATGATCGCCGTTGCCAATGAATCACGTGAAATCAGTGATGCTGATGTAAAAAATGTGGCATCCGCTGCATTGGTCCGTAATTTACCGCCAGAACGTGAGATCTTAACGATTTCACCAGATGAATTTATTGTCGATGGTTTTGATGGCATTAAGGATCCCCGGGGCATGTTAGGGGTGCGCTTGGAAATGCATGGCACCATTTTAACAGCGCCTAAAACCGTGATCCACAATATGCGCAAGTGTATTGAACGGGCTGGTTTGGTGTTAGACCAATTGGTGGTCAGTCCATTAAGCATTGGCAAATTGGCGTTAACTGACGGTGAACAGGATTTTGGCACGGTACTGATCGATTTAGGCGGTGGCCAAAGTTCAGCAGCTGTTATTCATGATCATAAATTAAAATATACATATGTTGATCAAGAAGGCGGCGACTACATCACCAAGGATATTTCAGTGGTGTTAAACACGTCATTTGAAAATGCCGAAAAGCTCAAACGTGATTACGGTTACGCTGATTCACTACAAGCATCAGAAGCGGAAACTTTCCCAGTGGAAGTCGTGGGCCAAGATGCACCCATTTCAGTTAATGAAAAGTATTTGTCTGAAATTATTGAAGCGCGGCTCACACAGATCTTTGAAAAAATGGCAACTGCGCTTGGTCAAGCTGGCGCATTGAACCTGCCAGGTGGGATTGTGATCACCGGTGGGGTAGCCGCATTACCAGGTATGGTTGAATTAGCAAGTGATATTTTTGATCATCAGGTTAAACTTTATATTCCAGAGGCGATGGGCTTAAGACATCCTTCATTTGCACAAGCGCTAGGTTTGATCAACTACACCGCACATTTAAGCGACGTTGATTTAATCGTTGCCAGCACCTTAAGTGGTCAGATGCCAGTGACAAATACGGCAGAAGCACATACCAGTTGGCAAACACCGGTTGCAGAACCAACGCGGCCGCAAGCACAACCAAGCCAATCAGTGGCACAACCTGAGCAACAAGCACCAAAATCAACGGATGATCAAGGAATTGGCGCAAAATTCCGCAAATTCTTAGGCAACTTTTTCGAATAGCAGCTAGTGGCTTAAAAAGCCCGCAAATTTAGGAGGGAAAATTATGGAATTTTCATTAGACTCAACGCAAAACTCTGGGGCCATCATTAAAGTGATCGGTGTCGGTGGCGCTGGTGGCAATGCGGTTAATCGGATGATTGCCGAAGATGTAAAAGGGGTCGAATTTATTGCGGCCAACACGGATGTGCAAGCATTGGACAACTCTGATGCTGAAACCAAGATTCAATTAGGGGCTAAGTTGACCCGCGGTTTAGGGGCTGGCGCAACACCTGAAATTGGGCAAAAGGCCGCTGAAGAAAGTGAAGAAGCCATCGCCGAATCATTAAAAGGTGCTGACATGATCTTCGTTACAGCCGGTATGGGTGGCGGCACTGGGACTGGTGCAGCACCAATTATTGCTAAAACGGCCAAGGATCTCGGTGCATTAACCGTTGGGGTGGTCACACGGCCATTTAGTTTTGAAGGACCACGCCGGGCTAAAAATGCTGCTGAAGGCATTGCCGAAATGAAGACACATGTGGATACTTTGGTGATTATTTCCAACAACCGGTTATTGGAAATCGTGGATAAAAAGACACCAATGTTGGAAGCTTTCCAAGAAGCCGACAATGTTTTACGTCAAGGTGTCCAAGGAATTTCTGATTTGATCACCTCACCTGGCTATGTCAACTTGGATTTTGCCGATGTGAAAACCGTGATGCAAAATCAAGGTTCTGCTTTAATGGGTATCGGTTCTGCAACGGGTGAAAACCGGACTGCAGAAGCAACAAAGAAGGCCATTTCATCACCACTTTTGGAAGTGTCCATTGATGGCGCTGAACAAGTCTTATTGAACATTACCGGTGGTCCAGATCTGTCCTTATTTGAAGCCCAAGATGCATCTGATATTGTGTCACAAGCATCAACCAGTGATGTTAATATTATTTTCGGGACTTCAATCAACGAAAGTCTTGGCGATGAAGTGATCGTCACCGTGATCGCAACTGGGATCGATGCGAAGAAGGAACAAAACGCACGGCGTAACGCACGTGGTACCGCTGCACCACAACAACAAACAAAGCCACAAACGTCACAAAACACGCAACAAGCAACACCGCAAAAAGATCCATTTGGTGACTGGGACATTCGTGAAGAACCTAGTAAACGTCAAACAACAAACAACGACAACACTGAATTTGGCCAAACGAAAAAACCAGAATTTGATATTTTCAAACGTAGCCAATCTGCCGATGAAGCAAGCAATGATAACAGCGCCAACGAGAATAATAGTGGCTTAGATACACCACCATTTTTCAAACGGCGTCGGCACTAAAAAGAAGAGATGATTGAGCATGGCAATTGCAGATAATGTGGCGGCTGTTGAAGCAGCTATTGAAAAGAACAAAGCCTTGGCCAATCGCCAAGATCAAGTCACGTTGGTTGGCGTGACGAAGTACCATACCGTGGCGGAAGCCCAACAAGTGGTGGCAGCTGGTGTCAAAAACGTCGCTGAAAATCGACCAGAGGGCTTGGCTGAAAAGCAAGCCGCTTTTGCAGATCACAAAGATCTGGTTTGGCATTTTATCGGCACGTTACAACGCCGTAAAGTGAAACAAGTCATTAATGAAATTGATTATTTTCATGCATTAGATCGACGCTCACTGGCACAAGAAATCCAAAAGCGTGCTTTAAAGCCAATCAAGTGTTTTGTTGAAGTCAATGTTTCTGGCGAAGCCAGTAAATCTGGGTTGCAATTGACAGATGTGGCGCCATTTATTCAGTCGTTAGCTGAGTTTGATCGGATCCAAGTGGTCGGGCTCATGACAATGGCACCAATCGATGCGGATGCAGCGGCTCTGCACGGCTATTTCAAATCATTACGTGAAAAACGTGATGAGATCAAAGCGTTAGGCTTGGCCTGGGCGCCTTGTCAGGAACTGAGTATGGGGATGACCCATGATTATGAAATTGCCGTTCAAGAAGGCGCCACTTTTGTCCGTGTAGGCACGCGTTTGTTTGAAGCTTAATGATCTAAGGGAGGGTAGCGAAGATGAGTAAATTTAACTTAAGTAAATTTTTTGGCATGGGCGAAGAAGACTATGAGTCAACTGACAGCACGGCACCAAAGTTTACCACGGTTGCAGCGACTCCCGCAGATACAGCAGCGGCACGACCTGTTGAAAAACCACGGAAACAGCAAGCAGCAGCAAATCGTAAAAATATCGTTTCGATTAACACGCCGACCACAAAGGCCAATAAGATCATTGTGTTTGAACCACGGATCTATTCAGATGCGAAAGAAGTGGCCACCCATTTGTTGAACAATCGGGCAGTGGTGTTGAGCTTTAAACGCATTGAGCAAGGGCAAGCAAAACGAATCGTTGACTTTTTAAGTGGTACCGTGTTTGCCATTAATGGTGATATTCAACGTGTTGGTGAAGACATCTTTTTGTGCACGCCAGCAAACTATGAAATTGATGGTGGGTTAACGGAAGCCTTGCGTCAAGATAATTTTAAATAACAAGGTATAAGGAGGCCCACGTTTGAGCGCAGTAATTATTGGACTTTACATGGTTTTAAATTGGCTGATCAAGGCTTACATTGTGTTATTAATGGTGTTTGTACTGATGTCCTGGTTCCCAGGGGCCTATCAAACCAAACTTGGTGAGATTTTAGGTCGGATCTGTGCACCATTTCTGAACGTTTTTTACCGCATCGTGCCAGCATTTGGTGGCATTAGTTTTGCCCCTTGGGTGGCCATGATCGTTTTATGGTTAGTCCAGCGTGGGTTGTATGTTTTAGCAAGCTTTTTGTTACGCCTTACCGGTCAGTAAAAAGTGTTTCGCGCAGCGACCGACCGCTTGTAAAGCAAAGTAGCCATTAAAGATGTTAGGAGGTGCCATGTTTCTGTCGTGATGGTTTTCGTCCGACAGAATGGACATCCTCCGAAATCAGATTTTGCGAAGCAAAGTAGCCATTAAAGATGTTAGGAGGTCAGCACAGTGGATCAAGCTGTTTATCAACATTTTCGCAAAGATGAAGCGCCATTTATTGATCAAGTGGGCAGTTGGCTTCAAGAAGTGTCCGATCAATACCGTCCTTACCTTTCGGATTTTTTAGATCCACGTCAGCAATATATTGTTGAAGCCATTATCGGTGAAAAAGGGGACGTTCGTTATACATTTGCCGGTGGGTATGAAGCGGCTGAACGGCGCCGTGTGCTGATTTATCCTGACTATTTCCAACCGGAGGCGGCGGACTTTGAATTACAATTATTTGAAATTCGGTATCCGCAAAAATTTGCCACGTTATCACATGGTAAAATTTTAGGCACCTTGGTTAACGCAGGTGTGGATCGCGGTGTTTTTGGCGATATTATGACGGATGGTGAACGGTGGCAGTTTGTGGTAGAAGCCAGTATGGCGCATTATATTGCTGAACAAGTGACTAAAATTGGGCGGGTTACCGTGCATTTAGATCCTTGTGACTATCGGCAATTATTGCGACCAAAAGATGCCTGGACTTTGGAACATGTCACCGTCACGTCATTACGAGTAGACGCTTTAATCTCAGCGGTTTATAATATTTCGCGCCAACGGTCCAAAGCGTTGGTTGAAAATGGTAAAATAAAACTAAATTGGCAAGCTTTTGAGCGGCCAGACTTTGAACTAGGCCTACTGGACATTATTTCGGTGCGTGGTTACGGTCGGATCCAGGTGCGCGAATTACTTGGCAAAAGCAAAAAGGAAAAGTACCGACTATTATTAGGTGTTTTGAGAAAATAGTAGAAAGCAGGTTTTCAAATGGCATTAACCCCGTTAGATATTCATAATAAAGAATTCAATGTTAAAATGCGTGGCTACGATCAAGATCAGGTCAATGATTTCTTGGATCAGATCATCAAAGATTACGAAGCAGCTTTGAAGCAAAAAGATGATCTACAAACGGAATTGAAAGCAAGCGAAGAAAAGGTCACTTACTTTAATCAATTAAAAGACGCATTGAACCAATCGATTATCGTCGCACAAGAAGCGGCTGATAAGGTGAAGACTAATGCGCAAAAAGAAGCCGACATTATTAATCAAGAGGCCCAAAAGAATGCGCAAAACATGTTAAATGAGGCCACTGAAAAATCAAACCGGATTTTAGCAGATGCGTCTGAAAAGGCCAAGCAAATTGCCGGCGAGACCGAAGACCTTAAGAAACAAACGCGGGTCTTCCGTCAACGGTTGCAAGTGATGTTAGAATCACAACTTGAAATCGTTAAAAGTAAGGATTGGGATGAATTATTGGCCCATCAAGACCAAAAACAAGCGCCAACTTTGGCAGATTTACAACAGTCCCTTGACAATGCTACTGACAGTAGCGTAAACTCAAGTGCAACTGGAGTACTTAATGAAAGCACAGTCGCTGCACAAGAGGCAGGGTCTGAAGCTGATCGGGACACAATGATCATTTTCCCAAATGATGACAAACAACCGGCTGATCATTCAGCTGCACAGGGACCGACATTGAACACTTCAGTGGCTGATGCAGAAAACGCAAACAAATCAAATCAATAAAGCAATCCCCCAATGAGAACAGCAAACCTGATGGTATCACAACAGCGAGTTAGTGGTCGGTGAAAGACTAACAGTGCTCTGCGATCAGGCAGATCATCTCTGGTATTGTGGCGCTGAAGCAAGTAAGCGTCGCCGGTTAAAACCGTTATCATGAACCAAGGAAGACAGCAATGTTTTTAAAATTGGGTGGTACCACGAAGACCTCGTCCCAGCAAGTGACGCGGTCTTTTTGTTTGCAAAAAAATGAGAAGGAGTAGTGGCAAAATGCGCGTTAAAGATACGTTAAACCTTGGGAAAACAAAATTCCCAATGCGCGGGAGCTTACCAAAGCGTGAAGGCGAATGGCAAGCAGCCTGGGAAGAAAATAAGCTATACGAAAAACGTCAAAAATTAAATGAGGGGAAACCAACTTTCATTTTGCATGATGGGCCTCCTTATGCCAATGGGAATATCCATATTGGGCATGCCCTAAATAAAATCAGTAAGGATATTATTGTACGGTTTAAGTCAATGTCAGGCTTCCGGGCGCCTTACGTGCCAGGTTGGGATACGCATGGTTTGCCCATTGAACAACAATTAACCAAACAAGGCTACAACCGGAAAGAAATGTCCACCACTGCTTTTCGTGAACTATGCCGGAAGTTTGCGTTGGAACAAGTTGCTAAACAAAAAGCTGACTTTAAGCGTTTAGGCGTTTCTGGTGATTGGGACCACCCTTACCTCACCTTAGCACCTGAATTTGAAGCTCATGAAGTCCGTGTTTTTGGTGAAATGGCCAAGAAAGGCTATATTTACCGCGGCAACAAGCCAATTCATTGGTCACCATCTTCAGAATCTGCCTTGGCAGAAGCTGAGTTGGAATATAAGGATATTGAGTCGCCATCTGCTTACTACGGTGAAAAAGTCAAAGATGGCAAAGGCATTTTAGCTGATAATACTTATTTCGTAGTTTGGACCACAACGCCTTGGACCATTCCTGCTTCTGAAGGAATCGTGGTGTCACCCGACTATGATTATTCTGTTGTGAAACCAGCAGGGGATGACCGTCAGTTTGTAATTGCCACGGAATTAGTTCAAACGGTAGCTGAAAAGGCTGGCTGGTCTGATGTTACGACTGTTAAAACCCTTAAAGGCCGTGAAATGGAACGGATGACAGCAACTCATCCATTTTACGATCGTGAATTATTAGTGATGTTAGGCAACTATGTCACCCTTGATTCAGGGACTGGTTTGGTTCATACAGCACCTGGTTTAGGGGACGACGATTTCAACGTTGGTAAGAAATATGGCTTGCCAATTTTGTCACCAGTTGATGCTCAAGGGAAACTCACCGACGAAGCACCTGGCTTTGAAGGCTTGTTCTATGAAGAGGCCAATCAATTAGCCTTAGAAAAGGTTGAAGCCACTGGCCAAATGATCAAGCAAGAACCTTACTTGCATAGTTACCCAATGGACTGGCGGACCAAGAAGCCCGTTATTTTCCGGTCAACCCCACAATGGTTCGCTTCAGTTGAGGCTTTCCGGGATGAGATCTTAGCGGCTATCAAAGAAGTCAAGTTCTTCCCAGACTGGGGCGAAACTCGCTTATACAACATGATTCGTGATCGTGGCGATTGGGTCATTTCACGCCAGCGTGTTTGGGGCGTGCCATTACCAATTTTCTACGGTGAAGATGGGGCAGCCATTATCACACCTGAAACGATTGATCATGTCGCTAATTTGTTTGCTGAATTTGGCTCAAATGTTTGGTTTGATCGTGAGGCCAAAGACTTGTTACCAGATGGGTTCACCAGCGAGCATTCACCAAACGGGACCTTTACCAAGGAAAACGACATTATGGATGTTTGGTTTGATTCTGGTTCTTCTCATCAAGGGGTACTCGCTGAACGTGATTATTTGGAATATCCAGCTGACCTTTACTTAGAAGGGGCTGACCAATATCGTGGTTGGTTTAACTCTAGTTTGATCACCAGTGTGGCTGTTTCAGGTCATGCGCCTTACAAACAGGTCTTATCACAAGGCTTTACGCTAGATGGTAACGGCCGTAAGATGAGTAAGTCATTAGGTAACACGATCTCACCAGAAAAAATCATCAAGCAAATGGGTGCCGAAATTATTCGGTTATGGGTTTCAACCGTTGATTCATCAGCCGACGTGCGGGTGTCAATGGAAAACATGAAACAAGTTTCTGATAGCTATCGGAAGATTCGGAACACCCTGCGCTTTATGCTGGCCAACACCACTGACTTTGAACCTCAGACCAATCGGGTTGATTACCAGGACTTAGCAGCCGTTGATCAATACCTGATGGTTCGGTTAAATGAAGTGAAAGCACAAATTTTAGCAGCTTATAACAAGTATGATTTTGCCACTGTTTATAAAGCGGTGATGAATTTCATCACCGTGGATCTGTCAGCTTTCTATTTGGACTTCGCCAAAGATGTCATTTACATTGAAGCTGAAAACAGTCCATTACGGCGCTCAATGCAAACCGTCATGTATCAAGTCTTAGTAGATCTGGCCAAGGCCTTAACACCAATTTTGCCACATACCATGGAAGAAATTTGGAGTTACTTAAAGGAACCGGAAGACTACGTGCAACTTGCTGAAATGCCAACTGTGACGCACTTTGACAATGAAACGCAATTGTTGGCACAATGGCAACAATTCATGGCGATTCGGTCTGACGTCTTAAAGGCGTTAGAAGAAGCCCGGGACAACAAAGTCATTGGGAAGTCGCTAGAAGCCAAGGTGACGTTATACCCAACACCGGATGCCAAACAATTGTTGGCTAACTTAGATGCCAATGTACAACAGATCTTGATCGTTTCTGACCTGGAAATCAGTACTGACCCAGCACCAGCAGATGCTTTACAATTTGATGATGTTGCTGTTCAAGTGGAACACGCCCCAGGCGAAGTTTGCCCACGGTGCCGAATGACACGGACGGATGTTGGCGTCGATCCACGCTTCCCATTATTTGATGGTCGTTGCGCAAAGATCGTAGCTGAACACTATCCAGAAGCCATTACCGAAGGTTTCGAGGATTAGGACTTAAGAAGCACATCTCTCAATAGGGATGTGTTTTTTGTTATAGACACATGACAGCGAACGTTGTAAAAGATTGCAATCAATGAATAGTTTTATCATTTAAATTGTGCTAGACTATTAATTAAATTTAACGAATAGGTGACGGCGTATGACAATTCAATTAACCAAGGTTCATGGTTCAGATAACGATTTCTTTATTTTTGATGTAACACAACTTGCAACACCTTTAACAGAGGCACAGCTGAGTCAAGTCGCACAGCATTTGACTGATCGGGAAACTGGTTTAGCCGGTGGTGCTGACGGTGTTTTAGTGGTTGATCATTCGCAACATGCCGGCGTGGCTGGGAAAATGCGGGTCATCAATGCAGACGGTAGCGAGGCTTCAATGTGTGGCAATGGCATTCGCACGGTTGCCCGCTATTTAAGCGAAAAAACGGATCAAACGGCGTTTAAAATCGAGACGATGTACGCAGACCTGGCCGTTCAACAGGCACCTGAAATTGCAACTGGTATCGCCACCTATCAGGCCGAAATCTCACCGGTTTGCTTTGGTGCACAGGAATTAGGGCTCACACTACCAGATGTTACGTCATTGCGGCATAAGCGGCTACCATCACTTTCAAAGACACTGTACTTTACCGCAGTGGCTGTTCCTAATCCACATTTGATCAGTTTTGTAGACCATGAAACATTGTTAGGCCCTGAATTAGGCCGAATTGCAGGCTATTTAAATAATGGCACCAACACCATTTTCCCAGATGGGGTGAATGTCACTTTTGTGGAAGTGCTTGGCCAAAACCATATTTTTGCACGGACTTTTGAGCGCGGCGTAGGCTTTACCAATGCTTGCGGCACCGGGATGTCAGCGGCGAGCTTGATCTATGTTTTGGAACAAGGTGGCATTGCTGAAAAGCCAATTACGGTTCGCAACCCAGGGGGCATGGTGCAAACTATTGTCCACCAAAAAGCAGATGGCGCTTACTGGATGGATCTGATCGGGAACGCCACATTTGTCGGTACGGTGGAACTGACTTTAGACCAACTTTTAACAGCACCAGTGGATCAATTAACCTTACAAGAAACTGGTGAACAAACCACTTATCGGCAGTTTGTGGCGCAATTAGCAGAAGCTTAATCAAAAGCGCCGCCTTGCATTTTTTTGCAGGGCGGCGCTTTTGATTAATGTCGTTGTTGGGTCATGGTTAACAGTTGTTGTTTCAAATTGTTTTCCATGTTGGCCAACTCTGATTCGGCGTTGATGCGTTTTTCACGACCTTCTTGCTGAATCTTTAAGGTTTCTTGTAAGGTTTCAATTAAATCGTTTTGGGTCTTTTGTAAGGTCTCAATGTCCACGACGCCACGTTCATTTTCTTTGGCTGTTTCAATGGACGATAACTTCAACATTTCGCTATTCTTCTTTAACAGGTCATTGGTGGTGGCTGAGACTTGGCGCTGTGCAGTGACAGCATCTTTTTGCCGTAGTAAGGTCAAAGCGACGGCCACTTGATTTTTCCATAGTGGAATGGCGGTGTTAATAGAAGCTTGAATTTTTTCGGCTAAGACTTGGTTGGTGTTTTGGATCAAGCGAATTTGCGGCGCCTGCTGAATGGTGATCTCACGCGCTAATTTTAAATCGTACAAGCGTTTTTCCAGTCGGTCCACAAATTGGTTGAGATCAGTCACGGTTTGGAGATCCATTTGATCACCAGTGGTTTTTGCCTTTTTCTCGGCAGCTGGAATCGTATTGGCGCGTAATTCCTGGACCTTTAATTCACCAGCGGCTAGGTAGATATTTAACGCATCAAAATAATCTTTATTTTTATCGTAAAGCTGATTTAGCAGACGGTTGTCGTTGACCAACCCATTTTTTTGTTGATCTAGTCTTGCGGCAATGGTATCAATTTGCGCGCCTATTTTTTGATATTTGGCTTGAATCTCAAAAATTGATTTTTTCACCTTGCTGAACATCCGCTTAAACAAGTTATTATCACCAGCCTGAAGATCAGAGGGACTGGCTTCATTTAGACGAAACATCAAGTCGGAAAGGGCATCACCAATGGCACCTGTATCCTGGCTTTGGACCTTACTCAGCATGCCTTGAGAAAACTCACTGAGCTTGGTTTGCGCCGGCGCACCGTAATCCATTACCGATTGGGGATTGTGCACGTCAATATCGGTGGCCAACTTTTGGGCAGCCGCTTGTTGTGCTGGGGCCAACTGCGCATACAACTTTGGTGGCGCTGCTTGCGTGGCAGCAGGGCTGTCAGTTTGTAAGGTCGGTTGGGTAGGGGTGGTAAGGGGATCCTCTAAAAGGTTCGCTAAAAGATCAGTAGGTTGTGTTTGGTTATCAGTTTCTGTCATTATCGGACGGCTCCTTTTCAGCGTTTGCTTTGGCAAGTTCTTCGCGGGCAAGCTGCATATTAACGGCTAAATCGGCTTGATCATCAGCCACGACTTGTTGATAGTCAGCCTTTAAAGTTTGGGCGAGTTCTGTGATCAGTGCGGCGCTTTCACTTAATACGGTGTACGTATCTTTATCCTTGACGGTATGCTGACTGATTGCCAAGTAATCCTGACTGAGTTGTACCAGCCGTGGTAAATGCCGATAGAGAAAGTCAGCAGCAACAGTCAATTTTTGCGGGGTTTGCACCAGCGCCTTGAAAGTCGCTTGGCTCACCTGAACAGGTTCATCGTGTAATTCGATGGCCTTTAGTTTTGGGGCAGCCGCCATATTGGTCTCAAGTTGTTCAATTTGTTGGGCAGCCGTTTGCATGGTGCTTCTAAAAAAGCGAATGTCAGCGTTGCTCATGCCTAAACTGCGGTAATGCGCTAACCGTTCCGGCGAAGCGGTTGGTACGGTCTCATCAACAGGCTGTTTACGTTTTAAATAATAGTGTAACAGTAATCCTAGCACTAGCGCCACGATAAGGCTAGGTAATGGCCGATCCGTCACGAATGCAAGTAGGATAAAGCCTAAAGCACCGCCTAGGATGCTTAAGACCCATGGTCGTTTGTGAAAGACACTTGTCTTCATTTGGCTCAACTCCAATCATTCCTAAGTAGCTTAAGTTTACCATATCCAGAATTTTAGGCTCTAAGTCTAAAGGTTGATTTTTTGTAAAGCTATCAGCGGATTTTTAAAGTTAAATTGAAATTGCAACCGTTTGTCGGTAAGATGAAGCTAATAAGATTGTCGAAAGGATCTGATTTCATGGATTTCGCTGAAAAATTAGTCAGTCAAGAAGTACTTTATCACGGACATGTGATTCAGTTAGATTTAGAAAACGTGACGCTTCCCAATGGGCAACCTGCCAAACGGGAAGTGATCCATCATCCAGGGGCCGCGGCGATCATGCCGTTTTTGCCAGATGGGCGCATGCTTTTTGTCGAACAGTGGCGCCAACCATTACGGCAAATAACCTACGAAATTCCAGCTGGTAAATTAGATCAGCGTGATCAAACGCCATTGCATGCGGCCTGGCGGGAGCTTAACGAAGAAACCGGCTATACCGCTGCACGAATGGAACTGGTTAACACGTTCTTCTCGTCGCCAGGGTTTGCAGATGAAAAAATGTATTTGTACAAGGCGCTGGATTTGAAGCCTGTTACTGAGCAACTCCCACAGGATGATGATGAATTCATTCGATTGCATGTGTTGACGTTGGATGAAGCTTTAGCAAAGCAACAAGCTGGGGTGATCTGTGATGCCAAAACGGTTGTCGCAGTGCAGCAATGGCAAATTATGACGTTACAAGAGGCGATGAAATGAGAAACGAAGAACCCCAAACACGGGCTTCATTGCGTGCTGCCCGACAACAGGAAGCACAGACCCAGCAACGCCAGACCCGCGAAGCTGAGTTTGAGCAAGCACCATTTGATGATCCGACCAGTGAATCACGACGCGGACACCGACAGCAAACCGCTGAAACTGGTACGGATGCCAAAATTAGCCGGTTAAAACATCGCTTGAACTGGGCCATTATTGTGGTCGGGGTGTTGATTGTTTTGGTGTACTTGGTGTTATTTTTTGTTTAAACCAGTCAGAGCAGACCACTATCCAAAATGGGATGGTGGTTTTTTGTTGGCAACGGCACAAACAGGCACAATTTGTGCAGACTTTGGCATTGAACCAACCCGCTTTTTTCTTTAAGCCTTTATCTATATAAAGCCCGCACCCCCCCAGTTTGTGCAAAAAAAGAAGATTACAGTTGTGTTACAAAGCACCGAAAGCGCATGATACCGCGGCTAAACGCACTTATTTTGACTTGCGATTTTTGACCGATTTTCCCCAAAAATGCAAATCGCATTTTAAAAAGTGTAACAGTTTAGTGGGAATCGGTAACAGTTTAGTAGGAAGCGGTAAAAATTCAAATCATGAGAATTTGCCTCTTTTTATTAATTTTAAATGAGTTTGTGCAGTTATTTTGATGAGAATGCCGTCAAATCAAGCTTTTGCATTTTAAAACCCTGCAAACGTGTACGGATTTGGCATAATTGGTGATTTGACGTTAATGGCAGGTCCCGTTATGCTAAATCAAGGCAATGAAAAAAGCCCTCTCAAAGGACTTTTGTCGTGGGGCAGTGCTTAGTGGAGCTTGACATGTTGCGCCAGCGTGTCATGTTGTTTCAGGCGTTGGGCAAGGGTGGTGCGAATGGAATCAGCTAATTTATCAGTGATCACGGCATCTTCTAAAAATTGATAGTGCTTTGCTTGCGCCATTGTAAAGGCCTTTACGGTGGCATAAGCGTCAGCTGAATTATCATCAAGAATGTGATAGGTATTGACAATGCGGGTCAAATGCACATGATGGTCTTTCAAAAAGCTGAATTGACCGGTAAACAAAGCGGCCACGTTATTTTCCAAGGTTTTCTTCCGGCGGGTAAAGGCCACGTAGCGCTGGTCGTTTAATTGACCGACTAGTAGCAAATAGCTTTTGTCGGTAATGTTATCATCGGTTAAGCGATAACCGGTTTGTGGGGCATCGGCTAGCGAGGTGATTTTGACAGCGGGCTTAGTCTGAGGCGACCTTGGTTTTGACCGTGGCAAGGGTTTAGCAGACGCTTTAGCCGTTGGTTTTGAACTTAAGGTCACCACGTGCTGGTTAAACTGGTAGCCAAAGCGTTGCTGATTTTCAGGGCGTTTTAAGGCGTTTAAAACATCAGTGGTTTTGGCTTGGGCGAACACCCCACCACGCACCTGTTGGTAGCCATATTCGGCCATTAACGCCAAGGTGGCTAAGTTTTCCACTTGATCAATGTCTTTACCAGCATATTCTTGTTGGACCAGCTCGGTTAAACCAATGAGTTGGGTGGCACCGTGCTGACGCACCCAAGCGGAAGACTTGATGCCATCATTAATTTGTTCGTTAAAATGGGTTTGAATCCGTTGCCGCAGGTTATGGGTTTGCCCGACGTAATAGGTGCCATCGGCCAAGCGTAATTGATAAATGTAGTTGTGCAGTTGGTCACTACCAGTGCCTTCCAAAATCTGCCACAATTCATTGTCCAGACCGTAAGGGTTCTTCGTCTGTTTTTCAGCGATTTCATGGGCTTCTGAATGAACCAAAGCGTCGCGCAACTGTTTGGTTAAATCAGCTACCGTGGCTTGATATTGGGCAATTTGAGCGGCGTCATCTTGCTGTTCACGTTTAAGGCGATTGACTTCTTGTTGCAGCACTTGATTTTCTGCCGCAACTTGGGCAGCATCATCTTGCTGTTCACGTTTAAGTCGGTTGACTTCTTGTTGCAGGATGCGATTTTCTGATGCAGTTTGCCGGGTATCTTGCTGGTTTTGTTGTGCCTGAAACAACTGGGTTTCTAACAGGACGATCTTATCGGCTTGCTGATCGGCGTTGGTGCTCGCCTGTTGCAGCAGTTCGTTTAAACGGGTAATTTCAGTTTGTAAGGGTTTGTCATTGGAAAATAGCGCCATGCTTTGGCCGCCTTTCTGTTTCATGTCTAATGCTATCATTACTGATTTTGTGTTATCTTGCAAGGTTAAATCTGGATTTTTGTGCATGGATGTTAATTTTAACCGCAAAAAAGCCTTCGTCGCAGTTGACGAAGGCTTTTGCTTACTGACCTTGGCTGGTGCCAATGCCATGGCTTGAGTTGGTATTAGTGCTACCGGTGACTTCACCGCCAAGTAAGGCGGCGTCTGCATCATTACCACTAAAGTAATTTTTCCAGAAGGCCTTGTAATCTTTGCTTGTGCCACCAATGGCGAAATGATACTTAGTCGGATCAGGAGTCCAACCAGCATACAAGGATTTTACCTTGGTGCCAGTCACGCTGGTGCTGCTACCATCATACGTAATCGTACCTGATTTCATCCCAGTGGAAGCGACAACTGAAACAGATTTCACGCCGCTTGGCTTTTTGATTTTTTGACTGGTGCCTAAGACGCTACTGTCACTATCGTTAATGGCGTTGGCCATTTTGGTCCAATACTGATCCGTCACTGTCCCAGAGGTGTCGGTTAAGTTGTAGTTATTGCCATAGAAGTTATCATAACCGTTCCAAGTGGCTAAGGTGACTTTTGGCGTACTGCCGACAAACCAACTATCACGGTTATCGTTAGACGTCCCAGATTTCCCAACTAAATTGCTGGTGTCAAAAGTTGCTTCACTGCTAATAGTGCTGGCCGTACCTTCTGTGACAACTTTCCGCATCATTTTGGTCATAATGTAGGCCGTTGCTTTCGAGAAGACCTTCGTCTTTTTGGCGTGGTGTTTGTAAACCACATGGCCGTTTGCATCTGTGATCTCAGAGATCACATACGCGTCAGTATGGGTCCCACCATTTGCAAATGTGGAGTAGGCGCTGGCCTGATCGGCAACGGAGATCCCATATTCAGTCCCACCTAGCGCTAGTCCTAATTGGCTGTAATCCTTTTTGGTTAAGCTAATGCCCATTTTGGTCATGTAGGACTTCACGCTGCCTGCTTTTTTAACCGCTTTGTAAAGGTTAACGGCAGGGATGTTGTAAGAATACTTCAAGGCGTCAGTGGCACTCACATAGCGATTTTGAATGGTTTTCCCATAGTCAGTGGGTTTGTAACCATTGAAGTTGACTTTAAAGTCGGCAATCTTGGTTTGAGACCCAATGATCTGGCGCTGAATCGCTGGCGCATAAACCAGTAATGGTTTGATGGATGAACCAGGGGAGCGTGAGGTGTCAAACGCATGGTTGATCTGGGTTAACGAGAATTTGGTGCCACCGACAAAACCTAATACGGCACCAGTTTTGTTGTTTAAGAGCACACTACCACTTTGCACCGGTTCGGTGACTTTAACCGTTTTACCGGTGGTTGAATCCGTTGCGGTACTGTGGTGTGTCGTGCCCAGTGAACTGTTTTTGGTAACAGTTTGCATACTGTCATAAGCTGCTTTGTTTAATGTGGTGTGGATCTGATACCCACGTTCATTTAACAAGTTCGACGCTTGTTCATAGTATTGTTCATATAAGGCATTATCGTTTTTCAAATCAGCGGCCGTTAAACCATCTTTTTTGTACAATTGTTTCATTAAAATGTTGCGGGCATCTTTCGTGACTAAATTATAAACATAACCGTAACGCTTGGTTTGCGTCGTCTTGGTGCCTTGAGATTGGAAGTCCTTTTTAAGATCATACTTCACAGCCGTTTGCCATTGCTGCTTGGTGATCTTACCATCCCGGTACATCCGAAATAAAACCACGTTTTTTCGTTGCATCCCAATTTTTAAATTCTTTTTCAGTTTACCGCTACTGGTATAAGGCGTGTAAACGGACGGACTTTGCGGCAAACCAGCAATAAAGGCGGCCTCTGGTAAGGAAACTGTTGCAGCTGTTTTACCAAACAGGCCTTCAGCGGCTTCTTCAACGCCGGCAATTTCTTGCCCCTTGTTGTTGATCCCAAAAGTAGCGGCATTTAAGTAAGCCTGTAAGATCTCTTGTTTCGAGAAATATTTATCGATCCGTAAGGCTAATAAAATTTCACTGGCTTTTCGTTTAAAGGTTGTTTCCGAATTCAATAATTGCATTTTCACTAATTGCTGGGTCAACGTTGAGCCACCGGTTTGTGTCCCGATCCCAGTTAAGCTAGAGATCAGTGCCCGAATCACGGCCTTTGGGACGACCCCTTTATGTTGATAGAAGTAGCTATCTTCAGTGGAGGTGATTGCTTTGGTCAAATTAGGCGAAATTTGATTAATGGAAACCGGCTGACTGACGATATTGGTTTGTAACGCACCTAGACTAATATTATCCGCAAAATAAAGATTAGCAGGCTGATAATCGCTATTAATGCTGGTTTTCATCGTTTCGTAACTCGGAACGGATTCTTTGCTGAGGAGAGCCGCAAAATAACCAAGGCCCACCCCAACCAGCAACATTCCAGCAACTAATAGAAATGATAAAATATGTAAAAATAAGCTTTTGGCAACACTGATCGTAATATTGAAATAATAAACAAGTGTGGCCCGGCGACTTTCCTGAGGTTCCAAAGCCAGTTCGGGAAACTTGAAAAATTCAATAATATGATGCCATAAACGGCCGAAAAAACTGCGATTGCCAGTTGTCGGACTGGAACGCTTACGTCGTTTAGGCCCTGAGTTATGGTCTTTCAACATGATCCCACCTTAAAATTCAAAATACTCTCTCGTATTATACCAGATTGACATTTTTCTTGTTTGGGATTTCAAGGAAAGTTAAGAAAATCGCAATGATTGCTTGTTTTACGCCTGAGACACCGGTAAACTAAATCCAAATTGGAAAATAGGTGAGGCTATGGAAAACAGACGATTAGGGGTCAGTACGGGATTGGCATCCTATAGTTTATGGGGATTGCTAGGGGTATTTTGGGAAACATTACATGCTGTGCCAGCCTTTGATACACTGGCCTATCGCATTGTGTGGTCGATCATTACCATTGCACTGGTGTTAACGGTGCAGCGTGATTGGCGCCGTGTTGGTCAAACATTAAAACAGCTGGTGACCCAACGGAAGCTAGGGTGGATCGTGTTAAGTTCAGTGTTCATTTCACTCAATTGGTTGATCTACATTTACATGGTCACGCATCAGCAGGCCACTGAGGCCAGTTTAGGCTATTACATTATGCCACTGATCAACGTCTTAGTGGCCGTTGTCGTGCTGCATGAACGTTTGTCGCGGGGCCGGTTACTGGCGCTGGGATTTGTGGTGATTGGCGTTGCCGTACTCACCCTTCAATCAGGGCAGTTACCGCTGATGACCTTGATGATGGCAGCCTCCTTTTGTTTTTACGGGCTGATCAAAAAACAAGTGCCATTGCCGGCTACGATCTCATTAACCTTAGAAACGCTGTTTGTGTTACCACTGGCCGTGGGTTACTTGTGGTGGTCACCGTATCATATCCTGCAAAGTGGCCCGCAGGTCACCGTGTTGTTGATGTTAAGTGGCGTGGTCACGGTGATTCCGTTATTACTGTTTGCAGTGGCTGCAAAAAATACGGATTTTGTGACGCTGAGTTTTTTACAATATCTAAACCCCACCATGCAATTATTAATGGCGGTTTTCGTGCTTCATGAACCCTTTCAAATGCAACAGCTACTGGTGTTTGGTTTAATTTGGATCGGCGTGCTGATTTTTACCATTGATAACGTAGTGGCCAACCGGCGGCCACTTAAAAAGTCGTGAGCAAGTTGCCCACGACTTTTTTTAATGACATTATTCAATGGTAATTGGCGGTTCGTCAGTGGCACCAGCTTTTTTCGGGATCGTAATACTTAATAAACCATCCTGATAGCTGGCCTTAATGTGCGCCCGGTCACCATTTTTAAGGTAAAATTGCCGACTGACCGTGCCCATGTGCCGCTCATGACGGACTACTTGGTCTTGATCATTTTTCGTGTCCGTTTCTTGGCGGTGCTGGGCACTAATGGTTAACGTGTCGTGGCGGTAGTCTAGCTGTAACTCGGCTTTGTCAAAGCCCGGTAACTCTGCTGTGACCTGATAAGCTTGTTCCTTATCGTGAATATCCACGTTAAACGTTGGTGTTTCAAAATGAAAAGGGGACCAGTTGTTAAAGAAATCAAAAGGGTTCGGATAATTGTCGTGACGGTCAACTTCGTTTGTCATGTAAAAAACCTCTTTCCTTTCGTTTTTTTGGAACATCCTTATTTTGCAAGCTTCGCCGTTGGGATGCAAGTAAAACGCACTGGGTTTACGCGGCTTTTTGTGGCCGTAATTGTGGCAACCGTTGGTACAATAAACCGCCACAATACGCGGCAGCCACACCCTTGATCAGTGCTGGCAGTAAAAAGGGGACCAAACCACTGGTGAAGGCGGCTGTCAGGCTAAGCTGCCCGGTAATCACAAGCCATAAACTGCCGACAATCAGCGTCCCCAGTGCACCACATAAATTAGCGCAAACCGCTTGCCAATGATGAAAGCCCCGCCGTTGGACCCAAGTGCCGGTGATCAAAGTTGTGGCAAAAAAGCCCCAAATGTAACCGCCTGTTGGCCCAAATAACGTACCGAGCCCAGCGGCCATCCCTGCAAATACCGGTAAGCCCAACAGGCCAAGGAGAATGTACAAGCCAATGGTGTAGCTACCATAACGTGGTCCCAAAATCGTGGCAATCAGCCCCACGGCAAACGTTTGGCCGGTTAATGGAATCAAACCAAGCGGCAAGGTTAGCTGTGAGAAAATGGCGAGGATCACCGCAAATTCAGCGGTGAGAATGCTATTTTTTAAACGTGTGTGCGTCATGTGAACGCCTCCCTTAAAAGTGCACTTTGGTCACTTCGCCGGCGTTTAGCGTCAGTGGCCCTGTTGGGGTGGCCAGGCAAAGTTGACCGTGATCGTCGATGTCGGTAACGTCGCCTTCAATGGCCCGGTCACCGATCTGTAGCGTTACCCGCCGGCCGATTAAAAATGAATGCGCCCGGTATTCATTGAGAAACGCCCCGTTGGGATAGGTCGGATAAAGTGCAAAAAATTCAGTTAAAATCGCCGCAATTAACTGGTTACGCGTAATGGTCGGTGTGGTTTGAAAAAGACTGCCGACTTTAGCTTGTAGTTCAAGCGGTAGGCTGGTATTTGGTAGATAAAAATCGATGCCAATCCCCACCACTAAACTGGTGATCTGCTGGGTTTCCATATCACTTACCGCTTCGGATAAAATGCCACAGACTTTTTTGTGATTCAGGTAAAGATCATTGACCCATTTAATTGCCACTTGGATCCCAGTGGTTTTGCGAATGGCCCGCATGACTGCGGTTGCAGTTGCGGTGGTCAACAAGCCGACTTGGCTGAGATCTTGCATGGGGGCCAGTAACAAGCTTAAATAAATCCCACTGTGCGCCGGTGATTGAAAACCGCGACCATAACGGCCGTAACCGGCTGTTTGTTCGTCTGCCAAAAAAACTTGGGGTGTGGTGGCTTGTTGAACCGCAGCGGTTTTCGCCAGTTGATTGGTGGAAGGCGCACTGGCTAAAACAGTTAAGGGCAAGGACTGTAATGATGCTGGTAATGCAGCTTGAATCAATGCTTGACTTAAAACATCATTGCGCTGGTAACGGTAACCTTGTTGCGGGTGACTTTCGATTGTCACACCAGCCTTTTTCAGTTGTTGAATGGCTTTCCAAATCGCCGTGCGTGAATAGCCAAAGTCCTGCGCCAGTTTTTCCCCGGAAAAATAACGATCGGGATGCGCATCAAAAAATTGCCACAGTTGATTTTGTAATGTCATAAAATTCGCCTCGTTAACCTAATTTGTTAAATGGTTGTCAAAAGCATAGCAAAAAATCGGCGCCGAAACAATGGCTTTTAAAATTGAATTTGTCACCAATCGGAGATGGTAGGGTTTTTAATAAATAGTTACATTAAGTAACGCTAGGCAGATTATTTTCATGAATATATTAAACTCCTATTACAGAAAAGCTAAAACCCCCTGTGGTTATTGGAATTTGCGGTATAATTAAATTAAATAAAGGGAGGTAATCCATGATGACTTGGGAACATTTGTTGCAAAATCAGTTGGATGATGGTAAAAGTGAAGGCAACGGTGTTACAATTGAGGTTCCAAATACCAAGGAAAAATTAACCTTAAAAATCGATGCAGATGTCGTCGAAAAACTGGCCAATGACAATACGAAGCTTGAATTGTTGATCAAGCGTTTGTTAAGTCGGCATCAAAAAACCACCACGCGAGAGACCATTGTGATCAATAAGCGCAACTTGCGGATCTTTATTTAGCAATCGTTAAACTATTATTCTATTAAAAGGAGTTACCACATGGCTTATCAAAGTAAAGTTTTCACCACTTACACACAGGAATTACAAAATCGGTTAAACAAGGTATTGACTGATATTAATGAAGCAGAACGGGAACTGGTAGATGTAAAGATCAACCCGATCCAATCTGAAGAAAATATTGACGGTACCATGTTATTGGTGACTGTGATTTCAAAATAAGCATGTCCGGCGATCATAATTTTTTCGCGGCAGGCCATTTTTACCGAAAAACGGCAAAAGGTCTGTTTTTTATTTTAAACAAAGGATGTTCGGTATGAAATTTGAAACCATTGTGACAGATTGTGCGTTATCCATTTATCAGCATCAGCATTTTGCATTGGCCCAACACATCACGTTACCCATTACTTTTACCCATGACCGTAAAGAAGCCATTGGCTGTGTGATTTTTGATCTGCCGGCTAAGGGGCAAGGGGATTACAGTGTGCATCGCTTTGATCAACGATATGGCATGGTACAAGATCCAGTCCGGCAAGTGCCGCATAGTACGCTGTACGATTGTGAAGCAGACTGGGATCAGGCTGATGAATTGGTGGCGGCGGTTGAAAAACAGGTGGCCACCTTAGAAGTAGCGCCAAAAAAATAGACCACAAGGGTCTATTTTTTTTGACTTATTGAGCCAAGCGATAAATCGCTTCAGCGTAAATGGCTGCCGCTAAGAAAAAGTCGGCTGTTGGCATGTATTCGTTGGCTTGGTGCATGACGTTCTTTTCCATATCAAACAAAGCGCCAAAGGCAACGCCACGGGGTAATAAGCGCCCGTAAGTACCGCCACCAACGACTTCTTCATGTCCTGGGGTACCGGTTTGATGTTCAAAAACGGCTAGTAACGTTTTCACCAATGGATCATCAGGTGCGACATAATGTGGGGTCATGGCATGGGTTTGTGGCACCATGGTCACATTATCAGGCAGGCCGTTTGTCAAGCCGGCACGAATGTCAGCTACTGTGATGCCTTTTGGATAGCGAATGTTTAACGTGATCAATGCCGGTTCACCAGCTGTAAATTTGAAAATGTCAGGGCTGGCGGTGACGTCGCCCATAATCGCGTCATGATGGGCAATGCCTAATTTAACACCATTAAAATCCAAATGGAATAGCTGTTGGATCGTGGTTAAATAGGTGTGGCCAGTGGGGTCTGTCACGTAAGCTTGTAAAAAGTCGGCCAAATACGTGGCGGCATTGATTCCAAATTGAGGGTCCATCGAATGGGCGACTTTCCCGGTTAAGGTCAGGGTGTTGTCCTTAAGCTGGCCGGTTACCGGCTTGTCTGCCAAATAAGTGTCAAATTGGGTGGCGAAGTCAGCCGGCAAAGTCCCTGCTAAAGTGGCTGTGGCAACCTGTGGCACCATGTTACTGGCTAAGCCACTTTGAAAGTGGGTTAATTGAACGTCACCGGTACCGTCAAGGGGTGCAAAGGTCAGGTCAAAGTTGGTGATGCCTTTTTCACCATTAATAATTGGAAATTCAGCATCAGGTGAGAAGCCCAGGTCAGGCATGGGTTCATTGGCTTGGTAGCGGGTCATGCCATACCAATCATTTTCCTCATCACTGCCGAAAATCAAATGGATCTTTTTATGCACCGGTAAGCCTAATTTTTTGATCAATTTCATGCCATAATAAGCGGCAATTAATGGTCCTTTGTCGTCACTGGTACCACGTCCATAAAGGTTGCCGTCTTTTTCAGTGAGGACAAACGGTTCCGTTTCCCAGCCATCACCAGCCGGCACCACGTCAACGTGGGAAAAGATCCCCAATGTTTCTGGGCCAGCCCCGTATTCAATGCGACCGGCAACGTTTTCAATATTTTTAGTTTGAAAACCGTCGCGTTGGCCTAATGCAATCATTTTTTCAATAGCTGTTTTAGGGCCCGGGCCTAAAGGGGCAGCGGCTGTTTTTTGAGCGAGATCCCGGGAACTGTCAATGGCGACCAACGCTTTTAGATCTGCCAGCATTTCTGGTTTATAGGCTGCAATTTCTTTTTGCCAATCAAGTGTCATCTTGACACCTACTTTCTTTCAGACTTATGCTATAAGCCTATCATGTGAATGGTTTTTTGGAAAGGAAGAAACAGCGTGAATTTAAGTCAACAAGAACAAGCTTGGCTCACTGCAGCAACAACTTACATGCAACAAACACTTGGTCAGGATCAAACGGGCCATAGTATTGATCATATTAATCGTGTCGTGCGGCTTGCTGGAAAAATCGCCCAGGCTGAACAGCAGCCCTTATTCATGCCATTATTTGCGGCAACGTTACATGACGTGATCGATCCAAAACTTTTTGACCAGCCAGCACAGGCGCGGCAAGCCTTAACGACGTTTTTAAATCAGATCCAAGTCCCAGTCGCAACGCAACAAGCGCTGTGGGCGATCATTGACCACATGTCATTTCGTAAAAATTTGGAACAGCCGCAACAACTGACCCTAGCCGGTCAAATTGTACAAGATGCGGATCGCTTAGATGCCATTGGCGCCATTGGCATCGGCCGGACTTTTTATTATGGCGGTCATTTTGGCGACCCAATGTATGACCCGACATTGCCACCACGGCAACATCTGACGGCTGCTGAATACGCCCAAGGCAATAGTACGGTGATCAATCATTTTTATGAAAAGTTATTACGATTGGCCCAACAAATGAACACCCCAACTGGCCAACAACTTGCCGCTCAGCGACAAGCCTTTATGGAAACATTCCTAACCCGGTTTAAGGCTGAATGGGAAGGGTAATCAAAGAGGCTGGGCCATAATTACTTATTTTGGTTTGCGCACCGCACCCGGCCGATTTTGGATTTACCTCCTAAGATCTCTAGGGTTAGATTTTGCTAACGCAAAATTTCATTTCGGAGGATGTCCATTCTGGCGGACGAAAACCATCACGCCAGAAACATGGCATCTGAAAAAGAAATAAAATCGTCCTCTAACGTGCGCCATAATGCAGATTCCGACCTTTAACAGAAAAGCCCCCTAAGACTCAAAAAGCAGAGTCTCAGGGGGCTTTTCGTTAATACTCGGAACCTAAACGCATTATAGCGCACTCACTTGATTACTTATTTTTAGAATCCATTTCAGTTGCGTGCTGGATCATCTGTGAGAAAATGGTGATCACGTGGGTATCAGCTAATGCGTAATAAATGGTTTGACCGTCGCGACGATTTTTAACCAACCCAGCTTGTTTTAACGTTTGAAGTTGGTGGGAGATCGTTGACTGCGATTTACCAACCAGCGCAACGATTTCCGAAACAGGGCGTTCTGCTTCAAATAAAACGTATAAAATGCGAACCCGGGTCTTATCGCCTAGAATTTTAAACAAGGTCGTCATTTCATCTAAAACAGGTTCTTTCGGCACAACAAAATGTTTTTTGGTGTCCAAATTAACGTTCACCTTCCTTGTGATTTATGCGATCGGGTTTAAAAGTTGTACCATATTATACCAAATGGTGTCACCATGGTCTGAAGCAGAGATGCCTTCATTGTGAAAGCCCGCCGCTTCATAAAATGGAATCAGCCGTTTTTCACAGGTTAAGGTCACCGTTTTGCGTTGTGCAGTTTGCGCTTGTTGGGCCAATGCGTTTAATAATGCTGTTGCAACGCCTTGGTGTTGGTGGTCTGGTGCAACTGCCAAGCCCAGGACACTTTGAAAACCGCCTGCTGGCAAATTGGGTTGGGTTTTGGTAAATAAGTCATCGCTGAGAAACTCAGTCTCGATGACGGGACCGTTAATAAACCCGGCCACTTGGTCACGGATTTCAGCGATTAAAAAAGTATCAGGGATCGTGGTGATCCGGTTGCGAAAAGCGGCTTCTGTGGCAGCTTGTTCAGGCGTGAAGCCTGCTTGCTCAATGGCAAGTAATTCAGGTAGGTCGGTATTTTTGACGTGTCGAATGAACATCTTTCAAGTCTCCTTCAGAATAGTTTAACTGTTTTTAAGGGTAGCTGATGTTAACGCCAAGGCTTGTTGTGGGGTTAACGTCAATTTAATAGCTGCTAATTGTTGAGTTTGTTGCACCGCGTTTAAGGCCGTTTGCACCGGTTGTGACCAAGCGGTGGGTAAGGCAATATTGGTTAAACGTGCGTGAGCAGGAAGTTGCCAATACAGCTGGCCGCTAAGATCATATTGGGTTGCTTTAAAGGGATGCAGTAAAACGCGTTCAGCCGGGGCCCAGCCCGTTTGATCGAGCTGAAACCACAGTTTGTCGTGTAACACTTTACAACCTGTAATGGTGACTTGGCGTTGTGGTAACCAAGTGATCGGTTGACTTTGTGCCGCCTGACCTGGGCCAGCCCATAACGTGGTTGTTGCCCGTAACGTGGCGGTTTGTCCAATATAAGGTGCTGCTAATACGGCAGCAGTCCCGACATTCACGTCAGCGGCGTTTACCCACCGGCCATCCGCTAAGCGCAAGCGATTGCCACTTGGGCGATGTAAAATTGCGGTGACTTTCTCAGTTTGATTGGCCGCTAGCTGTTTGGTTTGATGAGTGCCAAGATAAGGATTTTCCCAAGTTTTGGTTTTGGTCAAACGATTGGTGACAGCAGTGAGGTCAACCGTTTGGTAACGGGTATGCGCCGCCGCTTTGGCGTAAGTGGCGCCGATATTCGGGTAGTTGGTGATCAACCCATCAATATTGTCTGCTGTGAGTTGCGCGATCAGTTTGGCATTTTCATCCATCTCACTCCAAACAAAGACTTGCTTATGCCAATCGTGCAATTGCTTGATAAAGGTAGGGGTGATTTGATCTTCCGGCAAACTCACCCCGGTGACAGCTTGCAAATCAGCCAGAGTAATGTCATCGAGATCTTTTCCTAACAGATAACGTGGAACTTTAGGCAATTCTTGCGCCAAAGTCGTCACACTATAGGCAGAAAAAGAATGAAACATCACCCGTTTAGACATATGGTATTGCTTGACCAATGCGGTGAGCTTCGGTTCCATGTCCACCGGCTTCTTTTTTTTCTTTTTAGTTTCAATTAAAAAACGTGTATTCGGACGATTTTGATAATGTTGGAACAGTTCGGCAAGTGAGTGGATTGGTTCACCATTCGCCTGACGAGCTTGCTGCAGTTGTGCAAAAGGCGTTTTCGAGATTTTTAAATTCTCACCGGTTACCCGAGTCAACGTGGCATCATGGGAGATCACCAGAACGCCATCAGAACTTTCCCGAATGTCGAGTTCACAGTACTTTGCACCCGCTGCAAAGCCGGCGTCAAAGCTGGCAAATGTTTCTTCAGGTGCAACGGCAGGATCACCGCGATGGCCGACGACTGTAAACCCGCACAACCAAACCCAACTGAAGCCTAATAAGAACCAAGGAAAAATAAATTTTGATAAGAATTTCATACCATACAGTATAGCGAACTTTTAGGGTTTACACAAAGGCTGGTTGACAATAGGAAATCGTTGCAGCGCTTAAGTTATTTTACAATTTTAATCTTGCTTAAATTGAAAAGGCTTCCTATTCATGCTATGCTTTTTTTGAATGTGTCGGCAAGTTGATCTGAAAAGATTGTCTTGCAATCAAAGGGGGCTTTTCATGACAAGAAAGTTGATCTTAGATCTGGATACTGGTATCGACGATGCGCTGGCGTTAGCCTATGCCATTGCAAGCCCAGAAGTGGATTTAATTGGTGTTATCTGCAGTTATGGTAATGTTGTGGTGGCACAAGCTGTGGCCAACACGCAACAACTACTGGCGTTATTAGGCCAACCTCACGTACCCGTTTACGCAGGGGCTGCTCATGCCAGCACCCAAAGTGATTTTCAAGTGTTGCCAGTTTCACAACAGATCCATGGCCGTAATGGCATCGGAGAGGTGCACTTGCCAGCGGTGACAGCCAGCACCCCTCAGCAGTCGGCCGTTGACTTTTTAATTGCCGCAACGCAGCAATATGGGGCTGAATTAGTCGTTGTCCCAACGGGTCCGTTGACGAATTTGGCAGCGGCCATCCAACAGTATCCCAGTTTAGTGGATCAGATCGGTCAGATCACGCTGATGGGCGGCGCTTTAACAGTTCCTGGCAACGTTTCGGCAACAACCGAAGCCAACATGGCCCAAGATCCGGAAGCGGCCCAAGTGGTTTTCACCAGTGGGGCACCATTGGCCATGGTGGGCTTAGATGTGACGCTACGGACACTGTTGACGAAACAAGAAACGGCGCGTTGGCGTACGTTGAACACAGCGAGTGGCACTGCTTTTGCTGAGATGGTGGATTATTATATCAAAGCCTATGCGGTGACTAGTCCTGATCTCGGCGGCTGTGCGTTACATGATCCATTAGCCGTTGGGCTAGCAATTGACCCAAGTTTGGCCCAGTGGCTGGCCCTTGATCTCACAGTGGCCACCACCGGAGCCACCCGCGGGCGCACCATTGGTGATTTAAAGCGTTTAACCGCAACACCACGTACCAAGGTCGCGGTCCAAGTCGCGGCGACGACTTATTTACGGCGTTTTATGCAACGCTTAAGTTGCTTATTCGCACAAAATTAATATTGAGGAGCAGTTGAATAATGACACAAGACGAATTAAAGAAAATGGTTGGCGAAAAGGCCGCAACTTATGTTGAAGATGGGACAGTTGTGGGTTTAGGCACTGGGAGTACCGTTAAATTCATGGTCGATGCCTTAGGCGCACGGGTTAAAAATGAAGGCTTAAAGATTGTAGGGGTGCCGACTTCTGACCGAACAGCCGCACAAGCACGCAGCTTAGGAATCACTATTAAAACGGTTGATGAAGTGGACCACATTGATTTAACCATTGATGGTGCCGATCAAATTGACAAAGACTTCCAAGGCATCAAAGGTGGCGGCGCAGCCCATTTATTCGAAAAAATTGTGGCGACTAATTCAAAGCGCAACATTTGGATCGTTGATGAATCTAAAATGGCTGACCAATTAGGCAGCTTCCCATTACCACTTGAAGTCATTCCTTATGGGAGCGAACAAGTATTACGCCGTTTAGAAGCGAAAGGGCTGCAACCTGCTTTCCGTGAAAAAGATGGTAAACGCGTTTTAACAGATTCTAAAAATTATGTGATCGACTTACATTTAGGTCACATTGATGACCCATTTGGTTTAGCAGAATTTTTAAACGGTCAAGTGGGCATTGTGGAACACGGTTTGTTCTTAAACCTTGTGAACACCGTGATTGTTGGCTACCCAGAAGGGCCTAAAGTCTTAAATGCACCGGAACGCCCAACTTATCAAGCATTGCGTTACAAGGACTAACATGACGATCCCAATCATCATGGATTGTGACCCAGGCGTGGACGATTCCATCGCGCTGATGATGGCGGTTGCTGCGCCGGAAATTGAATTATTAGGGGTCACAACGGTTGCGGGTAACCAAACCGCAGCCAAAGTCTTGTTAAATGCCCGGCGGTTGTTAACGTTACTGCAGTGCCATGTGCCAGTGGCCGGTGGTAATCAAACACCATTACTGGAGCCGATGCAAGTGGCAGCAGACGTTCACGGCGATTCTGGTATCGGCGATGTGGTCTTACCTGAACCGGGCTGGCCGGCAGCCACACAATCTGCAACCGCCTTAATGGCCCAGCTGATCACGGCTAGCGCAGTGCCGGTTACCCTTGTGGCAACTGGACCACAAACCAATGTGGCCTTGTTTTTACAACTCTATCCACAATTAAAGTCTAAAATTCGTCAAATCGTCTTTATGGGCGGTGGTCGTGGCATTGGCAATCGCACACCAGTGGCTGAGTTTAACATTGCAGTGGATCCAGAAGCAGCAGCGATGGTGCTACAGTCCAATATTCCAGTGGTCATGGCGGGTTTAAATGTAACCCATCAGGCCCAAGTACTGCCAACAGAAGTGCAGGCGATTCGCCAAATCGGCAACCCGGTGGCAACCGTTGCTGCAGCACTGTTGGATTTTTACGCGGACTATTATTTACGCCCAGGGATGCCGTTTAAAGGGGTCCCAACGCATGACCCGTGTACCATTGCTTGGTTGCTGGCGCCGGAACTGTTTACAGCAGTACCTTGTCAAATTGCAGTGGAGACCCAAGGTCGGTTGACCCGTGGTGAAACAGTGGTGACCACAACGGGGATAACCTCTGAAAATGAGAAAGGCAAGTTCTTGGCCCACCTTGATCGCCTAGGATTTGTTCAGCTATTACAGCGTTTATTAGCACAATTTTAATTTAAATGAGATTTTTATTAAAAAACAGCTAGACAAACGGTTAGATATGAGTTATTTTATAAGTACCATTTAATTACTTTCCTCTGACACACAATGTCAAGTGAAGTGCGATGAAGCGGCCACCTTCCTCAGCCGCTTCATTTTCTACCATTAGTCAAGAGAAAGTTGCTACATTGGGCTTTCTCTTTTTGTTTT
>NZ_AZDA01000091.1:0-7304 GCF_001434575.1 Loigolactobacillus bifermentans DSM 20003
ATTACGTAAAACTGATAATTTGGCCAATCAATTTGATGCATATGCATAATTCAGGTAAAGGAATATGTTTCAGGGGGAGAGACGCATGAAAAAAATCGCAATGTGCGGGGTAACATTAGCGTTATTGGTGGGCTTAGCAGGGTGCGGCCATGAAAAAGCGGCGCAACAGGCCAGTCACAGTCAGTCGACTACCAGTGTAAAGCCGAAAAAGGTAACCGCAACGTTTGAAAACAATGAGATCAAAACGTCAGCTTTGAAGCTGAAGCTCACCAAGTCAAAAGTGATCCCAGTGGGGGAAGTAGGTAATGAAAATGGCACCAAACCAGTGTTAGCCATTTGGTTTAGCGCCACGAATTTATCCAACAACAAAGTGACCGCGAGAAGTGCCTGGACGACGATTTTTGCGGCGTATCAAAAGCAAGCCAGCAACAAACAACTGAAATTTGGGGCAGTACCAGATGCGGCCTTAAAGGATAATTTTAACATTCCCAAAGGGCAAACCACGAAAGGCGCTGTGGCTTATGAACTGGTGGACCAACAAACGTCGGTGACCTTAAAGGCTGTAGCGGCGCAAACCGTTGGCAATAAAATCTTTGATGTGAAGACAGTTTTAGCCGCTGCAGCTAGTTCATCGGCAGCCGCCGAATCTGAAAGTGCTGCGTCGGCCAGTTCAGCTGCCCAAGCTGCGGCTGATGCGGAAAGCGCCGCGGCTGCCAGTGCGGCGTCGGATTCTGAATCGGATACCAATGCCCAGTCCAGTACCAGCGCTGATGCCACAGCTGATGGCATGACCGGGGCAACCGGTGAGAATCAGGTTACTGCTGATCAACAAGCACCAACTGGTGCAGCTGCTGGCGCAAGTGATGCTTATTAAAGAGACCGATCTTGTTGATCGTCAATAACCATCAAAGCGGGCTGGCTCGTTTTGATGGTTATTTTTGTGGCTTGATTTAAGGCGAGCAATGATTAACCCCACTGGACTGCCAACGTATCTCGACAAGCTTGCAGGGCTTGGGCCAACTGCTTAAATTGGCGTCGGGGTAGTTGATTGAAATTGCCGGAAATCGCTAAGGCAGCTTGGACTTGCGCTGGGAGTTGCAGTGGGACGGCTAAACAGCGCAGGCCTAAGGTGGATTCTTCGTCATCTAAGGCATAACCTTGGGCGTTGATCAGCGCTAAATTTTGGATCAAGGCTTGGCGGTCGTTTAAGGTGAATTTAGTGCGCGCTGTCGGGTGTAACTGTTGTAAACACAAGGCCTGATCTGGAGCAGGCAAGTTCGCCACAATGGCCTTGCCTAAGGCACTTTCGTAAAATGGGACGGTTTTGCCGAGTTTGCGATAAGCCATGGGGTCGCTGGCAGTGGGGATGACTTGGGTGATCACCACGTTGGCTTGTTGCCGCACACCAACGTAGGCGGTAACGTGAAACTGTTGCACCAGCTGTTGGGTAACGGTGACGGCCAGCCAGTTCAATTGTGGTAAGTCTAGTCGGACCACTGCGTATTGGCGCTGGTTTTTCTGGACTTTGTTCAGGCCGATCAACGTGTCCAGTAGGCGGTAAGTGGTGGTTTTATTGTAGTGTAAGGCGGTGCTGATCTCGGTTAACGTGGCGCTAGGCCGTTGCTGCAGCCAGTCGAGAATTTGCAGGCCTTTGACTAAGGTATTGGGCATGGTGAGCACCTTCTTTCAACTGTGATGCAACGTTAAATCGTTTAGCTTCATTATAATTGTTTCATGATTTGAAACAAAGCGCCTAGCTTTTGCATTTTGCTTCAGTTTAGTTAAGCTAAGGCTAAAAACAGAAAGCGTGAGCAAAATGGATGAACAACAAGTTTTAACCCAAGAACAACAAATTAACTTGGCGCATTTTACCTTGGCTGATGTGCCCGCTTTGATCGACTGTGCGCGGCAAGTGGCCGGTGCTAATTTTGAAAAAGTTGTGGTGGCCGTTTATCATGGTGACCGGTTGGTCGGTTTAAATGCCGGCACTGCCACCACCAGTGAAAATAACCGGTGGGCCACTCGGAAATACCACGTGGTGGCGCAAACGCAACATAGTTCGTTATTTGAAAAGTTGCATTATGGCAATGATGCGGCAGCGTTTTACGCTAAAACCGGCACCGCACCCGCCGAATTTGCTTTTTCTGGCGGTGGCTTTCCCATCCACGTCAGCGGTTATGGCTATGCCGGCGCGTTGATCGTATCAGGCTTGAAAGATACGGAAGACCATGATGTGGCTTATCGGACGTTGGCGACGTTTCAAACGCAGGAAGGCTAAAAAAATCGTAGTGCTCAATGAGTTGATGAGCGCTACGATTTTTTTTAATGGTACTGCTGGTCATTGGTGTCCGTTAACCCGAATAATGCGACCACCAGACTGACAATGCCGACAGTGGTGGTTGCCGTTAACCCAAGGCTTTTGGGCAATGGGGTGACGGTGTCGGTTGCCGCCTGATTGGCCTGAGTGGTGGTTTGGGTCACGGTCGTTGTTGTTGACGCCGGCTGTTGTTGCGCGGTGGCCGTTGTTTGCTGGGCCAGGTGATGCAAGAAAATTTGGTTGGCTGGCTGCGGTGTTTGTTGTGCCGTTGCCAAAGCTTGTTTGGCTGCCGCTAGCCGACTTTGGGCTTGTTGTGCGGCTTGTTTGGCGTGGGTTAAAACTGCCGCGGCGTTTTCTAAGTTGGCCAATTGTTGTTGGCGTGCGGTTAACTGTGCTTGGGCGTTTTTCAAGACTTGCTGCGCCTGGTGAGCTTGTTGCTGGGCTTGGTCTAAATCGGCCAAGGCCGTATTCATGGTGGCTTCCTTAGCGGTTAAGGTGGCAGTGGCGACCGTTAAGGTTGTTTTGGCGTTGCTTAAGGCTTTTTCGGCCGTTTGCAAGGCCGTCAGTTTTTCAGCTTGGCGGCGAGTCAGCGTTGTAACCGTCTGTTGCGCTGCCGTGGCGATTTGCTGATCTTGTGCCAATTGGGTTTGAGCGGTGGCCAAGGTCTGTTGGGCCGCGGTGTAGGCAGCTTGGGTTTGGCGCACCGTTTGATTGTGGGCCTGCAGGCTGGCCAGTTGCGCGCTGGCGTTGGTTTGAGCGGTTTGGTCGGCAGCTAAGGTGGCGCGACTTTGAGCCAGTTGGGCTTGCGCCGCCGCAACTGCCTGGCTCTGAACCGCAGTCAGTTGTGTAACGGTTTGTTGGGCGGTGGTTTGAGCGGTTTGATCCTGAGCCAATGGGGCTTGGGCAGCCGCCAGTGTTTGTTGCGCAGTCTGGTGCTGCGCCGCCGTCAAATTGGCCTGGGCCGTTTGTTGTGTCGCTGTGGTTTGGGTCACTTGTTGGGTGGCGGTGGTCACGTCTGATTTGGCCTGGGTCAATGTTTGTTGATCTTGCGCTAATTGGTGCTGTAAAGCAGCCACTTGGATGGTTAACGTCACGCGTACATGGCTGGAAGTCGGGTGGTGTTTGCCAGCAGTGGGCAGCGCGGATTTTGTATCATCGCTAGGCAAAGCAACGGCATTTAAGGTGTCCAGCTGGCTTTGAAGCGCGGCCAATTGTTGCCGGTCATTGTTGATTTTAGCCGTGACCCGAGTTTGCGCCTGTTGCGCGGTGGTGAGGCCTTGTTGAGCGGTTTGTTGGGCCGCTGTGGCTTGGTTATAACGGGTTTGCAACTGCGTGGTGGTGGTTTCCGCGGCTTGTTGGGCTTGGGTCACCGCCGCTTGGTCAGCGTTAACGGCTGCTTTCGTTTGGGCTAACTTAGTTTGGGCCTGGGTTAGCGCTGGACTTGTTTTTTGCGCTGCAGCAACGTTGGCTTGGGCCTGCGCCACTGCCGTTTGGTCGTGTTGGACTTGGGTGGTGGTTTGGGTCACCGCCTGTTGGGCCGCAGTGGTGTCCTGCGTGGTGGTGGTCGGGGCGGTGGTTGTCTTGGCTTTCGCGGCGGCCTTTGCCATCGTTGCTTGGTCGTGTTGAACTTGTTTTTTGGCTTGGGTCAAGGCTTGTTGGGCGCTGGTTGGATCAGCAGCGTCAACGGCTTGTTGCGCTTGATCCACCGCATTTTGTTTGGCGTTCACCGTGTTTTGTGCCGCGCG
Organism: Loigolactobacillus bifermentans DSM 20003; assembly: GCF_001434575.1. Taxonomy (GTDB): domain Bacteria; phylum Bacillota; class Bacilli; order Lactobacillales; family Lactobacillaceae; genus Loigolactobacillus; species Loigolactobacillus bifermentans. The sequence continues at coordinate 4,063 of NZ_AZDA01000091.1, forward strand.
CACGGTGGTGGCGGCTGTGTCAACGGCAGCTTGTGCCGCCTGCGCCGGTTGTTGGGCTGTGGTGGCAGCACGTTGCGCGGTGGCCGCGGTGGCCGCTGCGCTGGTGACAGTGGTGGTTTGTTTTTGAACGGCTTGTTGGGCCCTCGTGATATTTTTGGAAGTAGCGTTGTGTTGGTTCACAGCCGCTGCTTGTTGATTTAAATCGGCTTGATCGGCGGCAGACTGTGCTTGTGCGACGGTCTGTTGGGCAGGTTGACTGGCGTCAGTGGTTGCGTCCGCTGTAGTTTGGGTGGTGGCAACAGTATCCGTGGTGGCGGCTTGCGCGCTTTGCGTGGTGAAAATTAAACCAGCGCCAGCAACGGTTGCGGCGATTGCTGCAAGTTGTGCCTGTTTCTTCATGACAAAAATCCCCCTGTAACATCCTTTTAATGCTTTTAATCTTACCATAATGGCAGCGGCGGCTAGCAACGTGAAACCCTATTAGGCTGGGCTTTTAATCGGTTGGAGAACGCGCTTTAATGAGACTGTAGCAGCTAAAATGAAAGAATTGTTATGATTAAATTTCAAAAGCAGCCATTAAATCTGAAAATACGGGTAACACTGTAGCGACCGGCGAGATTTAATAAAAATGTAACCTTGTTGTCGCTTTGTTACAGACAGCACTCAAAAAGCCGATCAGCGACTGGCTGATCGGCCTTTTGGTTAATCCCAGAACTTAGCGGCAATTTTTTGACCTTGGTCAATTTTGGCCCATTGTTGGGCTTCGGTGAGTTCGTTACCGGAATCGCAAGAGGCGAAACCGCATTGATGGGATAAGTACAATTGGTCTTTGTTTAAAATTTGGCTGGCTTGGATCAATAGGCGCAAGGCGCGGCCTTCGTCGTCTAAACCACTGGTTTTACTGGAGAGTAAGCCCAGGACAACTTCTACATTTGGCCGGTCTTCTAGGGCCTTTAAAGCGGTGATGTCGCCTGCGCGGTCATCGTCCCATTCCAAGAAGAAGCGGTCATAATGTTGGTCGTGTAAGAACTTTTCGGCAATGGTGTTGTAGCTGCCTTCAGCGAAATGGCGGCTTTCGTAGTTGCCGCGGCAGTTATGCGTCCACACTTTTAAGCCTAGTTCGTGGCCAAAGTCCACCACTTCGTTGTTGGTGTTGACGGCGACATCCGCTAAGTCTTGCAAGTTGCCGTTGCCGGAGCCAAAGGGGTTGGTTTCGTTGTCGCTAGAGAAAACTTCCCACAAACAGTCGTCAAATTGGATGATCTCGCCACCAGCGGCTTTGTATTCGGTGAGGAATTCTTTGTAGGCGCCGATCAGGCCGTCATGCAGTTCGTCAACCGTTTTGTAAACTTGGTCTGGGCCGTAAAGTTTGTCAATGTAGGCAAATTCCACAAAGGCATGGGCGGCGCTCCAAACGGTAAGCTTGACGTCGTTACCGTCTGCTTGGGCTTTGAGTTGTTTGTAAATGTCGATGAAATGGTGATTCTTGCCAGATAATGGGGCGGTAATTTCAATCCCAATGTCTTTGCGGGTCTCAAAGTCGCTACCATCATGGTCGCGGAAGTTGTAGCCGCTGTCGGCGATAAAGCGGCGAATGCCACTGAAGCCCCAAATAAAATCAAGGTGCCACATGGATTTGGTGTATTCCCCATCAGTTAGCACGTCGATGCCGTGGGCTTTTTCTTTGGCAATCACGTCCTTGACAGCTGCTGCTTCAGCGTCTTGATAGCCTGGAATGGCGTCATAAAAAGGATATTGAATGTCGTCGCGGTGTTCGATTTTGTTTTTATAGTCGAGTAAGCTGGCTGGGCGTAATAAGGAGCCCACCAGTTGAAAGTGTGATTTTGTCATATTTAATGAAGCCTCCGTTGTTGAATTGATGAGATTAGTATAACAGCTGGTCGAGAAAATAGATAAGACTGCTTACTTTGATGGTATAATAGGCTAAACCTATAACGTGAAGGGAAGTTGAGGGCATGCGCATTCAACAATTGGAGTATTTGGAGAAAATTGCCGCAACAGGGTCGATCAATGAGGCGGCGAAACAGCTGTTTATCAGTCAGCCGTCACTGTCACAATCCATGAAGGAACTGGAAAAAGAGTACGAGATCCAACTTTTTTACCGCAGTAAAACCGGCATCACGCTCACCGATGCCGGGCGGGAATTTATCAACTATTCGCGCAGTGTGCTGGATCAAGTGAATTTGCTTAACGAACATTTTGGCCAAGGTACGGTACGCAAGCGGATCTTTAGCGTGTCAGCGCAGCATTACGCCTTTGTGGTCAACGCGTTTGTAGAGCTAGTGAAGGAAATTGGCGGGGATGCTTACCAATTTACCTTGCGGGAAACAGAAACTGGCAACGTCCTCAATGACGTGCAAACGCTGAAAAGCGAGCTAGGCGTGATTTATTTAAACCAGTTTAACCGCACGGTGTTGCAACGGTTGATCACCGAAAAAGACCTGAGCTTTGTGCCGCTTTTTGACGTGCGGCCCCACGTGTTTATTGGGCGCGATAACCCGCTGACCCAGAAAAAGGAGATCACCTTGGCTGACTTGCAAGACTACCCTTATTTGTCCTACGAACAAGGGGATGCCAGCTCATTTTATTTCTCTGAAGAAATTCTCAGCACATTGCCACATAAAAAGCACATTCGCATTAGTGACCGCGCCACGATCTTTAATTTAATGGTAGGGCTAAACGGCTACACCATTAGTTCCGGCATTATCAGCAGTGAGCTGAATGATGAAAAAATCGTCGCCATCCCGCTGGCCGTGGACGACACCATGACCCTAGGCTATTTACGCCACAAAAAAATGGAGCTCAGCACCACGGCGCAGCGCTACCTGGACTTACTGAAGCAGCATATTCGCGGGTATGGGTTTGAGGTGTTTGAGGGGTAATGTAGCGCTTTATTAGCGGTTTTATGATATGGTTGCGCCCGTAGGAATGGACATCTTCCGGAAATGAGCGTTTGCGGTAGCAAAGTAGTCCTTAGAGTATTGAGGAGCTGATAGCCGTTAACAAAAATATAGCATAACATCGAATTAAGTCGAAACATGTCATTCATAGAGATCAGTTTAAAAATGTAGATATGAATGACGCTCAAAAAATAAAATAGGCAGAACAGTAGACCTTTTCATTAAAACCCTGTATGGTGAAGTTAATTACCAATGGGGGTATTCGTATGATGCAAACAGTAAAAGTTAAATTATATCCGAATGCCACCATGCGCCGTGTTT
>NZ_AZDA01000091.1:7364-45110 GCF_001434575.1 Loigolactobacillus bifermentans DSM 20003
CGCCCCACTGCGTGTAAAGTGCGTGACGAACTGGTCGCAAATAAACAAGACTGGCAATATCAGTTGTCAGCGCGCTGTTTACAGTTAGCTATTACTGACTTAGGCAAGGCCTGGCAAAACTTTTTTGATCAGTCCCTGCCAGACTGGGGAAAGCCACATTTCAAATCCAAAAAAGCACCGCGCCAGGGTTTTAAAACGGATCGTGCCAAAATTGTTAATGGTCAATTACGCTTGGACAAGCCTCATGGCATAGCGAGTTGGTCTGACATTCCGTTTCGTGGTGCGTGTCATTTAACTGGTACTTTAAAAGTAGTTTCAATTTATCGTGAAAATGGTACCTACTGGGCAAGTTTGTCGTTTGAAATCGCTGAAATTGTGGCCAAGCCTAAAACAGGACAGGTGACCGGAGTAGACGTAAACATAGGCCATCTGAATTATATCGACGGTGTTTTTAATGTTTGTCCCCAGCGGTTACAACGACTTTATCAACGTATTAAACATTATCAACGTGCATTAGCTCGCAAACGGGTGGCAAACGGTCGCATCAAAGGCACTAAAAGTAAAAATTACACGCAAACGAAAGCCAAGTTACAGCGTGATTACCGAAAAGCGGCCAATATTCAACACGATTTGATACAGAAATTTACGACCCAGCTGGTAAACCAGTACGATAAAATCGTGATTGAAGACCTAGATGTGAAAAAAATGCAAATGACCCATATTGCTTCAAAAGGCTTACAACGCTCATTGTTCGGTTATTTTAGACAGGTTTTAACTTATAAGTGTGCCTGGTACGGCAAAACATTACTTTTAGCGAATCGGTATTATCCTAGTACCCAACGGTGTTCTAGTTGCGGACACGTTAAACAAGGGTCGGATAAAATTGGGCTGCGAGGGAATGCCAAACATCAAACAAAACACCACGAATATGTTTGTTATAAATGCGGTGTAACGCTAGATCGTGATGAAAATGCCGTTCAAAACTTATTACAACTCGCACTTTAAAATAATTAAAAAGGGGCAGGCTATGTCCTTAAGCTTCAAGAGTTAGTCCCTGTGATTACCCGTTTTTCGGCTATCGGAATACTAATGATGACGGAAGTAAACAAAATTCGGAAAGGAAAACTATACTTCTTTCTCATTATGTTTGATGACATAATGCTACATTTTGTATAGCAGATGGTATGAATGCTCGAGCGAAAAAAGCAGAAAGTACGATGTCGGCTAAAGGCCAGATTGTGATGCCAATTGAAATTCGCAAACATTATGGTATTCAACCAGGTGACAAAGTGGTTTGGCATATTGATGATCATAATAATTTGACGGTTTTAAAAGAACCAACAGCGGATGAGTGGTCGGCTGTGTTAAAGAATATTCCAGTTGAAGTCGTTGAAATGGACGAAAATGGCAATTATGATCCAAAACAGTCACCAGATTTTCATGACTGGCTGTTAAATGGTTGATGTGATGCCACAACCAATGGATTTATTTTTGGCGGAAGTCCCCTACACAGATCAAAAGGAAAAATTTCCCATAGACTGGTACTCATTGTTGAGGTGCATCAAACAACGGTTGCTGTATTTAAAATAATGACACGTTATGCGGACAGATCTCAGAAAATAAGAAATGTGTACTATCCGATTAAGGATTGGATGGAAGCTGGTTTAGTAAAACAATCTTACGTGGATGTTCATCGCCAGATTGTTTTGAAAACGGCGACTGTTATCCAGCGACAACCAATTGGCAAATTGTCTATTTATGATGCAGCGCAATTATTAGCTTTTATTAAAGCTCATACTGAGGCTATTTTAAAAATTAGGCAAGATGATCAGCGTCAATTTGGCGTTTAAAACAGGTCACACATGATGGTTGTTTAACCATCATGTGTGACCTGTTTTTACTGCAAACTTTTCAGATACCGATAATACAATTCCGTGGCCGCCAACCCTGGCTGATCGGGAAACATGTACTGATGGGCCGCGTAGGCATCCACCCAGTGGGCGGCGCTAAGTTCGCTGGACAGCACCAGCGGTTGTTTTTCGGTAACGGCAATGAAGCCGTGCATCAACACGTTGGCGGCGTCAAACCAGTAGCTGCCGGCGGGGGTGATTTGATCGATATGCAGGCCCAGTTCTTCATGCAACTCACGGACAGCGCTGGTGGCCGGCACTTCACCGGGTTTCATATAGCCGGAGACAAAGGACTCGTATTGGGTGGACAAATAAGGCATTTTGACTAAGGCAATTTCATGTTGCGGGGTGGCCACTAAGGTGATCACACAGTCCGCAAAGGTAGGAAACCAAAAGCGTTGGCAATGGTCGCAATAAGGGATTTGGCCGTCATCGCCAGCATCATGCGGCTGAAGTTTGGTGCCACAGGTGGGGCAGAATTGATAGGTCATGCTAAAACCTACTTTCTTGATAAATGTAATGGCTTTCAAAACTATTATACTGCGGTTGGCGGGATTTTTAATTAAAAAAATACGTAGACGCGGTTAAAGTCGTCTACGTAGCTACATTTATTTCGGCAACGGCTGGTCATTGCCTTTTAATTTAAAGGATAACAGACAACAGATCACCACGCAGGCGGCGGCGACCCAGTAGGTGTTTTGGGTGGCTTGTAAGGCGCCGTGGGCTTGGGCGTATTGCAAGCTGTGGTGCAGTTTCAAGTGGTTGGTGGCGTTGAGCTGTAAAACACTCATAATGCCGATCAGCACCGCTGTGCCAAAGGAGCCGGCCACTTGGCGAATGGTGGTGAACATGGCCGAGCCGTCAGGAATCATGTCCATGGGCAAGGCGTTAAGGGCTTCGGTTTGCAACGGCATGGTAATGAACGCCAAGCCTAAGGAACGCACCGATTGCGCGCCGGTGATCCACAAAAATGAGCTGTGCAAGTTGATCCGGCTGAGCATAATTGTGCCGCCAAACAAAATGAGATTGCCGATCAAAGATAAGTATTTGGCACCATAGCGGTCATATAAATGGCCAGTTAACGGCGATAAGATGGCGATCACAATGGCCCCTGGCAACATGGCCAAGCCGGACAATAAGGCCCCGTAACCGCGTAAGTTTTGCATATATAAGGGCAGTAACAACATGCCGCCGTATAATGCCATCATTAAAAAGCTGGTAATGATCACGGACAAGTTAAACCGGGAGTAGCGAAAAACGTTGAAATTTAACAGCCGCACGTGGGTATGTTGTTGTTGGTAAACGAAAATACCGATGACAATGGCGCCGAGCATGGTGAGGCCTAGCACTTGCCACGAGGCAATACTGGCGGAACTGGCGTTACTAAAGCCCAGCAGCATGGCACCTAAGCCAATGCTAGACAGCACCACACCGGACCAATTTAGCGGAATTTTTTCGGCTTCAGTTAAGTTGCGTAACACTTTCAAGGCGAACAAAATGTCGACGATGATCAGTGGGGCCACTAGGAAAAAGAGCCAGCGCCAACTGTGGGTTTGGACCAGATAGCCCGACACGGTGGGGCCAAGAGCTGGGGCAAAGTTTAACGCTAAACCCACCCAGCCCATGGCGGTACCGCGTTCATGAGCGTCATACATGTACATGATCGACACGTTCATTAACGGCGCGATCACACCAGCACCGGCGGCTTGGACCATGCGGCCAGTAATCAAAACGAAAAAGCTGGGCGCCATGCCGCAGATCAGCGTGCCAATGGCAAATACTGACATCGCCCACAGGTACAATTGGCGCGTGGTAAACCGTTGGATCAAATAGGCCGTTAAGGGTACCATGATGCCGTTGACCAGCATGTAACCGTTGGAAAGCCATTGCCCTTGGGCGGCGGTAATGCTGAAAGTCGCCATGATCTTCGGCAAGGCGGTGTTCATTAAGGTTTGATTGAGATACGCTAGGAACGTGCCCATCACCAAGACAGGCATAATGGCGCGGACGTTTTTGGTGTTTAAAGTCGGACTATTGGTCATCGTTGATTGCCTCCAACGTTTCGAGAATCATGGTTTGATCCTTTAAAATTTGGGTCAGCTTACCTTCAGGCAGTTCCCGTAAAGGTTGTAGCACTTCCCAATAATCTCGTTCCACGTTTTCGTACGCTTCTTTGCCTGCATTGGTCAATGAAATGCCGATTTGACGCTGATTGTGAGGCAGCCGTTGCTTGGTGATCAGGCCTGCGCCGCACATCCGTTCCACAATGCCAGAAGCGGTGGAATTGCTGACATGTAATGCCGTGGCCAGTTGATTTAAGGCACACGGCGCCTGGCGATGCAAGACGCCGAGCACTAAACACCAAGCTTCGGTCAGGTCGTGTTTCGCCGCTTGGGTATAAAATACTTTACGGGTTTGTTGACGGACTGCCCGAATTAAATAGGTCAGCTGCCGCAATTGATCGTTATGTTCCAAAAGAAAACCTGCTTTCAAATTGACTATTTATCAAGGTTATTTATTCGAGTCATAATTATTTCAATGGTAACTATTCGCATCCGAATGATTAGTTTACGCTGAAAATAGTGACTTTGCAAGCCGTTTTCCAAATAAAAAAGCCTACCAGCTAAAGTGCAGGTAAGCTTTGATCTTGTTTCGGTTGGAGCCACAATGCTGCTAATGCCCGGCATTGGCCTTTTTGCAGGCGAGCGTGGTACTGAATGTGATGATGTCCTGGCCACGTTAAGGACTGAAAAGTCAGGGTGCTCCAATGATTAATGCGCTGTTTTAAGGTGAGCTCTTGTGGGACACGTTGATAATCAATATCAATCAGTACCAGATCCTCATCGCTATTTTCGGTATGAATGGTGCCATCGGCGTTTTGAACAAAGTAAACTTGTTCCCAAGGCGTCTGGTCAGTAGCGGACGGCTGTGCCTCATTTTTATAAATATCCAAGGCCAGATAACGAAAGTCAGTGGTCTGCTGCCGTTCAATTTCGGCATTTTCAAAAGCTTGGCGCCGCAACCACTGGCAAAAAGTGTGACCATAACGTTGAATTCGTTGATAGAAAGACATTTAAAAACACCTCGCTTTACATTTTACAGGTTATTATAGCCGGTAAAATGATAAAAAAATGTGAAGATTTATTGAAAAACTATTTAAGAAGCTGATCAATAACCAGTTTAGCAAAGATCAGCCGTAGCGTCCAATCTTTGCCTACTTGTAAGTAACTTCACAAATCAGTTCCAAAAGAAGCCCACCTGAACATGAGACAGGCAGACTTCTTTTGGTAAGAGATACTCCTAGCGTAACAGCTTATTTTGTTTTTGCAAGCGCTTTCTAAAATTAGAAACTGGTCTAGCTAGTCCCAAAGCTTGTTGGCACGCTGTTTTAAAGATTGGTATTGTTAAAAAATAAATTTCAAAAGGCCAATTTCAACGGTTGTCAGCAAGAATGTTTTCGCCATTAGCTGCGTTAGCGTATGATAAAAGGGGAACCGGAATAGAAAGAAGGAAACCGTATGATCTCAAAAACAGCGCTGATTCAAGCTGCGCAAACCTTAATGGACCAGCAGGATTACGATACCATCACGTTGCCGCAAATTGCGCAACAAGCCCAGTGTACGTCATTGGAGCTGAACCAACAGTTTACCTCAAAGGCAGCTTTGTCCATTGCGGTGATGTTAACGGACTTTGAAGCTTGGGTAGCCGCGCTGGAAACCCAATTGCCGCGCCACCCCATGGATTTTGCCCAACAATGGAGCGCTACGATTTGTCATTATCCGCGATTTTTACGCTTACTCGGCCGGGTGAACACCGTACTGGCGCCAGCGCTAGATAGCGCTGATCTGTTAGCCTACCGCAAACAATATGTGGCCTTATCGCCGCGGTTATTTGCTGTGATCCGGCGCGGCTATCCAGAATGGTCCGACCGGCGCTGTGCCAAATTTATTCAAATGCAAACCCGTTATGCCGTGGGGCTGTACCCTAGCACCAACTTGAAACCGGCACAACGAGCAGCCTTGGAACAAGTACAAGGCGCCTTTCAAATGCCCGATTTCCGCCGCGATTTTACGGAATTCATCGCCTATACTTGTGTCTATTTGGATCAAATGGATCTTAATGATTAGCGGCTTAATCAATGGCAAAAATTGTTTGCACCGCAGCCAGCGCATTCATGCGCGTGACCCGATCCACCTGGGTGACGACCTCACCGTGGCGGGCATCAAAATCGTAGCCTAGCAAATTTTTAGCAATTTAAGTAAGGGGCTAACACGCTTTTTGCCCGCTTAGCGTTGTATTTTTGGGGGGATAGTGTGATAAGGGACCCTTGTGCGTCAAAAAAGGCCCCAGTTAGGTGGCGTCGGCTGGGTTGTTGTACCAGTTGTGCCACCACGTCAACGGCAGTATTGGTTAATTGAGCGGTCCAAGGCATGAGCTCGGAACGAACGCCGCCTGGGAAAATGGCGTTGACGCTGATCTGTTGGGGCTGCAATTGGTGGGCTAACAGGTGAACCAGTAATGTTTTATGCGTCAAATAACCAAGCGCCGCGCGCTAAAGTCGTGCGCTGGCCTTCATTGATCGGGGCCAGTTTAATGGCTAAAGGGGCACCCGTGATCACAAAGACACGTGGTACTGCGGCCTGGGCTAAGGCTGGCGTTAAATGGTGCGTCAGCCAGTAATGGCTTTGTAAGTTAACACTGATGTTTTCATCGCCAGATGTTGGCAGCGTGCCAGCACTATTGACCAGCACGTCTAGGTGGTCATGCGTGGCTAAAAAAGCCTGCGCCAGTTGCTGGTTCGTTGTCGGATCACTTAAATCGCCTAATAAGGTACTAACGGTGGGATGGCCGGGTAAAGCGGCTAGGCGGCTAGCCGCGGCTTGGGCTTTTTGCGGTTGACGCCCAATCAAGGTCAGATCAGCGCCAAGCTTGGCGAAACTTTTGGCAATTGCCAGGCCGACACCGGACGTACCACCAGAGATTAGAACTGTTAATTTTGTTGTCATATCAATGCCTACTTTCATGGGAATAAGGCCATGGTACAATGTGGGCATGGACGTTGCTAGTGACAGTTCAGCAAGGTTGTCCAAGCTTAGACAGATCTGCAAAATTGTCCAAGAGGTGTTCAAATGAAATTTGAAGAACAAGGTTCATTAACCCGCAATGGTCAGCGGGTGTGGCGCGATTTTTCTGCGGCATTGCAACAACTGTTGACGGAACAAGCTTTTGAAAAAATCACCGTTCAAACACTGTGTCAGCGCGCCAATTATCCCCGAGCCACGTTTTACAACTATTTCTATGATAAATATGATCTGTTAGACGGTTGTTGGGCGCAATTGATGACGTACTGTGGCTTTGATCAGGTTCGTGAAAATGTGACGCAAGCGACTTTGGTGGCTTGTTTTGACCAGTTGTACCAACTCTTAGCTGCGCAACAGCCTTATTTGCAGCAAGTGTTACGCCATAATAGCAGTGCGCTGTTGCCAGCACAATTACAAACCTACATGGTGCGCACGAACCAGGTATTGTTTAAAGGCACGCGGTTGGATACCGGACAGGTGCCACTGCCGTTAGCAATTGCACATTGTTATGCCAGTATCTTTTTGGTTTTGAAGTGGATCTTCTTGGAAAACCATCCCACAACGCTGGCCCAAGCTCATCAGTATTTGGCGGTGTTAGACGCCCAATATTGGCAGCCGTCTCACTGAAAGGGCCTGACTAAAATAACCCTCAAAGTGGTCTTTTGCCACCTTTGAGGGTTATTTTAACGCCAATGAGAAATCGTGCTGAGCGAGTAGTGCGCTACTGCTGTGCGCGCCGGTGGGCCAGGGCCTGATTGATCTCAGTGACTTTTAAATGCTGATTGAGGCGCACAACGACCCAAACAATGGCGTAGATCACAGCAAAAATGCCAAGATAACGCAGGTCACAGGACCAACCGTTGTACAGCATCATCAAGGTGATCAACCCTAAGGTGCCTAGGCAATGCAGCAAGATGATCAACCAGAAAGGTAGGCGGTCACTTTCAAATAGGAATGACAGCCAGCCGATGCCAGCACTTATCAGCCAAACGCTTAAGGTGCTGGCGACCGTGGGGCGAATTTGAATATGAAATAACAGAAGCGTCAATAAATAGGCAAAGGAACCATAACCAATGCCGCGAATGGTATAACGGAGCAATTTTTGCATCATAAAACGCCTTTCTCAGATAGTTGAATTTAGCGCCAGAATCAATTTGAACAAGGATCACCGTTTTGTTACTTACAAGGCCAAATGCTGCAACAAACTTTGGACGTATTTACGACTAACACTTGTGGTGATGTCATGGCTTAACTTCGCCGTCATGGCACCAGAGAAACTTTCAGATAAAGCCAGCAAGTGGTCTAAATTTAAAAGCGCGTGCTTCGAGATCTGTACAAAATTTGGATTGGCCAGCCGCTGTTTAAAGTGGACCAATGTTTCACGGGTGGTTAGGATCCCGCTTGTTGTGGTGAGCACCAAGTCGCCTGCGTTGATGTCCGCTAAAGTCAGTTGTTTTGGTTTCAGTAAAACCAATTGATCCGTAGTTTTAATGGGTAAAATAGGCGGGGTCATCCCCGTATACTGGTCTAAATAAGCCATTAAACGCTGAATATTGGCATCTTGTGTGGCAGCTGCAATGGTGACAAGTGGTGCTTCGGTTGAGAAAGCTGGATTTTGTTCAAAACGACTTTTTACCATAAAAGTTCCTTTCTAACGGTGGGATCGCCGTAATTGTGGGACCAATGCCCCTAAATAGGCGATCACCAGTATGGCAAGCAGTACCAGTAACATTTGCTGAGTGGTCAGCAACGTGGTCCAATGTAACCGGACGCCCATTTGTTGTTCAAAATGATGGCGCGCACCAGTGTGGTGGGCAAAGGTGCTGTGGAGTTGCGGTTGTAATAAGACTTGCCGGCTCAGTGCGGCTAAATAACTAGCAGGGGTCAGTTTGACTAATAATTGCGCAAAATGAGGTAAGCTACCAATGGGTAAATAACAGCCGACTAAGAAGCCCGCCGCCGTACCGATCACGGTGCTCAGGCTGGTTAAACTGCTTAAGCGGTGGATCTGTTGCAGCAGTAGGGCGTTTAAAGCAGTGGCTAATAACGCACCAAGTAACATCAGCCCCAGCAATTGGCCAACTTGTGGCCAGTTCATAGTAAGCTGATCTTGGACGTGAAAATAGCCTAGCATGATCCCAAATAATAAAATTTGCATCCCAAAGCCGATCAGTGTGGCGCTGGCAAAATAACTCAAGGTCAGGCGTAGCGGGCCACCGTCTGTTTGACGTAAGTCTAACTGAACCTGATTTTCCCGATCGGCCACCATTTGGTTTAAGGCAGACAAGGTGGTGGTAATGCTGGCGATTGCTAATGTTCCCCCGATCAACCAACTATCTAATAATTTAGCACTTGCCGGTAAGTGTCGCCACTGTTGTTGCATGCTATGTTTTAAGAAAACCAAATAGAGGACGAAGGCGATCAACGCACCGAGCACAGAAAAAAGCACGCCGCTTCGATTGCGCCAATAAAGCAGTAAATGACGTTTGGTCAAAGCCAACATTAGCGCACCTCCTTGCCAGTTAACGCGAGAAAAGCGTCATCCATGGTGCCAGGGCGAAATTCAAAATTACTGATCAGGTCTTGGTAGGTTGTCAGTAGCGCTAAAGCCGCTTGCGCATTGGCCGGTTGTAAGTGCAAGCTATCCGGCAAAACCGTAACATTTTCTTGCGCCAAGGCTTGTTGCAGCTGGGGGAGATCGGCTGACATGAGCACCAACTGATGAGGGGCATACTGTGCCTTGATGGCCGTGGCGGTACCTTGGGCGATGACGTGGCCGTGATCCACAATGTAGACTTGGTCGGCTGTATCGGCCTCATCTAAATAATGCGTGGTGAGCACGATGGTTAAGTGTTGCTGTTGCTGTAAATGCTGTAATAGCGTCCAGATTGCTTGCCGGGTTTGCAGGTCCAAACCTGTGGTGGGCTCGTCTAAAAATAATAAGTCCGGCTGATTGAGTAACGCACGGGCAATATCGACCCGGCGTTTTTGCCCACCGGAAAGGGTACCGTAACGTTGGTTTAGAAAAGCGGTTAAGCCCAGCTGGGTGGCTAACGTTGTGATGCGATTTGTCGGGATCTGGCGGTACTGTTGCGCGCGGATGTTCAGGTTTTCCTGCACCGTTAATAACGCATCTAACACACTATTTTGAAACACCACACCGATTTTTAAATGAGGTTGATATGTGATCGTACCGGCAGTGGGCTTTAATTGTCCCAGTAACATGCCGATCGTCGTTGATTTACCAGCACCATTGGGGCCTAAAATAGCCGTAAAACTGCCGGCCTGAATGGTCAGGTTCAGGTCATTGACGGCCTGGTGGGTCCCATAAGCTTTCATTAAATGTTGCGTTTGAAGTAACATCCAACCACTTCCTTTCTGAATGCCCTAAGGCTATCAGTGCTGTCAGGATTTGTCTGGCTTTTAATGCTAAGTGGTGGTGAGCGCCAGATAAGTGGTTGCAAAAACAGGTTGAAAACGAAGCTAGTTCGTTAAATCCAGTTCCTGTTGCGGCGGGAATGGCATCGCGCTGTATACGGCAAGGCGCTTATTTCAAAGTTGCTTGTAAAGGTTTGATTTTCAGATAGTCGTCATGATGGATTTGGGTTGCCTGGCGTAGGTCAATATCATTTTGTAAATTCAAAAAGTAATGCGCTGAAACACCAAAGAAACGACCTAAACGGATTGAAGTATCCACTGTTATTTTACGGCGATCGTGTAACAGATCTTGAATGCGGGAAACGGGTACGTGAATCGCTTTAGCCAAGGCGTAAGCAGATAGCTGAAAAGGCGCCATAAATTCGTCTTGTAACAATTCACTTATGGTTGGTGTGGGAATTTTTGTCATGTCGTGACCTCCTAAAGTCTCTAGTGTCTATTTTGCTATCGCAAAAATCCTATTTCGGAGGATGGCCATTCCCTCGGGCGAAACCCACCACGATGGAAGCATGGCACCTCCTAAAGTCTCTAATGTCTATTTTGCTATCGCAAAAATCCTATTTCGGAGGACGTCCAGTCTTGTGGCGTCAGTTTGCACCGCAAGACTGACCATTCTCAATGATAATCAACAATTTCAACATTCGTAAATTCATTTTCATTAACAACTGAAAAACAGATTCGGTATTGGAGGTTGATCCTGATACTGTACTGACCTTTACGGTTTCTTTTTAACTTTTCCAGATGATTGGCGGGCGGTATTCGTAAGTCATTGATTGTTGCTGCATTATCGATCATCATTAACTTTCGTAAAGCAATTTTTTGGATAGTAGGTGGTAATTTTTGTGAAAAATTTTGGTGATATATTTTTTCGGTTTCGTCATTTGCAAAAGATTTAATCATCATGATCCTCACAATTCCTAAAATAAAGTATACATGTTATACGGGTATAGCCCAAGTGTTTGGATTTCCTATTTGTTTGTTACCGCTAAAAATAAACCAGGCCTTATGTTTAACCTCATAATCTGCTAAACTTTTAGCGGAGGGGTTTTTATGAAAAAATGGGTTCAATTCAGTTTATTATTGTTGCTTGTAAGCGGTTTAGCCGGTTGCTCACAGAAGTTGAGCATTACCGACACAAGATCGTATGTGACGTCGAGTCATACGGCTAACGGTGGGTATGGCATGACCCGGGTCACTGGCAAAGCGGCGCCTAATGCGCAGGTCTACGCCACGTCGGCGAACTCTGATGTGGTCAATCACACCAAGGCCAATCACAACGGCACCTTTCAGTTAAAGGCGCTGGTAGCGGGGCAGAAGTACCAATTTTATACGCGTAAAAGGCAGCATGATTCTAAAAAAGTCAGTTATACCATGCCGAAAACACCGACTAAGTTGCAAACGAAAATCGACGTGCAAGCACCTGTGAAAAATGATCAGCTTCAAATTCAAGCGCACAATGGTCAGGCGGAGATCCAAGGCAAAACTAGCCAGGCTGCCACCGTGGTCCTGTACAGTGATGCCGGGGCCTCAAACTCGGCCACCACCGCGGACTTTATCACCAGCGCCCCAGCCAATAAAAAGGGCCAATTTGACCTGAAAGTCAACGTGCATCACAATCAAACCACGCACTTAAAATTGTACGCCTACACGGCTAAACAGCTGGCCAGCCGTTATGTTTATGTGACGGTTGGGCAGTAGTTTGATGCGCTTATCAGTAAGTTACGCAGGTGGGATTTCATTTTGTTTTTTTTAGGTAGCTTAATGGTAGGTTATTTTTAAAATAAAAGGGGTCGATAAGATGAAACCAATTGTTGCACAGACAACGGTATCCCACAATGGACAAGTGGTGCTTCCAAGTTTAATGCGAAAGGCACTTCAGATTGAACCCGGAGATCAGGTAACTTGGGCGTTATCGGCTGATGGGAATTTATTAGTTGAGACAACACCATCGGCTCAGCAATGGTCAAGCTTGCTTGCGGCTGCGTCGATCCCAATTGAAAAAGTGACCCTGGATCAGCAAAGTCGGTATGATCCACAAAAAGCGCCACATTTTCATGATTGGATGGTGAACGGTTGATGAAAGTCCAAACAGCACTCACGAAAATAAAAGCTTATGATGCAAAATTAGCGCAAACGCTGCGGGGCTCGGAGGCGTTTAATCAAATTGATGATGCTTATGATGCGTTTGTGTATCGGTATTTGCGGCCGCGGGATGCCGTATTGATCAGCCAACAGTTAGGTCGGCCGTTAACAACACTTGAGTTGGCGCGGTTGGTTACTGCTGCCTACAATCAGACTGATCTAACGGCGACGTTGCCGCTGACGCCTGAAGTGAAACTTGGCTTAGCACTAAAATTTGCCCGTCGGCAACGTCAATTGACCCAACAGGATGTGGCCATTCAAACGGGGATAACGCAAAGTCAAGTGGCTAAGGCCGAAACGGCGCAAACCACGTTGTCTTTAAGCAACTGGCAGGCGTTGTTTAAAGCCGTTGATTTTGTGCCGGCATTTCAATTTGGACGTTAATGAAGGGCCGAAAAATGATTATTTTTAGGCTAAATATGAAGTCATTTTCTAAGCATCTAAAAAAATAACCTTTAGAGTGGTATTTGCCACTTTAGAGGTTATTTTTGGGGATGAAATCAGGATCTATTTTGAGAGGTTGTGATCAGTTGCGGGAATAAGTGCGTTAATGCAGTGTAAACCTTAGGCGTCAATAAAGCCTGCTTTTGCAGTACCAAACGCTTAAAGGCCATCGGTTCAGCGGCCATGGTGATTAAAGCGTCGATATAAGGTGTTTGGATCGCACCATTTTCAATGCTGGATAAATTGCCGTAGCCGATTCCTAAAATTTTAGTGAAATCACGAATACTCAAGTGGTATTTCAGGCGCGTGGCTTTGATTTGATCCGGGCTGAGCAGATGATGTTGGTCACGATAGCACTGGAATGCTCGATTGAGATTACGATCAGGGTCGTCAAAAGGTTCGAAAAATTCGCCGTCTGACAAGCGCCGATAGCGTTCAGCGGTAATGTAAATTTTTTCACCTTTCACAGGATAAAGGGCACGTTGAAAAATCTGCTCATAGGTTTCATTTTGATTCGTTTCGAAAGAGTAGCGGGTAATGGTTGTCATTTTTGAAACCTCCATTTTATGCATAGGGGCGCGTCATTGGGCGCGCCTGAGGATGGAAAGACATAAAGCCACCTATCATTTGATGGTCATAAGTAATCAGTTCGATTTTGACGTATAAATCATACGAATCATATGCGAAACTAAAGATCATAACTTGTCTTGATTGTGGGAATCGATGATGTGGGCTAGGCCCAAAATGGTAGTTCGCAACACTGATATGGTCGACAATATATTTTTGCATGACAGCTTGTGGCAGCCCAACTTCGGCCAAAAACTTGGTTGTTTTTGAGTTTAATTCATCGGCATTAATGCGACCGGCGTGGTAACAATGTTTGAATTGCTGGATAAATAACGCAATTTTAAATTTTTCATCATTCATTTAAGCATCATCACCTTATCATGTTTGTTTCTTGTGAGCAACAAATGCTGCTATATGTAAGCAAAAAACAACTCAAATTTTAAATTTGAGCTGTTTTGACGTGCTTATTATTAAGTTACGCAAACCGTATTTGTTTATTTTTTAAATAGTTCGGGTTAATGATTTTTTAACGCCGGCATTGTTAGGACCATTTTTAGCATTATTAATTTGAAATACACTTTATTTAAATAAATAGTTAAACAACTTTGCTTAATTATTCAAAAATAGCTAATTTTTAAATAATTAGATAGATGAGTTCTCCTGTTTATTTATCTTATTACAATCAGGTCTATTCTCACTGGTAGATGAGTCAGGCATTAAAGACAAAGAACTGATTGCATTTTTGAATCAAACAGATCATAAAAAATATCCCAAACAGAAAGTCCACACTGCCCTTGAACGGCTAGAAAAACAGCAGATCATCGATAAAATTCAAGGTCGGCCGAAACAGCATAAGTTGGCTGCGGCTTATTTGGTATCTTAAAAACGCCAGCCATAACGGCTGACGTTTTTTAGGTTTGAAAAAAACAGACACTTACCACCCAACACGCCCATGGGTATTGCTAAACGTGGCGGTCACGTCATTGGTCGCACTGGTGGCCAGTGCTAACGTGCGGGCAATGCCCACGGCAAGTGGTTGTGCGCCACGGGCGGCGGCTTGTTCAGGGCTGGCGCCACCAAATTCAGTGGCCACCATGCCGGGGTCCACGGCGTTTACGGTGATCGGCAGGTGCGCTTGTTGCAACTCTTTGGCCAGCTGCACGGTGTACATGTTAGCGGCGGCTTTGGCGGATTGGTAGCCCACTGCGCTGGCGCGATAGACTTCGGAAGCCGGATTTAAGGCTTCCGTTTTTGAGCCCATCATGCTGGAAATGTTGATGATCTTAGCTTGCGGGGCTTTTTTCAACAGCGGCAACAGGTGTTGGGTCACGTCGATCAAGCCAAAATAGTTAATGTCAAAATCAGCGCGTAAGGCAGCTTGGGGAATGACCGATGGGGCTTGGCGCTGGTCAAAAACGGCGCCGGCATTGTTGATCAAGCAGGTTAAATAAGGGTAGCACTGTTGCAAGGTAGCCGTGGCCTGTTGGACTGAAACAGGATCGGTAACGTCTAGTTGGACCACATCGGCGGTGAGTTGTTGCTGTTGCAGTTGGGCTACTGCGGCTTGGCCTTTTGCCAAGTCCCGGGCGCCAATGATGACTTGGTGGCCGGCTGCCGCTAATGCTTGCGCCAAGGCAAGGCCCATGCCGCGGTTACCGCCAGTGATCAAAGTGATTTGGGGCATGCTGAAAACTTCCTTTCATGATAGCTTAGGTTAAAGCTGCGATCTGCCGTAAGGCGGCTAAAAAACTTTCCGGTGTTAAGGCAACGGTGGCTAAACACTGTTGGAGCGCAGCTTCTTGGGCGGCTAAAGCCGCTTTGATCTGCGGATATAAGGCAGTGCCAGTTGGCGTGAGAAACAAGTGGTACCGACGTTTATCCGTTTGGGACTGTTGTTTCGTAACGAAGCCTAATTGGACCAGTTTGGTGATCTCGCGATTCACATTACTTTGGTGGCGCACATCAGCTTGGACTAGCTGTTCTTGCGTCAGGCCCGGGTCCTCATAAAGCTTTAAAATAAAGAAAAATTGGCTGCTATTGACGCCTAGTGGTTTTAAACGCTGATCCAAGGTGCGGGTGGCACTATTGGCAGCGGCGTGGAGCTGTTTGGTTAAGGTATCGTCATGTTGATCAGGTTTCATTGAATCTCCATTCTAGTGCTGAGGGGCTAATTGAAATAAAGTTTCCGCCGTACCGTGGGCAATCGCGGCCCGTTGGTCAGGGGTTAAGTCGGCTTGTTCCAGGAAGGTGCGGGTGGTGGTGCCGGCTTGGACATAGGGGAAGTCTTCCGACCACATCACATGGTCCGCGCCCATTTCCGTTAACACCAGTTGCATTTGTGGCGCCGTAAACATGCCAGACGAGGACAAGTAGACTTGTCGTTTATAATATTCGGAAAATTTCAGCGGTAACTGACTGGTCAAGCTGCTAAACCCGTCGATGCGCTCTAAAAACATGGGGATCATTTCGCCCCAATGGCCGCTGGCTAATTTCACGTGAGGGTATTTTTCCAATAACCCAGCCGTGATCAGTCGCAGCATTTGAATGCCTTGCTCTAAATGCCAACCCCACATGGCGCCGGCCATCATGGTGGCGGTGAAGTCTGAATAAGCGTCACTTTCATACAATAGGGCTTTTTGGGCCGTGGTGATCACCCCAGGGTGTAAGTACAAGGTGGTGCCCAGTCGATCCGCGGCGGCAAAAATTGGTTCAAAGCGCGGCGCGTCTAGAAATTGACCGTTAACGCTGCCACTAATGATGCCGCCTTTTAGGCCTAATTTGGTTACGGCATATTCTAATTCTTGAGCGGCTTGTTCCGGTAAATTGGCCGGTAACGTGGCCAACCCAGCAAAGCGCGTGGGATAGTGGCTGATGTTTTCGGCCAGTGTTTCATTTTGAGCGTGGGCCTCGGCAACCGCATAAGCGTCCGGCAGAACTTGTGGTGAGTTCCCGGCATCGGAGATCACTTGCAGGTCAATGCCGTTTTGGTCCATATAGGCCACTTTGCGTTGGAAATCCACCAGGTCAGGGGCCAGTTGCGCCTGGCGGGGGTTGTTATTTTTAACGGTTGAATATTGGTTAAAAGCCTTGATGTTACGCGGGGTATCATAATGTTCTTCAACGGTGATCAGTTTCATTGGAATCGCACCTCCATGATTAATTAAATGCGTGTGCATTTAGTTTGAATTAAAAGTCAGTATAGCATAAAATGAATGCACACGCATGCAGTTTAGCTTGAGTGCAGTAACAGTCACGATTGGCCTTAAAATAAATGATTATTGGAGGGATTTTTTTGACAGATCAAACAGATTTAGCACGAATTATTAATAGCGCGGCACATTTAGCGGTAGCAACCTTAACCACCGATGGCCAAGCGCCGGACGTGCGGGTGGTATTAGGTGCGTATGACCCTGCCACAGCGCAAGTGATTTTTGTGTCCAGTCCCCAAGCGGAAAAAGTAGCGGAGATCGCCGCACATACGCAAGCTGCCTTTGCCACGGCGCCCGTGGGCCAAGGCGAATTTGTCCGCGTGCGTCAAGCCACCGTGCAATCGATCCCAGCCAGCTCAGCGCCAGCCGCAGTGTACAACCAAAAGTTCCCGCAAAGCGGCCAATATGCGGCAGCCGCTACTTACTTTGCCTTAAGTTTCCAGCAGGCCGAGGTGACCACTGGCGGGACTACCACGACGGTTCAAGTCGAGGCTTAAATAGGCGTGATGGCCTGTTTGTAGGTCTTAAAGTGACCAACTTGACACTACGGCGCTGTTGCAAGATACGTTGGTGGCCAAGTTGTTAATCAGTGAACAACAAAAAGCAGCCAAACGTGGCTGCTTCAAAATAGTGACAAGTGCTAGCGTTTGTCTTTTTTAGATTAGGCTTGCGGGTTTTTCAAGCATAAAGCACAGATGATGCCCACAGCACCGATCCCGGTGGCTACGAGTAAGGCGACTTGAGCGCCACTGACCAGGGCCTGATGCATGCCGGTGGCATAAGCAGCGCGGTTGGTTTGTAATAAACTGGCTTGCGGCGCGGCATGGGTTGAAACGCTTTGTAAAACGGAGACTAAAACGGCTGTTCCAATTGCGGCACCTACTTGTCGGACCACATTGTTGCCAGCACTGCCGTGACTGATCAGCTCTGGCGTTAGCGAGTGCATGCCCATGGTCCCAGCCGGCATCATGGCAAAGGTCAGGCCAACATTGCGGCAGGCGTATAAGGCCACTACGTACCAAATAGGTGTTTTCAGGCTCATGAAAGCTAAGCCGAAGGTGCTCAGCGTCATCACCGTGATCCCAAATAACACGGTTTGGCGGCCTTTGTTTTGGGTCACTAACCGACCTGAAATTGGCGCTAATAGGAACATCAATAGGGCACCGGGTAAAAGGGCTAAGCCAGAATTCATGGCAGATAACCCGCGGGCATTTTGTAAATAAAGGGGCAAAATGAATTCAACGGCGACCATACTGATTTGCGCAATGGCCGCGATCACCGCCGCAATTGTAAAATTACCTTCACTGAAAATACGCAGTTCTAACATTGGATGTGCAATGGTCAATTGGCGCCAAATAAATACAGCAACCAGCGCCACCCCTAGCAGCAAGCTTAGCACCACTTTTGCATCCGTCCAACCGCTGTCTGAAACGACGGAAACACCGTATAAGATGCCACCAAAACCGCCAGTGGAACTGATCACCGATAAGGCATCCAAAGGGGTGGTTTTGTGTGGGACCACATCAGCCATGAAAAAAAGGGCCATTAACAAAGCAATTAAAATAATGGGCGCCATGGCACCGAAAATGGCACGCCAACCAAAATGATCCACCAAGTAGCCCCCTAACGTTGGGCCAACTGCTGGTGCGATCCCAAAAACAACGCCTAACAACATGGTCGGTGTGCCGCGCTCGGCCTTGTTGTAAACAGAAAACAACACGGTCATGGTTAAGCCAGATAAAATCCCGGCACCGATGGCCTGCACCAGACGAGCGGTTAAAAGTAATGGAAAGTTACCGGCAAGAAAGGCCAATACGGTGCCGAGTAAAAAAAGCGCCAAAGCAGTGGCTAATAAACTTTTCGTGTTAAAACGATCTGCCAGCCAAGCCGAAATGGGGATCAGGATCCCGCCAATTAAGGCATAGCCAGTCGAAAGCCACTGGGCAGTGGCCACATTAATGTGAAAGGCATTGATCAAACTCGGTTGTGCCACGGATAAAACGGTTTGATTCAGCATTGAAACGAAAGCCCCAATAATCACAACCGCGACTAAAAGGCCGCGATGATAGCTTAAAGGGCGTGTGGTATTTTTTTCCAAAGTTAAGGCTCCTATCTTTTTGATTGATACCTAATTATAAGATATCTAACAATTTGTTAAAAATAAAAACGGCGTTGCCAGTAGGTGCGCGCTTAAAGGCCGCACTAAGTTAATGTGTCAAATTCGGCTGCACACACTTGAACTTAATAATGGTGTGACAGCATTCATACCAGCAAGTCTCCTTTCTGAGCAGTTAATTTAATCAACTTGTACTCTAACAGTTAGACGTCTAACTGTCAAGTCAAAAAATAAAAACCACTGCACAAGTGATTTTTAAACGGCTTGTAACCATTAGAAGGGTCGGCAGAAGCGCTGTAACAGCTAACTAATGCTGATCTGGGTAGGCCGCAACGACTTTTTGAAGCAACGTGATCAAGGTAGTTTGCTCATCAACGGATAGGTTTTGGACCATCAGATCCTCAACGGCATCAAAATAAGTGTCAAAGCCGCGAATGGCACTTGCACCTTTTTCGGTTAGAAAAATTTGTTTACTGCGGCCGCTATTAGCAGGAATCAAGCGTTGAATATAGCCGTCGCGTTCTAGAATTTGTAATAGATTAGAGATACTCGCTGAACGGCGTTGAATAATATCCGCTAATTCGCGCTGAATAATGCCAGGCTTGGCTTGGATCACGCTTAACGTTCGGGTTTGTTGTGGCGTTAACCCAACATGAGACTTTAAAGTAGCCGTTAAAGCCCGTTGTTGCGCAATGGTGATCTGGCGCAATAACGTATTTAACGTGGCAACGTTTTTTTTCATCGGTTTCACCTCACAGGTTATTATAACAAAAAAATAATTAGATGTTTGATAATTAGAACAATAGCAGTACGTTACCACAGTTGTTTTGGTGCCGGCAACAAAAAGGCCAGCCTAATAGTGGCTGGCACAGATTGTTTTAATTGACACTGACCCATAATCAAGTCCATGCAATCAATTTAAAGGTTAAAATTTTGTGACACCATAGATCTGTCCCAGATAGCGATGAATATTGGTAAAAGGGCGGTCTCTAATCATATCCGCATGCTTTTGACTCAGTTTTGTGGCATTTTGGATGGCAATTTGAACGCGGTCGTAAAGAACGGCATCGTAGGGATGCCCTTTAAAGTGCTGATAATCGGCAGCAAAGTAATGTGTTCCGGATAATTTACGGTAAAGTTCTTGACGATTAAAGTCCTTACCAAAGTACTCAAAGTGAAGTAGAATCCAAATTTCAAAATTAATACTGGAAAAGAGTAGTTGTAACTGATGTTTTTGAGCGTATTGTTGACAAGTTCGCAGTGCTTGATCAGAGAGCTCATCACGATCAAAGACCACATAAACCTGATCAACATGACGTTTGTGGCTCAGTGCATCGCGTTTTGCGACAGCGGCTATCAATAATTTTAAGCCATTTTTGTGAAGTGACTGGACCACTAATTTTTCGGTGTGTACGTTTGCACCGTGGTATTTCCGTGCAAGCATGTTGAAATATTGCACTTCAGATTCGCCTTCACAATAAATGGCGATTGCCTTTTTTTCAGTTAAATTACGGGATTTGCGTACCATGGGTGGCTCCTTCCGAGGCCGTTAAAGTGGTTAGCATGTCATTAACGTCGATCTGGGGCATTGCGCCAAATTTTCCTGAAAGGTATTTTTTCATGAAACTAATACCAGAGCGGGTGTTATGGCGGCTTTCTTTGAAATCAAAAATAGACTTTAGGGTGCTGACACCGGTGAAATCTTTTTCCATTAAATAGAGTTGATCCACGCGAACCGCGCAATCTAACAGCTGTAATTCATGCGTCGTTAAAATGAATTGGTTTTTGTTAAGCTTAGAATTGAAGATTTGAATCAAGGCGCTGGACAGTTCAAAATGCAGGGAATCGTCAAATTCATCAAATAACAGTGTTTTACCATTACCGTGACGTTGGGCGAAAATAATACAAAGTGCAATGATGAAAATCTTTTGGGTCCCGCGGGATTCCCAATTAAGCGGTAACTCGGCCTGACCGACTGGTTGACCGTTTTGATCATATTGCGTATGCACTGTAAAAACCTGTTTTTGATCCGTTTTAAATTTAATTGCCATTTTGGCGAAGGCTGCTTTCATATCGTCTGGGTATTGAATTGGAACATCACGTACGTGAACATCGGTAATATTAAAATCCGCAAAACGCAGAAAATTAATGAATTCTTGTTTGGCGGCAGAATCAATTAATAGATCAAGCAACTCATAATTGGTGTTAATATCGGTATCATCTACAAAAATCAGGTCCTCTTTAAACCAGCGAAAAACAGCGATTGCTAGGGGATCATTAGCTTGTTGTGCGGTGTAAAGGAGCAGCGAATTTTCCTTGGTTGCCGCTGCCACGTTTTTTAAATGGTTGGGCAGCACCGGAAAATGTTGATGATCGCGTTCAAAATAGACCTGTTCGGTGGTTTTTAAAAGACGGGTTAATTTTTCAGAGACGATTTGTTGTTGTAAGAAGGTCAACTGATAGGCATAAGTCTGAGCTTGATAGTTAAAGCGAATCGCAAACTGAACGGGTTCTTGTTGCGTTTCCAGCGCTAGCCGAAAGGGGCGATAAGGTAGGGGGTCTGCAATGTTGTCAGGGTTGTGCAAGATCAGCTCACGCATCACATGTAAACCACCAATCAAATTCGACTTTCCTGAACCGTTGGGACCAAAAACCAATAAGTTTTTTAGAAGCGAAAAACCATTTTCCTGAAGTGTATTCGTCGTTTTTAAGCGACTGAGCCGTTCTCCAGTTTCTGCAGAAAGTAATAGGGCATCCTTGATAGAAGCGTAATTTTTGATTTCAAAATCGATTAGCATGAGCCTCACCATCCTTCTGATATGATTGTACCGTATCACGTGGAAAGAATGCAAAAAAATGTGATTTGCAACCATATTCAAGGCGAATTTGGTGCTTTTTTGTGTTGAAATAATATTTTTTTGTTATTAACGGACGATTGTGGTCAGTTTAATAAATGGAATCCCTGGTTAAAGTGAACTAGATTGTACCACTGCCTTTGACGCCTGTTATGAATAAGTTACGCAGTCAGTCATTTGATCTATTTTTTTTAAAGATCGTATCCAAAAAAGGTTTGTCCGAGGTAAGGGACAAACCTTTTTATGGCTACAGGATAGTGTAACTTGATCAAGCTAATTGACACTGACCCACTCTCCAGCCGTGGCCACGCCTTTGACTTTGCCGTCGGAACGCACGGTGTAGCCGTCGCCGTTGCCGAAGAACCATTCAGTGTAGCCGTCCTTTTGGGAATCGGTACCTGGAGCCTTGACGCTAACCAACTGCTCAGCGGCGGCCTGGGATTTGTGGTCGTATTGCACGAAAAAGCGCACCAATTGTAGTTCGGCGTCGCCTTCAGAGTTGATCACGTCGGCTGAAGCGGCACTGCTGCTGGTGGCTTGGGTGCTGTCACTGCTGGCAGTGGTGGCGCTGCTACTGTTGGCCTGACTGCCAGTGCTACTGCTAGCCGAACTGTTAGTACTGGTGCCAGTACTGGCTGCCTTGCCTGCGGCAATATTGGTAAAGCCGTTGGCCAAGGTTTGATTGGCGGTAACTTTAAAATTAGCGGCACTGCTGGTACTTTCAGTAATCAGCACCACTGGTTCATTATCGTGAAATGCAAACAAGTACAAATGATTGTCGGTTTGCTTGCTGGTATCCGCAAAATCGGAATACAGCGCCACCACCGTGTAGTCGGCGGCTTTGGCGCCAGTGCTGCTGTATTTGGCGGTGACTGTGGTGTTGTCCACAGTCAGCTTGCGCTGGCTAAAGGCGTCGGGATAAGTCACGTTGTTAAAGTTCACCGGCTTTTCCGCGGTGTACTGCTGGTAGTTTTGATTCATGGTGTTGCCCCAAGTTTCCATAAAACTGGCTAGCTTTTTCGCCTTGGTGGCGTTCCACGGGCCTTTTTTCACAGTGTGACTGCTTTGGACCGCAGCTGAGGTGGTACTACTGCTGGCTGAAGTGGTGCTGGCTGTTTTTTGTTGGTTGCCGCAGCCGGTTAATAGCAGCGCCAAGCCGAAGGTAGCGCCGAGTAAAATGCCTTTTTTCATTGTGAATGATCCCCCAAAATTGATCTGATTCATTTATGGTAGCATAAGTGCTCGTTTAGGGGAATGAAAATTAGCGGGCAACGCTGCCGCAACTGGTTTAAGGGCAGTTAAATATGGGCGCCAGGATCAGGTTTGCCTAGATACGCATACTCGTAGATCATGTCGCCGCGGCTGGTAGTTTGACGGCCGGTTGCGTCGGTGTAGCTCACGGTGCCTTTGGCGTAGTAGCGCATGTAAGCCGGCTGGGCCCCTATGGCGTCAAATTGCTGCTTTGCAGAGGCGGGCAAGTTGGTGTACATGTCGCGGACTTCCAGTTCGTCTTGCCACGTGATGGCTAAATCAACGCTGGCGCCGTCAGCGTTGGTGAAAACGTAATGGCTGTTTTTAGGAAAGTCACGCTTCAGTTGGGGTTGTCGAGACAGCGTTTTGGCCAATGTGAACTGCCCCTCGGTTTCAAAGAGCAGGTTGCCAGTTTCATTGTCCAATAATCCAAACATGGGGAGTTGGGCAAAGCCGTAGCGTTGTGCCGCCACGAAGTCATAAATGTAGACGGTGTAGCGGTTGGTGTACATGCGGCCCCACAGCCAGTGGTGGTATAAGCTGATCGGGTTGGTGGTCATCCACTGATGATCGTGGTAGCCCAGTCCGGTGACTTGATGCGCCACCCCATCATAAGTCAGCGTTCCGGTGACCTTATTTTTAGGCACCGCTAAGTCAGTATGGTGGTCTTCATCGTGGTCCCCAAACGCAACGATCCCAGTTCCTTGTCGGAAAGGCGCTGTTAAGGCCTCGTAATGTAAATCACAGCCAACGCCATTGGTAGGCGCAACGTGAATGTCGTAAGTTTTAAAGTCACCTTTGGCAGTATCGGTGCCATATTGTAAATCACAGCCGACTGTGGTGCCAGTGGTCGCTTCAGCTGCTGTAAAGTAGTGGAAGTCCGATCGGGTGGCGCCATTTGGGGTGGTGAGCATGATGTTAACGTTTGGTGAGTCAGTGGCGGTGGCCATTTTGGCCGGGTCTTTCGGGCGGAAACCCACCACACTTTTACTGCCATCAGCAAAGGTGGCATCAAAGTACCACACCTCGTTGTGCCCTGGAGCAGGCGGTTCGCGCCGGGCTTCTTCCCAAGGTTCGACCTGATCCGGGTTGATCCCGAGCCGTTTGAAATCTGCTGGTTGATCCATTAAGCGTGCTTGCATAAATTGTACCCCCTTCAATTGATAGCCCTAGTTTAACGGGACTGGGCCGTTTTGTAGAGGGTCAATCGGTTGCCAAATGTGAGTTATGTTATAGTTGAGGCAAAAGTGTTACCTAATGTTGCAGGAGGTGATAGCAAATGGATTTACGAACGGAACGCACCTTGGCGTGGATCACGCAAGCGTTTGTCGACCGCGTCTTGGCCAATGGGTTTGATCAGGTAACGGTGAGCCAGCTGGCAATCGATGCCAAGATCAGCCGTAAAACATTTTATGCGCATTATCTAGATAAGTACGACCTTGCGGAAAAATTAGGCCAAACGTTACTGGATCAGTATGCGACGTCGCTTAAAGCACGTTTGACCGATCAAAACGCAGACCTACAGACCATGATCGATACATTAATCGCGCCGCAACATGAAGGCCGGTTATTGCAGGCGCTGTTGACCATTCACACGACAGAATTCGATTTTGAACATCAATTTAGCGTGTTACTGGCTCAACGCGTACGGGCGTTTTGGCACACGGATGATCCGCTGGAACAGGCCATTGTGGTTAATTTCGCCTTAACGACCATTCGGTATTACGCCGGCTCAGACGAAGTATTTTCCCTCGAACGGCAGCGGCGCATTATGCAACGGCTAGCGGCACTGTTTTGATGTAGGCTAACCATTCGTGCGTGTGAAAGACAGGACTGGCCTGACGGGGTCGGTTCTTTTTACTGCAGCAAAAACCCGCTATGACAATACAGCCATACCGGGTTTGACCAATGCTTAAAAATGTGTCAGCAGCCGCTAAGCCTGGGCCGCCGCAAACTTGATCAGCTCTGAAAATTCAACCGCTAAATGCCATTTGTGGCCGTTGATGATCTCGGTTGGGGTGGCGCTAGGCAGGTAAGCCGCCAAGATGGCATCAAAACCGTTGGCCGTTGGGCGAATCTGATGATAAGCGCGCCAGCCGTAGCCTAACGGGTCATCATCCGTTGCTAGCGTCACATAACCGTTCATTTGCAGCGGATAAGTGGAATCAGGTGTGGTAGGCTTAAAGTCGCCTGTTTCAGGATACAGGTTCATTTCTGTAGGTTCACCAAAGCAACCGAATGTTTCAATAATGTGCTGACCGGTGATCGTGTTACCTGTGGAATAGAAGTGTTCCGGGTTGATCAGGGCCGCAAAATCACTGCCAAGTTCGGCACCCATGACCTTTTGAAGCTGCGGCATGGCAATGCCTTCAACGTGTAGCAACACCTTACCTTCCTGCAGGTCTTGGTTGCCGTTGGAACGGGCCGCTACGTCTTTCCAAAATTTGTCAGCAGTGGCTAACGGCGCTTGATAAAGAGCCTGCATGGCCGCAAGGTCGGCGTACTTGGCCTTGGTCGCCAATAAAAGTTGTTTGGCGTCAGGGTAGGGCAACCAATTGATAGCGCTGGCGCTAAGCGGGATGGCCGCCCCTAACGCCTTCATTTCTTGCAGTACATGTTTGATACGCCATTCTTGAACCTTGGCCAGTTCAGCCTGGGTCACAGGAGTGTCGTCAATGGTGAGCTCAATTTTTAAGTCTGTCATCGTAAACCTTCCTTTCCTATTGCATGAAAAGCATAGCAGGAACGTGTAAAATGGAGAACAACAACCATTAAGCAGTTGTGGTGTAACACCACAGACTGTCGAATAAAAATGACAAAGAGGGGTACTAATGGCAGATCATCGGTTTGAACGAACGGATACAGATATTCGCCGCGCTTTTATGGCGGCACTCACGAAGCAAGGGTTTGAAACGCTAACGGTAGCCGGATTGGCGCGTTTGAGCAAGGTGGACCGCACTACTTTTTACGCGCACTACGAAAGTTTGTTTACCTTAGCAGAACAGGTGATCACAGACCAAGTGGCCCTGTTACGCGCCACCCTGGTCCAAGGCGGGATGGTCACCGCCGCCAAAGCCGCACACGACCAGTTGTTTTCCGAGACGGTGATCGCACAATTAAGCCAACAGGCCGTTGCCATTCGCAAACTACGCCTGATCTCGTTAGGCACTCAAAGCTTTGACGCCCAGTGCCGCCGCCTGTTTGCGGCCATTTACCAACAAGTCCTTGGCGTTGACCCTAACAGTTTCACCGGGTTCCTGTTGGTGAATATCGCCATGAGCGACCTTGACTTTATTCTACTCAAGCAACGCGCCCCGGCCCGCGCCGAGCTGGCAGCTAGTTTGAACCAGTTGATTGCCATTGCGCGGGGGTTTAAATGATTTTGGTAACTGCAATGTGTCTTACCGCAGTGCTTTAAAAGTTGTGCGAGACTAAATCCCATTCGATGTCTGGTAACGTTGTACTAAACAAGCCATCGTTGTATTTTAACTTTGTATCGTTATTTCTAAAATAAATTCAAATAACGGTCTGTTCTCCTAATAGCTGGAGAGCAGACCGTTATTTTTGTGTCGCGTGAAGGGATGAGCTTCAGGCGACGCTTGTCTGACGCTAATTGTGAAAGAAGAACATCCAGACAAACAACTCAAAAGTGAAAGGATGATCGGTAGGCCAGAATTTCAGTTGGATAACCGCAACCTACCGAACATCAATTAAGCAGCAGGACAAGTGCCATTTCATTTTTTCCACGAATAAAATAGGCTGCCTAACTGTTAGGTGA
Source organism: Loigolactobacillus bifermentans DSM 20003 (assembly GCF_001434575.1). Lineage (GTDB taxonomy): Bacteria > Bacillota > Bacilli > Lactobacillales > Lactobacillaceae > Loigolactobacillus > Loigolactobacillus bifermentans. Next base: position 34,156 of record NZ_AZDA01000091.1, read on the forward strand.
TAAGGCCTGGTTCCCGCGCCAAGGCCTTATCATATAAAAGATGCGCAGGAAGGTTCAAGTTCGTTTTCCTGGCATCAATCAAGGTGGAACAGAAATTCAACAACAGGAACTGGGTTTCCACGTCAGTTGTCCCCTGCTATTAATAAGTTACGTAGAAAAATCGTCTTTTGTTTTTTTGAATGAAACTTTTTTGGGAAAACGGGCACGATTTTTCTGGTAACAGCTGACTTAGAAGATTTTCCCGCTGGCGGGGGCAGTTGTGCTCGAACTGCTTTCCTTGCCCGCTTATAAACAATATTCGTCGAAACAAGTTGTTTCTGCTTTTTTTATTTCAACTTTTTTCAAATTAAGGTTGAGCACGGAGTTGGTGTGGCTGCTAAAAAGTAGTTTTATTGCCGCGCCTATTATTAACTTACGCAGGTGGATGGCATTCTGTTTTTTTATTTTAAAATCATTATGATTTATTTCATTTGTAATCTTTGTTATAATTTTTGGCAGTTTGTTTTTTAGGTATTTAGAATTTTGGAGGTTACCATGAATAAATGGATCAAATTCAGTATGGTTGGCGTTGCAATGGTCGGCTTAGCCGGTTTTAGCACACAGCATGTTAAGAGCAACGAAAATGGGACACAAGTGGTAAAAGCGGCCGCTCGGGCCAGCTCAGCGCAGTCCAGTGAAAAGTTAACTTATCATTCAGTTGATTATATAGATTTAGCCAGCGATACTGCTAGTTATCAACAAAAGCGGCTTGCCGTTAGTGGTACAGTCATGCAAGTCATTCATAACGATAATGCCAATGGGTTCGTGTTAGCCATGAATGGTGATCAAACACGGCCAATTATGGTTGAATATACTGCCAGTCACCTGAACGGTACCAACGTGGTTGAAGGTGAAGCCGTAAGTGTTAAAGGCTATGGTGCCGGTGCGGCTATTTATAATATGAAGCATGGCGAGACGCGAATTCCGGTGCTGGCTAGTAATGGAGTTACTGATAATAATCAATAAGTAACATTTATATAAAGCGTCAAGGCGGTTGTAACAGCTAGAGAAATGGTGATTTGGGATTACCATTTCTCTAGGGTTATGGCCGTTTTTTTGTTGTGTTAGCTAAACCGCTTAATTTGTAATTCAGTGAACTAAATCCAAATCAAAGTTGTGTTTATTGCATTGTCGCTATTTGATATACTTTTTAACGGGATGTTAGGGTTAACACTGGAGACTTGGAGGATTTTTTATGAAGAAATGGGTTCAATTGAGTATTGTTGGGGTTGCGATGTTAGGGCTAGCAGGATGCAGACCGAAGCAGGTGAGTTTCGATAAGACGCATCAGTATCAATTAACAGATTCGATAGGGCATGGCTGTTATGATGACCTTTTAGAGGTATTTAAAGGGAAGACGTCTAAGAATGTGACGGTCATTGCTTATTCAAAAGAATCTGATGATATGATCAAAACAAAGTCGGATAAGCATGGCCGTTTTACACTAAAATTACCTGCGGATGAAACGGCATATACGATTACCGCGGAAAATAAGAAGAGTAAATCCGATGTGACCAAAGTCAAAACAAAGTATGGACCGGATGACAGTTATTTAGAACTTGATTTGGATTCAAATAGTAAAAGCGGCAATTTTGTGCTTCATCCAGATGCAAATGGCAAAGGTACCGTTACAGGTGAAGCTAGCCCAAATGTGAAAATTGTTGCACAAATCAATGATGGTGAGTACCATACGCTTGCATCAACCAAATCAGACAAAAAAGGTAGGTTTACGTTACACGTCACTGGACTTACCGATTCTGAAGAGGATGGCTTGTTTGTAGCAACCAATGAAAAGGGCAAAGTTAATAATTTTGATACAGCAGATATCAAGTATGATACTACTGCTAAAGTTGAATCAGAAAAAAAGCCTGAATCAGACAAAAAATCCGAATCAGATACTAAAGAAAATACAGCTACCAGTCAGGCAAAAAATTATGACCCCATTGATTACGAAACGTTAAGTCGTAACCCGAAAGAATATAGTTTTAAAAAACTACAAATCACAGGGACTGTCTTACAAACGATTGAAAATAAAAAATACAATGATGCCGTGATTGAAATGGATGGTAATTCTGATCACGTGGTCGTGGTAAATTATGGTAGTAAATCCACTCAGAATGGCGAGCGTTTACTTGAAGGCGATAATATTACAGTGAACGGTTATGGCATGGAGACAGCTTCTTATGAAACGGTCAGTGGTACAAAAGTAACTGCACCAGATGTTTATGCTTCGAAAATCACTCGGAATTAGGTTGGTTTAATTGTTTAATATGATATTACCAACAATTTTATATCAAGAATTAGGAATATAAAGAATCGCCGTTATCAACATATAATTCTATGCTGGTAACGGCGATTCTTTATCAGTATTTACACGTTAGTGAGATGTATGTGGAGCGTGGTTAGTTTAAATTAATTATTATTTAAGTCCTTCGGATATTCGATATTTTCAATTTTAAATCCGTCCCGATAGTTATCTAGCGGTTTAATATGTTCATTTAAATGCTCAATGATTTTAGCGCGTTCCATATCTTTTTTATGCTCAGCCTTTGCTGCTCGCAATTTCTTAGCATATTCGTCTACGAAATCAAATGTTTTCATAATTGATGTCAACGTGTCATTAAGATCCGTGAGTAATAACGTGCTGAATGAATCGATTTCCAACAAATCATTTCTCATGACAGGATCCTTAAACTTATTAATGACGCCAGCAATAATATTAAAATCGAGATTTTTTAAGGCTTGTACATGTATGATATTTGAGTAGTCGGCTAAGGATAGAACGTCTCTGTATTGTTTTGGATGATAGCGAGTAAAGAAAGCCTCCTCAAAGTCTGTTACCTTGAGTAGTGTGTTTCGTAACAATATCCGTTCGTTTAGGTAGTTAAGGTGAGGATACTGATGTCCTATCATAAGAAATTCAAAAAGTTTAATGTCACTGTTTCGATAGTCATTTGATGTTCTATATACATCAGGGTCTAGGCTATTTAGTTCATCAACTATTCTTTCATAGTGAGATCTTGTATTTAGAACTTTTTCAAATTCTGAGTCGGGGCAAGCATAGATATTAATGTCTTGTGCGGCCTTGTAAAACTCACTACGTACTTGACTACGAAATGGCCAGCGGTTCAATGTAATCCACTCATAATGCCAATAAGCTGGGCAAGGTGATGCTTCATCAGAATCAGCATTTAAAAATTTTCCACCAATGTTATTTATTTGTTTATCGAAAAAAAGCCATGAAAATATTGGAATCATATTTTTTAAAATATCAGCCATATCGTCAACGTTGTTGGCGCGTAAGATTCGTACAATTGATGTGATGGATATATCTATACCATAAAATACTCTGTCCTGTATAGCATCTGCATCTGGTAATGGTGTTCTCACAGGGTCTATTTCCTCAGCTGTAATTTTGTGTTCCTCTAGAGGAGATGTAGAAATTTGAGTCTTATTATTTTCTCCGGTAATAAATCGTTTTATCCAGTTCATAAAATTTCCTTTACAGTAATTATTTTTTTATTCTTAATTATACAGAAATGTGGTGCTAGTTTGATACATTGTTGAAAAGATAATTCGCTTTTATATTCTCTTAAAACATTTAATTCGTAATTCAGTGAACTAAATCCAAACCAAAGTTGTGTTTATTGCATTGTCGTTGTTTGATATACTTTTTAGCGGGATGTTAGGGTTAACACTGGAGACTTGGAGGATTTTTATGAAGAAATGGATTCAATTGAGTATTGTTGGGATTGCGATGTTAGGATTAGTAGGGTGTGGTGCTAAAAAAGCAAGCATCAGTAGTAAGACATCATATGTAATGAAGTCAACAGATACGGACAGCACGGATGAGTCTGACGAAGATTTAGCATCAATGATCAAATATAAATCAGTTGATTATACTGATTTAGTAGATGATACAGATACATATAAGGAGAAACGCATTTCCTTAAATGGCACCGTCGTTCAAACTATTGACGGTGATGATGATACGCAAGGCTTGTTAATGGCAATTGATGATGATGAATCACAACCAATGATGGTTGAATATAATCCAAGTAGCCTGAGTGGTACTCGAATGGTTGAGGACGATACAATTACTGTTAAGGGCTATGGCGCTGGAACATTTACTTATACTACGGAAGATGGCGAAACTGAGATACCCGCACTGGCCTGTAATGAAGTGGTACGAGATTAAATGAATTTATTTGTAGTTGAATGATTTTTTGCGATGCTGAATATGAGGACGAAGATGCCGGTGCAATTCTCATATTCACTATGATGAATGGAAAAAGTACCGTAAGTCGGATGCTTTAAGTCTTGTTGATAGCAAATATCAGCAGGGCTTTTTCTTTAGATGATCACTAGTCATTGTTTCGTGTAGAATAAAATATAGCGTAATGAATATACAAGGACGGTTGTAAAACAAATAAAATGGGGGAAGCGGCAATGGTGTTTCAAGATTGGATTCAGGTCAACTTTAAATATGATAAGTATCAAATGACTTGGGGAAAATTCACAAAACAAGGACGCGCCACGCTAGAAGCAGCGATACCAAAAGGCTATCGAGTCGTGGGACACACTTACTCACAGTCTTCCGCTAGTCAATATTATTGGGTGATATCCGGTGATCGTTGTTTTTCTGTGCGAATTAGCAATCATTATCAAAAAAAGGGACTACCTGCAAAGTTGCAGTGGAGTTTCGTTACCTCTCATTTTGAAAGTTTCTTAACCATGCAATATGCGATTACACAATTTTTAACACAGGCAAGAAAGTACATTCAGCTTGAATTCCAAGATTTCTTGTTATTAGCGTTTATTCAACAGGCACAACGCAAACATACGATTTTTTTCAAAGATGATGCGTTAATTATTTGTGAGCCAGGTAAGCATCATGGTACTAAGATTCATTTATCCCTTAAGTTTTGTCGTAAATTTCGAACATTAATTATAATGGATTTACTAGTGAATGGTGATGATCCACATTATTATCAGTGGGCAGGCGTTAGTCTTACACAAGGTGGTATTGGTGTGCTGGCACAATATCGGTGGGTGATGACAGATTGGCGACCAGACCTGGTACCATTACCAATTTTGGAGATGGACTACAAGCCCCTGAAACACTTGTTAGGCGATTTAACGGCCTTTACAAGAGAGCTACGTATCACGTCATTACAACAATATTCATTGTTTATCCAATTTATTACCAGGCTTGAAAAACCAGTGTATTTTGATGATTATTATTTAGAATATCAGGATCAAAGTTTTGTACACGAACTGCATGATGACAACTTAATAAAATGGATCAACGAAATGTTGGATCTTAAAATACTGGAATGGCACCAGGATTCTACACTGTCAGTAACTGCTTATGGGCGTTATTTTTTAGATGCTGTTCAACATCAATATCAATTGTTGGTCAACTATGCACTGGTTCCTAAATTTCCGATGGAGTTGAATGAACTAGCGACAGCAGAGATGATGGCCGCATTAACGAATACTGTTGCCTTAAGAAAATTAAACAACCGTTATCGTCGCGTTGGTTTGGAAAAATTACATCAACAATTTTATCAGGTGAAAGCAACTAACGCACAAATTTGCGCGAACTATTTTCGACAACAACGTATAATGCGTTATGATGGGACACCGGAGATTTTAGGTGAACTGATTGCTATTTTATATAATCGGTACGACGACAATGATCTGCTGAAAAAAGATACTAAAGGTAATGTGATTTGGAACGGTTATCAAGTTTATGGTCGTGCGATTATGCGGGCACTGGTTCGTACAAAAGCAGGGCAGCAGTTGTTTGAGCCGATCCTTAGGCCAGCTAAGTGGCGTAAGGATCGAAGAAAGGTGTTAAGTGTCCGTTTGAAAAATAATGGGTAATATGATGATAGATGATCTTCAGCTGTTTTGTGTAAAATAAATATTAAAAATACAAAGACTGTGGGGCAATCGAATGTCAACAGAAACGGAAAAAGTAATCGCCGATTTGATTGCGTTTCGTGATCAGCGGCAGTGGCAAGATTTTCATACGCTAACGAACCTTTCGCGGGCGCTGGGGCTTGAAGCGTCCGAAGTTGAGAAAATCTTTCTATGGAAAGAAAATGATCAGGCGTTGACGCAACAGGATAAAACCGAACTGAAATTTGAGTTAGCGGATGTTTTAACTTATGCGTATTACATGTGCGAAAAGCTAAAGGTTGATCCTAATGAAATTGTTGAAGCGAAGCTGGCACAAAACAAAAAACGTCATTGGCAATTTGAACAGAAACGAGGCACAAAATGACGCAAACACAAGACGTTGCTGCACCAATCGTGAAGCAAATTGATTATCATTCCGCTGTGGCCGATCAGTTGCAACAAGGCCCAGAATCAGAGCAACAGTTCCTCCTCACTTATCCGACAGTTTATGTCATTGAAGATGAGGCAGCGGTTTATGTAGGTGAAACTAACAACATCCAAAATCGTACTGCCCAGCATTTAAATGAGGATCCTAAAAAGCGAGAAGACTGGCAGGCGTTTAAGAATCATCAAAATGTAAACATGATTGTCATCGGACATGAACATTTTAATAAGTCGCTGACATTGGATGTTGAAAACCAATTAATGCTGTACTTATCTGGTAATGAATATTTAGGACATTTACTGCTAAATAATCGCCGAGAAAATCCCCAAGGTGCTTATTACCCAGTTGAAGAAAAAGACGCTATTTTTGGCAAGGTTTGGGATAAATTACATCAAATCAACGCCACTATTTTTCCGCTTGAGCAAATTATTAAAAATACCGCACTCTATAAGGCATCACCGTTTCATCGTTTAACTGATGAACAATTAACTGCACGGGATCAAATTTTCACACGGGTAATGACGGCTTTACAAAAACAAACACAAGGCCAGTTAATTTTGATTCAGGGGGAAGCTGGGTCTGGTAAAACAGTGTTACTTAGTACATTATTTGTTGAGCTGTTAGGGCAACTCACCAAACAAGGTCAGTTTCGGGATGATGACGCGACCCGACCACTTTTGTCGGCTTATTTACTGATTAATCATGACCAGCAACTTAAGGTTTATCAGCAGATTATGACTACGTTAAGGCTTTTTAAAGTGAAAGATCTGCCGAAAAAACAAGCAGAACGAGTGACCAAACCCACGCATTTTATTTACAGTCATGATCCTAAAGAACCGGTTGATGTGGTGCTAGTAGATGAGTCTCATTTATTATGGACCCAAGGCAAGCAGTCTTATAAAGGCGATAATCAGTTGTTTGATCTATTAAAACGTGCTCGGGTGGTGATTGCGGTTTTTGACCAGCATCAGGTGCTCCGTTCTAATGGATACTGGGAACCGAAAACCTTGCAAAAAATTCAGGCGTTGGCGCAACAAGACGATAATTTAATTACACTGAAAAATCAGTTGCGTATTAAAGCCGGACCGGCAACCGTTAAGTGGCTGAAACAATTGACGCATGAGCAACTTGTAACGCCAATGCCTGCCCAAGATCAGGACGATTTTGACCTAAAAGTGTTTGCGTCACCTCAGGCAATGTACGAAGCGATTAAACGTAAAGCTACTCATCAAGAAGCTGGTTTGTCTCGGGTACTGGCTACTTTTGACTGGGCCTATAATCAAAAGGCGCCAGCAGACCGCCCTTATTGGACGGTGAAAACGGCAGACTTTGAGCAACCTTGGAATTTGCAGTTAAAATATGACGGCGCTGACCATAAACAAATTAATCAGTTGGCTTGGGCAGAACAGCCACAAACTATTGATGAAGTCGGCTCAACGTATACCATCCAAGGTTTTGATTTGAATTATACTGGGGTTATTATCGGACCATCTGTGGAATACCGTAATGGCAAAATTCAGTTTAATCCTGACAAAAGCAGTAACCGGCAGGCCATTATGAAGCGTACTTTTGCAGATAAAAGTAAAAATGATGTGTCCGCCGAGTTGTTACAAAACGAATTAAACGTTCTACTTACTCGTGGTGTGCACGGTTTGTATTTGTATGCTGTTGATCCGGAGTTGCAACGGGCGTTGTTACAGGCTCAAGTTGCGGGACAGGTGGAGTTAAAGGTTGCTGAGGATGATGGAGAATATCGGGAATAAATGTAAAAAGTGAGGGTGCAGGGATGGTGAAGAAGAAGTTTACTGATTATGATATGCGAGATGATTTTTCATTTCCTGTTTATGTTGGGTATGAGTTAATTGAAATTAATGGAATTAAAGGGATTGATCCGGACAATAGATACGCTGGGCTGTTGGTTCGTATGAATGGGGAAACCTATTTAGAATTATCTGATAATCCAACTAAAAAAGATTATGATTCTTCGGAAAGTATATATAACGGTAGTGATATGATAGATACTCAAGAAGATAGCCATGATTGGTATGCCAGTACTTGGGATGGTTCTTTACAATTTGTATTTCATAAATATTTTAAAATGGATTCAAGTTTTCATCTGGCTAATGATCATTTTGGTGGTGATATTTCTAAATGGATTGTTAGTGATTATTCGATTGTAAAGCAACATGTACTTTTGTTAGGTGTAGAACAAGCAAAACTAACACTTGATCATATTTATTCTTGGTTTGGTATTTTTAGACCTGAGAAAGAATGGAAGGACATGGAGTCTTTAAAATTTTCTGATTTAACATTTGAAAATGTTAAATTTTCACTAACAGTAGGTGCAGAAGGAAAAGAAAGGCATCCGATGCACTTTCTTGAAAAAACTGCATACATGTTTGTTCGCCTAAATTTTGATGAAATACAAACTAGAGAATTTACTTATAGATTAGCTGTGGCTGTCAGAGATTTATTCCAAATATTAACTGGTAAGGCCGTCGGTATTAGTCGGATTGTTCTTAATAGTGATCAATCCTATAATCGAATTAAAGAGAACTTGTCACCGAGGAATGAGGAAGAAAATTGGCTTTTGAATCAGTCTTTTTTACCAGATTATGTCGAGGAAAAGATTTCAGGATTTGCTATCCCATATCAACAAATTAGTGATAGATTTCAAGAGATCTTGATGCAGTATTTTCATGATGACAAATTACAGAAACTTGTTGAGTCTTATTTGATTGTTGATCAATTTCGCGTTCCAGTAGACACACAAATTATAACGTTAGTATCTGCAATTGAATCCTATTATCGCGATGCGAGATACAGTGAAGGTGGGAAGAAAATAAAGTGTGCGTTTAAAAAATTAGAGCGATTAACAGCACTGCTCGATGATCCAAACAAAATAATAAAAGGAAGCACGCATGGTAATATCACTACTACATCTGATCTTTTGAAAGAGATGATAGATGCTAGAGATTATGTTATTCATGGTGATAAGGCAGATAAATACACATCAGAAGCTGAACTTGTTCCTGATTTAATTTCATTTAAACGTTTAATACGGCAAGCAATAGTAAATATTGTTTCGTTACAAGTTAAAAGTAATAATTGATATGTTTAGTTTAAGATTATAAATAAAATCAAGAAATTATTTATAATTAGCACGAAGAATTATAAATCTTGGCTTGATTTTATTTCAAATTAGTAAATAAGACACAACAGCGTTTATATTTCAAGGCTGCTGTGTCTTATTTATGATAGAAATTTATCGTGGCAAGGCTATATAGCTTACTGGTTCTAACTGACAAAATGTTTCGATATCGTTTGTAATTGTAAAATAATCGATATTTTCTGAAGTAAGTAATTTACTGAAGTTATAAAGTCGATATAAGAAATAGTGGGCAGCATGACCTTTTGCGAAAGCTAATTCATTACGGCTGATGAAAAACGGCGTATTTTCGTTACTAGTGGTTGTTTTAACTTCTATGTATTTTTTGTTGCCATCTTTATCAAAAGACAAAATGTCGTAACCGAGTCCGTCTCCTTCAACATGTGACACGTGCTTAACACGGTTTTGTAAATCAGGATATTTTTTCAATGCCTTTTTTTCGTTTGCTAGTACTAATTTCTCACCCAAGTAACCAATCTTAGCATTGGCCTTATTCTTTTGTGAAAAATCAATGTTCTGGGCTTGGAACTTTGGTGTGTATGCCACTTTTGTGAGTTTTGTATTTGGAATGCGTTTTGATAAAGTTTGTAATTCTTGTTGTGATAGGTCGTAATAACCATTATCTTCATACAAAATAAAATCGACACTTTGTGAAAAATTTGTATTATCAAGTAATTGGCTTTTTAATTCGGAGAAGCAGATAATCATGTCTTTTAGATCACTGATTAAGATATCGTTTGAAGGTAATTCGTCCTTAGTATATTCGATACTTAAGATATTACCAACTTCATAACCTTTTGGTAAGTCTGTGCCAAACTTTATATGATTGGTTAGATTCAAGTTTTCGAAATGCATTCGTTCTGTTTGAGTCGTTAAATGATGCTGAAAAGATGAAGCAGTTTTTTTTATTTGATGTAGCGCTTCTGTTCTATAAGTTTCTTTATAAAAGGTATAACCCTGATTTAGTGAAAGATAGACTCGTTCCATATCTGCTGAAAATAAATAGACGATATAGAATCCTCTTAAAGCACTAGTTGAAATTATAGAATCAAAAATGCCGATCCACGGAATAACAGCCCATCTACCCTTTCCACCGGATCCTTTCGTTACAAGAGAACCATTAAGTAAATCAGAACTTACAATGTCAGTTAAGCCCTTTTTTAGTAACGATGCTATGTTGTTTCCCTTAAAAGGATTATTTTTTTCAGTATTGTAATTGTTCATTATGTTTTCTAGAAGTTCATGTAAATTCAAATAGTTCACGCCTCTCCGCATATATCATGTAGTTATTATATATGGAATGGTCTATTTGTAAAAGTTGAATCACATTAAATAATAAGTGGGCCTAGAATAAAAAGTGTACAAGTTAAATAGAGACTCTGATTTAGTATAATT
>NZ_AZDA01000092.1:0-78745 GCF_001434575.1 Loigolactobacillus bifermentans DSM 20003
AGTTTTCAAAGGTCTACCAAAGCTGATAAACAGCTTTTTAAGTATATCAGATAAGTTACATCCTTGTCAAGAACTTTTTGAATCAATGAATGTTTATGCATTTATTGATTCGTTTTATTCATTTGACAACTTTATAAGTTTATCAAATCACTTAGTTACTGTCAAGCAAAACATTTATTTCTTTTTGAAGAACTGCTTTGCTCTCAAACAACAATTAATATCATACCAACTTTCATGAACCCCGTCAATGCTTATTTCAAAATTTATTCCGGACAATTTCCAATGCGAACGTTAGCGTTTTACCACTGGTTTGATTCAGGCATTTTAAAGTTAATACACGAACATTACCTGCAAAATGCAAGTGTAAAGTTGCTGTTTATTTATTCATTTCCATTATAATTGCAAAAAAATAGTCTTCCAATCATTTTGCGATTAGAAAACTATTTTGTGATTACTTACTGCTACTACTGTCGCTTGTACTTGTGCTACTGTTACTACTCTTTAGTTCTGGCGCATCAGTTGTATATTCACTCAAAAGTGACTTGCCTTTATTTTTAGCCTTTAGACTTGTCGGCTCCTTCTTTTGTGCTTTTTTAAGTTCTTTTAAGCCTGCTGACTTCTTATAGTTGTAAGCACTCTTAATCACCTTTTTAAAGCCCTTTGGTTGATAGAACCGCAATAGGTCACCATTGACAACTTTATCAGAAGCCGACAGTTCTGTTGTGACATGATTTTGCAATGTAGCAACAGCTGCCTTCTGGGTCGTTGTGAGATGTTTCAGTTCCTTCCCCGTTTTACTATCATAAACATCCCCACCATACTTGGTATAAGTTGGTGAGACAAAATCCCCATTCCGAAAGGCAACGGTTTGATTCCGATTCGTCGCTAGAAGATCTTGACCAAACTGGATCGTATCATTATTTTTAACACCTAACAGATTTAGTAATGTCGGTAAAACATCGATTTCACCACCATAGGTATGATTAATCCCACCCTTTAGGCCTGGCATATGAATCATAAAAGGTACTTTTTGGAAGTTTGCTAAATCATAATTTGTCACTTTCTTTTTACCTAATAATTTTGCAATAGCTGGCTTGTGGTTGTTAGAGATTCCATAGTGGTCCCCATACAAGACGATCATACTATTTTTATCAAGTCCGGTTTTCTTCAACCAACTCAGAAATTCACCCACAGACTGATCTAAATAACGTGCCGTTTGTACATAAGGGTCCACGGTGGAATCTCCTGTATCAAATTTCTTAATGCTTTCATTTTTACTATCAATCAAATAAGGATAGTGGTTTGTGACTGTAATCAGTTTTGCATAGAAAGGTTGTGGCAATTGTTCAATATATTTTGCAGAATCTTTCAGGAAAATCTTATCCTTCATTCCATACCCAAGATTATACTTCGCCTTATCCGCATTGGCGTAATACGACTTACTAAAGAAGTAGTCATATCCCCAAGACTTATAAGTATTATCACGGTTCCAGAAACTTGGAACATCCCCATGAAATGATGCTGTGGTGTAACCCTTTTGGCTTAAAATGGCTGGAGCAGCCTGGAAGGTATTAGTAGTGCCGTCCGTTACCATGGCAGAGCCTTCTGGTAACCCGAATAAACTATTTTCCAACATTAATTCTGCATCGGCTGTTTTACCTTGGCCGACTTGATTATAAAAGTTATCAAAACTCAGCGTGTCATTTTCGTGATACAGTTTGTCTAAATTAGGCATGACCTCTTGGCCATCCCATTTATAGTCGATCATGAATTGTTGCAAGCTCTCTAAATGAATGATAAATACGTTTTTGCCTTTTGCAACCCCACTATATTGAATGTTCGGTGACACACGATTCTTAGACAGGTAGTTTTTAACACTCGCCAAGTCTGAACTGTCTGCATGTGCCTTTGTCGCATTATTCTGTGTGGTTTTAACCCCATCATAAACGGTGTAGGCTTCTAAGCCCAAATATTTCACAATATAGTTATTATCAAATGTCCGCGTTAATAAACCGGAACGGTCAGTTTCTGCCAAGGTCAAGTTTGCCCCAAATAGCAAAACCCCTAACAGACTAATTGTTGCCGCATACCGTTTTTTAAATCGGTTGACATCAATTCGAATCACCTTAAAGGCAATCAGTAAAATTAAAACAACAACATCCAAAAAGACTAAAAAGTCAACGGGATGAATAATCCCTGCAATACTTTTGCCTAAGTTGTTTGAAACTGAGCTGGAGCCTTTCATTAAGGAAAAGCTAAGGAAATCTGAAAATTCACGGTAATATAAAATGTTCGCAAATAGCCAAGTAGACATGATCGCATCAATGATGATCATGACCCAATAGGATTTACGTCCGCGTAAGTACAGTGCCAGTCCTAATAGTAACAGTGCTGCTGGTAGCGGATTGACGGCTAACAGCAACTCCTGCATACTGCCTTTAACACCTAAATTAAATTCTGTGCGATATGCAAGGTAAGACTTAACGCTAAATAGTACTACCGTGAGAATAAAGAAGCCTAGCCGAGTATTTAAGCCCCGCTGCACTTGCTTTATGACCTGCCTCATATAAATATGCCTCCGTGATCTAATATCTCTACTTATCATTCATAAGTCCTCTAAATGATACTGAATTTTCAAGTAAAAAACAATTAACCACTTGAACCTTCACAAAATATTTATAATTGTTAAAAAAAAGTCGTAAAAGCAGGCCTCTAACGGACACGCTTTTGCGACAATAAGGAATGATTTGGCTTAATCGTCCAATAAATCATAAATTTCCATGGCGATTAAATCAATATCATCGAATTCAAATTTTTGATGATTGGCTAATGCTTCCAATTCATAAGTCTCAGTCTTTGGATCATAAGTGACTAGGCCACGTTCAGCACCATCTTTTTCAAAGCGGCGGGTTTGTTCTTCGTTATCAGTTGCATCTTCTTGCATCGCTTCCAAACGATGGATAATCGCAACGAGTTGTGAGCTTTTCATAATGAGACTCCCTTCATCCAGTTCTCAATTAAATATCATACCAGAAAACAACGCCAAATAGTGGATTTTCGTGCGACTTCTTGTAACTTTCTCATAAAAAAGTTATTTGTCTGTTTCAAGGGGATCGGGTTTCACGATCAAGGCAAACATCCCAATAAACATTCCCATATAGTACGTGATCAACCGCCACAAAATCAAAGCTAAGACCAATTGACTGTTTGTCGCTAAAAACGATGTAAACAGCGTCTTAAAGCTTAATTCTGCCCCGCCAGAACCACCTGGAATCGGAAATAGCGAAATAATCATCACGATCATAATGTGCAACACCAGCACTTGCAAAAAATTAGCAGACGCCCCAAGTGCTAATAACACAAAATAGGGCACACTATAATAGAAAAAAAGTTGAACCAGTGTTAAACCGATGGCTTGGCATAACATTTTACGATCACGCTTGATCCGCAAACTTTCTGCATAAAAGGTGTCAATTTTCTCAGCCATTTGAGTCTGCCAACGATCCACACGCGCTGGTGCTAAAAACAATCGCAATGGCCGTAGTAATAGTTGTACCAAGCGCTTGGTCAACCGATACCAGTACATGATCATCAGCAACGCACTAATGACTGTAATGTGCATCACAAAACCAAAGATCACTAACCAGCTTAAATACGTAAATTTTCCTGCTAACCAGTGAAAGCCAAACAGTAATGCAAAAATAAAGTTCACCAACACGGCCGTTTGAAAAACCACAAACTTCATAAGCAATAGTGAACTGGCACGACCGCCTTCAACACCGGACTTCATTAAGGCTACTAGTTGTGCTGGCTGGCCACCAGATGAAAATGGTGTGATCGAATTAAACAATTGTTCGATCAGTGGAATGCGCAACGCATTTTTAAAGGAAAAGTGCCCAACACGTTTATGCAATAACAGCCGAACAACCAGTGCTTCAAATAACCAATATAAGCACATGCACCCCACGGCTGCCGCTAACCAACCTAGTTTGAGATGCAGCAGACTATGCACTAAGACACGCAAATTTGTCTGGCGTAGCTCATACCCCATAATCCCCATGCCTACCGCTAGCATCACAATTAACATCCAAAAGTTTTTACGTGTCATCGTGACCCCTTTAAGTGGCTTTGGGTTTGATAAAAAGCTTCCCAAATTTTTGCTAAATGGGCCTCGGAATACTCATCAGCTGCCAAATCTGCCTGCTGTTTTAATTGCGCTAACGCTGCAGGCGTGGCCTGTAAATGCCGCAAAGCCTGATTCATCGCCGCAAAATCCTGAGCAGGCTGGTAATACCCGTCTAAAATACCGCGATACAAGTCAAGATCCCGCAACATCACCGGGGTCCCACAAGCAAAGCTTTCCAAAACAGACATGGGAAACAGTTCATTATAAGATGGCAACAAAAAAAGGTCTGCCATATTATAGTAAGCCATCAGTTCATCTCGAGAAACAATGCCCGTAAAGGTCAAATTTGCAGGCGGATCTGCCACAATTTTTTGATAACGCTGATAGCCTTCCGTCATTTTACCAAACGAAAAACCACCTGCCCAAACAAACTGGATCTGCGGATTTTGCTGAGCAAGCTTCACAAAATCATCGACCCCTTTACGTTCTTGAATCTGTCCTGCACCTAAAACAATAAAATCCTGTTGCGCAAAATCATGTTGTTGCCGCAACGCCTGGATCTGCGCTGGTGTTTCTTCAAAAAACTGGCGTTTTGAAACAAAATTCGGAATGTAAGTGATGCGTTCTTTGGGAATGTGATAGGCTTCTAGTTTCGGAATAAAACTAGGATTAACTACCACAAGATGATCCATCCGCTTGTAAAAAGCAATCAAATAGCGATAAAAAATCCCCTTAAACGGTTGGGGAATTTTAAGACTACCTTCCATTGTTTCAGGCAGAAAATGAACATAACCAATTTTACGGCCGCGTTTTTTGGAGAACGTCGACAGAAAGAACTTAGGGTCAATCGTGTGGTAATGGCTAATATCGGTTGTTCGATATTGGTTGATCGTCACGGTAAATTCATTTTCAAAGTGAGTTTTCAATAGGCGAATCAGTTCTAAATAGGCACTGCCAACCCCTTGGCCTTTTACCTTTGTCGCACTTGAAAACATGTTTATTGTAACCATAAATGAAGCTCCTTCATCCGAACTAAAACCCCTAATCACTGAGTTTGGTTGAATCTCGATTAAGTGTTTCGTAATAGATTTGCGCCGTTCGATAAAACTGGATCACACGATGACCAAAATGCGGTGCTGAAATCAATTCTAACTTACGCAGCCTTGGGCTCGGGTCGTTAAATACTTGTGGATGGGCTAAATAGCGTGTCACTTGCTGCACCATTTCAGGTTCTGATGTAAAGGTCGTTCCAATTGCAGGATCATCCAACAAATCATTAGTATAAGGGCTGGCAGCCGCAACACTTTTTAGCCCACTGGCCATTGCTTCAATATAAGTGAGCCCTTGTGACTCTGATTCAGAGGCAGACAAGAACAGGTCTGCCATATGATAATAAGCGGCAACATGTTCATTGGGAACTTCACCTGTAAAAATAACGTGTTCCCAAATCCCCAACGATTTCGCTTGATTTTGCAACGTTTCTCGAGCCGGACCATCCCCTACGATGACTAAAACCGTGTTCGGTACAACTGCTAAAATAGCTGGTAAGGCTGCAATGACCTCATCGATCTTCTTTTCAAAAGCGATGCGACTCAGTGATAATAAAACATTGGTCGTCGGTGCAATTTGCAACGCTACCCGTGGATCATCTAAAACGGGATGATCATATTGACATAAATTAATACCCGTTGGAATGACTTCCATTGGCGTTTTCACCCCATAGCTACGCAACGTTTTTACAACCCGCGAACTAGGGGCAACAATCCCATGCATATTGTGTAAGTACGCCCGCATTGCCTGCTTCACATGATAAGGCCGCACTAATTTACCATTTAAAATATAATGTAAATAATCCTGGTACATGGTATGGTACGTATGAACACAAGGAATATGTAAGTTTTTAGCCACGAATTTACCAATATACCCCATTGAAAATTCCGTTTGTGTGTGCACGATATCGAGTTCTAAATCACGTGCCACTTGATACGCTCGAAATAAACCACGAATTGCAATGCGTCGTTCTTTAAAGGAAATAAACGGCACACTGGCAAACCGGAAGATGTTGGGTTCAAATTGATCCTTATCAACATCTGGATCAGTGGTTGTAAAGATATAAACGGTATGACCTTCCCGTTCTAATTCTTCTTTGAGGGTTTTAATTGAGGTGGCCACACCGCTGACCTGCGGAAAATAGGTGTCTGTAAAAAGCCCAATATTCACGTGCGGTACCTCCCTTTACCAGTTTTATTGACTTCAAATTTTGGAAACAGTATCAGATTAATTATAGTTGGCCCGTTCCTAAAGCGCAAATAATAATTCTATTCTAACAGGCCGCCTCTTAATCGCAATCCCTCTTTAGGCTGAACTTCCTTCATTGATTCAAAAAAAGAGCCTCTCATCTGAGAAGCTCTCCCACAACAATCACTAATCTTGCTGCGTTGCTGCCTTCACCATGGCGATCACATCGTCGTTGGTTTCAGCATCTGCTAAAGCACGATCAGCTAATTGTTTCATTTCAGTTGTGTCTAATTTACGCATTAAGCTGCGAACTTTCAAAATAGAAGTTGCGCTCATTGAGTATTCGTCTAAGCCTAAGCCGACTAAAACAGGTACCATAATGGTATCCCCAGCAGCTTCACCACACATACCGGCCCACTTGCCTTCTGCGTGTGCTGCATCAATGATTTGCTTGATCAAACGTAAGATTGATGGGTTATAAGGTTGATAGAGGTATGAAACGTGTTCATTCCCACGATCTGCAGCCATTGAATACTGGATCAAGTCGTTGGTCCCAATACTGAAGAAATCAGCATACTTGGCCAACTTGTCAGCAATCATTGCAGCTGCTGGAATTTCCATCATCATGCCGACTTCAATATCGTCAGCAACTGATGTACCTGCAGCAACTAGCTTCGCCTTTTCATCATCAAAAATAGCACGTGCATCTTTAAATTCTTTAACCGTTGCAATCATTGGGAACATGATGGCCAACTTACCGTAGTTAGAAGCACGTAGTAACGCACGTAATTGCGTGCGGAAAATTTCTTGTTGATCTAAGCTGATCCGGATTGCCCGGTAGCCTAAGAATGGGTTCATTTCTTCAGGTAATGGCAAGTATGGCAAGTGTTTGTCGCCACCAATATCCATTGTCCGAACAACGACTTGTTTCCCATTCATCCCTTCTAAAGCACTCTTGTAAGCTTCAAACTGATCATCTTCAGATGGCAATTCGGAAGCATTCATATACAAGAATTCTGAACGGAACAAACCAACAGCTTCAGCACCATTATCTGTTGCGCCTTGTACATCATCAGGCGTACCGATATTAGCAGCTGTAATTAAAGCTTTACCATCTTTGGTAACTGTTTGTTCGTTTTTCAGTTTTTCCCATTCTGCCTTTTGTTCAGCAAAATCTTGGGCTGCTTTGTCATACTTAGCCACATCAGCGTCACTAGGATCAATAATGGCATCACCGGTTAACCCGTCAACAATGACCATTTGATCAGCGGCAACGTCAGTTGTCGCTGTTTCACTCCCAACAATTGCTGGGATCTCTAATGAACGTGCCATAATTGCAGAATGGCTTGTCCGACCACCAAGGTCTGTGACAAACCCTTTAACGTACTTACGATTTAACTGTGCGGTATCACTTGGCGTTAAATCGTGAGCAATGATGACGACTTCATCATGAATCAAAGCTGGGTTAGGTAAGGTAACCCCTAACAAATGGCTCATGATCCGCTTAGTAACGTCGCGTACATCGGCAGCACGTTCTTGCATATATGGGTTATCCGTCATGGCTTCAAACATTGCAACAAAGTTAGCTGATACGTCATGTAAGACTTGTTCAGCGTTGACCTTATCATTTTTGATGCCGGTTTCAACCGCACCAACAAATTCTGGATCAGCCAAGATCATCATATGAGCATCAAAAACCTGGGCTTCTTCTTCGCCCAGGCTTTTGGCTGCTGTATCACGAATCATTTGTAATTCTTTGGTTGAAGCATCAACGGCATCTTTTAAACGTGCTGTTTCAGCATCAGCATCCGTGATGGACTTTTTAGAAAATGATAAATCAGGCTGAACAAGCAAATAGGCTTTTGCTCGTGCAATGCCGTCAGAGGCGGCAATCCCTTTTAACACTTTCGTCATTAGTCTGATAATCCTTCTTTCTTCATCGTATCAGCGATGGCTGCAAGTGCATCTGCTTCATCAGCACCTTCTGCGGAGATCGTAACATCAGCGCCTTGGCCAACACCAAGTGACATCACACCCATGATAGACTTCAAGTTAACTGATTTGCCTTTATATTCAAGGTTAATGTCAGCGTTAAATTTGCTGGCAGCTTGTACTAAAAGTGTTGCGGGACGTGCATGGATCCCAGTTCCTGCAGTGATATGAAAATCGCGTTTTTCCATAATATAATCATGCTCCTTTAGAATATATAGTTAAGTATTAGGGTTTTCCTTTTCACCCGACGTGAAATGACAATTTACTCAATAAGTTGCCCTTTCATTTTAACAGAATATCATTTTTCTGCCAGTTCGACAAGCGCTTACTACTGATTTTAGTAAATTAGTCTAGACGACTTCAAATGATAAGTTTAGGCTAAGTCTAATTTTGTTCATAATGGTATGTGATCGCACCACCGCGGTGTGCGGCCCCAACAATACTTTGATGTTTGGGAAAATCTAACCAGGCTTGCCGAAACGCCATAAAGTCTTCGGCCGGCACTTCGATGGTCTTCTGCTGACCTGCCACTAATGCTTCAAGTGCTGCTTGATAATCCGTCATCTACTCACCTCATTTCGCAAAAGTTCCCTATCAATCGTACCACATCTTAATTTTAGCACTCTCAAAAAAAACTGCTAAAAAGCAGACCTAAATGCTTGCATCCCAGAATATTAGTTTGTATAATGCACGTAAAAGGTCAAAGAAAGTCAAACAAAGCTTTGATCTTTACAAGGAAGTTGTTTTCCTAGAAAGGTTGTGAATTACACATGCTATGTCAAAACTGTCATAAAAACGAAGCAACCATTCATTTATATACCAACGTGAATGGTTCCCGGCAGCAAATCGACCTTTGTCAAAATTGCTATCAATTGTTAAAACAACAGCAAGGACAACCAAGTAATGGTGGTCGACCTACCAATGCGAGTGTGGATCCATTTGGCTTTGGTAACCTTGATGAAATTTTCCGCGCCATGGGCCAAGGAACACCACCTGATAACGGTCAAATGAATTTTGAACAAGGCCCACAAACACAAATGGGCAGCGGCAACGGTCGTGGTGGTCGTAACAATGGTGGCAAAGGCTTGTTAGCACAATTTGGGATCAATTTAACCAATTTGGCAAAACAAGGCAAAGTCGACCCTGTCATTGGACGGGACAAAGAAATCTCACGTGTGATCGAGATTCTAAACCGTCGGACTAAGAACAACCCTGTTTTGATTGGTGAAGCCGGTGTTGGTAAAACAGCCGTTGTTGAAGGATTAGCACAAAAAATTGTAGCCGGTGAAGTACCTGCTAAATTACAAGATAAAGAAGTCATTCGCTTAGACGTTGTTTCCTTGGTTCAAGGAACTGGTATTCGTGGCCAGTTTGAACAACGGATGCAACAATTAATGGATGAAGTTCGTAAAAATGAACATGTGATTCTATTTATTGACGAAATTCATGAAATCATGGGTGCCGGAAACGCTGAAGGCGGGATGGACGCTGGGAACGTTTTGAAACCAGCCCTTGCTCGTGGTGATTTCCAATTATTAGGTGCAACGACTTTAAATGAATATCGTAAGATTGAAAAGGATTCTGCGCTTGAACGGCGTTTCCAACCCGTTCGGGTGGACGAACCAACGGTTGCTGAAACAGTTCAGATCTTAAAAGGCTTGCAGAAGAAGTATGAAGACTATCATCACGTGACGTTTACAGACGACGCCATTGAAGCCGCTGCGACCCTTTCCAACCGCTACATTCAAGACCGGTTCTTACCAGATAAAGCCATTGATTTGATCGATGAAGCGGGCTCTAAGAAGAACTTGACCATTGACACCGTTGATCCTAAAGTGATCAAAGAAAAAATGGATCAGGCTGAGGCACAGAAGCAACAAGCCTTGAAACAAGAAGATTATGAAAAGGCCGCTTATTACCGTGATCAACTGGAGAAATTGACCAAAATGAAAGACTCCGGTGCGGATGCCGAAAAGACACCGACTGTCACTGAAAAAGACTTGGAAAAGATTGTTGAAGAAAAAACCAACATCCCAGTTGGGGATCTACGTTCTAAAGAACAACAACAATTAAAGACTTTGGCAACTGATTTGGATAGCCAAGTCATTGGTCAAACACAAGCTGTTGATAAAGTGGCACGGGCGATTCGCCGCAATCGGATCGGGTTTAATAAGTCCGGCCGACCAATTGGTTCCTTCCTATTTGTAGGCCCAACTGGTGTTGGGAAAACAGAATTAGCGAAGCAATTAGCAAAAGAGCTTTTCGGTTCTGAGGAAGCGATGATTCGCTTTGATATGAGTGAATACATGGAGAAACACTCAGTGTCTAAATTGATCGGTTCGCCTCCTGGCTATGTTGGCTATGAAGAAGCCGGCCAATTAACTGAAAAAGTGCGCCGGAATCCTTATAGTTTAGTCTTATTAGACGAAGTTGAAAAGGCCCATCCTGATGTCATGCATATGTTCTTGCAGATCTTAGATGATGGTCGTTTAACCGATGCTCAAGGCCGAACTGTTAGCTTCAAAGACACCATTATTATTATGACGTCTAACGCTGGCCAAGGTGACGCCGAAGCCAATGTTGGGTTTGGGGCCGCTGCTAGTGGTAATACCCATTCCATTTTGGATCAGTTATCCAACTACTTTAAACCAGAATTCTTAAACCGTTTCGACGATATTGTTGAATTCAATAGCTTAACCAAGGATAATTTGTTGAAGATCGTGGACTTAATGTTAAACGATGTCAACAAGATGATTGCTGACCAAAACTTAACGATTGCTGTTACGAAAGCGGCTCGGGAAAAATTAGTTGAATTAGGCTTTAATCCTGCGATGGGCGCACGGCCATTACGGCGTGTGATCCAAGAGCAAATCGAAGATCGCGTGGCAGACTTCTACTTGGATCATCCTGATGTTCAGGATTTACAAGCAGACGTGCTCAAAGATCAAATCGTCATTGGTGCAAAACCAAAAGCTGCGCCAACAGAAACCAAACCTGAACCAACTAAATAGCATTTTAAGATGAGGCTGATTGCCTCATCTTTTTTTGTGTTTTTAGAGTAAAGCGCTACCATCTTGACAGCGCTTTTACTATAATGAAGATAGTGAAACGAGAAACAAGCATTCTTTTCAGAAGGGAATTGATTTTATGCAATTAACCAATACAACCGACCGCTATCAAAGCTTTATTCAAAATATGGCTACCGCAACTGCTGCTAAAACCATCACGACTTATCAACTTGATGCCATCAATGTGGTGTTTACCGAAACACCGACACAAAAAGAAGTCCTATTGATCAGTCAAACCCAAAACATCGCGCCTGAAGTCATTGACTTTGTTTTGGCTGAATTATGCCATACTACTCGAGAAAACTGTGATCTGGTGTTAACGGAACGTTTGGCTGAAATTGTCACGCCGAGTGTCAACCGTGTCGCTTCTTAATTGCACTTTAAGCTTTGAACACGCTCAAATGCCGACATACCAAGATAACTAGAAAAAATTCCGCCATTTTTCCGCCATTGACATCTGGGCTAGGTCTTTTTTAGAAGAAAAAGCACACATATAAAAAGGCTACCACAATTGTGCGGTAGTCTCTTTATATATTACTTACTGATTGGATGAGCCTCAGGCATCCAAAATGTACTTGAGGCTTCTTATCAAACGCCAGAGTGCATCTTGATGTTGATAAGAATCACAGCGAATAGGACACCGAGACTTGACACAGTCATCAGTGCAAAAATTAGTAATTTATAAAAAAACAACATAGTATCGCCTCCTACAAGCACAATGCTACTACAGGTGCATCGAAATCGCCTAAAAACTAAACAGGCAGGTCTCTACCATTATATGAGTTATATTTAGATGGTATTGGATTAAAAAAGCGATCAAAATCAATAATTGTGTTTTTATTATAAACTTAGCCTACTTCACTAATTTAAGCTCGGAATCCTTTTTTCTACCAATAATATGATAAACATAATCTATTAATTCTTCCGAATTAGTGGCCTTATACTCTAATGCACTCCTCAAGAAGGACGGTTGCTCAACTTCAATTGAATCATCATAAGGTTCAGAAACACGCCAACCCTTTCTCGCAATAGTTTGTCTTAAAAACAACGCTTGCTGATCAGTTATTAAACCAATCTGACATCCACGATAAATCATCGCTTGTATAGAAACTTTCCAATGACGTTTTAGGCTCACCAGATATTCCATGTTCGTTGCGGCCATATCCATTGCTAATCCTTCCGCTGGCATCAATAACGCTCCTGCAAAATGATTTGCCTCCGCCTCAATAAACTTATGGTTAGCCTTTTTTGATACTTCTGATTGAGGATAATGTGAATGTAATAATATATGTCCTAATTCATGAGCTAAATCAAATCGAATTCTAACACTAGGCCTTCTTGAAGTATTAACAGTGATATAGAAATGATTATCTAGTTGATCGGTTAATGCATCAATATGCTCTGATGATAAATCAGAAAACTGAACCCGTATTCCCAGTCGCTCCACGAGTAAAGTCACATTTCTAATAGGCCCTACACCAAATTTAAAATGCTTTCGAACACTGGTTGCCATATCTTCAATATATTGTTCATCTAACATTTCAACATGATTACTTTTGTTGGCAAAATCAGGCAGTTGACCATGCCCAACTCTTAATTCAGTACTAAGTAACTGATCAACAATAGAAAACCACTTGGTTTGCCTTTCTGCCTGAACATATTTTTTCTTAGGAACTTTTTGTAACTTCCGATAAAAAGTCGCCCCTGTATTTTCAGGAATACTAACGTCGTTTAGAAAAAAAGTATGTTCCACATTAAAAAAGTTTGCTAATCTAATAATCTGTTCAAAGTTAGGACGCCTGTCACCATGCTCAAACTGAGAGATGTACTGAACACTCAAAAAAGTACTTTCTGCTACTTGTTTTAGAGTTACATCATTCAATTCCCTTAAATATAATAACTTTTTAGGGTTAAATCCCCTAGACATGGATATAACTGCCATAAATGATCATCCTTACTTATGTTCTTCCATGAAGTCCTGGAAATCCGAAAGATTAAAATTACGTAAATCCTCAGCCGCTGTCCGTGTATCATCTGCCTCCGATTTAGGAAGCAATTGAATTTGTCCCAATAACGATAATTGACCTAACCATCCATTTTGAGCAGCAGGTTTACCAACAACTGCAAATAGGGGCGTTTCCGAACGATAGCCATGATTTATTTCACAGTAATAAGCAAAATCTGGTTCCACAATAAATTGATGTGTATCATCATTTGGAAATAAATTCAATGAAGACTGAAATGGTAAATCTAGTTCCTCACGAAATTTTGCATGCCTACTTCTTTTCCCGGCACAACTGGTTTGATTAACCGTAAAAATGCATTTTCCATCTAACGACTTCAACTTTAAGTACTTCAATGCGATATTATTTGTCTGTTCAAGACTCCACTTTAGCGGAATTAACTGTTTATTGCAAGCTTGCATTAAAGCATATTCCACTGCCATATTTTTAATTTCTGGAATGAGTTTACTAGCTCGTTCCATTTTCAAAAATAAAGGTATTTTACTGCTCTGCATAAAGTCATTACAGCTTTGATAACCTACCTGAATAACATTACCTAAAATAACACGCTGTACCATCGAAAATTCTTTCATCAACAATTGTTGCGCCGAAACTTTTTGAATTGTGAATGTTTCATCTGATTCCATCATTAATCATTCCGTTCTTTATTAGTTTCCTATATATTACAACTTTTATACGGTTTTTTCAACAAATTGTGCAATACGTGCAATAATAGTTATTTTAACTAATTTTATTAATTGATTTAATCATTAAAAGGCGAACAAAAAAAGCGCCCGCACCTCATCAGAGATACGAGCGTCATTTGAAGCTATACTATTAAATTTCAGAGAAAAGCCCCCAGGATGATGTGCGTTTGACACCGTTACTAGTGCCACTGGCTAGATAGCCGTACTTACCATTGCCACGCGGCTGACGCAACCAGACATACCCATTGTGATGGCTAAACGCGTCGTACTCAATTGTTGAGCCCGATTTAAGCGTAGCAATCAATGAGGACGTTGTTTTTGCACCATAACGCAGGTTGATATCTTGTGCCAGCTTGAATTTACCTTTTTCGTTGTACCAGGTATCACCCAGTGCGTCCTTCCAGCCCTTGGCAACTGTTTCCTTTTTGGAAATAGTTGGTTTAGCTGCCGGTTTCGGTACTGGTTTAGCAGCGGCCTTTTTGCCAGGATTAGCAATTTTCTTCCAACCAGCTGCATCAACAGCGGCAATTTCACGATCCAATACACCGCCAGATGATGTAAATTGCCATAAAGTGTATGACTTCCATGGACTGATATTGTAATTAAATCCAGGAACGTTCCAATTGGCACGATTATCAGGATAGCCGGCGAACCATAGCCCACATTTAGCTGCTAATCTTGTATTTTGATCGACGCCCTCGTCTCCGGTATACAGCAATGGCCATACGCCAGTTAAGTCGTGAATTCTGCTCATAAACCGTTCACACCAAGTTGTGCTTCCCCATGCAGAATTTTGGAACTCCTCCCAGTCTAGACACGGAACAGCCTCATAGAAGTAGTTCTTAGCATTTGCGTAAAAATAATTAGCTTCAGCAACAGGATCGCCACCGCCGGCGTAATGGTAAAAACCTAATAGCCGTTTCTTCGATTTAGCTAATTGATACTGTGGATCGCCATCAGGATTGACATAGCCGGTTCCTTGAGAGACTTTAACAATTACACCATCTACGCCATCCATCCCGGCAGTTGCGATGGAATTGTTTGATGACACATCAATGAATTTTAAACCCATTATTTTGCCCCCTTATCTGTAATACCAGTTGTTGTTGGATCAGCAATAATACCTAGAATCACCAACACGCCGAATACCGCATTAATGATGCCCAAAAGTTGTTTGCTCAAAATAACAATATCAAGCTTATACCCAAACGGCACCGCGATAACTTGCAACAACAACAGCACTGCTGGCACTAATGCTACCCAAAACGTTTTGTTTTTGACTCGTGCTTTCCAATCCATTATTCAGCCTCCTTGTTCCGTTGATTAAACAATGTTTTAAATTTTTCATCGTGACGATCTAACAATCTATCGTGTGTTTCTAATCGCCTTTCATGTTCATCCAGTCTCTCATCAATGTGGGAGATGCGATCATCCTGATGCTTCAGCGTGTCAGTTAAATTCTTGATGCTACGGACCATATCAGCCGTAGCAAGCTTAAACACAAATCCGATAAAAGCACCGGTGACTCCCGCCATCGTACAAAGAGAACCAATCTCTTGAAAGGTATAGCCCAAAATCATATGTGGCCCCAATCACCTCATCTTCTTTCGTACAAAATAAAAACACTCCGCTAAGAGTGCTTATCAATAGTATTCTGTTTTATCCAAGTTTCACGAATTAAAATCGTACTACCGTTTAATATTTTTCTATTGTTTATAAAACTAATTTTGCCATCTTCAACACTTACCGTTACCCATTCATTTGATGTTTGAACAAAAGCTGGATAGATTCCATTTATATCAAAATCGTTCAAATTATTAGGTATGATGGCAAAATCTCCAAAAATTAAACGATCTTCATTAGTAACTATTTCAATGTTCAATTTCAAAATTGAAAGTTCTACAAAATTATATTGTAATACGCTACATAATGTTTTTCCCAACCATTCACGAAAACAGTTGGAATATCAGTTATTTTTGCTTTTAGTTCATTAACTTTAAATTGAAACTCATTTTATATCTTAAACAAGAAATAAAACAGCTAAAACTAAAAACCCCATCGCAAAAAAGAAAATACTGAAAATTTTCCAAAACGCACCCATTGATTACACTCCCTTACTATGCACTGTAAACGCCACCCGTTAGATCTTGGAAATCAGCAGTAGTAATATAACCCGCCTGAACAAACACCTTTAAATTGTCGTTTGTGTAAAGCCCTAATTTGTAATAGTTTTTAACCATATCTGCCATTATTTTGTACCTCCATTAATTTGTGATGTTGCGGTGGCTAGTAGTAATTGAGCGTTAGCTTTGTCTTGATCAGTTTTATTTTGCGCCACTACCAAGGCTAATTGGGCTAGCGCCTGCTGGTCTGCACTTGGTTTTGGAGCCTCTTCTGGGTGTGCCTTGATATAAGCCTCGTAGTCAGCTTTTTGTTGTGTTTCCCAGTCAGCTTGCGGCGTTCCTACCCAAGTGCCGTTAGAAAACTTGATCGGTTGATACAACCCATCAGTTGGCTGTAACGTAGTTTCGCCTTCTTGTACTTGGTATCCATCATCTACCAACTTAGACCCAGTAAATACGAATGTGCTTGGATCATACATATATACTGCTGTTTGTGTCATTTTTTTACTACCTTCTTTCTAAAGTTTGGTGCAAATGTAAGCTGAATCCAAATAAACATTATCTGACATGCTTGCTGGTGCCCCCATTGGCCACACTGACAGCGAACCATCCGATGCAAAATCAACACGAATAGCCACGTTAGAGCCGCCAAATGTCCACCGCCCGAGAACTGATCCAACATAATAATTAACATCATCAATAAAATTTGTCATATTTGTCGGGAGCTTGCACACTGCCGTTGGTGTCGAGAAATTTTTAACGCCCTTGATATATCCTTTTAGCCAAAACATTACTACTGGCCCAAAGCTAAGCACCCTATACTCAACAGGATCAACAGCATCTTTTGTAAACCCATTTAAATACGTCACACCAGCCGATTGCCAACCGGTATCTGTGATAATGTTATCTGCCATAAAATTATTGATTGGTGTTTGCCAATCAGGTTGTCCTTTTACAATTTCGTATTTTGTCATTTTTAGCACTCCTTAGTTAGGAATGCCAGATTGCTACCAAGTAACGGAATAATTGATTTCCAGTCCACCAGCTCCAAAGGCACCAGTATCTCGTGTAGCTCGATTTTGAAAGCTAAATTCACCCGTTGCTGGGTCAATACCAACAGCCACCTGTAAGTCACTCCAGGCTTGTGCGTAGCGTTCATATTGCTGAATCAACCCTGTATATCCTTTAAATAGGCTAACGGGAATACTAGCGAATGTAATTTTTTGGCTCTTCACTAAGGCTGGATTTTTAATCCATCCAGCAAATTGGATAGTTCGCTGTGAGCCTTGATCTACGGTGCGATAGTGCAATGCATTTGCTGTGTCGCTATCTGGCCCAAAGCCATTTGTATACGTGATGCCTGTTGTACTCCATGGACTAACAACAATTGCATTTTTGGCTGCAAAATCGTTAATTGGTTTTTGCCAATCTGG
Organism: Loigolactobacillus bifermentans DSM 20003; assembly: GCF_001434575.1. GTDB lineage: Bacteria > Bacillota > Bacilli > Lactobacillales > Lactobacillaceae > Loigolactobacillus > Loigolactobacillus bifermentans. The sequence goes on from NZ_AZDA01000092.1 coordinate 17,691, forward strand.
CATTCCTTTTGTAATTAAATCTGCCATCAAAAAAGCCCCCCTTCATTTTGAAAGGAAGCTAAAACCGTGTCATCAGAGGGCGCTAGCTCCCCCCCCCAGAATTTCTAAATTAATTTTGCGATTTGTCATTATTTTACCTCCTAAATTTTAAATGCCGAATCAACTGTGAATCCTGTAACTGCCGACCCTTTAGCCTCAATTGCCAATCCATAAGATCCCGATGTGATATAAGCAAAGCTGCCATCGACACTAACTTCCGGATTATCGACCATAGAAAAACCGCTAAATAATTTTTTAGCGGCCTCTGAATCAATATAAATATTAATAGATGTTGGCGTTAGCCGCTCAGCTCGCACGGGAATGTCGTAAACTGTTGAACCACCGCCAATGTCAATATTTGCTTGTGCAACACCAGCGCCATACTGATAAATGTATGCATGGATAGTTGGGTAAATATTGTCACTATCTGCCAATGTCATGCGCCCGACTTTAAGGGTTGTCAACACATGCATATTTGCAATTATATTTGCGATTTTATCTATCCAGCCTTGCATCATTGGGATAGTCACAATCTGATCTGACTTGATTTCTGCCGTTAAAACTTGCAGTTGCGTTTGCAAATTGGTGACGGTGTTTTCAATAGATTTATAATCACTCGTCCATTTGTCAAAGGCATCGCCAATAGTCTTTTCCCATTTTGTCTTAATTGCTAAAATATCAGCATCAGCATCTGTATATTTCTTATAGTATTGCTCCAAAATATCGTCCAATGGAGAAATATACGTGCTTGGCACAATTCCAGAAATAACCATATCTGATAGCACGGTCATATCGAATTCAAGAGTTGTAACACTTTGGCCGTCCTTCATAAGCCGGAAAAATGCTTGCTTATAACTGCCAGCCGTGGCAAATGCCTGCTTTGGGAAATCAAATCGAAACTGTCCATTAACCGGGTCTACTGCAATGCCATGCTTGGAATCATAAATACGGTGTGTTCCATCTGGCGTGAATCCTTCAAAAATATAATTAAATCCCGTTAGGTTATAAACAGTGCCATCGCTATTAAGCACATTAACCAATACCTGTCGTAAGCCTTCTTCATATTGACGGCCTTGCACCCACAGATTATCTTGAGAGCCAGACCAATTAAGCACATGATCTGACGTAATAGAATCGCTTGGGCCAACCAGGCTACGCTTATCCTTTCCAATGCGATAAGTTAACACTTCCATTCTTTAAAGCCCCCTTTCTTTTAATGCTGCTTCAACTTTGGCTTCAATTGTTGGCTCATCAGTACCCAAAGTAACGCGCTGAATCATCGCTTTAAGATCGGTAATATCTTGCTTGGTCGCAAGATTGCTAAGATCATTCTTCTTTGCATAGTCAGTAAGATAGCCTGGATTGTCGCAATAATCTTCTAGCCATTTAAAATTTTCAATGAGTTCTTTTCTGAAATCACGGTCAAGTGCATTTGAAAAATCGTCAGTGTGTAGTTTTAACATTATTTGACCCCCCTTACCACGTAGTCATTAGCTCCCAAGCCGACCAGGCTGTGTCGGACGTGCCAACACGGATAAGCACAACCGGACGCGTTTGATTAATCAACTTGGCTGTCTGAAATACTGATCCGCCACTAGAATCACTCCAAGGAGTCTCAGTTGTCAAACTACAATAAGTACCAAGTGTTTGACCAGATGGCATTAGCGCTTGTGTAATCCCAATAGCAGCTGTCTGTTTAAATTCAGTGACAACTTTTTTAGGGTTATTAGTATGATACCAGCCAGGCAATTGATTAGTTGATCGCGTATCTAAGATTTGGCTAACTGCATCTTTACCGGCCGGACCCTGCGGACCAGTGGCTCCGGTTGGTCCTTGAGGTCCAACTGCACCAGTGTCACCTTTAGCGCCCTTCAGGCTAGCCAGCCACTGGGTTTCCGTACCATTAAAGCCATTATCAACGGCTAAATCATACGCTGATTTGCCATCAGCACCATTTTTTCCGGCCGCACCAGGCTCACCCTGTAATGTCGGTATTAAATCCTTGATTGCATTGAAGATAAATGGTCCGTGAGTACTGACAAAATTTTGTAGTGACTCCGTGTAATGCAAAATCGCAGTGTCGTCAGCAATTGTAAAAGCAAATGCTGGGTTATTCGACTTGTCCGGATACTGGACTACCTTCGTCATCGATTTCACCTACTTCCCACATATTTGCATTCATACTTTGAAGCAAATTAATTTGTTGTTGTAATTGAGTAGCCTGTTTGTTGATAATCTTCAAAACGTTATCACTGGCCTTATTAGACTTTAGTCTTGCAATTGTAGCGGCAAAATTTCCAATAACATTGCCAATTGTTACCTGCGGAGTCTTACTAGTTCCAGGAAAAAGCACCATAGCTGTAATCCGAGACTCTACATCTAATCCTGACCGAGATCGAATAAAACCACTATTGCCTACAGATACACTCTCATTAAATCTTGAACCAATTGAACCTTTTCTAAACTGGTGGTAATCCATACTCAATTGTAATAGTGGGTAATCTTGTAGCTTAGTCTTTGCTTCGGTCAATAATTGATTTTTATCAGTACAGTTTTCATTACTATATTCTTCGGCAGCAATTTCTGGATATCCATATTGCTTAACTGCCGGGGATTCATAATCAACATCGATTGTGGGTTTCTGTGTTTTATCGTCTGTTTTACCGTCAGCATGAATGGTCGTCGTGATTGTTGTATCATCGTAATGCCGTGTAATTGGTCCTACATTTGCGCCTTCCAAGAAAACAAATGATTTTGTTTTTCCAATTTTATGGTAAATGTCGATATGATAATTACTGAAAGCATACTCAACATCAAACGCGCCAGGGATAGTGTTTGACAGTATATCTAATGCAGTACCTGTTACAGCATCTGAAAAGTAGTGTGAGTGATTGCCGTAATCATCGTGAATCGTATACGTAAATTTTGTATTCTCCACTAACTTTTTCATCATGTCATCCAATTTCAATGTCACTGTCTGATTGGTATCATCTTTCGTATTATTCGAGAAATCATTTTTGATACGTTTAAATGCTAGATCATGCAAAACGCTCAACGCTGTAATTTGGCAGGTCTGAATATTCCCAATTTTCACATATGAATGATCTGTTTCCCGATACCATTCACCATCCAATTGAAATAGGCAGAGTTCACTAATCATCGAAAATCCAGTTAAGTTTTCTGGCCATTCATAGGCAGTAAACTGTAGCTGAGTCGGTTGCATTAGATCAACGTTCAATTGCTGACTGCCATTTTTAATCAGCGGCGCCTCATTGCCTAACAAATCCTTAATCACAATCAATTTACATCCCTCCTATCCGTTGTAATAAAAACGGGTATCAATCGAGACGTCACAGTCCCCTTGATACCCGCTTAACTTAAATGTATTCCAGCCTTTAGCCAGATCAATCATGGCATGATTACCATTGGCAAAATCCGGCGTATTGTTCAGCAGTGGCCATGCACCAAATAACTCAAACGTGTCGTCAATAGCCGCATTGTAGACAAACGTCTGGCTCGTCGTTGTGTTTTCAATTGTTAACTTACTAGCCTTGCCTTTAAAAGTAATATGCACCGGTCGCTCCTCGGCCAGTAATGGAATACTGCTAGGATTCAGCACCTTAAACGTTGCTTGATTGTGCCAACTGTACGGTAGTGCCACATTATCAGGTAGGCCCATACCAAAACCCCACCCAGTGTTACTACCATCAAAAGCATTCAACGATGTGGCCGCTGTTTCAGCGTAGCCATCATTGCAGATTAGATTAAAACTAATGTCACCACCCATATAAAAATTGTCGTAAAAGCCAAACGGCTGCTGTTCGGCTTTAACCTTCCAGCGCAAAGCTAACTGCCGGCAATCGTAAATATAGAACGGATCCATGCTACTAAAAACTTCAAAAAAAGCCCGACGTTGCAAAATCACGTCATAACGATCTTCTGCGAAAACGTCCAGCTTAAATGGTATTTGTAAGGCACCAACTGTGGTCCCTGTATCAACGACGCCATAAGTTCCAATGGCCTCACTGGTGTGTTGATAATTGGCACTAGGGGGCTCAAATTGGATCACGCGCATGCCTAATTTGTTTAAGTCGTAGGTTATCCCATCAGACCGTTGCACGATTACTGTTCCCATTATCATCACCACCCATTTCTTGTTTGTTGGATTCGTACTGACTTATTCAATAATAACTGCATCTTCGGAAACGTTTCACTAGCAATCACACCACTATCCAACGTCATATTGACCGTTACATCGCCGGATAAAGCTTCACTAAACGCATTCAGTGCACTGGTCAGCTTATCCGTCACAGCTTGGCCAGTTGCTGAATTACTTGATGTGTTGCTACTATTTGTTACACCAGTTGGCGCTGTCGCTTGTACTGCGCGAAATCCGGAAGCCGCTTCCGGTGTTACCGTGCTAATCACAGTACCAGTCGGATCTACTTCGGCCCCAGGTAATTTCAACTGAGGCACGGCCGCCGGCTGAACTTGTTGCATGCGCTCCAGTAGCCCATTGGTCAAACTAATCGCTGATGGTCGCCAAGGGTTAATGACAAATTCGTCTTGCCCAGGCACTTCACCAATCAACGCCTGTGTTGGTCGAGTCACATGCATCCCTTCAGCCATTCGCCGATGTCCAGTTGGTCCCCAACCATGGTAGGCAATGTCGCTACGCCAATTACTATCGTTAAAGAAAGCTTTGAGCGCTGACATAGGGTCCATACTGTTACCACCAACTGAATAAGCACGGAAGGTTGAATCTTTAAACTGTAGAATCCCTTTGGCAGGGCCAGTACCATCATGATCATCAATTCCATACTGGCTAACCCCACCAGATTCGCCTTGAATCAAGCGCTGAATCCGTGCAATGTCGCTCGACGTGACATGAACGTGCATTGCTTCGGCAGCCTCTTTGATCATGCTCTCGTTGTACTTGCCACCTTTTGAACCATCATTCAGTTCTTTAATGCGCCGCAAACCGGCAAATGGCAAGTTATTATGCAACGCTGAATAACCCACACCGGTAGCGGGGTCCCGCGCGGCAAAAGTCTTGTTGCCACCAATAAACATGGCCACGTGCTCAATCCCACCAGGTCCGTAAAATGCTAAGTCCCCAGTCTTGGCCTCTTTTTCAGAGATAGATTGTGAGCGGGCGAATTGCGCGCCAGAAAAGTGAGGATAGGTGACCCCAACCTGTTTCAAGGCCCACATAATCAGGCCGGAACAGTCAAATGAGTTTGGCCCCGTGGCACCCCAAACATACGGTTTACCTTCCTGAGCCTTGACCTTTCTAACAAATTCACCACGTGAACCAGAACCGCTGGAACCCTCAGACATCAGTAAGTCAATCAGCGTCTTTAGCCAATTTGTTTGTTTCTTTTCAAATCCCTTAGCTGCCTGTCCATTTGCTGTACCTGCAGAACCTGAAAAATCACTCATATTAAATGATTTATCGACAAACTTATTCCAGTTTTCAAATGGATGTGTCATGAACTTGTAGGCATCCCCAAATAAATTGGTGATCCAGTCTATTACACTTGCACCAGTTCCTTTCGCGTAAAGTGGCATGCCAACCTTGCCCATCATATCTGATATTTGTTTCGTTTGAGATCCAGAGAACACACGTGCACCTTCAGGTAGTTGTGTCATCGTTGGAATAGATGGCGACATTGCCAATGCACCATTACCGTAGTCAATTAATTCAGGCATATACCCATCACCAACAATCGCCGTTTCCGGAGCTGATAAAGTACCAACGGTTCCGTGGGCATAACCGCCAAATGCGCCACCGAATCCTGAAACGCGTCCTGATTTGGTTGAAACGGTATTATTAGAAACATTACCTTTTCCGCCTAGCTTATTAGATAGATCATTCGATGTTTTGATGCCTTCGTTATAGTTGGAGTTCACACCCGCAACAATTGCTCCTGCTATATTGATTGGTAAGTAACTGTAATCATAAATCCCTTGTCCGTATCTTTTAGACGTTGTACTACCGTGTTGATGAGGTTCATCAGTCGGCGTTAATGCATGTGCTGCATTGTTTCTAACAGTGGTTGCATTACCAGAAGCTAACCCATTTTCAGCTAAAATACCGGCACTAAAATCACTACCATGTTTCTTACCATGGCTATAGGGTTGACCATCTGGTGTTAGATGTTGTGTAGCTGCATTGCGAACGGTATCTGCTGCACCTTGTGCTTCACCTTTTTTACTCTTCATCCCACTATTATAGCTATCAATGGAACTCTTACCTGATTTACTGTTATCGCCTTTAAGTTGTTTTTTGATGAGATCTGTTAGAGCCTTATCAAATTGGCTTACTGATATTTTTCCGGATTCTAATCCTTTAACCAAGCTGGCAATGTTAACCTTACCAACACCTTTTAAGTTGACCGTGGCCTTAGTTCCAACCATTTTTGAAATAGTGGCCATTGCTGACTGCGCTTCTGGCAAACCGGCCTTTAGGCCATTGGCTAAAGTTGTAATATTCGCTTTACCAAGTTTCGTCAAATCGGTTTTAAAGATTTTCTCAAACTGCGGTCCATATTTCTTTTTCAACTCTTCAGGTTGGATTGACCCATTTTGCAGGCCATCGTGAATTGACTTCAATTCGGACTTGCTTAGGGACGATAAATCGTCTGGAAAGATTTTAGTAACATCCTTGCCGTACTTCTTCTGTAAATCAGCGGTGCTGATTGTGCCATTACGCAAGCCATCTTGTAAAGTTTTAATTTCTTGCTTGCTCAACGAAGACAGATCACTAGGAAATAAATCATAAATAGCATCCCCAAATCGGTTCTTTAAAACTTTGAGAGAGACCGTTCCAGATTCCAAGCCAGACTTTAGGGTCGCAATTTCTTGGTCACTGGCTTTAGACAAGTCTTTAGGGAACAGGCTTAAAATCTGGTTGCCAAATACTGGTTTCAATTGGGCTAAAGTAACAACCCCTGCATTTAAGCCAGCTTTCAATTGAGCAATACCAGACTTGCCAATATCTTTTAACTTGTCATTTTCACCTTGCCAGCCTTGTAGCTGCGATTCAAAATAAACCTTTGCTTCTTCATAGCCCGTTTGAGAACCGGAACTAAAATCATTCCAAAAGTCTTGAGCTGTCTTGGTACCGTACTTACCGAGATCAACCTTTTGAGTAGCATTGGTAATATCAAGACCCCACTGTTTTGCAATTTGAGTGGGATTACCAACTGTTCCATTTTTTAAGCCTTTAATAAAGGAATCGTGGATGCCGGCAGCTGCTTTGCTAACTTCAGACCCAGTTTTTGTCATTTGAGCAGCTAAGTTATCCGCATCAACCTTTGCCTGGGCTTCAGCGGCTATATCAGTAAGCCCCATTTGTTGGTAGGCTTTCTTTTGATCAGTTTGAAACTGTTCTAGTTGCTTTTTGATCGTACCGTGGGCTTTTTCTTGGTCTTCAATGTATTTGGCGTTGTCCTTTTTGTGATTTTCAATCCACTCGGCCGCACTAACCTCGCTTTGAGTAACGTCATCCCAGTAAAGCTTTTCCTTCTTACCATTTGCATCGGTAATTTCACGGGTAAATTCATCATCCATAGACTTATGCAGTCGCAGACTCTCTTTACCGTTGTTATTGTAATGATCGTAAATAGACTTTTGTGTGTTGACCCATTCCAGGCCAGCCTTTGTTTCCTGTTCATTACGCTTAGCATCTAATAAAGATTTGGCTTGATTATATTGTTCATCAGTAATTTCCTGGTTTTTACGGGCGTCTTTTAATGTCTTGAGTTGACTGCTGTAACTTTTTTTAGCCGCAGCAGTCGTATCATTATATGAATCTTTTGACTTCTTCAAGTCAGCTTTTAGCATTTTTTCGGTCAAATCACCATGCTGATCAGCGTAGGCTTGCTGTAGTTTCAACTGGTCTTTGTAAGCCAATCCGAATACAGAAGTCTCTTGATCAATGGTGTTTTCAGCATCTTGCAGTTGCGTCTTCTGTTCATTGGTCAGTTTGCTGAAATCACCACCAACTGATGCAAGCAAATCCGACATCATTTTCTTAGCCTTTTGCAACTTAGAAACGGTGTTATTAGTTTGTGCATTCATTGAAGTTGTGACATTGGATAGCCATGCAGACCCAGCAGGTCCAAATGATGCGGCCAATTCATTAAGCGCTGTTTGGCCTTTTGTTTTGGTCTCTTCAAACTTAGCAATCACTTTGTCTGCCATCTGACCGTATTTACTAACAACATCAGCAGAAATCTTTTGTGACTGACTAACTGTAGCAGTATCTAGCTGCGCCATATCATTAACGGCCGTTTGATGTAAATCATTGTATGACTTAATGGCCTTTTGTGAGCTGGCACTAATATCAACGCCGAATTCATCAACTGACTTCTTCGTCTTTTCGACAGCAGCCTCATGCTTTTGCGCCGACTTGTATAATTCATAGCCGGCAATTGAAACACCACCAATGGCCAAAACCGCAGGTGCAGCCGCTAACGCTAATGACCCTAATCCAGAAACTGCTGCGCTAAACGAACCACCTAACCCCAATAGTTCAGGTGTTGCACCAGCGGCGCCTTCAGCCACTTCTCCAATGGCACCAGCTGCTTTAGGCGCTGACTTTAGACCTACATTTTCAAGCAAAGCTGCTAACGGTGTTCCGGCAGTAGTAGCTCCTTTGAAGCCTGGGCTCAATTGTGCTAACCAAGTTAACAGTTTAGGCCCATTTTCAATTAGCCCATCCATAGTAACTGTCAGCTTACTCGTCATTGACAAAACAGGCCCCATTGCGGCAGCTGTTAAGGCCGCGTTGATAATCATCTTCTGGGTGCCTTTATCCAGACTGTTGAACCAATCAACCAGCTTCTTAGCATCATTCAATAGATCAGTGGCTAGCGGTAGCAGCTGCTGACCGGCATCAATTGCTAACACATGCAGTGACTGTTGAAATTTATCCACATTGGCCTTAGCTGTGTTGTTCATAGTGTCAGCCAGTTTCTTTGTGTATCCAGTAGCGCCTTTAGTTTGCGCAGTTAAATCACGCAACTTGTCGCCACCTTCTTGAATTAAGATGTTCATTCCAGCCTGAGCTTCGGCACCAAAAGCCTGTGATAAAGCGGCCTGCCGATTTTCAGCCGTCCAGCCCTTGGTATTGTTCTTAATCTTGTCCAACATATCAGGCAACGTCAGTGTGCCTTTCTTAAAATCTTCAACGCTAACGCCCATTTTCTTGAAGGCCGCTGTGTTCTGTGCGGTTGGATTCATTAATTGATCTAATGCACCACGTAACGCAGTCCCAGCTTTCTGGCCTTCAATCCCTTGGTTAGACATTAAGCCAATGGCCGCAGAAGTTTGTTCCAGGCTCATATTCAAGCCATGCGCTACTGGCCCAACGTATTCCATGGCTTCACCCATGTCACCGAAGCCTGCTGACGTTTTGTTAGCCACATAGCTTAAACTGTCGGTTACTCGCTGCGTGTTCTGAATCATTTTGGCCGTATTATTCGACTTCAGACCAAACTGTTCTAGCGTGGCGGTGGAAACCTTCATCACTGAATTAAAGTCTTCTCCGGAAGCTTTAGACGCATTGAGGATTGACCCCATAGCGCCTAATACTTGGTTGTAAGAATAACCTTTCTTCAGTAATTCGGTCATCCCGTTGTTGATGTTCGTGGTGGAAATACCATATTCAGTGGACCACTTCTTGCTGGCCGCACCTAAGCTATCCAGCTGCTTGCTCATTTGAGCTGCACTGGTATGCCCATCATCAAGCAATGCACCCATGGCCTTGATCTGGCTATCGAAATCAATAAAGGCTTTAGTAGCCGCGCCGGCGGCTGTGACGATTGGCACTGTCATGGTCATGGTGGCCTTAGAGCCAACTTCACCCATCTTGGTGCCAACGTCCTTCATCCGCGTACCTAACAGCGTTACCTTGTCAGCGGCCATTGCCATTTCTGGCGATAATCCACCAACTGCCTTTTCAAGGTTTCTGGATTCGGCTACCAGTTTAGTTTGTTCCGATACAAGTTCCGCATACTTACCTTTAGCTTTTGCCACCGCTTGGGACTCTGCACCATGCTCTTCGGTGAGTTTGACAATGGTTGATTGTTGTTCTTTCATCTTGGCACTGTTTAAGGTTAATTCCGTGCGCAAACTAGCCAGCTTGGTAACTTGGCTAGATAATCTAAGCCCCAGCGTTTCTTGAGCGGTAGCAACGTTTCGATAAGCCGTAACCTGTGAGGTAAGTTCAGTACGCGTTTTGGCCAATGCCTGGGCTTGCTTTTCAGTGCTATTGGTATTGCGTTGCCCCTGATCACCTTCACCTTTTTCAGCATCAGTTAATTTTTTGGTGCTGTCAGTAGCGGTCTTAGACTCATCGCCTAGTTTCTTAGTGGCGTCAGCTTGTTTCTTGGTGCTATCCGCGCCTTTTTTAGCCTGATTTGCTTGTTGCTCCTCGTTATCGGCTAACTTCTTGGTCGCTTCGGCGACGTCTTCTGTTTGACTAGCGGACTTCTTAGACTCATCCCCAGATTTCTTAGTCGCCTCAGTTTGTTTCTTTTCTGCTTCGGTTAACTTCTCCGTAGATTCAGTAGCCTCTTTGGACTTCTCACCTAACTCATCAAGTCCCTTGCCAGCGCCAGAGCTGGTGGTGTTGCCAATCTTCTCAAAGGCTTTAGCTAAATCATTAGCGCCCTTCAGCGCATCCTTAGTCAACGCCTCAACCTTGATTGTTACAACGTTATCTTCTGCCATGTCTTACTCACCTCCTAATAGCGTCCGGCTTCACGGAGCTCCTTAATCTTCAACATCTTATGTGGCATATCCAAAGGCGCCACGATTGCGCCAACTTCAGCGTCCGTTAGCTTACCTTCCTTTTTCAACGGATCCAAGCTGTACAGCAACTTCATCTGTCGGATATAGTCCTGGTACTTCTTGGTCTGTCGCTTGGCATCATCACTGGCGTCATCCGGCGCATCTTTAGGAATGTCCATCACCCGATAATTGACCACCTTCCGGAAAAAAGTATCGTCATTCAAACCGTCCAACATGGCATTAAAGGCCTGCCACGTTAACGCATCTGTCTTTAAGTCAATCTGATATTGTTGCAAAAAGGCGGCATAAATTAAACCAGCGTCCTGATCAAAGTCGAATACCTGTTTTTTACTAGGCATTAACTCTGATCGACGCTGGTCATTATTGGTATAAATATAAGTGCTGAATATCAGTTGTAACAATGCATCTTGATCCAGCAATGAAAGCTGACTAGTTGAATCTGTAACTAGCATTTTTAGCGCTAATTCGAGCTTTTCTGGTACGGTTAGGCCCTTATCACGCATTAAGCTAAAGTATTCCAACACCAGCCGATAATCCAGGTCAAGATGGTACAGCTGGCCCTTATAAGTAATTGTGTCATCGTCTAGTGCTGTGAGATTCATCATTATCAGTCCTTACTTGTTATTGTCGCGCTGCTTTTCAGATTCTTGTTCTTCCTTTACCGCCTTGAGCTTAGCAATTTTACTGAGATATGCAGTTCGATGATCCGTAATATTCGTTTGATTTTTCAGTTGAATCACAATTTCAGTGACCAACTTAGCTAGGGCATTAGTGGATTGATGCAGCTGGTTAAATAGTTTTGTTCCGGAACCAGCACCAAAGGCCTTATCCAAAAATGGTGAGTAGTGTTGAATAGCGTATTCATTGGCCTCTTTCTCAGCCTGATAGATGGCCTGCCGGCACTTATTATCCAACTCATGAGAGTCTTTCATCATCTCCTGATACGGATAAGCATTGGTTTCAGCATCCCCATTTTGTACCGCTTCTTCAGCCTTAATGGCCCGCTGATGCAGGTCATCCTTTTGCTTGGTGAGCTGAGCAGCCATTTCAGCCATTTTCTGTTGGTTAGCAATTTCGTTACTTTCAATGATCTGTAAGTCGCCAGTAACACTGGCCATACTCTTATCAGCCAGTGACATGGTGTAGATTTGACCACCGATGTTGAATTTAATGCGTGTTGCAGGTACTTCTAATTTAATGGGTTGCATGGTTGATTCCTCCTAGATTGTTATTGTGGTGCTATGTATTGGCCGGTCACCCGGCCTAGCTAGTGCTTATGTGTTATGTGTTACTACTTAGAGGCGTCGGAAGTTACAGTAGCGCCATCATCAGTTGGTGCTGCATTGACTTTATCAGGATCTTCAGGTGGTGTATTGACTGTAAAGCCAGGCACATCCACCATCGCTGATTCCTCTTTAGTATCAGCGTCGTAGCGTGAAATCTGGTAATCACCGGCGGCTACGACCGTCCCAGCTGTTAGGCCAGTAATTGTAACCGTTGTATCATCCCCAGTAAACGCTACATCAGTTGTACCTTTCTTATAAATCCGTAAAACTTTTGCCATAATAATGACTTCCTTTCGTATTCAACCAAATAACTACTTAGCAGTAACAATGGCCCCTTCATCGGTTGGTGCTGCCTGCACGTCCGTTGGGGCTACTGTTTTGGGTCCGTTTTAGTATCTCCAGTGGTGCCTGTACTGTCGGCTGGTGGATTAGACCCATCATTGCTTTGAGTCACACTTGGATCGGGTATTGAGCTACCTACCGATTGCATAGCGGCAACAGCAGTCATGCCTAAACGACCTTGCAATTCTTTAAGTGTTGCAGGACGGCTGTTAGCAACATCACCATCAAGAGAAGCAGATGCTGCAGCAACCGGTTCATATGTTTTAATGGTGCCGTCTTCTTGTGGTTGACGTAATGGCACGCCTAAAATACCTGAGTTCTGACAAGGTGTCTGGGTTAGGACTTCATTAAGTCCTGCCAAATCCGTTTTGGAGTCTTGCGCTTGCAAATACGTAGCAGTCGCTTTGAAACTCCCATTATCATCGGCAGTACCACCACCATCATCAATATCACTCATGGTGGATAAGCCGCTTTCGGTAGTGGCTAAAGTCAAAGAATTATCATTGTTCTGAATATAATGATTCTTCCGGAACCACATTTCACGCTGAGAACCTACCTTAGACTTCAGTGATGCAATCAAATCTTGGGCCATACCACCGATAGAACGATCACCGGTAATGTCATAACTTTCAGTAACACCAGTTACGGTGGTTTGTTCATTACCACCACCATCTTGATAGGCAGCGGTTTTCTTTTTATCGGTGTATTTGGGTGTGACACCAGTAATCCCATCCCCGAGGTAAGCCCATAAGATTGGGTCACCAAGTTGTAGCGGCTTAAGGCCCACCCAGTATTCATCCAGAAAGTTTGGTGCAATATTCCCTCGGAAATCGACGTTATCCGTAGGGCCGTACTTTGTTTGTGTATCAACCATGTTGGTTCCTCCTAATTAATAATGATGTCGACACGAAAGACCGCACGAACCACAGAATAAATATCAGATGTGGTCTGCTGATCATCCATGTCTTGTACATTGGCCACATCGGCCGGTGTTGCAATCATTTCAGCGCGTTGAAATTGGAACGACTTGTTCCGGCTGCTAATGGCAAAGCCTGTTGCTCGTTCCATGACGGTCATCATCTGGCTAAGCGTATCCGTTGCGATTGGTTCACTGAGATGCTTGGCGTCAATCGTAAACGAATAAGAACGCTTCACACGCCCATTCAAATACCGTTGCCGACCACCAGTAGGCGACATGATATAAGTGATCGTATTGCCGTTCTCATAGACACCAGCTTTACGAATCGGTGCATACAAAGAGACGTGATCCGTTAGGTATTGCAATACCGCCTGGTCCACGTCTAACGTTTTCGTATTCAATTATGCTCACCTCACAATTGTCGCAGTTACTTGGTGATTAACGTAAGCAGCACCTGATTTACTGGCCAAAGCTACCTGGTCCCATCGTGCACTGGCATTTGGGTGATAGGTCTTGGTGTAGTTCAAGCCTTGTTCAGTCGCTACCTTCTTGACGCCCTTTTTAGCCTGCCAACCGTATGGCGTACCTACTGGATAAACCATTGTTTTGCCAGCGTAGACATAGCGAGCATAAGGACGGTCCCAATGTAAATAAACAGCATTGGTATCTTGCGTTTTAGTATGACTCTTTGCCAGGTCACCCGTTAATTGCGGCACATACTCTTCTGACACTACCAATACAGCATCCGCCGCAACATTAGCCACCGTTAAGGGATTAAACGACGCTGTAAGTGCACCAAAATCCACAGCAACATTAATGATCATTCCAGCGTCACCTCCCAATGATGTGGTTGCGTTGGGTTAAACGTATAAATCGGGACTACTTCAGATACCTTAAACGTTTGACCAGTCTCTAACCAAGTCACTGCATCTTGTAGTTGTAATGCCTGGGCTGGGTCAGAGTTAACACGATCAATAAACAACGTATGCACATTAACACTCGTGTACACATTAGTATTATTCGAAGCGTTCGCCAACACCTTCTTGGTATCCGGTTGAATCAAAACATGCTGAATCGTGATCTCATCACTGTCAGCAGTCGCCACGGCCGTCCCCGCAGGCGCATAATCGCCAGTTTGCCAGTTGGACTTCGCCAGCGATTGATACGGCTTGACCTTGATGCTATGAATCAACATCTCTAATGGCATTGCTTCAATATCATCCAAATTGTCCAACTCCTCTAAATAGCAAACCAGTATCACGCAATGCGTTGATAGCCTCTAGCGAGTTCGTGGCAGTAGCTCGGCTTGGTCGGGAGCCACTATCCTTCGAATAGCTAAACTTACCCGCAGACGCTGTTTTAATGGCCCCAGCTTGCCGGCCAAGTTCATTGATATCGCCAAGTGTGATAAAATACTCGATTTGCAAGCACAACGCCTGCTTCACAGCTTCACGGTCTGACTCGTAGCGCAAATCAGCTAATGTGTGCTGGCTAAAATAATGCTGCGTGTACTCATTCAACTTCAATTCAGCACGATATTCTAAACGGTCCCAGTCCATTTTGCCTGGATCCAGGCCGTGGAATACATTGTCGTAGTATTTACGCTCAATTAACGGCTCTGCCATTGTCATCCCTCCTTGTTACTTTGCGGTGATCAGCGCCCCTTCATCAGTCGCCTGCGCTGCTATGGCTGACGGGGCCGTTATTTTGCCGGTGCAGAACTTGAATCTGGTGCAGCAGAGCTAGCAGGTGCGGCGCTTGATTGAGGTGCTGCTGGATCACCCTTCTTGGTTACTTTACGACGGGCTGGGTTTGCATTGGCCTTACCAGTGGTTGTCGCTGGCGTAATAGCTGCTACAGCTTCATCCCGAATCACCATAAAGGCTGGGGTAAAAGTTGCCTTAATAGCAGCCATATCACGTTCAGCCAAGTTGATTGGTAAACCATCTTCACCAAGGACTGTGGTCAAAGTAGCTTCAGTTAAGATTTCATATTCAATTCCAGATAAGATACCGTAATAAACGCTGTTCCAATCGGCTAGGATTTCACTGGCGGCTGTTTTATCCCAGGAGCCTTTAGCAGCCCAAGCAATTGGTAATCCTAACACGTCGGCCACTGTGTTACTGTGCGCATCGTTGAAGATAGGTTGACCATTACCATCTTTACTGGAACGATATTTCACACGTTCCGAACGTGGTGCAGCAATCCCATTAGCATCCAGGTCCTGTGCTTCAAGAAAGGCCATGGCATCCGATACATCATCATATTTGTTATCCGTTTCTGTCAGTGTTTGCTTCGTCAACAACGCTGAACCAATCACGCTTTGACGGAAAGGTGTATCTGAACCACCAAATAATGCGGATTGATCGAACTTCTTATAAAATGCTTCAGCAATTTCAGCCTTCATCATGTTAAAAAAGTTGGTCACGCTATACTTTAAATTTTCTTTAGTGGTCGGGATAATAACAGCCATCTTGTGTGCTTCCATCCAAGCCTCCATAAAGGTTGGTTTAGACGTTTGGATCTTCTGACCTTCATCAACCCAGTAAGCCCCGACACCAGACATAAATGTGAATTTTTCACGCTCTTTCGTCATGGGTTGTGCTTTGGCCAACCGCATTAATTGCGAGCCAGTTTTTACATCAGTGATAATCTGGTCTGAAATAACATTAGGAATTTCACCAGTACGCGCACTTTCAATTGTTACGTTATCTGGATCAAAGTTTGGATCTGCCATTTATATTTCCTCCTTAGTGTGTAATGCGGTGTTCGTTTAATTTTTCAACATCCGTCATGGTCGTCTGTTGTTGGCCACCAGTACCGCCTAAATTATCATTCACTGCTGCGGCTGGCACTTGCGTGCTACCGGTGTAACCAGGGTTTGACTTAACGATTGCAGCAATCGCTTCATCGAACGTCTTAGCTGGATTGTCCTTGTTGGCAATGTAAGCCTTGGCCAAGATCATAGCATCCGATAGATGTTCATTGGTAACCCCAGCCTTCAGTGCGGCTACAGTAGCCTTGAGTTCTGTATTATTGGTGGTTAAATCAGCATTGGCCTTCGTTGCCTTGGTTAAATCACCCTGGGTCTTCTCCAGTTCACCTTTGTTCGCTTCAACTTGTTTGTTGTGAGCCTCAATAATTGCCTTTAAGCTGTCTTCGTCTTCAAAGCCTAAAGATTTGAGCATGTCCGACTTGGCGTTTGCAGCTACTTGCGTGACATCAACTGGTGGCGTTGCAGGCGGTGTGTTTTGGGCGCCAGTATTTCCTTCTGTCCCTGCAGCGCCAGTACCACCTTCACCAGCACCGCCGCCATCATTGCTTTCAAATAATTTCATTCCGATTCGGTTTTTAATCCACACGTTACATCCCTCCTAATTTGGGCATAAAAAATAAGCCTTTTTTCTTCGGCCGTGCTTAGGGCCGTTACTCACGATCATCTTCAATTTCTAAGCTTTTGATCCAATCAACTGGATAACCATTACCACCCATAACAACTGAGCCATCTGGTGCTTTACTGCTGCCTGTCCAATAGATAATAAGGTCTTTGCCATTAAATTCGGGATTATCATCTCCTACAATATCTTCCTCATAGTCTAGTAACCACCAATGTTTGATGGTGCCATCTTTAAGTGTTGCCTTAACATGATGCTGAAGATATTGCATACATTCAGCTAATTCCATTATTATCACTTCCTTTTCTTGGGTACCCCAGGTGGTGCAGGTACAATATGCGCGCCTTTATTACTATGATGAATCTTTAATCGTGTTGTTTCGACTAAGTTACCTTCTACATCCTTATAGTAACCAATTGGCCCACCAGCATCAACAAATTGAAATTGTCCCGTTATTTTACTTGGATCCGCTTGTTGATAGATAACTTTCTGTAGCTGATCAAGATTTACGTCTGAATTAAGATAACTGGGGCCTTTATTGCGACCTTTAGCCAAATCCTGCTTCAAACGTTCTTCATACTGCTTTGTCCCTTTAATGTGACGTTGCTGACTATCTTGATTAATCGTGATACGAGTACGTTGCTGGGCTAGCCCTTTACTGATCTGCTCACGACTATACTCACGAGGCATCCCACTACGGCCAATAAAGTCACGCATTTGGGCTTGCGCGTTTAGAACGGTTGTTCTTGTTGCCTTTCGGTCACCACCAATATGGTTAGCAACGTAATCCTCACGCTTAGCCGCTCGAATATTCCGCTCAAGTCGACGCTGTTCTTGCGTTTGGCGGTAAACAAAAGTATTGTGCTCATCATCTGGAATCGGGTCAGGGCCGCCTACACCGTCAACAGTTGGTATTAAATAATGCTTGCAGTTGATACCTAGAATACCGGCTGGGTCACCATAACTGGTATCGCTAAATGGCGGATAGTCACCACTATTCTTGCTACCATCCATGCTGTAAACACGCCCTTGATACGGTGCACAGTGAGGTCGTGCGCCAACGTGTTGGGAAATACGCACTAATGACCCATAGCTGCTCATACGTGCCAGCTCAACGGCATTAGCCGATTGATTGACCTGGCTATTAATAACGGTCCGCATATACACATCTGGCGACCAATGCTTACCTGCACGATCAACCAACGCTGGCAGTCCCTGTTCAGCATATTCATCAGCTGCTTTAACGGCAGCGTCAATATAAGATTGACCACCACGAGCAGCGACTTCGGCCCGATTTACAATGTCCATCATCATTTCATACTGATTTTGGGTCATATTGCGTCGAGCCATGGCCATATAGCGCTCTAGTTCCTTCTGCTGATCACTAACAATCTGTCTGACAGCACGATCTTCTTTGAGGGATGCTGGGTTGTTCAACTTACCAGTCTTGGCTAACTGTTTCAGCCACTCCTCTGACTGTTCTGCGTTATCTAAGGTGGCCTTGCTGAGATTTTGCTTCAACTTAGCATCTGAACCATGTCCTACCTTAGCCAGCACACGCTGCGCATATTCACGCAACTGATTCGCTGCTACAATCTTACCTGTTCGCCATCCCTCAAAGTCGTCATCATCAATCTCATTAATATCCTGTAGCTGGTCTACCATGTGACGGAAGATCATATCAGCAATGTCAGCATACAAATAAGTGTACTCAACTGACAGCTTATCTAGGTCTAACGGACTTAATGTCATTCAGCCCCACCGCCGATGTCCTCTAATGTCCCTTGGTCGGGTTGCTGCGCCTGAATCTTATCGTAGATTTCTTGGGCTTCTACGTCCGTCACATTATTCACCCGCTTAATGGCAGCAATCTGGTCCATTAACGGCTTGCCACCACTGGCGGTCATGTAATAGGACAGGTTCTCACTACGGTCCTTAGCAATGCTATCGTCAAAGTTAACCGTAACATCTACATCAGTCTCATCAGAGTAGTTCACCTCAGGGTCAGCTTTGGCTAATTCAAGGATGCGAATCACCAACTGCTTTAGCGCCTCTTCGATAATCGTTTCATGGCTATTCTTAGTCTGATACGTATCCGAGTTCTCACTGACCACTTCGGTTGCGGTCTTCATCCCATCACCACCAGCGTCATAGCTAAAGGTGCCCGCGCTAAAACCAACCTGGGATGCAAACAACTTAAGCGTTGTGTTAATGGTGTTCAGATAGGATTCCGCCCGAAGCGATTGTGTGACATCCTTGATGGTCTCATTGCTAGACCCGCTGATGCTGTCATAATGGAACATTCGATAAACTTCTTCAGCCTCATCAAAATAAAATTGTGGTTGGCCGGTCATACGATCAACCCCACGCTTCATCATTGAATCGGGAACCATTAACGTCTTCTTGCTCAGCTGAATCTCCCGCATTAATGCATCATAAGTCTCATCCAATATCCGCAACGTGTCTAACGCATTGGCATAAATTGGAATACCTAACGGGGATGAAAGATTAAGGTTGTTAGCCAAGTTAGGCTTAAGATAGATGAACGTCGGGCCGCTGTATTCTGTTTTTGAGTAACGTGTTTCTTCGGCCAAATCACTATATAGCTTTGTCAGTGGCACCTTGTGACCAAGATCATCAGCAGTAGTTGACTCATACAACTCATTGCTCACCACATAGGCCGTGTCGTCCTCTGTGTGCCATTCTAACAGCGTGTAATAACTGTTATTACTTTGGAAGTTAGACGCAATGACACACTCTGTCACGCCGTTAGCATCCGAACTAATTGGGAAGAATACATCAGCTGTTGCAAAACGAATCTTGACTTGGCCCCGATACGTGTACAAGCGAATGCACATCCCACCTTCAGCGAACATATATTCTAGATAACGTTCAAAGTTATCATAGAAGTGGTTCTCTTCGAAGACCTGATGAACAAATACATTGCTGGCCTGCTTCATATCATCTGGGGATGTTGGTTGTGGTGCATTAAGCTTTTTAGTGGCAGTGAGGACAACCTTCTGACTGAATGTCAGCGTGGCCATCTTCTTAACCGCAATCTGTGGCATATTTAACGACAACAATTGCCGGCCACGCTTATGGCTAGCCGAATTAAGATAACTGTGTTCAACAATCCATTTGGCACGACCTTGATAGATAGCCAACCACTGCTGAATGTTAGCGTAGTCCTTGCTATCCGACATGATGCGCTTATGATCATTCGTTGATTCAAGTTTTTCGACAATACCCATACGACCAAACACCCCCTTTAATTTAAGCCACATATTTTTCCAAAGACCCACTAACATCCCTCCTTACCAATTGACATAGGTTAGATAGTTCGCATAGAAGTAATTCACCGAATAACGAAATTCATCCATGGCATGGTTAAACGCATCGACTGGCTTCTTGGACTGTGGATCACGTACGTACATACCCAGTTCCTTTAAAAAGTTACGATGATCATAGCTCAAATCAGGAATGCCGCTATCCGGCGTTTCTACTAGTCGGAACATCCCTTGCTCAATGACGTTTTGACAACGCTCAATCCCCACCTCAATACCTTGTGTACTGCGTAAATGCTCATGCGCATTGTTATTGGCCGTCTCAGTCATGATTCCTATCTTTTCCAGCTCAGCACGCAATGACTTGGCTGCAGGGTCAATAATGACAGTTGAATGATGTACTTGGTATTGACGTTCACACCATAGAATGAATCGGCGTAACTCAACCGCATACGTAGACATAGCACGTGCTTCCTGTGTTGCAGATCCTGAATGATAGAAATTAGCAACTCTGTTTAATCTGTAACCCATTTGTCCGTTTTCATCCCTGACATTGGTAATGATATTGCAGCTAAGTGTTGTTGCATCATTCTGGCCAGCATCGCCGGCAAAATACATTTCAACAATCTGACCGTGCAAAGTAGCATCAATCATCGTCTCGTGATCAAACATTACATAGATTGCACCTTCAGGCATTACCCTTAGGCCTAACCAGTCACGTTTATATCGATATGGATTAGCCTTTAGTTCAGCTTCGACCTCGGTCAAACGTTGCTCAGTCATTGTCGGATTATCACGCATATCCCAGTGCAACCAATGTGCCTTGTAATCATCAAAGAGATCAATAACGGGATGATTAGGCGCCGGCGGATTTAAATCAGCGAGATGATACCGATACTTTGCCTTAATCGTTCGGCGAAATGACTCGTCAATGAACTCTTTATTCATCAAATCAATTTCAGAATAAGCGACTGAACCAAGCGACATCCCACGAATTGCATTGGCCGAGTTAGACTTACCGCCACCTTTAAAATAAATCCGTTTATGGCCACTTGGTAAATCGATGGCCAAGTGATCACCACCGCGGTCTCGACGCAACTCACAGCAACCATCAAAAATATACGCTAATCCAAGTCCATCACCCTCAATAAACAGCGTATACGCCAATGCTTGGTTGTAGGCGCTAACAAGATGATTCTCATCAGGAGACAACATATAAAACATAGCAAGCCTAGCATCATCGGCCGCTGTCTTGCCGCTACGAATTGCACCCTCATTAACGTCAAATAAGTGATCAAACGGGGATGCTAGGAAGGATGCTTGCTTAGGCGAATACTCAACTTCCTTAAGATTCGTTTTCACTATGTTTATCCCCTTCCTGTGATTCTTGACGCTGTGCTAACGCTTGAGAAATGGCTGCAATGATTGGATTGTCTTCGCCGGCACCTTCAAGTGCATCGGCTTGATGCTCAAGAATACGAGCCTTAGCCTCAGATTGACGCTTATCAGATTTCAATTTCAGCAGCTGTTCTTTGACAATATCATCACTGTTCGGATAACGTTTCAGCAATTCAAGCAGTGCACGCTGCTTATCATACGTTTCAACAACAGCATCCCCTTCATCAATCCGAATGGACTTCAACAGGGATGTATCGCCTTCACCAGTGAACTCAACCACGTTCTCATAATAGACGCCTTGTTCCCCAGTATCAGGATCAATAAACGGTAGCCATTCATAATGCTTACCGTATTCTGAAATGAAGGGACCGCCTTTAATGAAATGTTTGGTCCAGCGCTTGTGCTTTACCCGTTTGACTGTAACGTAATCACCAATATCAACAAAGGCCTGCTTCTTTAACTCATGAATGATATCTTCAGCAGTAATCGCTTCTGCTTTTTGGCGAGCCTTTTTTAAGCGTTCAATTTCATTTTGCACACCAGCATTCACCAGCATCCTCGGGCCATTTGTATTGGCTGTTTTCCAGCTGCAATTGTAGGCTTTACGATATGCTTTAGTGGCGTTAAAAGACTGTAGGTAAAGGATACAGAAGAGCTTTTGTTTTTCCGTTAGATCCTCATTATTGGCTAAATCATCAACCATTTTATCTGCAACGCGTTGCGTTTTTGTTGCAACGTTTTTAACGTGTTGCGTTGCAGGTTTATCATCCCAATTGTGCCGAGATTTCCAAGCCCGAACAGTACCAGTTGACACGTCATACTTAGCAGCAATATCCTTATACGCCATCCCCGCTAAGTAATCCTTTTTAGCCTGCTCAATTCGCTCTCGATTAGCAGCCACTACATATCACCACACCTCCATCGTTGGATACAAAAAGGACGCCCACATAGACGTCCTCGGGAAACACTTTATTATTTTCTACTTTATCAATATACCACCGAAACAGTCCCATTGTAGTCTGATGTTAGTCCCATAAAAGTCCGCTCCCAGTCCGATTTCAGTCCGATTTTCGAACATACACATGAAGGTCGAACGTATTTTCAAACGCATCAGCGAACCATCGTAAGGCCTCGGACTTGAGCCGATAGTACTGACTTCGCTCGTATGGTACCTGTTCAATGATTTCATCATCAGTTAATTCCAATATGTATGCCATATAGAGGATTTTCTGGTATTTATCAGGGCATCTTCTAATGGCATTAACGGCAGCCGTCACAATTCGGGGCGCGTCAGCATGTTCTACCAGTGCATCCTCAATGCCGTTCCCAACAGGTTCCGACTTAGGCAGTGCCGAAAATCTAGGTGATTTGACATCAACCATACTGTAACCGGCCTTAACCACGAACCGTGGAAACTCATTGATCAAGAAATTGCGCACGTTATCCTCTGTTTTATTTGTATTCAAGACCGGTAATAGTCCCACGTTCAGCACTCCCCTATGATATAATGTTGATGGTGGATAGGGGCTGGCACGGTAACGTGTCGGCTTTTTCTTTTACCAAAAAATGAACATAAACAATGTTAGAACCGCCTTGATTGTTAGAAACACCATTACCATACTGATCAGCACGGCGCCACATAAAGCCGCTACCGCACCGACTAAGTAATAACTGTCACTTATTTTTAATTTCATCCCTGAGCCACCTTATCACCAAGCTGCTTAACGATAGTCGTTGTTGCAACCGATGGCACCCACGCTTCGATAAAATCACACACCGCATCAAAACTCTTCTTTCGAACTTGAATACGTGTTCGAACATTCGCTACCTCGTTTATCCCGGTACTGATGTCCTTAAATAGCCGTGCCCGTTGCTCACGATTTAGCTTCATATTATGCATTTCAACGTACTCTGCAACTTTATGATTAACACGACGGCTTAGATAACTATATTCACTAGGTGTCAATGACTGATCATCTTCCAGAGCTTTTACTCGCTTATCAACTAGCTTGAGTTTTTTGTTAACATTGCCACTATTTTCTAGCAATACTTGAATTTTTTCTTCCGGAGTTTCTGGCAATCGAAATTGAGGACGGTTGAAATAGTTTTCCTCTAGCGCATCATACATATCCCAAGCACGATCCGTGCCAAGCATCTTCGAATGGCGGCTAGCCCCGCGCTTAGTCCAAAGATATAGATGAGCCGTACGTTCAGCGACCAAGTCGGAATTTCCTACCTGGTTCTTAAACCTTTTCAATTCACTACCCTCTAATAAAAAGTAGTGCTTGCCTTCTTCAAATTTATCTTTGTTGTAAGCAAAATTCTGTTTGATGCGGTCAGCTGTTGTGTCGTAAAATTCGGCCAATTGTTCAGTAGTCAAAATCAACTGATCAGCATATTTAATTTCTGATAATTTCATTACCGCGTACCACCTTTCTCAATTCTGACAAGCTCACCCGTGCTATCAAAGTAATATCGCTTTGATGATCCACAAAATTCCAATGCCGTTACTTCATCCGGAAACTCTCCCGGCTTAAAGACTGGCGTTAAATGAGCCAGCTCTCTCCCAATTAGCCGCAACCGTAGTCGCCATCTAATATTGCCGTTAACATTTGGGTACTTTGGCCTAAACTCCTGCTTAAAGCGCCGCATATCGCAAAAATAGTGTCGGCTTAGCGGTATTTCCTGTACATCGAAATCCAGTGTTGCAACAAATTGCTTACGTCTCGTTCGTTTATTCATCCCTGCACCCCCTCAAAACGGTAAATGATCATGCTGTGCAGCACTCATCTGCTTCTTCAGCTCTTCAGTATATTGGCCAAGATATGCGTTAAAACTGGACATCGACATCGGAAATTTGCTGGTATCTAGCTCTGGATTTTGAATGCCAAACCACTCAGACAATGCCTTTTTAGCTTGGCGATACGTCACTTGCTGTTCCATTTTGTGCTTCCTCCTTTTCGTAAACGCTGGTATCCATGTGCCGCAACTGCTCATCAGTAAAAGCAGTCCTTAATTTCGCAGTGTTGCTGTACTCTGCCTGGCAAATACCGTCGTCATACAGATAAACTTGCTCTCTAACGGCTGGATTCCAGCGATGCAAATACCATCTAATCATGATTTTCCTTCGAGTTTGAATATATATCTGACCATTTGTCGAAACGCAGTTTGGTTAGTATAAATTGCTTGCCCTACCAAAGTTAGGTCAGTAGCCAGTCCGTACATGCAAGCCCAATTGGCATGATCAGTATAACCAATGATTTCCATCGCCACTTCATCCGCTGAAAGCTGGCCGCTTAAACCCAGCACCGGATCAGTTAGCAGATCTTCGGTGATATACCGCTGCACTGCAACACGCTCTTTTTCAGTCATACTCATTTTCCGTCCCCCTAATTCCAACCGGCATTGTAGGGCCGATCTAAACTTTCAATTTCATCAATTGCCACGCTTAAGCCCCTAAGTGCATATTCGGCCTGTACCGGAGTAATACGTCCCAGCGTTCTCAAATTAATAATTCCACGGGAATCAGCTTTCAGCCGCTCTTTCAGTTCCAATAGTTCCGGACTGTTCAAATTCAATTTTGTTTCAATCATGCGTTAGCAACTCCTTTGTTTGTTCGCTAAATTCCATGTTCTTGCCTCAATTTCTTTAACCCCGCCAACGAAGCCTTTAACCCACCATCAGGTTTGCTTGCAGGGTCTTGCTCTGGTGTATAACCAGGCTGCGCCCAATCTGGTAGTGTTTCCTTTTGAACTGGTTGCTGTGCCTGAAAATTAGAACGTTTGGCCTGCTTTTTAGCTTGCCGTTGCTGTTCGTAAATATTGACATCACTAACAGACTTGAAGCCTTTAGACTCCCAGTCTTGCAAGATTTTTGACATGTATTTATAACTACGAACGTTGTTATCCAGCATAGTTTTCATCGCTAAAATAACCAGCTCATCATTGCCAGCAAAGTCTTGGACCCACTTGTCGATATTTTCGAGCACAATTGGGCTTTCCATGATCTGGACATTTTTAGTCCAGAACGTTCGTGCACGCTCGTGGTCGTTGTTGTTATTATTAGTTAAGTTAGGTGTAGTTAAGTTAAGTGATAATGCACTACTGTTTCCACTACCGTTCCCTATACTGTTGTCGTTACTGTTTCCCATACCGTTGTCACTACTGTTGTCTACACTATATATAGACAAATCATATAAGACCTTCATTTGATAAGTAGCAGCCGTGGAACCTTTACCAGATTTAACGATCACTAAGCCTTTCTGATTGAGGCTATTTCGGGTTTTGAAAAAATTAGCTTCTTTAAGTCCTGACTTTCTTGTAAGAACAGATGATGCAACTCTGAACTCTTGTAAACCCCTCGCTTTATTGTTTATGTGTGCTAACGCGCACCATAGAGCAACCTCGGAGTTGTTTAGCTGGTACAACTCGGCAACATCATTCTCGAAGAAAGCATTCATTTGCTTAAAGTAGTCAATCATTTTCTCACCCCTTTCTGTTACTTATTCCTACCCACCCACCACATCAAGTTATTACTTAAGATTATTCTGTAAAAATTTATCTTCAGGACTGGTACCTTTAGGCTTGTCGCTGGTGTCTTTAGGAGTTGGTTCCTCGTTACCCTCGGTGGCCTGTACTTCTTTAGCAGCTTCATAATCCGTCATTGGATTACCATCTTCATCAAACGTTTGTGGCATTTCATCTTTGGTAATGGCATTCTGCATTTGAACAGATAAGATGCCCCATTTTGACAGCATATTGCGAATAACAGTCTTTTTGGCCATTGCATCAAAGTTAGATTTCCAAACACCGCTCGGATTATGGCCACTCGACATTTTGCTGAATTTTTGACGATGCTCATTGATCTCATCAGTCGTCCAATAGACTTTCTTTTCAAAACCATTGACCAATCTGAAATAGCCAAAATAACCAACAACTTCATCTGATCGTTTGCCTTCCGGATTCAATTCGATTTCTTCAGTGAATCTATTCCAGGACTTTAATTCACCTTCATAGACAACCTCGGCATTCAGCGCCTTATACTGTCCTGAACGAAGTGCTAATTGAATGTAGCCTTTATACCCCATTTGAGGGGTTGCGTTACTGCCATATGGCACGATCCACATATATCCAAGATTCTGATCAATGGGCAGGTCCATCGTGGCAGCAACCATTGCTGATGAAATGACGGACATTGCATTAACTGATTGGAGTTTCGCATTAGAGTTCACTACATTTACAATTGACGACATAAATTGAGGTGCCTTGTCTTTAAGAATCTCTCTAAACCGTCGTTGAATGGCATCCTTGCCCAATTCTTGCTTAATTAAAGATGAGGCGCTAGGTATTTTCGCTCTACGACTTGCTGCTGTAATTTGATTACTTAAATTAGAATTAGTTGCCATAAGTTGCAACCTCCTTGATATTTAATGTGCGTACACCACGTTTATTAGTGCGGTATAAAACCTTGAACTGGCCAAGCTTAGCGGTATCACCATTACGCATGGCCGATCTAACTTGATTTTCAATTCGCTTTTTATCGTCAGTCAATTCATTGATTTGCTGAATAACTTTTTTACGAATTTTCAGCTGCTGTTCAAGATAATCTGGTATCTCAACTTCAATGTGTTTATCCGGATAAAGCAGCTGCAATGTCTGCTTAGTCCAATCACTGCCATCAACTGCTGGCGGAACGTCCTTTTCAATATGATCATGCCACCATCTGACAAGTTTGGTCTGAACCTGATCAATCACTTCTTGATTACGATCCACTCGCTTATAGATGAAACGGTGACCGCCAATCAAGGTTGCAAAATAACAATATGGGCGATCTAAAACATTCATGTAATGCTGAACTTGCAGTAAATAAGGAGCTGGCACTTCGTCTTCAACCCACTCACTTGTTTTATATTCCATGGCCGTCTTAATCTCTAGAAAGCCAGGCTCGCCAGCAATATCACGATCAATATTTGCTCTTAAAAAATCATATTTAGAATGACAGTACGTTTTGTTCTGACGATAAACTTTTTTACCAGTCGCATCCTCAAACTCGCGTGCCAGAATCGGTTCCATAATGTTGCCCCAATGCGTAAACTCGTTGCCAGTATCATCAATGGGCAAACGGCCTGTTTTATCAGCCCAAACTTGATACGGCGACCGCCAAGGAGACATTCCTAAGATTGCGGCTACATCTGAGCCACCGATACCACCACGACGGCTTAAAAGCCATTCCTCGCGCGAAAACTCTTTGGTTGGGATAATATGTTGTTTCATTTTGTATCTACCTCAATTTCTAACTGTTGCAAAATCAATTGACCAAAAGCCCGTTCTTGATCAATCCGTTTATGGGACTGGCGATAAACCTCATCATAATTAACCGTCTCATCTTTAAACGTCGCTTCTGCGGCCTGATCACTGATTTTTAAATCATGTTTAGATAACTGTTGCATTTGAAATACCTCTCATTTCTGGTAGAATTGAGGTGTTAAATATCGTCGAAAATAATTAACACCGAAGTCGTTGATGCGCCAACATCAGCGGCTTTTTTCTATGCAGCGTTTTTGTTTTGATTACGATCATCTGCTTTACACTGATCGACCCAACTATCAAACACACGATTCTGCTTGGCTGTTGGTCGAATCTCTTGGGCCCGTTTATCGGCTACTTTTAACTGCTTATAGCGGATATAACCGTAAACACCTAACGCCATCATCAAACTAATAATCAACACTGGTACGGGTATATAAGCCGCTTTGCCGCCACCTGTAATCCACATAACTCATTCCTCCTATCAAAAATTACCTAGCCCGGTTAATTTTTAATATTGTTCACGAATCCACTTCTTGACTGCCTGTAACGAAAACAGTGGGTTCTTGTATTTACCGATTTGATATTTTGGGAAACCTGGTGTCCTAACCAAACGAGCCATTTTTTCATGGCCTATTTGCAGACCCTCTTTTTTTAATTCCGATTCCAACTGAGTTTGATTTAGAATTCTGTCTTCTGAGTCCTTAGACTGATCCAAGGTTCGTTTAAATTCGCTGATTATAAACTGCGCAAATTCTTTTTCATGCGCTGTTAGCTTCAATTCCTTTTCAGAACTGCCATTGATCACTGTTAATGCCATATTTCTCACTCCCGTTTCATTAAGCCTGCCTTTACCCAGGCACGATGCCGTTCCCTAATCAGTTTGGTTAGCGACTCATGCAAAAACGTTCTAGCTAAGACTGTTACTAACTTGATTTCCGTAATGATTTCATCAAGCATTTGGAAAACATACTCCTGTATCCGATCATATTGTTCCGGATTTAAAGGCCGCTGCGTACTTGCCAATATTCGATTGAGCTCAACTGAGCTAATGGACTGCTGACGTTCTAATTCTTCCGCCTCTTGCACATCATGAAGCTCACTGGGCCGTTGCCCATAGATTGGACTATCCATGCCCTTTAACGTCCCATACTGCTTGTTAGCCAGGGATGCGCTAAAGTCGTAGTCATCCACAAACTTCGCTAAGTCCGTCATAACGTCTTCTGGCGTATCACGGGCCCCTGTTGCGTATGAATTAATTGATGACTTACTGCGATGCAATGCATGGGCAACTTCAGCCTGTGTAATATGGTGCCGAACAAATGTCTGTGTGATCAAACTGCCAATTTCAAAACTCATAGTGATTCCTCCAATTGAGGACATCCCCGTGAGCAATCCACAAGGGATGCCCGTAAAATTAAGTTAAGCCATAAACTGCTTATACTGATTAAACAACTCACGTGCTTCTGGAACTTGATCATCAGTTAGTCCGTTCATTGACTTAAGCTTCAGCTTGGTTCTTAAAACACCGTACAGACCATTTTGAATTGCAGTGAAATTCGTATGCGTCTCCGCTGCCATCTCCTTGGTCCACTTGGCAACATCCCGTTTAAAGGTTCTAACCGCCATAGTCTCACGGGATGATCGTGTATCGCGCGCAATCTCTCGTACAGCTTCAATGACGTCCGGGTCATTTGACAAGAGACTGAGCAATTGCTGTCTGTCCATTATTTAGCCACCTCCTGCGTGCCGATCAACTCATCAGTTGTTGTGTTCAACGCCCGAGCAAATGCTGCAATAATACTAGATTTAGGTTCGTAACGATTGTGCTCAATGTCACTGAGTGTGGATTGAGCAACTCCTGTTAAACTGGCCAAATCTTTTTGTGACATCTTACGTTCTAGCCGAAAATCATGAATTCTAGATCCAATCAAAAAATCACCTTCTTTTCACTTATCGGATTTCCGATAATTTATAGTTTTATTATATCGGAAATCCGAAATGTGTCAACGGAAATCCGAAACTTTTTTTCGGTTATTCGTATATCTTTGAAGTAGTAAATAATTCAAAGGATTGATTTTTTTGGAAAACGATACGAAGATCATTGGCGCCAGAATTATGGAATTCATTAATGCCCGTGATACCACTATTCATCGAACAGCTGTTAAGGCTGGCATCCCTAATACCACTCTTGTTGATCTAATTAGCGGGACTACCAAAAATGCTCGCGTTTCAACCGTGAGAGCGGTTTGTGCTGCATTAGATATTTCTGTCCACGACTTCTTTGATTTCGCACCATATAATGAGGTGGAAAAATGAAAGGCTGGTCGTTATTCGCAATCTTGGCGCCTAATATAACCGCTCTTGTATCTCTGGCAGCTCTAGCTTTCAATATTCATACTCAAAGACAAACCAATAAGCGTCTTGAACGTGAACAAGCATCCAACGTTACTATTTACGGTTATTTGAACGATCACGCCGTATTTATTCTTGAAAATGCTAGTAACGTTCCAATTTATAATGTCTTTGTTATGGGAGTTTCAAACAACAAACAACTGCCTCTTCAAGAAGACCTGACGAATTGTAAATTTAATCCTGCAATCTATGGATATGAGTATATTGAAGTGCTTCCAAAACTAACGCTAAATATAGACTTTACAAAACGATTTAGTACTTCCGATGATGGTGAACACACAGTTCCAAAATTATTATTTACAGATTCTCAAAATATTCAGTGGCGTCGTTTACCCAATGGACATTTAGAAAAATGCAAATACGTTAATCAACTTAAGAAGTATGGATTCTCATTTACAGATGCTGGGAGTAATCAAAAGCATCTGGATGAAGTCACTGATTAGTATCTTAAGCTTCTTCAACAAACGGCATATTCCACACAATTGTGCTGGAATGCGTATTGACTTGAATCACTTCATAGTCAGCCGCTTGAAGATTAGCTTTGATTTCTGGGAACTGATCAATATCAAAATTAAAGGTCGCTGTATTATGGCCGTTTAACATGCGGTGCTTGAGCTTGCTACAAATAATGTCCCAGGCACGTTGCTGTACGCTATCAGTGCGTAACTTAACGAGCTGCTCTGTCATGTCCATGCGATTCACCTCCTTTCGTTCCTTGAAATCTAAATGTATTTTCCATCCTTAAAATGCAATAATCATTGTAAAAAGGGATGTGAAAATATGAATCAATTAACCATTTCAAATTGGATTGAAATTATCAGTATCATTGCTTCATTGACTGTGTCGTTTGCCTCTATTTGGATTGCTTTAAAATCTTTCAGCCGGGCAGAAAAATCTGCAAAGGCACTTGAAGTATCAAATTTTAATGCTGAAAGACCATACGTTACGATTTACTCAACCGGGCTTAATACAGGTGTCATGTCATTTCACAAGTTTCTTATTATTAAAAACTTTGGTAAATCGGCCGCAAAAGTAAAATTAATCACCTATACCGGCGAGCTTGATACCAACAATCAGTCCCGTAATTTGACTTCACTGCATGATTTCGTACTCGCACCAGGAATGTCCGTTCGCAGTAATATCGATGCAGCATTTGAAAACACTGTAAAATTCCACGTTGACTACTCAGATTTACAAGGGAATGCATTCAGCGAAACCTTCAATGTTAACTTCGGATTTGGGAACACTCTTGTTTATGCCGAAGCTTCAAAGGGTGATATGCCAAAGGGCTACAACGAATTAATCGCTGCATTACATATCATTGCTCAGCAACTTCAAGATTGATGCTTTCCAATTTGTCTAATCTTCGTCTTTACCGTGAATAATGTTATAGGTAACTACTGTTCCAACTAAAATACCAAACAGAAAAATGATTAAACCAAATGCAATGTAACCAGCCATCTGTGTCGCCTCCTTGCTATTATTCGGAACCCTGATTGGTACTTGGATCATTAAGTAACGCTTTGCCGTACAGATTGCCTTCTAAAAATGATTCAACGTTAATCCGCATATTCAACACTGCATGCGTTGCCGACACCCGAACATGGCAACTGATAACGCCTGATGAGCAATCCTGCCCATCAACAATAATGGAACTGCCATGCTTACCATGTGTAACAGTGAATTGATGCTGAGCAGTATCGATCGAAATAAACCTGTTCACTTCTTCGCCTCCTTACTGGACTACTTTTTCATCAGTTTTAGCATTTTCACTCTCCGTGTTTAGCGATGAGAAAAAAAGAGAATCTACTGACTTATGATAAAAAAGTGAGAACTTTTCCATCGTATTGTGCGAAGCTCCTCGATAGCCGCTTTCAAGTTTGGTCAGTGTAGAATAGCTAACACCAATCTGTTTTGCAGCTTCCTTTTGAGTCAAGTTGCGCGCTTCTCTTTCCGTCTTTAAAGAAACCATTATTCACGTCCTCCTTTCACTCTACGTGTATATATTATAACCACATAGAGTGAAAGTCAACACTTTTAGTGTAAATTCCGCTATACGCTTAACTTTCACTATTAGTGATAGTATATTAAATTTATACACAGGTGGTGAAAATATGACTCAAGGACAGCGCATTGCTGAATTAAGAAAAAGTAAAAAAATGAGCCAAAGTGAATTATCTAAGGCCATCCATGTCAGCCCAAGCACGATTGGAATGTGGGAAACAGATAATCGCGCCATTAAAGATGATGATCTTGTTAAACTTGCTGACCTCTTTAACGTCACAACGGACTACTTGCTTGGTCGAACAGATAATCGCCATGAAGATATTTTGGCTGCTGCTCACTTAGACGAAGACATTAATAAAATGTCTCCTGAACAGCGCAGAGCCATTTATGACTTTATCGAATTTCAAAAGCAAAAGATTGACGAAGATAACAAAAAGGATTGATGCGTATGGATCGAATCGATTCGATCATGAAGGATTATCCTGAACTACAAATTAAATACGTTGATATGCCGGATAAACTCGGCGGCTTTATTTACGGTACTACTATCTTCCTAGATAAAAATAGGTCTGAAGATGAACTGATTGCAATTTTATACGAGGAAATCGGCCACTATAAGACAACCGTCGGGAATATCATCAAAGATGGTCTGGGCTGTGCTAAACAGGAGCGTACAGCCCGCGTTTGGGGTATGAAACAACATCTATCGCCGGAAACGTTGGAAAAATATTCGGCGCAAAATATTGATAGCGATTACGAAGTCGCTAATGAACTTGGGGTTAAAGTTAGCTATCTACATGACATTGGGGCCGTGTACGGCTATAAATATAAGCATTTAGCTTACTAATTGGAGGAGTTAATTATGAAGAAGCTTATGGGGTTATTAGGCGTGGGCATTGTTTCACTTTCACTTGCTGGTTGCAGTAATTCTGCTAACAATTCTGGTAGCACAAAAGATACTGCCGTTAAATTAACTAAGCAAGACTTACGCGACAAATATGCTAATACAAGTGATGCACAAGCAAATGCTTATAATGCCATGTTAGACAATGCCGAGAACAAAATTTCAGATTCAGAATACTCAACAAAATTGCAGACAGCTCTCGAAAAAATTAATAAGCAAAACGAAAATTTGGATGCAACATCAACAAACAAATCGGCTGCCAGAGACCTCAAAAAGTTTAACGACTTTGGAGCTGACACCATAATTGATTTGAAAAATAATAATGGTGAAGAATTTAATAAAGATGCTAAAGCCCAAACTAAGGTAAATAACAAAGTTCGACCTGAAATTAACGCTCCTCACCCTGCAAACTTTAACAAGACAATTAAGCGTTGGCATAAGTACGCTTCTAATCAACCACATACTACTAAAAATTCAATTGTAACTCCGGATTACACGATTACAATAACGAAAACAGAAACTACGCCTCACTTTGAAAGTGGCACTGATCTTGTAATTTACTACGACTTTAAGAACACATCATCTGATCAAAATATTGAACCAGAAGATGAATTCATGAACGGTGAAATCACTCAAGAAAATGACACATCTATCGTAACTTTAAATACTGGCAACCCAGATAACAGTGATCCGTTCGCATCTTTGGAAGAAGCGTCTCAACAAAAAGTTAAGCCTGGTGCTACGGTTCAATGTGCTATCGATTATGAACTAGACAATTCGGATAACGTTGTTAAAATGACAGCCAAAGATGAGAATCTCAACAAAATAGGTTCATTAACTATTTGGAATCCAAACGACTAACCGGGGGCGCGCAATGAAAAAATGGGTAAGTTTGGGGGTGCACTATGTATAAAGAAAAGATTGCTGCATTTTATCCAGTACGTATTGATCGTTCCGATGAACATCTTGTGTACTACACAGCACCAAGATTTCCTAGTGATATTCGAATGATTCTAAACGCGACCCTCTTCAATCTTGTGCCAGATAAGGGATACCTGCTAAAATATAAGTTTTTTGATTACAGTGAAACCCTATTCTATCATTTCGATGTTCACTATAAACTCCTCTCTGAAACTATTACTGAAGACCAACGTTTTGGTGATTATGCCAGCGCTATTCAGCAGCTGGCCACGCCGTTCATTCGCATCATCGAAACGGCCCGACAATTTCGCATTGTCATGGAACTTTGGGATTTAGATGAGACCCAGGACAAAGAGACTGTTAAATTAGATGATGCTGTCTGCTACACCGCAGTTAGACAGGAGGAACACAATGAATGAGTCACCGAATGCCCCCAAGAATCATGAACCTTCTACGCTTATTGACCTTTCATCAAGGACAAATATAGGCCATAATAGCAATGGAGGTGAACCACCTATGAAAAAAGATTATGTAACGCATCAAGAACTGGACCAAGCTACTGATAAACTGAACCATCGAATTGATCTGTTAGAGGCCCATATTGATACTAAATTTGAATCAATAAATACCAAGTTCTCTGATATGAAGGTTTGGTTCCTAGGTATCGTAATCACAATTATTTTAAGTGGCCTGTTTTTCAAATAAGCAAAAGTGCCCTCACTCCGCCGCCACGGAATAAGGGCACTCGCCTCGTTACAAAAATAATCAATTTATTTCTTACGGTTTAGCAATTCTTTATAAGAATCTGCTGCCACGCCAGGAATGCCACGGCTATGATAGTCTTTTCCCTCAAGAATGAAATGAATCTTCTGCAATTCAAATAATATTTGTGTTAGTAAGCTTAATTCTTGTTCCGAGTGGTTGTCCATGTAAAACATCTCCTTATAAATATAGGTAAACAATTTATTGGTGCTGTTTTACCATAGATTCTCTTAAGTTTAGTTTGCGGTCAAATCTATCTTCCGTCTCAGATAAAAATTTAGTTATAAAATCACTATTTATCTTCATTGCAAAAACAACAATAACAAGAGTCACGATAACGTTGATGACTACAGAAAGAACAAACCAAAACATATAAACTCACTCCTTAATCGAACATTTGTTTCTTACAGAATACCACACAAAAGTCTGGAAAACACCAGGCTTTGCTTTAGCTCTTAAAAAGAACGTTAGTTGCCCTATTTTGAAAGGAGGTGTTGCCCACTTTCTCCTAAAAAATCCTAGCCCGGTTAAAAGAGAAAGGATCATATCAAAATTGAAATACATCAACGACACAAAATTAAAGTCGGATTCTCGCATTCATTCATACGAGACTGCAACCAAGAAACGAGTTTACCGAGTGGCATTTAAGCGCACCATTATGGGCGTGGTAAACCGTTTTGAGCGTCAAGGATTTGAGACCAAGGAAGATGCCGCTATTTGGGCAGACGAGACTTTACGGCAGGCCATACTGATGAATGGGAAGGCCAAAAATGTAACTGTACAAGAGTACTATGAAGCCTGGTCAAAAAAGAATATCAGCACTGGTCGCTGGGCCAAAGATTCTGAAAGAACCTATGGGTTTATTTTTCGGACGTACATTTTACCCAGATACAAAAACATCAGACTGATTGATATTAATCACCAAGAATTTCAAAACTATCTTAATTGGCTGGCCACTGTTGAACGTCCAAACGGTTTGATTGGCTACTCATCATCAACACTGCACACAGTACACAATATGTTTTCGGTATTGATCAACGACGCCGTGCAAAATGAAATAGTAGCCGTCAACAAGATCAAGCGTATGCAGATTCCCAGCGGTCAGCACAAGCGCAATATTGAAATCTCAAAGGGAAATTACGACAAAGCCATTGCTTTGGCCAGAGTAATGCTATCACCGCTTGAACTGGGCGCATTTTACCTAAGTTTATACGGCTTACGCCATTCTGAAATTTTAGGAATGCAGTTTGAAAGCGTCCATCAAGATCATGTATTTGTCAAAATGACCCGTACCAAAGCTGTTAGTGAGGGGCAAGAGAAAACAAAAACCGACTTATCGCGTCGCGTTGTGCCAATATCACTAAAGACTGCCAACATATTAGCTGCCGCCATGCAATACTCTAAAAAGGTCTGTGAGAGTACGCAGCATGAATGTAGCCCTAACAGTTTTATCTTTGTCAACGATTTTGGTAATCCGGCCGGTTATGGCTGGATCAACAAATGCTTCCAACGAATCTCAAAAAAATTAGGATTTTACATTTATCCGCATTTGATGCGTCACGCTTTCGCAACGTTCGCCATGCCAGGCGCTGACGATCAAAAAGACGTATCTAATATTTTAGGTCATAAAAATTTAGAAATGACCATGGCCTATGATACCGGCACAAAAGAAGGACAACGCAAAGTGATCAACTTCTTAGATTTATAGTCCGCCATTTTCGGTATACAGTCCGCCATTTGTCCGCCATGCTTTGAGAAAGCAAAAGAAACTACAAGAAAATAAATCCCATAAGTGCCATTGATTATTGCTGATTAATGGCACTTTTGTTCGTATGGATTCTTGCCCCTTCTTGTCGTTTCCTGTCAAAAGTAGGGCTAGCTTAATTGCACTTTAAGCTTTTCCTGCTAAACTAGATAACAAGAACTATTATTATTTAGCGAAGGAATGGTGAGCGTTATGTGGCATTTTTTAAAGCGATTACGCCAATTACTCAATCCAAATCAGTTGCCACACTCAAATCAAGCTCGACCCCAGACCACTAAGGCGCAACCGCGCCCTGCCACCGATCAAGCACAGTGGGCTTACCTGCCACCTGTTTATATTCCAAAAGACATTCAGCCCTATCAAGAAGATGCGCTGGTGGTTGTGTCCTACCTAGACGAAACCGGCGCAACGCTAAAGAAGTCGGATTTGATTGCTGGGCAAGTTGGTCAGGCCTTTCAGTTAACGATTCCTGAATTTCCAAATCATTATTTAGCACGGCTAGTCAACTACCACCGTTATTTTTTACATGCGCGCGCCAATATTCAACTGGTCTATGCAACACAGTTGGCAGCCCCTGTGATCGTTTATCATTATGATGAACAGCACCATTTATTAAAGGCACCACAATATTTATTAGGCCGCCCTGGCGATGCTTATACCACCGACTCACTTGATTTACCACAATATCGTATTTTACGTGCGTCAGTGAATCGCACCGGGCAATTCAATCAGGAAGTTCAGGCAGTGGTGTATCTTTATCGGAATTTAACTTTCCGGTGGCAAACCCGCTACTTGAAAACTCGGATCCAAGTACTGGCCACGAAACAAACCTTTAAAGCCCCTAATGATACGCCACTACCAGCGCCACTACCGGCCCAATCCATTTGGCAAGTTTTTCGTAAGGTTTGTGCCGCTGATGGCAGTCTTTGGTATGACCTTGGTGGCCAGTGGATCACCACAAGTGCCACCAAGCGCGTCCAACAACAGCCGCGCTTTAATCCTAAGGCCTTGCCGAGTGCAAAACCCCTTTACCAACAAACCGCTTTGATTCCTGGTCAACGCCGTGGCGCAGTGGATTTTGTACCTGGCAAACGTGTCCAAACTTGGAGTCGTCCTTATGGTGATTTCCGAACCCGATTGGCCAATGGTCAGATCGTCAATATCGTAAAAGGCGTTATTTTAGAAAACAACACGGTTTGGTACCAGCTCGAAGACGACAGTTGGCTGGAAGAAACTTATTTACGACTGCTGCCACCTACTGGTGAATTACAAGCACCGATTCCGCTAACCTAAAAAGCTCACGTTCATTGCAACTTGCAATTGAACGTGAGCTTTTTAGCGTCGTGGTAGCTGTATTTTTTTAAAATCAAGTTGTGTCAATAATAAGGCACTAATAATCAGTGCGCCACCAATCACCAAATTCGCAGTGATCGGTTCAAAGCCTAACAAGACTGAGAAGAAACTACCAAACATGGCCTCTGTCATTAAAATCAAGCCTGCTGGTGTCGGATCTGTAAACCGTTGGCCCACCACTTGTAAGGTTTGCGCCCCAAATGAGGACAGTACGCCCAGTACCAGTAATGGCATGATGGCTTGCGGCCAGTTAATCGCATGATACGTGGGAATTTCAAAACAAACGGACCAAGCGAGCCCGCCGACCGCCTGCGTCAACCCTAGCATAAATGAAATCACCCACGGGCTGGCATCGGCCGCACTAGAGCCAAAATAAACAATTTGTGCAGCATAGATAAAGGCCGAAACCACCGTTAGCAAATCGCCTAATTGAAAGTGCAGTCCCACCTTGATCATGTTTGTCAGAAACACCATGCCTAATAAGCACAATGCAATGGCAATGTAACTGCGCCGTTCCGGGCGTTGCCGTTGCCAAAGCCACATGATAAACGGGACGATCACCACATAGATCGCCGTTAAAAACGCATTATTACTCGGTGTGGTATATTGTAACCCAATCGTTTGCACCAAATAGGCGACAAAATTCACTGCTCCTGCAATAAAGCCCACCCAAAAGTCACGTTTCTTCATGTGGTTGATTGCCTGATGGAAGCACAAGTAGGCGAGCCCCATATAGATCAACCCACGAATTCCAACCATTAACCCAGCCGGCACATGGGCATTGATTGCTGCTTTCACCACCACATAACCAAAACCCCAAATCACGGCACAGGCCAATAGCATTAAATTAGCCTGCATTTTTGATAACCGCATGCTTACATCCCCCTTTTCCAAAAAGAAAGCGCCCAATTCGTTTGAATTGACCGCCAACTTCTGTTTCTACAATTCTGTTGATAATTTTGCCGTTAGTTCGACATCTGGATACTTTTGTTGGAACCACCGTTCGGCAAAGGTGTTTTCAAATAAGAATAAGGGTGCGCCACTGCGATCGCGTACCAACAAGTTACGCGAAGACGACATTTTTTCGTCTAATTGTTCTGGTTTGATCCAACGGGCAATTTTAGAGCCCATGGGTTCCATGACAACATCGGAATTGTACTCATTTTTCATTCGGAATTGGAACACTTCAAACTGCAATTGCCCAACTGCGCCAAGAACGTAATCGTTGGTCAGCACCGTACGATATAATTGAATCGCACCTTCTTGTACCAGTTGATCCATTCCTTTGTGGAAGGATTTCTGTTTCATCACGTTTTTAGCGGTGACCTTCACAAAAAGCTCTGGGGTAAATTGAGGTAACTTTTCAAATTGCAGGGCTTTCTTACCCGCATAAATGGTATCTCCAATTTGAAAATTCCCAGTATCGTACAAACCGACAATATCCCCCGCAACAGCTTTCTCTACGGTTTCACGGGTATCTGCCATAAATTCAGTCGAATTGGAGAGCCGTAATTTGCGCTGCGTCCGTTGTAACGTGACATCCATGCCTCGGTCAAACTCCCCTGAACAGATCCGAACAAACGCGATCCGATCACGGTGGTTCGGGTTCATATTCGCTTGAATCTTGAAAATAAACCCAGAAAATTCTTCATCTGTTGGTTCAACCTGTTGATCATCTTGCGTTTTATGCGGACTAGGTGCCGGTGCATATTGCAAGTAAGTATCTAAGAATGTTTTGACCCCAAAATTAGTTAAGGCAGAGCCAAAGAAAACTGGGGTTTGGTCCCCGGTGGCAACCTTTTGCGGATCAAAATCATTGCCTGCTTCCAACAATAATTGGACGTTTTCCAACGCTTGTTGATACAAACTATCTTGTTGAATCGGATGTGGTTGCTGCAAATCACCAGTTGTTGCATCCAACGGTAAATACGCTGCTTCATCCGCTTTCGGATGGTAAAGTTCCACCCGTTGGTGATGAATGTCATACAATCCTTGCAAGGTTTTCCCCATGCCGATTGGCCAGTTCATTGGATAAGCCTCAATTTTTAAGGTCTCTTCTAATTCGGCGATTAAATCCAAAGGCTCTCGGGAATCCCGATCCATTTTATTCATAAACGTAAAAATCGGAATCCCGCGCATCCGACAAACTTGGAATAATTTCTTTGTTTGTGGTTCGATCCCTTTCGCGGCATCGATCACCATGACAGCTGAATCCACTGCCATTAAGGTCCGGTAAGTATCTTCTGAAAAGTCCTCATGCCCAGGGGTATCTAAAATATTGATTCGTTTACCTTGATAATCAAACTGTAAAACCGAACTGGTAACGGAGATCCCACGTTGCTTTTCAATCGCCATCCAGTCAGATTTAGCAAATTGGCCACTTTTTTTCCCTTTAACCGTGCCGGCTGAACGAATGACCCCGCCAAACAAAAGTAATTGTTCAGTCATGGTGGTTTTCCCAGCATCAGGATGTGAAATAATGGCAAAAGTGCGCCGTTTGTTAACTGCCGTTGCTAAATTTTGTGCTCCCATACTTAGATCCTTTCTCTATTCCGCTGACTGTTTTTCAGGCAACGTGACCCATAAATCGACCAACCGTGACCCAGCCATGGCCCCTGTTTCTAACACCAAACCATTGGCAAGGGTCAAGCTTAGATGCTGACCGTCCTCAGGAATTCGGCCTAACTTGGTTAAAACATATCCTGCAATCGTGTCCACATCCGCACTTTCAAGCTGCGTTCCGAACAAATCGTTAAATTCATCCAATGCAAACTTGCCTTGAACAGCATAATGTTGGGCATCGATCTTACGATAATTAACATCTGCTTCGTCTGTTTCATCGTCGATTTCACCAACGATTTCTTCCAATAAATCTTCAATGGTGACTAACCCGACTAACCCGCCGTATTCATCAAGTAAAATACTCATTTGGTTTTGGGATTTTTTCATTTCATATAATAAATCATCAATCATAATGGTTTCTGGCGCAAAAAGGGGTTCTTGCATCAAATCCGCTAAATGAACCTGGGCAAAGCCCACAGCATGTGCCCGTTTTAAAACATTTTTAATGTGCACAACGCCTAACACTTTATCTTTATCATGCCGATACACTGGAATCCGTGAATAGTTTTGTCGTAATATTTCATCAATGTTGGCTTGATCATCATCTTCCAGATCCACCATAAAGGCATCGGTGCGCGGCACTGCCACTTCTCGAGCCATTTTACGGCGCATTTGAATAATGCCTTCAAACATTTCAAACTCATCTGATTCGATCACGCCATTTTTTTGGCCATTTTCCATCATGTCCAACATTTCCTGGCGCGTTAAATCAGGTTGAAAAGTGGTTGAATCGGCTGTCCCAGGGCTTAAGATTGCTAACAAGTGGCTCACCAACCAAGTCAGTGGTGAGAGAACCCACTTAAAGAGCCGCATCACCGGTGCCAGGCGCAGGCCTAATTGAGCGGCATGGCGCCGTCCAACGCGACGCACCAGTTGGTCCGCAAAGACTAACCAGCACAAATACCCGATCACTGCCACCAATAATTGAAACCCAGTCGGCTGTGTGCGCAACAATAAGAACAAGCTTCCAACTAGAAAACCGTCACTTAATAGCTGTAAACTTTCTAAACTGATCTCAACCTGTGGCGCTTGATCCAACAATTTTAAAAAGCGCTGCGCTGGTTCTGACTTCATTTCTAACAATTGTTGGCGCGATGCATTGGTTAACACCGACATTAATAACGCAAAAAAGGACCGTAAAATCAACATACCTAATGCTAAGACGCCCAGCCATATCTGACTATCCGGGTCAGCACCCATGAAAACATCCACTCCGTTCTATTAAACCATGACAATCACTGACAAATAGTACCATTAAATCTAAGCCATTTCAATTTTTACTTTCGTCATCAGGCGGCTGCGGTGCCGCTGGCAGCGGTAATGTTTCGGCTGCCTTCTGTCGCAGCTGATAAATATTCCAAAAATAAGTGACAATTGTTTTCGCAATCGCGTAAACCGGAATGGCCAAAATCATCCCCATAATACCGGCTAAGTTTCCAGCAACCAGTAATAGCACAATAATGGTTAAAGGATGGATTGCCAGCGTCCGCCCAATCACGTTAGGGTAAATCAAATTACCATCTACCTGCTGAACAACGATCACCACGATGATCACCAAAACAGCTTCCATTGGTGAAACTGTAATGGCAATTAACAAGGCCGGTGCAATGCCAATATAAGGGCCGACGTAAGGAATGATATTACAAATACCGGCAATAAAGCCTAGCAAAAAGCCATACGGCATTTGAATCAATAAGTAACCTAAAAACGTAAAGGTGCCCACGAATAAGCACTCGATCAACTGCCCTGCAATATAACTGGAGATCGTATTGCCCATTTTCACTAACAGATCCGTGGCTTCTGCTCGATACCGTTGGGGCAACAACCGTTGCACGTTGGGAATCAAGCGTTCCCCATCCCGTAACATGTAAAAGAGCATCACCGGTACCGTGATTGCCGTGACCACGACGCTGGTAATCGTGCCAACCACTGACCCAATGCTATTGGTTAGCGAGCTTAAAACTGATTTTAAAATATCGCCAAAGGATAAATTAAGCTGATCGATGTACTGCTGAAAATCAATTTTACGCAACCAAGGGTTATGGATCTCCTGCCGCACAAAGCGTTCCATTTCTGAAGCAAATGCCGGCAATTGTTGAATCAACTGGGTAATTTGTTTGATCAAATTGGGAATCACTGCTAAGATGATCAACACCAAGCCACCAAAAAACAGCAAAAATACCAGCATGATCGCCCAGCTGCGTTTAATGCGAAAGCGACCTAAAAACTTGATCAGTGGGTTGAATAAATAAAATAAGAAACCGGCAATGACAATGGGAATAAACAGCGTCGACACAAAGGTCCCAATCGGTGAGAAAATGAAACTGATGCGCGTGCAAACAAAAATAATGGTTGCCACTAGCAGAATCTCAACCGACCAAAAGAACAGTGCCGAGCCGTGAAAGCGTTCAAACATGTTATCACATCCATTTTTCAGCGCGCATAGTCACGCGATTTGTTATAATCATTTTATCAGACTTTTAAAGCCAGCTTACGTTTAACCTAGAAAAAGAGTGATTTTTATGAATTTCAAACATACCCACCAGCTTAACAGTCAAATTTATCGCGACGCCTTAAGCGTGCGCCAAGCTGTTTTTATTGAAGAACAACAAATTGATCCGACGCTGGAGATCGACGCTAATGAAGCACAAGCCATTCACTTTGTCGGTTACCAAGCTGCACTGCCGGTGGTCACAGCACGGTTATTAACTGAACCTGGTGGCTACCACGTGCAACGGGTGGCCACGTTAAAGGCTTATCGTCATCAACAACGGGCGAACGCTTTATTTCGCGAACTGATTGCCTATGCGCGGACGCACCAGCAACAGTACTTGATTCTTGGCGCCCAAGACCACGCGTTAGGGTTTTACCAACAACTGGGCTTTCACCAGACAAAACGTCCTGGCTTTTTAGATGCCGGTATTCCCCATCACGAAATGCGCTTAGATTTGGTTTAATGCCAACAAAATACCCGTCACCTTTCAATTGGAAGATGACGGGTATTTTATTTGGTCGTTTGAACGGCCGAACACACGATGACTACCGGTGGGCGAGTTCTAAGTAACGATTGTACCAAATATCAATGTATTCCTTTGAAAAAGGACCCTTATGGTGATCAGACCAGTCAACCAACACGTTGACATTCGCCTTTAAGATCTTATCTGTTGCGTTTGAGTAGTGCCAACGTTTACTGTTGACCTCATATTCATCCACGTCTAATAACTTCCGCTCGCCATCTGGAAAGACTTTGACATCTAGATCGTAATCGATATACTTTAAGGCTTCGCGATCCAAAACATATGGTGAGGCTAAATTACAATAATACGACACACCATTTTCTCGAATCATGGCCACCACATTAAACCAATAATGCTTATGAAAGAAAATAATCGCCGGCTCACGGGTCAGCCAACGACGGCCATCAGACTCCGTCACTAAAGTATGATCATTACAACCAATAATTTCGTTCTCCGAGGTTTTTAAAACCATCGTATCACGCCACGTCCGGTGTAAACTGCCATCATGTTTATAACTTTGGATCGCGAACGATTCCCCTTCTTTTGGAATACGCATGCGTCACCCTACTTTCTAAAGCTGTGAACACCGAATTATCACTACACATTATAGCAAAGTTTCAGGAAGATGACGAAAAATTATTTACTGTCTTTCAGAAAGCGTTGCTGCAGCTTCTTTTGCACGGTTGGCACTGCCAACTGATCATAGTCTGCTGCGGCAACCAATTGACCTGGGAAAAAGGCCAAATCAGTTTTTGCTGGTAACTTGGCTTGATACAGGTCGATCGTCCATTTTAAGTGGGTAAATGTATGGGTCACCGCCCGCCCCTTCACCGGCGTGATATTTAAATCAAGT
Source organism: Loigolactobacillus bifermentans DSM 20003 (assembly GCF_001434575.1). Taxonomy (GTDB): domain Bacteria; phylum Bacillota; class Bacilli; order Lactobacillales; family Lactobacillaceae; genus Loigolactobacillus; species Loigolactobacillus bifermentans. Next base: position 62,099 of record NZ_AZDA01000092.1, read on the forward strand.
TGGTAGGTTTGCGCCACATATTGGGTCAATAATGCGGACCAATCTGCCGGCAGTTTATCATTTTCATCCGATTGTAAATCAGCTGCACTTACCAGCGGATACGTCCAGAGATTTGCCAATAACCCTTGCCCTGGCCGTTGTTGCATCAACCACTGTTGCGGGTCCCCAATCACCAAAGCGGCTAAGTGAACGGGCTTGGGTTTTGGCTTTTTCGTTTTCACTGGATAATCAAGCTGCGTCCCAGTTTGATACGCCTGACAATATTGTTGCACCGGGCATAACAAACACGCTGGATCCTTAGGCGTACAAATCGTCGCGCCAAGATCCATGGTCGCCTGATTAAAATCACCAGCGCCTGTAGTGGGTAGCAACGGCCGAATCGCCGCTGCAAAAATCCCACGGGTTTTTGGCTGGGCCACATCGGCCTTAATTTGGAGCAACCGCGCAAAAACGCGGTACGCATTGCCATCCACCGCCGGCTCAGGAGCATCAAAGGCAATGCTGGCAATTGCGGCAGCCGTATACGGTCCAATCCCAGCCAGCTTTTCCAATTCAGTAGCCGTTTGCGGCCACACCCCTTGATAATCGGTACAGATCTGTTGCGCTGCCCGCTGCAAGTTGCGCGCACGTGAGTAATAGCCTAGCCCTTCCCAAGCCTTAAATAAAGTGGCCTCATCGGTTGCCGCTAAGTCTGCAATCGTTGGAAAGGCCTTTAAAAAACGCTGATAATACGGAATCACGGTGTGAACTTGCGTTTGTTGCAACATGATCTCTGACAGCCAAATATGATAAGGGTCATGAAAATGTCGCCACGGTAGATCCCGTTGATTTTGCTGGTACCAGTTTAAAAAATCTCGTTGAAATGCTTGCTGTTTTTTAGTCGTCCAATTCATCCTGCTGCTCCTTTAAGGCCAAAAAAGATTCAATCAAATCAAAGGCAAAGCCCTTTTGATAAAGTTTCTGTTTGACCTTTAACCGGCGCTGTTGGCCGGTATAACGCGCCGTTTGCCGCCATGCTTTTTCAGCTTGCAGGTTAAAGGCCGTCTGTTCTTGCGCTGTATCCGGCTGCAAATCAAGTTGGGCCATGATCAACGTGATCAAATCGCCGTTAAAGCCTTTTTGGCGTAAGCCCGTTTTCACCTTTTGTTGCTGCTGTTGAAAACTTTGACGGTGATAATGCTGCGCTAGTTTTTGCGCAACTTTCACCCCATTTTCAATCAGTTCTGCTTGGGTGTATTGTGCTAACGCCGCTTCGATCTGTAAATCCGCAACCCCTTTTTGTTTTAGTTTTTGACGAATCACGATTGGCCCTTTATCCGTGGTTAATTTAGCGGTCCGCACATAGCTGTCCGCATAATTTTGATCATCCAATAAATGTAATTCCTGTAGCCGTTTCACCACCGAATGCCGCACCGGTAATGGAATATCATGTTCTTTTAAATAATGGCGAATTTCAAATTCAGTTCGCAACTGATGTGATAAGTAATTAAGCGCCAGCTGATAAGCTTGTGAGGCCTGATCTGCTGCGCCGATCTGTGTTTGTTGTTGATCTGACAGCAGCATCCCTTTGGCCAGCCGAAACTGTACCAACACGGCCTCACTGACTGGAAAAGCATATTGGCCATCTAAATAAATGTTATAGCGTCCCCGACGCTTTTGGGCTTCAATTTTTGTGATCTCTGCATCTGCCACTTTTGTATCTTCCTTTCTAATCGAATCGGACAATGTGCTATGATAGGTGGGACAAAATAAGAAACGAGGGCTTGTACGTTATGCATACAGCACAACCACATTATCAACATCACATTAAACGGGGTCAAAAAATGACCCTGACGATCAAACGTCTCGGGATCAACGGTGAAGGCATCGGCTATTTTAAACGGACCATTGTGTTTGTTCCCGAGGCACTGCCAGGTGAAGTGATCACCGCTGAAGTCACTGACTTAGCGCCACGTTTTGTAACCGCTAAGCTCACTAGTATTCGGCAACGCAGCCCCCATCGGGTCACCCCTGCTGACGCAGATTACTTTGGCATCGTTGGCGGGATTGAGTTGGAACACTTAGACTACCCCGGTCAGTTGGCGTTTAAAGCCGATCTGGTCCAACAAAGCTTGACGAAGTTCAAACCGCGCGGCTATCAACATTACACCATTAAGCCGACCATTGGCATGACCGAACCTTACGCTTATCGCAACAAGGCACAATTTCAAGTTCGGCGTGAACATGGTCAAGTGATGGCTGGCCTTTATCGCCCGAATAGTCATGATCTGGTGGACCTGGCGACCTTTAAAACCCAGCGACCACTGACCATGGCCGTCATGCGCCAACTGGTTGCTGCGTTACAAAAGTTTGATGTCTCTATTTTTGATGAACGGCAACACCATGGGGCGCTGAAAACCATTGCAATCCGCGAATCGTTTGCCAATGAAACGCTGCAAGTCACCTTTATCACCACGGGTCCTGAACTCCCCCATCAAACGGAGCTGCTAATGTTTATTGCAACGCATTGTCCAGCAGTCGTCTCCGTGATGCACAATATTAATCCAGGACGCACCTCACGTATTTGGGGCCGGGAAACGCGCCATTTAGCCGGGGAAACGCACTTAATTGAAACCATTAACGGCTTAAACTTTGCGCTATCTGCACCCGCCTTTTTTCAATTAAACCCCATTCAAACCGCCAAACTTTACGCATTGGCACAAACCGCATTGGCTTTGGCGCCACAAGAAAATGTCGTCGACGCTTACTGTGGTGTTGGCACCGTCGGCTTGCCTTTGGCCCAAGTTGCAGGTGAAGTCCGTGGGATGGACATTATTCCAGCAGCCATTGAAGACGCTAAGCAAAATGCCAAACTGAATCACATTGCCAACGTTCACTACGAAGTCGGCGCCGCAGAAACGATTTTACCCCAGTGGTTAGCGCAAGGCTTTCAATTAGACGCTTTGATCGTTGACCCACCGCGTTTAGGGTTAGCCGACACGTTGCGCCAAACCATTTTAAAATACAAACCGAAAAAGTTTGTTTATATTTCCTGTAACCCAGCAACGTTGGCCCGCGACTTGGTTGATTTAACCAAGGTCTATCAAGTGGATTATTTACAACCCCTTGATATGTTCCCACAAACGGCACGGGTAGAGGTTTTAGTCAAACTCACCCGGCGTTAATCAAAAAGCACCTTAAACTCAAACCCGAGTTTAAGGTGCTTTTTGATCGTGCCACTTTAGGCTTTGCCTTCGAGTTCATGGCCTAATTTAATGATGTAATCGCGCAAATCATCTTTCATTTCGGCGTGCTGCAAACCAAATTCAATATTGGTGGTTAAATAACCAAACTTATTGCCGGTATCGTAGCGTTTGCCCGTAAACTGACGCGCAAAAACACGTTGGGTTTTATTCATATGATCAATGGCATCAGTTAATTGAATTTCACCGCCAGCATCAGGCTGTTGAATGGCCAAGCTCTTGAAGATCTCTGGGGTAAACAAGTACCGCCCGATAATCGCCAGATCACTTGGGGCATCTTCTGGTGCCGGCTTTTCAACAAAGTTCGCTACATTATAAAGACCAGGCGCTGTTTCAGAAGCCGGTGCAATCACACCATACTTGGAAACATCCTTATGTGGCACTTGCATCACCGCTAAGGTCGACGCATGGGTATTTTCATAGTCGTTCATTAATTGCTTGGTTAAAGGTACTTCGGACTGGGTAATATCATCACCTAGCATCACCACAAAGGGTTCATCAGCCACAAAATCCTTTGCCAGGGCCACGGCATCCCCTAAGCCTTTCGGATAAGATTGCCGCACAAAGAACAGCCGAATGCCCATGTTAGTGGTGCTTTCAACTAATTTTAACATAGCATCTTTATGCCGCTTTTTCAGCACTTGTTCCAGCTCGGGCACGGAATCGAAATGATCTTCAATTGGGCGCTTGCCTTTGCCCGTAATAATCAACATATCTTCAATTCCAGCTGCCTTGGCCTCTTCAACTAAAAATTGAATGGTCGGTACATCAACGATCGGTAACATTTCCTTTGCCATCGCCTTGGTCGCAGGTAACAAGCGCGTTCCTAACCCAGCTGCTGGAATAATTGCTTTACGTACTTTCATCAATTCGTTACTCCTTAAAAATCATAATCTGATCTGCTGCGCAGATTCTGACGGCTTGTCTGTTTTGCGCCAACAAAACCGTTTTCTTGCTTTGATTGTAACCAATTTAAGCCTAAGATGCAAAAAGTTATGGTGCCGGCGGCCGCTTATGGTAGCGACGCCGTAAAAAGGCCTGCAAGTGATTTTTGTTCTCGCGCACCCGACCAAAAAAGGTTTGTTCCACCACTACATTGACCACGGCGCCAAACATTAAGATCCAAGCCGAAAAGTCCAGCCAAAACATCAATACCATGAAAAAACCAATGGTGCCATAACTTAATAGTGAGCGGGTCAAATAACTGACATACAGTGAAAATAATTGCGCTAAGCCTAACCAACCTGCGGTGGTGATCACCGCCCCAGGAATCACACTCCGTAATTTCAATTTAATATTGGGCAGCACATAGTAGATCACCAATAACATCAGAAACATCACCGAAGTACTCACCGGCCACTTTAACGCCTGAAACGTGTCGATCAAATGCGCCGGTAGATGAAAAATTGGCGTTAAATAATCCAACACTTGCTGCCCAAAACTAAAGGTTAGGACGATGGCCATCATACAAATCACTAAAAAAATCGTCATCGGTAACGCCACTAGCCGTAATAAAATAAAATTCTGTTTTTCTAAAACCCCGTACGTCCGATCCATCATCCGTTTTAAAGCGTTGATTCCGCGGCTAGCGGTCCATAAGGTCCCTAAGGCCCCAAAAGATAACAAGCCACCATTACCTCGTCTTAAAAAGCGGTCAACTGTCGGCAACATATGTTTATAAATCGTTTCTGGAATCACGCCTTCGACGTAACTTAACACCGTTGCGCTATTTAAATGCAATAACGGTAACAAGTTGCCTAAGAAAATCAATAATGGGAAAATCGAAAGTAATTCCCAAAAGGCAATCACAATGGCACCATCATTGATGCCCGCATGGGTAAAACGATCAATAAAAATCGCCATAAAACGTCTTACCCGTTCACGTCGAGGGTGTTTTTTTAATTGATCCAAATAAGACACACCTATTCAAGCCGCCGTTACCCAGCGGCCCCCTTCTGATTTCAAACTATCTTATTATAACGGATATTGGCTGCTTTTGGTAACGTTTCTAATGTGCACGAACATTTTCATTCTGAAAAGAGTTTGCTATAATCAAACTTGATCGATTTGAATTAAAAGATAGAAAGAAGCGATTAAATGGCGCGGGCCAAAATTGTCTATGCCAGCATGACTGGCAACAACGAAGAAATTGCAGATATTATTTCGGAAGCATTTGAAAATTTAAACGTCGACGTTGAGGTTGAAGAAATTTCGCAAGCCGATCCAGCCGATTTTGAGGACGTCGATATTTGTGTCGTCGCCACATATACTTATGGCGAAGGCGATATGCCAGACGAAGCCATTGATTTTTATGAAGATCTACTGGAAGAACAATTAGACGGTAAGGTCTATGGGGTTTGTGGCTCCGGCGATTCGTTTTACGATCACTTTGCCAAATCAGTCGATGATTTTGATGCCGCTTTTGCTAAAACTGGTGCACAAAAAAGTGCAACCACCGTTAAAGTCGATTTAGAAGCAAATGGTGACGACATCGAACATTTAGAAGCCTTTGCCAAGGCGTTAGCCGAGGCCGCTGAATAACGGATCGCAACCTGAAAGGATGGGATGTCATTGTTAGGGCTACTGTTGCTAGGCTTAGGTGTGACCTTGGCCTTGACTTGCTTTTTCCTAGTGCTCAGCTGGCGTTTACCAGGTGACCGGCAACGTTTATGGGGACTGGCACTTGGGGCAGCTGGCTTATTCATCCTATTATTGGTCAGTTTTGTCTGGTTACAACGTTACGACCCCGAAACGTTCCTGGGCTTTACAAGCTTTTTATTTCATGAGAAAATAGGAGTTGCTTTGGCCCCATAGCTCAGCAGGATAGAGCAATCGCCTCCTAAGCGATAGGTCACCGGTTCGATTCCAGTTGGGGTCATCTTAACAGCAAACCTAAATAAAAAACTTTCAAAACCAGTTGGTTTTGAAAGTTTTTTTGTTTAGTAAGACTTTTCGATTTGTAGGAACATTTTCCGGAAGTTATGCCGCTTCAGTGAACCTAGCAACGTATCCCGGGTCACATCAACAATTTGTTGCCACAAACTTAATGACGTGTTCCGTTCTTCATAAATCACCTTACTGGAGGCTGCGGTAATCGGTGTAAAATCATAGTAGATCTTCCGCCGATAGTGTTTGGTCAGCATCTCATAATGAAAACTGCGGTTTAGCACATTGCGGGTAATGGCAACTTTGGCCTTTTCCCCTGCTTCAAGCCGCTTTTCATAACTAAAACCGGCTAATTGATCAGCCGTTAAGCGATGACCTGTTTGCGCCTGAATGTCAAAAAGTTCAGTCTCAACAATGCGATTATAAATAAAGGCTGCTGGAATGTTTAATATTTGCTCAATTTTCATGCCGGTTCCCTCCAAACGTGATTGTTTCGCGCTAATGATTAGTTTGAGTATACGCCTCTTTAATCGGAATGAACATCATTTAGTCATGCGTTTGCCCTTATTTTTCTGATCACGCTTGCGCTTTTTCTTCTTAGGTTTGGGTTCTGGCGCCGGCTGTGGTGCATGTGTTTTTTTAGGCTTCGCTTTTGGTTGATGTCGAACAGACTTCGCCGTCACTTGTGGTCGGCGTTCTGGCGGTGTGAGTTGCAACTGGCCTTGGGTCAAATACAACGTCAACACTTGGTATTTTGTGCCCACCAACTGCTTTAACTGACGCAACTGATGTTCATTGCCTAAACTAATGGCATAACCAGACTGGCCCATGCGCCCTGTACGCCCTGTGCGATGAATATAAGTTTCCAGATCTCGTGGTTGATCATAATTCACCACGGCTGGTAACGCCGGAATATCCAAACCACGTGCGGCCACATCTGTGGTTAACAGCAAGCGGACTTCCTGCTTGCGAAAGGCCCGTAAGGCTTGTTGCCGTTTGATCTGGGTTAATTCACTGGTTAACACGCGACAAGAGACGTGTTGGTGTTGCAACACCTCAGCCGCATCTTTTAAATCATTTAACGAATTAAAGAAAACTAACGCATAAAAATTTGGAACGTGGCTTAACCGGCGCAGTGCATCCACACGCTTGCGAACCGGCACATCGATCATCCCATGGCACACACTTCCTTGGCTATGGTCTTCTGCCCGCACATCAATGGTTTCAATGGGCAACCCAAACCATTTTTCCAATTCATCCATGACCCGGATCTTAGTGGCTGAGAAAAAAGCCAATTGTGTCTCACTCGGTGAATGGCGCACCACATCACGGGTAACGTCCATTTTTTCTGGTAATAACTGCTGATCCGCTTCATCGATAACAATGGTTTGTAAAGTATGAAACTTGATCTTATGCTGTGCAGCAAGTTCTAATAAGCGCCCTGCTGTTGCTACGATCACCTCAGGTTTTTGTTTCAGACGTTCGATTTGCCGTTTAATATTAGCACCACCTGCAACTCCTTGGATCTTTAGCCCAACGGCTTGGGCATAAGGCCGAAGTGCATCCCGTTCTTGCATCACTAATTCTTGCGAAGGCGCTAAAATCAATAATTGTAGGCCATCGCCTGGCACTAACTTTTCAAAAAGTGGCAGTGCAAATGCAAGGGTTTTACCTGAGCCAGTCGGGGCCAGTCCTAAAATCGAATGATCTTGTTTTAATGGCTGATAAACGGCCGTTTGAATGGCTGTTTCAGCTTGAAAACCCGCTTGTTCCCAAACGGTTTGAAATTGTTTACTCGGCATGAGTATCCTCACTTACTGAATCTGCAGGGAAATGTAACCCGGCAGATCGTCTTAATTGATAAAGTACTGAATTAACCTCTGCGCTTAAGTCAAACTGTTGTTGCGCATAAGCGTGGTCATTTTGTTGGATAATGTCCGCAAAAACTTGTGCTTCGTGTCGCATTGGATTCGCAGCTGCTGGTTCTCCTAATGGCGTTACCATATCACTACCAAATTGATGCTTTTCCACTTGGGCAATATCGGCAGCATTGGGCTTAATCACTAAGGTATCATGTAACCCATAAATTTCAGAAGGCAAGAACGAAGTGGTGTTCTTACCAAAAATCAAGGTCACATCAAAATCTTGATAAGTTAAAATGGCTGTGCCATGGCCATCAACACCCGTTGGCGTTGGGGTGGCAAAATAAGCCACCCGATCTGGTGATCCAAACCAAGCCACTGCATCATAGACCACATAGACGCCTAAGTCTTGCGCGGCGCCACCGGCAAAAACTGGGTTAAAGATATTTGGTGTTTCACCGGCTAGCACTTGGTCATAGCGGGATGAATATTTCATGTACGTTAAAGTAGCCCCTTGCAGATCATCTAATTGGGCAATTGCCGTTTTAATGTGTGTGAAATTTGGTTCATAAACATGCCGCGCTGCTTCCAATACAAAGCGGTCAGGGTTTTGATCCAACAATTGTTGAATCACATGTTGTTGCGTGGGATTGGCGAAAGCTGGCTTTTCCACGATCACGTTTTTGCCGGCTAAAATGGCCTGCTTGGTTTGTTCAAAATGTAAGCTGTTTGGCGATGCAATGTAAACCACATCAAACTGACCATTTTTAAAAAATTCAGTGAGATCCGTAAAATATTCTGCTGCTTGATACTTATCCTGCCACGCCTGCGCTTTATCCGCATGACGTGAATAAATCGTTGTTAATTCATATTCTTTTGTTGCTAATGCTGCATCAATAAATTGAGCTGTGATCCAGTTGGTTCCGATAATCCCTAATTTTAACATCACACTCATCCTTCCTATCAAAAGGCTGTTTTAATCCATTATAAATTACTCATGAAAAAAAAGCGATTGATCCCCTGTTTTTCACCTTTTCGTGCTATGATGATAGCAACGAATAACCGATTTTTTCGGCTGAGAAAGTAGGTGGCACAGTGGCCTTTCATTGGCATCTTAACGGGCAACGTTTGGTTAAAAATTTTGTGAAACACTTTGTCGCACATCAACCGGCTACCGCCGTTGACTACACGCTTTTTTTTGCGGGAACTTGGCGCTTCTATGATGAACGCCAGCAACGCCATCATCAATTACGCGTCTCATCTCAATTGGAAATTAAAATTGACGGTCATGCGTTAGCAGGCCAAGTGACCCAGCTGAATCGGCAGCAATTGGTCTTCTTGGACCAGTATGGCTACGAGTTACGGATCACGGCCAATGATCAACAACCGACAACGATTTACGACGAGGCCGATCACCGCACCTATCCGATTATGATTGTTAATCAACCTGAATAAGGACTGTTGACTACTCGTTGACAGCCTCTTTTTTTCGCACTTAAAAAGACCTATCGCAAGCGATCAGGCCTTTTTAAAGTTAACTTATGCCAATGATAGTCCGGTCACCGATTCGATCGATGTGGTTTGTGGGAACATATCAACGGGTTGCGTGCTAGCCGCATGGTAACCGAGTGCTTGTAAAGCAGCCAGATCCCGAGCTAATGTGGCTGGGTTGCAACTGACATAAACCATGCGTTTCGGTTTCATTTCGCCGACTGCTGCAATAAATTCAGGTGCCAACCCTTTACGTGGTGGATCAACCACCAAAACATCAGGTTGTTGGCCGTCTTTGGCCCATTCCTGCATCACACGTTCAGCCTGCCCTAAGCTGAATTTCGTATTCCGAATATCGTTTAATTTCGCATTCCGTTTGGCATCCGCCACAGCGGCTGGAACGACTTCGATGCCGTAAACATACTTGGCATGCTGCGCTAACGCCAAGGAAATCGTCCCGATACCACAGTAGGCATCGATCACGGTTTCTGTGCCGGTTAAACCAGCCGCTTCAATGGCCGCTTGGTACAACTTTTCCGTTTGTTGAGGATTCACTTGATAAAATGATTGTGCAGAAATATCAAACGTTAAGCCTAACAACTGATCGCGTAAGAAGCTTTTCCCAAATAGTTTTTTCGTCGTTGGGCCAAGAATCACGTTGGTTTGTTTGGCATTGACACTTTGGATCACACTGACTGTTTCTGGTAACGCTGAAACAATAGCCGCCACTAAAGCATCTTTTTGTGGGAAATCAGCGACGCGGGTAATCAAAATAACCATTAATTCATGGCTGTAATAGCCGCGGCGTACCATAATGTTGCGGATCACCCCTTGATGCCGTTTTTCATCATAAGGCACCACATGGTATTGGCGTAACAAATCGCGGACTTTGACGATTGCCTTGTCGATTTCAGGATCTTGAATATAAAAATCCGTTAATGGCATCACTTGGTGACTGCGTTTTCGATAAAAGCCAGTTTCCAGTTCGCCTTTGATCTCGCGAACCGGCACTTGTGCTTTATTCCGGTAGCCGGTTGGATCGGCCATGCCTAAGGTTGCTTTAACCGGTACAGCTAGCTGGTTACGTTCAAATTGCATTTCAATTTGATGTTGCTTGAACTTTAATTGAGCGGGGTAAGCCAAATGTCCCAGTGGCGCGATCCCAGTTTGACGATAAGCCTGGTTTGGTAATTCAACCCGATCTGGGCTTTTACTTTGCCAATCGGTTACCCGAGCATAGCCAAAGTTTTTGCCAATTTTAGTCACTTGTAACGTGACAGCTTCACCTGGCAACGCATTTTCCACAAACAATGGATAATGGTCTACCTTGGCAACGCCTAAGCCTTCATAAGTGAGGTCTTGAATCGTCGCTTGAAGCGTTTGATTTTTGGTAACTGGTGCTGTAAATTTCATGTAGTATCTCCTAAATTCTTGTTCTATTTCTGCAAACATCCGATTTTGCGTTGAGCCGGTGCAAAATTCCTGACCAAACGCCCACTGCCGTTTTCTCCAAAGCTCAAAAAAATGAGCCAGTTGAAACTGCACCGCGTTAAAAGTTTAACACTTTACAGCTCAACTGTCTCACTTTGAAATTACTTTAGGCTATCTTTTAAAGCTTTTTTTGCTGCTTGCCGGCCTTCATACTCCCCAGTAATGGCTTGAGATGGCAATTCATCAACGTTGGCATACATTTCAATGTGCTGCTTCAAGTTTAAAAATGTCATCGGCGCATCACCGCCATATTCACCGTCTAAATTGATTTTCATAGCTTCACCGTTTTGGGTTTCTGCCACAAGCTTATGGGTTTTGGTATAAATGATCCGCGGATCATCGACATGGCGCCCACCGTTTAAGACCATGGTCATTAAACGAATCAACTCTAACATATTCGCTGTTTTCACAACAATCAGTGAAAAGCGGCCATCATCTAAGGAAATATCAGGCGCGGCCTGTTCGAAGCCCCCAACTGAGTTGGTCAAGCCTAACAAGAACATCGATGCTGGACCATCATACACCCCGTCATCATATTCCAAATGCATTTGCACCGGCTTGATTTGTGGTAGTAATTTGGCCCCTTCAATCAAATAAGCTAAATAGCCAAAAATGGATTTGGTTTCAGAGGGCACTTCGTAAGTCAGCTCCGTTAAGAAGCCCCCACCAGCAATGTTCATGAAATACGTGTCATTTGCCTGGCCAATATCCATTTTAATCGTTTGTTGCTTTAAAACAATCTTTGCGGCCTCAACCGGATCTTCCCGGGGAATTTTTAAAGCCCGGGCATAATCGTTAGTTGTCCCCGCTGGAATGATCGCCATTTTAGGCCGCTTGCTCAATCCAGCTAACCCATTGACCACTTCATTAATGGTCCCATCACCACCAGCAGCGACCACCAGGTCAAACCCGGCTTTTGCTGCCCGCGCTGCCTCATCTCGAGCAGAGTTAGGCGTCGGCGTTGTGGCAAAAGCACTTGTTTCATAACCAGCTGCCTCAAACACATTTAAAATATCGATCATATTGCGCTTTAAGGCTTCATGCCCAGCAACTGGGTTATAAATGACTCTTGCACGTTGCTCCATTTAAACGCCCTCCTCTTATTTAGCGTTTCTTCAACTCGCCGATCAATAATTGATTGACAACTTTCGGGTTCGCTTGCCCGTGGGTCTGTTTCATAAGCTGGCCGACTAAGAAACCAATGGCCCGATCTTTACCATTCTTAAAGTCCTCGATCGATTGTGCATTGTTATCTAAGACTTCGGTGATCATTGGTAATAACTTAGCGGGATCTGATAATTGCACCATACCTTTGGCTTCGACCCAAGCTTTTGGTTCGCTGCCGTTGGTAATGATCTCTTTAAAGACTTTTTTGGCGATTTTAGAAGAAATCGTGCCATCGGTGATCAATGAGATCATCGTCGCCAAATGGGCAGGGGTTAACTTGGTATCAGCTAAACCTAAATGCTCAGCATTTAAGTACGCACTCACTTCACCTTGTAACCAGTTTGAAGCTAATTTTGCATCCGCACCGGCAGCAACAGTGGCTTCATAGAAATCAGACATTTCTAAGTTAGCCGTTAAGACTTGGGCATCACTGGCCGTTAATCCAAAATCATTGATGTAACGGTTCCGACGGCTGGCTGGCATTTCAGGAATTGAAGCACGCACTTTTTCGATCCAGTCATCATCAATGTGCAATGGTGGAATATCTGGTTCTGGGAAGTAACGGTAATCGTCTGAGCCTTCCTTAACACGTTGTAAGACAGTTTCCCCAGTGTTTTCGTTAAAACCACGGGTTTCCTGACGAATTGTGCCGCCAGATAACAGAATCTGTGCTTGCCGCTTTTCTTCATATTCCAACCCTTTACGCAAGAAACTAAAGGAGTTGATGTTCTTTAATTCGGTTTTGACCCCATATTCCTTTTGACCGACTGGCCGAATGGAAATGTTGGCATCCACCCGCAAAGAACCTTCTTCCATTTTCACATCAGAAACCCCAGTAAATTGGATAATTTGCCGTAAGGTTTCCATGTATTCGTAAGCTTCTTCAGGTGAATGCATATCAGGGGCGGATACGATTTCAATCAAAGGTGTGCCCTGACGGTTTAAATCGACGTAAGAATATTGGCCAGTATGTGTATTCTTGCCGGCATCTTCTTCTAAATGCAATTCTTCGATTCCGATCTTCTTCGTACTACCATCACTTAAATGAACTTCCACCCAGCCTTTGGTCCCGATGGGTTGTTCAAATTGTGTGATCTGGTAAGCCTTTGGATTATCAGGATAGAAATAGTTTTTACGATCAAAATGGTTTTCCTTGGAAACCGTGGCATTTAAAGCCAATGCCGCGCGCATCCCATATTCAATGGCACCGCGGTTAACAGTTGGCAAAACACCAGGATAACCCCAATCGATCACATTGGTGTTCATATTAGGGGTGTCACCAAATTCGTTAGCCGATGGACTAAACATCTTGGATTTTGTTTTTAATTCAACGTGGACTTCCAAGCCAATGGTTGTTTCAAAATTCACTAGTCATTTCCCCCTAACGTTGGTACTTCTTGATGGAATGTGGTGGCTTGTTCAAAGGCATAGCCAGCTTTGTAAATCGTGGTTTCAGCAAAAGGTTGGCCAATTAACTGCATGCCAATTGGTAAGCCTTTGGCAAAGCCTGCTGGTAAGGACAAACCAGGCAGCCCAGCCATGTTAACTGGCACACTTAAAACGTCCCCTGCATACATGGTCAAGGGATCGGTCACATCTTCACCAATGCCATAAGCCGTGGTTGGTGCAACCGGGCCCATGATCAAGTCATAATCTTTAAAGACATTTTCAAAGTCTTGTTTCATTAAAGTCCGCACTTGAGCCGCCTTCTTGAAGTAAGCATCATAGTAACCAGCTGATAAGGAATACATCCCTAACATGATTCGACGCTTCACTTCGGGGCCAAAGCCTTCTGTCCGTGAGTTCACATAAACATCATCTAAGTTCTTGGCGTTTTGTGTCCGAACGCCATAACGAATCCCATCAAACCGTTGTAAGTTGGATGAGGCTTCAGAAGATGAAATGATGTAATAAGCAGCCACGCCGTATTGACTGTGTGGCAATGACACTTCTTCAACTGTGGCGCCTAGTTCACGGAACTTGTCAGCAGCTGCTAAAATAGCGTCTTTGACTTCAGCTTGAACCCCTTCACCTAAGTATTCTTTCGGTAAACCGATCTTCAAGCCAGCCACACCTTGATCAATCCCAGCCGTAAAGTCTGGTACGGGTTGGTCAACGGTGGTGCCATCATGCACATCGTGGCCTGCAATCACGTTTAAAACTGCAGCGTTATCTTTGACGCTCCGGGTCATGGGACCAATTTCATCTAAACTAGACCCAAAGGCGATCAAGCCCCAACGTGACACACGACCATAAGTTGGTTTCATCCCAACAATACCGGTAAAGGAAGCGGGTTGGCGAATTGAACCCCCGGTATCAGAACCCAAGGCAACTGGCACCATGCCGGCGGAAACAACCGCCGCAGAACCACCAGAAGAGCCACCGGGCACTTTGGTTAAGTTCCAAGGGTTTTTAGTGGTTTTAAAGGCTGAATTTTCCGTTGAACCGCCCATGGCAAATTCATCCATGTTGGTTTTCCCAACCACAACTAAATCCTTGTCATACAGCTTTTGCATCACAGTGGCGTCATAAACCGGCACAAAGTTTTCGAGAATTTTACTAGCCGCTGTGGTTTTCAAATCCTTCGTCATAATATTATCTTTAATGGCAATTGGGATCCCAGCTAAAATGTTGTCAGGATCGATGCCTTTTTCATCAATGGCTTTCGCAGTTGCTAAGGCTTTTTCTTCGTTTAATGCCAAGAAGCCGTTGACTTTTTGGTCAGTTTCTTTTAAAGCCGCTAACGTCTGTTGGGTCAGGTCATAACTGGTAATGTCATGATTGACCAACGCTTGATGCAATGCTGTTAGATCGTTTTCAAAGTAGTTCATTCGGCGTCAGTCCCTCCATTGTCCAAAATTGCTGGAACCTTGATATAACCGTCTTGCGCATCAGGTGCATTGTGCAACAACGCATCACGCTCAGCTGGATTAGCAGGAGCTGGTTCATCCGGACGTAAAACGTTCACAAGATCAACAACATGTGTCATCGGTGCAACGCCTGTTGTGTCGACTTCTTGTAATTCGTTAAACATATCGGTAATTTGACTTAATTGATCGGTAAATTGGCCGAGTTCCTCGTCCGTAAATGATAAACGGGCTAAGTTTGCCACGTGGGTCACTTGTTCTTTGCTGATTGCCAATTCGCTTGCCTCTCTTTCATTTTAGTTACGCAATTATTCTACCATAAAAGCGTGTGCTTGCGGCAACCTTCGCCGACAAACACACGCTTTCATGAGACTTATTTCATTAATAACTGCCAAAGACATGGGTATAATATGACTTTTCGCCACTTTCACGAGCCACAAAAGCCTGCACCCCGCTAGTCGAGCTAATGGTAATTTCTACAGGAACCCCTGTTGGTAAATATTTCTGTGCTTCAGTGGCAACAAATTGCGTGAAGCTGGTAATTTCAGTTTGACTGTAGAACTGCGTGGTAATGCTGACCTTCATGCCAGACAATGTCCCAGAATTGTATTGGGTTTGTGCCGTCACGCCTGACAAGTTCGGGAAGAAGTTTTGCACTTGTGTTTTAAAGTTGCTAAAGGACTCACTAGCCTTACCGCTACCCGTTTTCGCATTATTAACCGCCGGCAAAATATAATTCTTCTGATCCACATTATGCCATTCTGTGATGCTGTTGCTCCCGTTTTTACTAACACCATAAGCAAAGAACGTGCCCCCAACTAAACTGTCGTTCGTGGCCTGTTTATACAGTGCAATCACAATGGGTACTTTGCCAACACCGGACTTTTTGCGCATCCGTTTCACCACTTCATTGGCCATTTTCTTTCCTTCAGCAACACGGGTGGCCTCAGAGATCTTGGTTTCATAAGTGGCGCCATACTGTTCTTTTTCGTAGTAGTCGATTTGGTTTAAGCCTAACCCAATGGTCATCCCACTTAAGGATAACTTACTACCACTTTGGGTCATATAATCTTGTTCTTCAAGCTGTTGCAAGTAGATTGGGTTGCGCTTCGTTTCAGATTTTTCACCATTGTCCTTGGGATTCAACCCTGTGGGATTACTTTTAGATTGACGGGCCAACCAGTTTTGTGTGGTGGCCTTCTTTAAGTATTGTCCTTCTTGGAACACGTACTTATTCGTCGCGAATTCTTTTTTGGAAATGGACAACAAACCATTTTCAAAACTCTTTAAATTGTATGTGTTATCATCTTGGCTTTGTGAGACACCACGGGATTTACTGGTTAAATACTTGCCCTTTTTGATCACCCCTTGGTACTCACCATCTGACGCTTGACCCGTTGTGGTCACAGATGATTTCGACTTGGTGGTACTGGTCGAGCCTAACCCCGAAGATTGTAAGTTGCCACAAGCAGCTAGGGCCAAGCTACTGGTGATCAAAACCAAAAACAGTCGTAACCTTTTCAAATTCAAAACAAAACCTCCTAAAGGCTTTAATGTCTATTTTGCTAGCGCAAAATCTTATTTCCGGAGGATGTCCATTCCATCGGACGAAAACCGTCACGGTGGAAGCATGGCACCTCC